>CAXTVS010000047.1:0-24687 GCA_964247735.1 uncultured Acetobacteraceae bacterium
AGGATGTCGAAGCAGCCGTTGGTGAAGCCGACCGACAGCCCCTGCGCCTTCCAGCGCGCCACCAGCCCCTGCACGCGCGGCAGCGACGACAAGCCAGGGGAGGACAGGCCGGCGACGCCCCCCTCGCCCGGCGCGTCGCCCAGCTCCTGGTCGGCGAGGTCGAGCTCCTCCATCACCTCGGCCAGGTCCGCGGTGGCGGTGCCGAGCTTGCCCACCACCACGCCGGCGGCGGCATTGGCGATGTGCATCGCCTGCTCCAGCGACCGGCCCGAGGCGTGCGCCAGCGCGAGTGCCGCGATCACCGTGTCGCCGGCGCCCGACACGTCGAACACTTCCCGCGCACGCGAGCGCACCGCATGCGCGGCCCCGTCGCGCTCGACCAGGATCATGCCCTTTTCCGACCGGGTGGCCAGGATCGCCTCGGCCTCCGCCTCGGCCATCACCGCGCGCGCCGCGTGCTCGACCTCCGCCTCGTCCTCGGCCGGGAGCCCCGACGCCTCGCCCAGCTCGCGCGCGTTGGGCGTGATGCAGGTGGCGCCGCGGTAGCGCCGGAAGTCGCGCGACTTCGGGTCCACGAACACCGCGATCCCACGCGCCCGCGCCAGCCCCACCGCATGGGCGATCACCGCCGGGCCCAGCACCCCCTTGCCGTAGTCGGACAGCAGCAGCACCGAGGCCCGGTCCGCATGCGCGTCGAGTGCCGCGACCAGCGCAGCCTGCTCGTCCGGCTGCAGCGTCAGCCGGCTTTCCTCGTCGGCGCGCACCACCTGCTGGTTGGCGGCGACGAACCGGGTCTTGCACACCGTGGGCCGCGCCCTGGTCGCGACCGTGGCGTCGGTCAGCCCCGCCATGCCGGCCAGCAGCCGGCGCAGCGCCAGCCCGGCCTCGTCCTCGCCGACCAGTCCCACCAGGATCGCCCGCCCGCCGAGCGACAGGATGTTGTGCGCGACGTTGCCGACCCCGCCAGGCATCTCCCGGGTGCGGATCAGCCGCAGCACCGGCACCGGCGCCTCGGGCGAGATCCGTTCCATGGCGCCGTAATGGTAGCGGTCCAGCATCACGTCGCCGACGCACAGCACGCAGAGGTCCGAGAAGTCCATCGTCCGGACCCCGCGTCAGCCGAAGCTTCGCACCAACGCCGCCACGCCGGTCTGGCGCGGCAGGGCGAGGCGGGCCGCGTTCAGCACCGCGCGCACGCCGTTGATCGCCTGCTCCAGCCGGTCGTTGACGACCACGTGGTCGAACTCCTGCCAGTGCGCGATCTCGTCGCGGGCGGCCTCCATGCGCCGCCCGATCTCGGACGGGTCGTCGGCGGCCCGCGCACGCAGCCGCTGTTCCAGCACGCCGAGCGAGGGTGGCAGCACGAACACGCTGACCACGTCGCCCGGCAGGGCGCCCCGCAGCTGGCGGTGGCCCTGCCAGTCGATGTCGAACACCATGTCCCGCCCGGAGCCGAGGCACGCCTCCACCGGCGCCCGCGGGGTGCCGTAGCCGCGCCCGAACACGGTGGCCGATTCCAGCAGCGCGCCCTCCTCGGCCATGGCGGCGAACTGTTCCGGGGTGCGGAAGTAGTAGTGCACCCCCTCGGTTTCGCCCGGACGCGGCGCCCGCGTGGTGGCGCTGACCGAGTGCATCAGCTCCGGCTCGGCGGCGCGCAGGGCGTTGGCGATGGTGCTCTTGCCCGCCCCCGACGGGGCCGAGATCACCAGGCAGACGCCGCGCCGCTGCGGGCTCTGGCGCGGCTGGCCCGGATCGGACGCGGGCGTGGGGGCGGGCATGACGGGTCCTCGTCTGACCTCCCGGCTTCTAGCAGTCCAGGGGATGGCAGTGAACCGGGGCAGTCGGGCCGCCGGACCCATGCACGGTTGCAGCCGGGACGCGGACACCGCGGCGCCCCCTGTCAGGTGATGATCCGCCTGATCTGCCTGGCGTCGGGCAGACGCCCGGTCAGGATCAGGTAGACGAGCACCGCGAGCGCCGCAGCCCGTTGCGCCCGTTCCGCATCCCAGCTCGACGGGACGTCCGGGCGCTGGCTCGCCAGGTCGGTCGGACCCGCCAGGCCGGCGGTCTTGACGATGCGCCGCGCGACCGTCATCGGCTTCAACGGCTCGTTCCGCAGGTCGCGGTCGAGAACGCCGGACCCTCCGTGCTGGATGTAGTCCAGGTCCAGGCGGACATGACGAAGCGCCTGCTCGACGTCGAACTCGAACCGGCTCGAGACCGGGCAAGGTTTCTCGCTCATGGCCCGTTGCTGCCGGTGGTGTTCCGGCTTCGCAGGATAGGGCACCAGGATGAACGACCGGTTAAGCGCCGACCGGGGCGGGTCCTCGGCTGATCCTGCGGCTTCCGGGATTCCATGGCCGAACGTGAACGGCGTTCAGGCCTCGCGCGCGGCGGAGGCGAGCCCGTCCAGCCGCTCGCGCATCCGCGGCGCCGCGAAGTCGAGGAAGCGGCGCATCTTGAGCGGCAGCTGGCCGCGCACCGCGTGGACCAGGTGGACCGGCACCGGCTCCGGCTCGAACGCCCCGAGGACGATCCGCAGCGCCCCGGCCTCGACCGCCTCCGCGACCTGGTAGTGCAGCAGCCGGGCGACCCCGATGCCGAGGATCGCCGCCTGCACCGCCGCCTCGGTTGTGGTCACGGACAGGCGCGGCACCGGCGCGACGTCGCCCGGGGCTGCCGGTCCCGGCATCGGGGCATCCACGGCGACGACGGGAAGGCCCGCAAGGTCCTGCGGCGCGGCCGGAACGCCGTGGCGGGCGAGCAGGCCAGGGCTCGCGCAGGACACCGTCCGCATCGAGCCGATCCGCGTCGCGACCATCGTGCTGTCGTCCAGCCTGCCGATGCGCACCGCCACGTCGACATGGTCATCGACGAGGACAACGTTGCGGTCCACGAGACGGAGCCGGACGTTGATCGCGGGAAACAGCGCCAGGAAGTCGGCCACCACCGGCAGGACGTGCAGTCGCCCGAAATGGAGCGGAGCGGTGACCACGAGCTCTCCCTTCGGCTCCGCGAACTCGCCGGCCGCCTCGCGTTCCGCGCCGTCGATCTCGTCGAGGATGCGCCGCGCCGCCGCCAGGTAGGTGGCGCCCGCGTCGGTGAGGGCGAGCCTGCGTGTCGTGCGGATCAGCAGCCGTGCCCCGAGCCGGGCCTCCAGCTCCGAGATCTTCCGGCTGAGCGTCGGCACCGGAACCCGGAGCGCCCTGCCTGCGGCCGAAAGGCTCCCGCGGTCGACGGCCTCCCTCAGCATCGCCATGGCCTCAAAGCGGTCCATCCGCCTTTCCAGTTTCCGGAGGAATGGTTTCCAAGTCTGCCCGATTATGTGTCCGCCGGGGAAGGAGCATCTCCTGCCCGACCGACCCGCCGCCCGGTCGATCCGGCGGCAGGCAGCCAGGAGACGACCCATGACACAGCAGAGCTACCGGACCGCCGACGTCGACGGCTACGAGGTCTTCTACCGCGAGGCCGGAGACCGCTCGAAGCCGACGCTGCTGCTGCTGCACGGCTTCCCGAGCGCGAGCCACATGTTCCGCGACCTGATCCCGCTCCTGGCCGACCGTTTCCACCTCGTGGCCCCCGACCTGCCGGGCTTCGGCCTGTCGGCGCGGCCCACGCGAAGGGACTTCACCTACAGCTTCGACAGCCTGGCCAGGGTGGCCGGCCGCTTCACGGAGGTGATGGGACTCGACCGCTTCGCGATCTACGTCTTCGACTACGGCGCACCCACCGGCCTGCGCCTGGCCCTGGCGCATCCGGAGCGGATCACCGCCATCGTGTCGCAGAACGGCAACGCCTACGCCGAAGGGCTGAGCGACGGCTGGAACCCCATCCAGCGCTACTGGCGCGACCCGAGCGAGGCCAACCGGCAGGCGTTGCGCGCGCTGCTGACGCCGGACTCCATCCGCTGGCAGTACACCCACGGCGTTCCTGATCCCCGGGCGGTCTCGCCGGACGGCAGCACGCTCGACGCTTGCTACATCCAGCGCCCGGAGGTCGACGAGATCCAGCTCGACCTGTTCGGCGACTACGCCAGCAACGTGGCGCTCTATCCCGGCTTCCAGGCGTACTTCCGCCGGCATCAACCGAGGCTCCTGGCGATCTGGGGCAGGAACGATCCCTTCTTCCTGCCGGCGGGAGCCGAAGCCTACCGACGCGACCTTCCCGACGCCGAGATCCGCTTCCTCGACACCGGCCACTTCGCGCTCGAGACCCACGCATCCGAGATCGCGGCCGCCATCATCGGCTTCCTGGGATGACCGGCCGCGAGGCAGCGGCCAGGGCGGGCCCGTCAGCCGCAACGGGTGCAGGACTGCTCCCGACGCCGTCCCCTTCCTTCACGAAGTCCACGAACGCCCGCAGCGGCGCCGGCAGGTGGCGGCGCCCGGGATAGTACAGGAACGGTCCGGAGAACGGCTGCGCCCACTGCTCCAGCACCGGCTCCAGCGCGCCGCGGTCGAGATGCGGCCGCAGCCAGTCCTCGAACAGGTGGATGATGCCCACCCCCTGCAGCGCCGCGTCCACCGCCAGGTCCACCGCCGCCCCCAGCCGCACCAGCAGCGGTCCGGACGGCTCGATCCGCACCACCTCGCCGTCCCGCTCGAACTCCCAGGGCGGGATGCTGCCGCTGGCGAACTGGCCGCGCAGGCAGGCATGGCCGAGCAGGTCGCGCGGGTGGGCGGGACGGCCATGCGCGTCCAGATAGGCCGGTGCGGCCGCGGTGGTGAAGCGCTGCACCCGGGGCCCGATCGGCACCGCGATCATGTCCTGCTCCAGCCGCTCGTCGTAACGGATCCCGGCGTCGCACCCGGCCGCCAGCACGTCGACGAAGCCGTCCTCCACCACCACCTCGAGCCGGATCTCGGGATACGCCTTCAGGAACCGCGGCACGATCGCCGGCAGCACCAGGCGCGCGGCGCTGCCCGGCACGTTGAGCCTGAGCGTGCCTGCCGGGCGGTCGCGGAAGGCGTTCACTACGTCGAGCGCCGCCTCGACCTCGCCGAGCACCGGCAGCAGCCGCTCGAGCAGCCGCGCCCCCGCCTCGGTCGGCGCCACGCTGCGCGTGGTCCGGTTGAGCAGCCGCACCCCCAGCTTCGCCTCCAGCCGACGCACCGCCTCGCTCAGCCCCGACGCCGACACGCCGCCCGCCTTGGCCGCGTCGCGGAACCCGCTCGCCCGCGCCACCGCGACGAACGCCGCGAGGTCCTGGAGGTCGATCGCCATTGTCCGGATACCCGTACAGCCTGTGCCGGCTGGCCAGGATTATCGCGCGGAAGGCGAAGGTCCATATCACCCCCATCGGCAGACGGAGAAAAGACATGACGACCCTCGACACCGCAGGCTCCTTCCCCCTCGGCACCCGTTCGGTGAAGCGGCTCGGCTACGGCGCCATGCAGCTCGCGGGCCCGGGGGTGTTCGGCCCGGCCAAGGATCCCGACACCGCGCGCGCCGTGCTGCGCGAGGCGGTGGCGAGCGGCGTCGACCACATCGACACCAGCGACTTCTACGGCCCGCACGTCACCAACCAGCTGATCCGGGAAGCGCTGCACCCGTATCCCGACGACCTGGTGATCGTGACCAAGCTCGGCGCCAAGCGCGGCGCCGACGCCTCCTGGAACCCGGCGATGTCGGCCGCCGAGCTGACCAGTGCCGTGCACGACAACCTGCGCAACCTCGGGCTCGACGTGCTGGAGGTGGCCAACCTGCGCATCATGGGCGGCGACAACCACGGCCCCAGCGAGGGCTCGATCGAGGCGCCGCTGACCGCGCTCGCCGAGCTGCAGCGACAGGGCCTGATCCGGCACCTGGGCCTGAGCAACGCGACCCCCACCCAGGTCGCGCAGGGCCGCGGCATCGCCCCGATCGTCTGCGTGCAGAACCTGTACAACCTGGCCCACCGCGAGGACGACGCGCTGGTCGACGCGCTGGCGGCCGACGGCATCGCCTACGTGCCGTTCTTCCCGCTCGGCGGCTTCAGCCCGCTGCAGTCGACGGTGCTGTCGGAGGTGGCGGCGGAGCTCGGTGCCACGCCGATGCAGGTGGCGCTCGCCTGGCTGCTGCACCGCGCGCCCAACATCCTGCTGATCCCCGGCACCTCGTCGCCCGCCCACCTGCGCGACAACCTGTCCGCCGCGGACATCGCGCTGCCGCCCGAGCTGATCGCCAGGCTCGACGGTATCGGGCGCGCGGAGCCCCAGGCCGCCTGACCCTTCCGCCGGGGCCTGACCGGACCGGGCCGGCTCCTTCCGGGAGCCGGCTCACGCCTCCTCGATGCGCCGCTCCTCGTCGGGCAGCAGGGTGATCGCACGCCAGTCGAGTTCCTCCTGCAGGGTCCCGTACGCCTGCGGTCCGAGCCTGTGCCCGGCCCGCAGCGCTTCGAGCCGTTCGCGCTCGGCGGCGATCGCGGCAAGGCCGATCGCGCGGCGCCGCTGCAGCCGCGCAGCACCCGACGCATCGGCCGCCGCGTCGCGCTCGACCGCATAGCCGGTGCGCAGCATCTCAGCGTCCGGCCCGGTCTCGTCCCGCAGCCGGTGCAGCGCGACCGTCGCCAGCTCCGCCCGCGCCTCCGCGAGCTCGCGCTCCAGCCCGCCCGCCTGGTCGAGCCCGAGGAGGCGGATCAACGGACGCAGCGTCAGCCCCTGCACCACGAGCGTCGCCAGCACCACCGAGAACGCCGCCAGCACCACCTCGTCGCGCTGCGGGAGAGCGGCCGGCAGGGCGAACGCGGTCGCCAGCGTCACCAGGCCCCGCATGCCGCTCCAGCCGACCAGGACCGCCTGCCGGATCCTGGCCGGGTCCGCCTCCTCGCGCCCTCTCTGGCGCCAGGCGGCCAGCCGGTTGAAGCCGACCACCACGAGGAAACGGACGACCATCACCGCGCCGACCACGAGGCCGGCGAAGCCGAGCGCATCGCGCAGGCGGCCGGGCGTCATGTGGCCGACGATGACGCGCGCCTGCATGCCCATCAGCAGGAACGCGAGCACGTTCAGCACGAACACCACCGAGCTCCAGACCGCATACGAGTGGACCCGCATCCGGGGCGACGCGTGCGGGTCCGACAACCGCGCGAGCGTCATGCCGAAGGCGACCACGGCGAGCACGGCCGACAGCCCGAGGTGCTGCGCCACCGTCCAGATCAGGATCGTGTTGACGAACTGCAGCAGGTTGCCGCCGAGCGTGCCGGTCACGAAGCGGTCGCCCCAGCGGAGCACGAACGCGCAGCCGACCCCGAACAGCACGCCGCCCGGCGCGGCGGCCGCGATGTGCAGGGCGACCGGCAGGGCGAGGCCGCCGCCGCCGGACTGGACCGCCAGCGCCGCCTCGAACAGCAGCAGGGCGGTGGCGTCGTTGAACAGGCTCTCCCCGGTGAGCACCACCTGGGTGGCGCGCGGGATCGACACCGTGCCGAGCACCGCGACCGCCGCCGCCGCGTCTGGCGGCGCCACGATCGCGCCCAGCGCCACCGCGGCGGCGACCGGCAGGCCGGCGAACCGCCAGCCGATGAAGGCGACCGCCCCCGTCGTGGCCAGCACCGCCATCACCGCCAGCGCCACCAGCGGCGCCCAGTAGCGGCGGGCGGCACCGGGCGGGAAGTCATAGGCGGCGTCGAGCAGCGCCGGCGCGACGAACAAGGCGAGCGCCGTCGCCGGCTGGATGGTCACGGTGGGCGAGCCCGGGACCAGCGCGATCAGCAGGCCCACCGCCGCCAGCATGGCCGGATACGGGAGCGACAGCCGGCGCGCCACCTGCAGCAGCATCACGGCCGCGAACAGCAGCAGCAGCAGGGCTTCCAGGAACGTCATCGCGCCGTACCAGCCCCGGATGGCCATGTCCGGCAAGGCCATGGTGCGACCTCGGCGCAAGCGCCCGAACCCGGCGGGACCCGCCCGCCTGATCGCAGCCATCCCTGGTCCGGCACCGCGCGATGCCGCACGCTCCCGTCGACTCCGGGAGCAGCCATGATCGACCCGACAGGATCCATGCTGGACGGGCGGCGGCCTTTCCGCCGCCGACAGGCGCAGCCGGCACGCCCTGCGCGTCTGGCACCGCCCGCGCCGGTCGCCATGCCCGGCATCGGCATCCCCCGGACCTTCCGCCCTTGACCGGCACCCGGCCGCCCCTGCCGGGCCCGCCCGAGCAGCGCGCCACGCGCCTGGCCTTCCTGCTCACCGGCTTCGGCAGCGCGGCCTGGGCGGCGCTGGTGCCGTTCGCCAAGGCGCGCACCGGCACCAGCGACGGCACGCTCGGCCTGCTCCTGCTCTGCCTGGGGATCGGCTCCATCGTCACCATGCCGGTGGCGGGAGCGCTCGCCGGCCGGTTCGGCTGCCGGAGCGTAATCGTCGGCGCGGCGCTGGCGGTCGCGGCGGTGCTCCCCCTGCTGGCGACGCTCGGCTCGATCCCCCGGCTGGCGCTGGCGCTGGCGGCGTTCGGCGCCGCGATCGGCGCGGTGGACGTGGCCATGAACATCCAGGCCATCCTGGTCGAGCGCGGCAGCGGCCGGGCGATGATGTCGGGCTTCCACGGCCTGTACAGCCTGGGCGGCATCCTCGGCGCCGGCGGCATGGCGGCGCTGCTGAGCGCCGGCGCCTCGCCGCTCATCGCCACCCTGTGCGCGTCGCTCGGCATCCTCGCCGCCCTGGCGGCCTCGGCGCGCCACCTGCTGCCCTACGGCGCCCGCAGCGAGGGGCCGGCCTTCGCGGTGCCGCACGGAATCGTGCTCGTGTTCGGCCTGCTGTGCTTCGTGCTGTTCCTGGCCGAGGGCGCGGTGCTGGACTGGAGCGGCGTGTTCCTGTCGTCGGTCCGCCACGTCGCCGCCTCCCGCGCCGGCCTGGGCTACGCCGCCTTTGCCGCGACCATGACGCTGTGCCGCCTCGCCGGCGACCGCATCGTGGACCGGCTCGGCCGCCGACGGGTGCTGCTCGCGGGCAGCCTGTGCGCGGCGCTCGGCTTCGTGGTCGCGACCGCCGTGCCGTCCTGGCCGGCAGCGCTCGGCGGCTACGCCCTGGTCGGCCTCGGCTGCGCCAACATCGTCCCGGTGCTGTTCACCGCCGTCGGCCAGCAGGACGCGATGCCCGAAACCGTCGCGGTGCCGGCGATGACCACCCTGGGCTATGCCGGCATCCTGGCCGGCCCGGCCGGGATCGGCGCGATCGCGCACCTCGCGAGCCTGCCCATCGCGTTCCTGGTGCTGGCGGCGATGCTGACGGCCGTGTCCTTCGCCAGCCGGCTGCTGTGACCCGCCCCGTTCTGGGGATCCCGACCCGATCAGGCCTGCAGCCACCCCTTCCCGGACACTCGCGCCGCGGGACGCCGACGGCAGCTGTTGGCCGGAACCGGACGGTCCGTTTCCGGATTGAGGGCCAGGAAGCCGGACCTTCATCCCGTCCCGCCCAACCGACCCGACAGGACCACCTTGCCGACGACACGGTGGATCCCGCGCCAGGAGCGATCGAGCGATGCTGAGGCCGAGAAGTACGGGCTCCCGACAAATTCTAGACTCCGACCCGGAAAACGATTATTTCATTGTTCCTGATGCGGACTGACTGAACCTTGTGTTTGGCTTGCTTCCCTGGAGGATCAACCATGCAGATCGAAGTCCACCTGTCGCAGGACGACATCGAAGGTCTCGCGACGAAACTGGACCAGTTCGCCCCGGTCCTGACGGGCAGGGAGCAGCACATCCTGCTTGCTGCGTTCGAGCTTGCAGGGGAAGCCATTCGGGGTTCCACAACCGGAAGGACTGCCGATCCGGAACCGGACACGTCCGACTTGGAGAACCTGCCCTCGCTTTCGGCAGGCTTCAGGGAGGCTTTCAGCAACGGTCCGGGAAGCACCTTCAGGTTCGTCGCCGGTGATATTAATCCCGATCTTGTCGACTCGACCGGGGCCTGGACAAAGATAATGCACCTGTCCTGAGCCGCCCGGCCTTCACGACTCTGTCGTGGAGCCGAGGCAGGTCATGGAACGTTTCCAGCTCGAAGAACCGTTCGGCGCCAGTTCGGCCAAGCCTGCGATCATCGAAGCCTCGGCGCTGAAGGCGGGGCGCGAGCTGCTGGGACGCCTTTCGCGGCGAAGCCTGAACAGTCACGTATTCGATCTTCTGGCCGAGCGCGTCGACGAGCCCTTGCTGCCGAACGAGATCGCGGTCGCCGACACGCTGACCTATCTCGGCCATCCTGCCGCCCTTGAGGCTGCGTTCGCTCCAACCAAGCGCCGTACCGGCTCTGGTCGCTTCGAGTTGGTGATGCAGTCTCCCGCGCAGGAGCTCCGCGACGCGGCCTCGACCCTGTCTCCCCAGGAGGTGCTTGCGCTCGACGTGCTGCTGCGCCGGGCGCTTGATCCGCTGGGAGCGCTGTCGACCTGGCCGATCGAGGCTGTCTTCTCTTCCGAAGAGATCGAGCTTGTCGAGCACCTGGAGTACGAGGCTCCACCTTCGCCGACGACACAGCGGACGGGCATCACCCTGATCATCAAGCTCACGAGGCTCTGCAATCTCCGTTGTACGTACTGTCACGATTGGGCCACGGGTCCAGGCCGCACGATGCACTTGCGCGTCATGGCCACGCTGTTCCGCAAGGTGTTCGGCACCTCCTCGCATGCTCATGTGGACGTGGTCTGGCACGGCGGCGAGCCCACGCTCATCAAGCCGAAGCGGTTCCTGCAATTCCTGTGGCTGCAGGCCCGCTTCCGGCGTCCAGGGCAGCGCATCAGCAACGCCCTGCAGAGCAACGGCACACGCATGGACGCGTCCTGGGTGAGGTTCCTGGCGCGCTACCGCTTCGGTGTCGGCATCAGTATCGACGGGCCTGCCTTCCTCCATGACGAGATGCGACCGGATGCGAGAGGAGGAAGCACCTTCGCGCGCGTACGGCGTGGGATAGCCGCCCTGCGCAACGCCGGCCTGACCCCTGGCATCCTGATGGTGGTGGGACCACGGCATCTCAAGCTCGGTGCGGACGAGCTGATCGCGTTCCTTCGTGCCGAGGGGATCAGCGCGGTGAGCCTTCTCGCCGTGCGGCCTGCAGCAGGAGGAGGGCGGCCGGGCGACTCCGTCTTCCCCGTTTCCGACTACATCCGTCTTCTGCTCGACGTCGAGCGATCGCTTCGCGCCTCACCCGATCCGCCCCTCCTTGTTCGCGAGCTGCAGACCCTGAAAGCCGCGGTGTCCCGGCGCCCTGTGGCCTATTGCGAGTTCGCGGGTGACTGTGCGGGCAGATACTATTCGATCGAGGCGGATGGTAACGTCAGCCATTGCGACAAGTACCACGGCGATGCCGACTACACGATCGGCAACATCATGAACGCCGACTTCGCCGACTTCGAGCGCAGTCCCCGGCTCGCGGCGATACGGGCCGCGAACCGCGAGGCCGCCGCGTTGCAGGAAGCCTCCTGTCCATATTTCGGCTTTTGCAGAGGATGGTGCCCGCATGAGCGCTACGTCGCTCAAGGCGGCGGCAATGCCACGACGGGGTGCTGCGGCCTGGCGACGCTTTTCGAGGAGCTGCCGAGCTGACGGCGCGCCGTTCCAGCGCGCGATCCCCGTGCAGGTTGCCCGTCCGCTGTGGCCCATCGTCTCGGGCCGCCTGTGCCGGAAGCCGAGGATGGCGTTGGGGCCACCGTTCCCAGAACAGGGACAGCATGGGGAAGCGGCGCTAAAGGATGGATCACCCGCGCCGACTTCATCGCCACGGAAGTGGACAGCCACAGGTCCGGTTCCGCAACCTCAGGACACGCCCGCGCGCCGTCCAGCGGTACCTGCTTCAGGCGCGCCCTTGTCAACTTCGGGAGGCGGCCCGAAACATCTGGATATCCGCTGTAGGGCGAAAGACGGTCGTCACGGTCGAGGACCTCCACCGCCCATCGAACGTGGCGCCTCCGACTGACGGATCCAGCCGCTACAGCGCGTGCCGCGCCGCCAGCGCCCGTACCAGCGCGCGCACGCCGATGTCGCGCCGCCACACCGCGTCCGGCCACTCGATCGCCGCCACCCCGGCATAGGCGGCGTCGCGCGCCTCGCCCAGATCCGGCGCCACCCCAACCACCGTCAGCACCCGTCCTCCCGCGCCGACCAGGACCCCATCCGGGCTCCGCGCAGTGGCCGCCTGGAACACGTGCACGCCGTGCATCGCCTCGGCCCGCTCGATGCCGCCGATCGGTGCTCCGGTGGCGGGCGTGCCGGGATAGCCGCGCCCGGCCAGCACCACCGCGACCGCCGCCTCGTCCGCGAAGTGCAGCCGGGCCTCGCCCAGCCGCCCGTCCGCCAGCGCCGCCAGCACCGGCAGCAGGTCCGAGCGCAGCCGCGGCAGCAGCGCCTGCGCTTCCGGATCGCCCAGCCGCACGTTGTACTCGATCAGTTCCGGCCCGTCTGGGGTCAGCATCAGCCCGGCGAAGATCACGCCCCGGAACGGCGTGCCGCGCCGGTTCATCTCGCGCAGCATCGGTCGCACCAGCAGGTCGAGCGCCTGCTCCTGCGTGTCCCGGTCGAAGAACGCGGGCGGCGACACCGCCCCCATGCCGCCGGTGTTGGCGCCGGTGTCGTCCTCGCCGATCCGCTTGTGGTCCTGCGCCGCCCCGATCAGCAGCGCGGTCTCGCCGTCGCAGAACGCGAACAGCGACACCTCGTCGCCCTCCAGGCACTCCTCGATCACCACCGCCGCCCCGGCGGCGCCCAGGCTGCCGTCCTGCATCATCGCCGTGATCGCGGCCTCCGCCTCCGCCACCGTCTGCGCCACCACCACGCCCTTGCCCGCCGCGAGCCCGTCCGCCTTGACCACGATCGGCGCCCCGCGCCGTCGCACGAAGTCATGTGCTTCGGCCGCGTCCTCGAACCGCTCCCAGCGCGCGGTCGGGATGCCGGCCGCGTCGCACACCGCCTTGGCGAAGCTCTTGCTGCCCTCGAGCCGCGCCGCTGCGGCACTCGGCCCGGCACAGGCGATGCCGGCCGCGGCGCAGGCATCGGCCAGCCCCGCCACCAGCGGCGCTTCCGGCCCCGGCACCACCAGGTCGATCCGCTCGGCACGGGCGAACGCCACCAGCCCGGCCACGTCGTCGGTGGCGATCGCCACGTTGCTGCCGAGCCCGGCGGTGCCCGGATTGCCGGGTGCCGTGAACAGCGCATCCAGCAGCGGCGAGCGCTTCAGCGTCACCGCCAGCGCGTGTTCCCGTCCACCCGATCCGACCAGCAGCACACGCATCCCACCGCCCCCTCGCGACGCGCCCGCTCCTATCATACCCTGGACCGATGAACGAACCGGCGCCCGCCTCCCCCCCTGGTTCCAACGTGCCCGAGTACAGCGTGTCGGAGATCTCCGGCGCGGTGAAGCGGGTGCTGGAAGGCAGCTTCAGCCGCGTGCGGGTGCGCGGCGAGGTCACCGAGTTCAAGCGCTACCCGTCCGGGCACCTGTACTTCTCGCTCAAGGACGAGGGCGGCAAGATTTCCGGCGTGGTGTGGCGGGGCGGCGTCGCCCGGCTCGGGCTGCAGCCGGAGAACGGGCTGGAGGTGATCGCCACCGGCCGGATCTCCTCCTACGGCGAGCGCTCGTCCTACCAGCTGGTCGTCGAGCGGATGGAGTACGCCGGCGAAGGCGCGCTGCTGGCACGGATCGAGCGGCTCCGGCTCAAGCTCGCTGCCGAGGGCCTGTTCGACGCCGACGCCAAGCGCCCGCTGCCGTTCCTGCCGCGCCTGATCGGGCTGGTGACCTCCTCGCAGGGCGCGGTGCTGCACGACATCCGCACCACCATCGCCCGCCGCTTCCCCCGCCCGCTGCTGCTGTGGCCGGTGCCGGTGCAGGGCGAGGGCGCCGCCGCCCGAATCGCCGCCGCGATCGCCGGCTTCGACCGCCGCACCGGGCCCGGCACCCCGGTCCCCCGCCCGGACCTGCTGATCGTGGCCCGCGGCGGCGGCAGCCTGGAGGACCTCCTGGCCTTCAGCGACGAGGCGGTGCTGCGCGCGGTGGCGGCGTGCCGGATCCCGGTGATCTCCGCCGTCGGGCACGAGACCGACACCACCCTGATCGACTTCGTGTCCGACCGGCGCGCGCCCACCCCGACCGCCGCCGCCGAGATCGCGGTGCCGGCCCGGGTCGAGCTGCTGTCAGACCTGGCCCACCGCGCCGCCCGGCTGGACGCCGGGCTGGGGCGGCTGTCGCAGGGCCTGCGCCTGCGGTTCGACCGCGCCGCCGGGCTGCTGCCCGACCTGCCCTCGCTGCTGGGCCACATGCGGCAGCGGCTGGACGACCGGCTGCACCGGCTCGACCTGGCAGGGCCGGGACAGGTGGCGGCGCGCCGCGACGCCCTGCGTGAGCTCGGGGCCCGGCTGCAGCGGGCGCTGCCGACGTTGCTGGCGCTGCGCCGCACCGCCCTGGTGGCGGCAGAGCGGCACATGCCGGACCCGCACCGGCTGATCGAGATGCGCCGCGGACGGGTCGTGCTGCAGTCCGGCGAGCTGCGCCGCGCCCTGCCGGCGCTGCTGACGGCACGACGGACCGCGCTGGTCGCGGCGGAGCGGCGGATGACCGACCCGCACCGGCTGGTGCTGCGCCGCCGCGGCGAGCTCGCCTTGGCCGAGGGCGCGCTGCGCCGCGCCCTGCCGGCGCTGCTGGCCGCGCGGCGCACGGCACTGGCCGCGGCCGAGCGGCCGATGCCGGACCCGCTCCAGGCGATCGAGATCCGGCGCGGACGCCTCCTGGTGACCGGCGCCGGCCTGCAGGCCGGGCTGCGCCAGGCGCTGCGCGACGCCGCCGCCACGCTGCGCGAGCGGACCGCGATCCTGGGGGGCCTGACGGCCCGGCTCCACTCGGTGTCGCCGCAAGCGGTGCTGGCACGCGGCTACGTGCTGGTGCGTGACCAGGCCGGCCATCCGGTGACCATTGGCGCCGACCTGCGCCCCGGCGCCCGGCTCAGCCTCGCCTTTGCCGACGGCGAGCGCCTGGTCCGGGTGGAGCGCGACGCCACCAGCCAGGGCGCGCTGGACGTCTAGCAGGCGATGCCCGCCTCGACCCGACCCGCTTCATGATCCCTGTCCTCGCCAGATCGAAGGAGCCCCGCTGATGGCCGGACGCAGCGCCCGCCTGCCCTGTCTTCTTGCCCAGGCGATCCTCGCGGCCTCCGCTGCGGCCGCGATGGCGGCGTCCGAACACGCAGCCGCCCCGCCGCTGCTCCAGCACGGCTTCAGCACGCCCTCGCTTTCGCCGGACGGCAGCAGGCTGGCCGACGTCGAGACCGACGACCTTCCCGATCCCGGCGCGAAGAAGACCGCACGCCTGGTGATCCGCGACGTTCCCGGCGGTGCGAGGACGGTCGTGTCCCTGCCGTGCGGCGACGTCCCGGACTGCGAGCCGAGCCAGCCGGTCTGGCGTCCGGACGGGCAGGGCCTGGTCTTCCTGCTGCACGACACGACCAAGCCCACGCAGCAGGCGAGAACTGCGTCCACGCCGGCCCCGCTTCCCGCGTGGCGCGTCGAGGCGGCCGACGCGGACGGGTCGCATCCCCGCCTCCTGCTGGCCTACGCCGGCACGCTCAACAGCCCGCGCTTCTCCCCGGACGGCCGCCTCGCCGTGCTCGCGGTCGCCGACGCGCACAAGGAGATCGGCGCGACGGAAGCTGCCGCCGCCCTCAGCGGCGAGATCGGCGCCCACGAGGACGAGCAGCGGATCGGCATCCTCCACGGCACGTCGCTCGACCTCGTCTCTCCCCCGGACCTGTTCGTCTACGAGTACGACTGGACCCGCGACGGCGCCGGCTTCGTCGGCACTGCCGCACCCGGCAACGGCGACCGGAACTGGTATGTGGCGAAGCTGCTCGCCTTCCCGGCTGCCGGCGGCACGCCGCGCGTCCTGTTCGCCCCCCGCTCCTACCAGCAGCAGGTGGCCGACCCCGTGGTCTCGCCGGACGGACGCAGCGTCGCCTTCATCGTCGGCGTGATGAGCGACTTCGGCTCGACCGGCGGCGACGTGTGGAGTGCACCGGTCGAGGGCGGGACCGCCGCACGCAACCTGACGCCCGGCAGCCGGCGCAGCTTCACCGGCCTGAACTGGTCCTGCGGCCCGTCCCTGCTGGCCAGCAACATCGAGGGATCGCGCACCGGCCTCGTCCGCCTCGACCGGGACGGCCGCGAGACCGGCGCCTGGGCGGACGAGGCCCGCCTGAGCGTCGACAACGAGAACCCCTCGATCGCCTGCGCCGGGACCGTCACCGCCGGCATCCTGGAAACCCCGACCCGGCCGGGCGCACTGGTGGCGGGACCGGTCGGCCGCTGGCGCCCGGTCAGCCACGACAACGACCAGGTGCAGCCCCGCTGGACCGCGCGCAGCGTGTCCTGGAGCGGCGACGGCGCCACCGGGAACGGCTGGCTCCTGCAGCCGCTGCACCCGCAGCCTGGTCCCCGCCCGATGGTGGTCGACGTCCATGGCGGTCCCTCCGCCGCCGCCCAGCCGACCTTCCCGGGGCGCGGCTTCAGGATCGACCTCCTGGCCGCCGGCTACGACCTGTTCCTGCCCAACCCGCGCGGCTCGTTCGGGCGGGGCGAGGCGTTCGCCGCCGCAGACGTGCGCGATCTCGGGCCCGGGCCGCTGCGCGACATCCTGGCCGGCGTCGACGCGGTGGAGAAGCTGGCGCCGATCGACGACCATCGCCTGGGCCTGTTCGGCTACAGCTACGGCGGCTACATGGCGCTGTGGGCAGCCGCCCGGACCGACCGCTTCCACGCCATCGTGTCCGGCGCCGGCATCTCCGACTGGATCTCCCTCGACGGCTCGACCGGGGTGGAGAAGGCCGACCTGGCCCTGTTCGGCGCCCCGTCGTTCCAGGCCCTGCCGCTCTACCTGTCGCAGTCGCCGATCGCCTTTGTCCGCTCCGTGCACACGCCGGTGTTCCTGTTCGGCGGCGACCACGACGAGGAGTGCCCGATCGGGCAGAGCCTCGAGTTCTGGCACGACCTGCAGGCCCTCCACCGCCCGACCCGGTTCGTCGTCTATCCGGGACAGGGCCACGGCATGCAGGACCCGCACGACTGGGACGACGCCACGCGCCGCACCATCGCCTGGTTCGACCACTACCTCGCCGTCCCGGGCGGGCGCTGAGCGCCGCCCGGGAACGGTCGCCGGCAGGGCGTCGACCGCGGCACCCGTTGTCGCAGGCCACCGACCGACCGGCTGTCGGCCACGAACCGGCCCCGGGTGATGCGGATGGCCACGGACACGCTGCCCGCGCCGCTGGAGCCGTCACCGTGCAGGCGGCCCGGCCCCTTCACCCGGGGCCGCTCGCCGAACAGCCCCGCCACGATGGTCGACATGGGCTCGGGAGGCTGGGCCGGGGCAATCCGGCTGCGGCGGACGGCCCGCTGTCGGCAGCCACGCAACGTCCCGCGATCCAGGAACGTTCAGGACCAGGCGGGGAACGGGGACGCGGATGCGGTGGAGCGGGTATCGGATCGGCGGCCTAGCCTGGCTGGGGGCGACGCTGGCGTTGACGGGATGCGCCGACACGCCGCCCCTGCCGCCGCCAGCCGCCCCGGTCGCCGTCCCGGCAGCGCCGCCGCGGCCCGGCGGCATCGTCCTGGCCCCGCAGCCCGAGGGCGCGCCGGCCCTCGTCAACGACCCGTCCGCTCCGGCCGATACCCCGCTCTGCGGCGTCCAGGCCCGCGAGGCCGACGCGGTCAGCCAGTCTCTGCTGCCGCAGCAGTATGCCGAGGCCGGCATCTGCAGCGGCTTCGCCTGCTACGACCCCGCCACCGCTACCTATATCGGCGCCGACGGCTACCGCCATGTCTGCCGCTGACCCTGCCGCCGACCCTGCCGCCGGTTCGGGGCAGATTGATCCCGTCCGCTCGACAGCCCACATCCCGCGTGGAGCACGCCCATGATCGCCTTCGACGCCAGCCGGTTCTTCGACAGGATACCCCGGGGACGACCGGTCGACGCAGCCGACCGGGCGCGGCGCCTGGCCCGCATCCGGCGCCTCGCCTGGCTGCTGGACGCCGCGGTCAAGGTGCCGGGAACCCGGTTCCGCTTCGGCCTCAACAGCGTGATCGGCCTGGCGCCCGCCGCGGGTGACGCGGCGATGACGGCGGTGTCGCTCTACATCGTCTACGAGGCCTACCAGATCGGCCTGCCGCCGGCGCAGCTGGCGAAGATGCTGGGCAACGTCGCCATCGAGGCGGTGGCCGGCTCGGTGCCGGTGCTGGGCGACCTGTTCGACGCCACCTTCAAGGCCAACATGCGCAACATCGCCCTGATCGACGCCTATGCCGCCGCCGCCAAGGGAGCCCGCGCATGAGCCGCCTGCCGAACCTCGCCGCGCTGCTGGCGCTGGCCCTGCCGCTGCCGGCCCTGGCCCAGACCGCCCCCGGAACCGCCGCCCGGAACCCCGACGTGACCGCACCCGGCGTCGAGACCGGCCCGACCTCCACCGGACAGGCGACCACCGCCCCGCGCAACCCGGGCGGCATCACCGCCGGCACCAACCCCGCCGACCAGGGACGGATGAACACCACGGTCGGGCAGATCAGCGGCAAGCTGCTGAACCAGGAGAAGAGCCGCCCGAACCTGCCGGGCCAGGCGCCGTCGCCGTCCCAGACGCTGCCCGGCGGGACCGCCTCGACCCCGCGCTGACCGGTCGAGCCGCCATGGCCTGGCTGAGGAAGCTGCTCGGCACCGCCGCCTTCGACTTCGGCGGCGTCATCGTGTTCTACGCGCTGATGAAGACGCTGGGCCTGCGCGCCGCCATCATCGGCACCCTCGTGTTCGTGCCGCTCGACGCCTTGCGCCGCCACACGCTGCACATCGGCTTCCCGCGCATCTACGTCCTGTCCACCGCCCTGGTGCTGGTGTTCGGCACCATCGACGTGTTCTCGAAGCAGCCGTTCATGCTGAAGTATGAAGGCGCCGTGACCGAGACCATTGTCGGCATCGCGTTTGCGATCGGCTCGCGCGGCCGCTCCATCATCGAGGAGCTGGTGGCGCAGCAGCAGCCCGACCTCCGCGTGCCGCACCACCGCCGCTTCTTCCAGCTGATCACCCGGTCCTGGTCGGTGTACTACCTGTGCATGGCCTGCGCCTTCCTGTGGGTGAGCCTGCACTTCACCCTGGCGCAGGCGATCGGTATCCGGCAGGTGGCGGGCCTGCTCGGCGCCTTCGCGATGGCGCTGTTCAGCTTCAGCGGCCGGTTCGCGTTGCGGCTGTTCCAGGCGCTGCGGCTGCTGCCGGCGGACGGGACGCCAGGCCCGGAGACGCCGGCGGCGCTGTCCGCGTCGCCGAAGGGCTGAGCCGGCGGCTCAGGCGACGCTGTCGCGCCGGTCGCGGAGCTTCACGTAGGCCAGCGCCGCATGCTCGGCGCAGTACGGCTTTCCCGGCGTCGGCTCGCCGCCGCAGAAGTGGAACTCCCTGGTGCCCGGCTCGCCCAGCGGCCAGCAGCAGGTCATGCCGCCACGACGCGGCGCTGCGGACACCGCACGCAGCGGCACCGGCGCGACCTCCTCGGCCTGGACGATCGGTCGCGGCGGAAGCTGCTGCGGCGCCGGGACGGCCTGCGCTGCCGCCGGCCGCAGCACCTGGACGTTGCCGCCCGCCGGCATCGGCGGTGCGACCGGCTGCCCCGGCACCGCAACCACCGGCGCCGGCACGGGCTGCATCGCCGCCGCAACCGGCCCCGGGTTCACCACGGGTCCTGGGCGCTGCGCCGCCGGCTTCGGCGCCCCCAGCATCGGGCCCGCCTCGTCCAGCGCGGTGCGCTGCGCCTGCAGGCTGGTGCTGGCCAGTTCCAGCCCCTTGCGGATCGGCGACGGCCGCGGCGGCAGGGTCAGCCGATGCGCCTTGCCGACCACCGCATTCTTGGTGATCTGCATGCGCCGCCCGATCTCGGCGGTGGACAGCCCGTCCTGCCAAAGGCTGCGCAGGCGGTTGATCGACTCTTCGGTCCAATCCATCGCCAAGCCCTCCCCGATCGTCTCGATACGGAAAGGCTAATCCAAATGATGGGGTCCTCCAACCGACTGACCACATAATGTTGTGGACAAGTCGGTGGACCACTGTCGGCAAAGTCTCGAATTAGGTGCGCAACAGCCGGATCCTGCGTCCATCCACGCCCAGCGAGATGCGCCCCTCCTTCAGGGACAGCGCATCGGCGCCGAACACCTCGCGCCGCCATCCCGACAGGGCGGGGATCGCCGGCTCCGCCTCGGTGGCGAGGCGGTCGATGTCCTCCGACGAGGCGAGCAGCTTCGGCGCCACGTCGTGCTGCTCGCTCTTGGCCGCCAGCAGCACCTTCAGCAGCGACACCAGCGCCGGCGACGGGCGCGGGCCGTCCTTTCGCGGCGCCGGCGGCAGCGCCTCCTCCGGCAGGGCCTGGGCGCCGGCGATCGCCTCGATCAGGCCGACGCCGCTGCGCCCCTCGGCAAAGCCGCGGCTCACCCCGCGCATGGCGGACAGCGCCTCGGCATCGGCCGGCGCCGTGGCGGCGATCTCCAGCAGGCTTTCGTCCTTGAGAAGGCGCTGCCGCGGCACGTTGACCCGCTGCGCTTCCCGCTCGCGCCAGGCGGCGATGGCACGGAGCACGCCGAGCATGCGCCGGTTGCCGGTGCGCGGCCGCAGCCGCTCCCACAGCGTGTCGGGATCGGGCCGGAAGGTGGCCGGGTCGGACAGGAACGCCATCTCCTCGCCCACCCAGGAGGCGCGCCCGTCGCGCTCCAGCCGCTCGCGCAGCTTCGCGTACACCTCGCGCAGGTAGGTGACGTCCGCGGCGGCGTAGGTGATCTGCGCCGGCGACAGCGGCCGCCTGGACCAGTCGCTGAAGCGGTGCGCCTTGTCGATCTGGCCGCCGGTCAGCGACGAGACCAGGCCGTCATAGCCGACCTGGTCGCCGAACCCCGCCACCATCGCCGCCACCTGGGTGTCGAACAGCGGGGTCGGCAGCCGGCCGAACCGGTGCAGGAAGATCTCCAGGTCCTGTCGTGCGGCGTGGAACACCTTGGTGACCGCCGGGTCGTCCAGCAGCGGCGCCAGCAGCTGCAGGTCCAGCCCCGCGGCCTCCGCGTCGACGATCGCCACCTCGGCCTCGCCCGCCAGCTGCACCACGCACAGCTCGGGCCAGTAGGTGCGCTCGCGCACGAACTCGGTATCGATGGTGACGAACGGCTCCCGACGCAGCCGTTCGACCACCGCGGCCAGGGCGTCGCTCGTGGTGATTAGCATGGGCTCCGGGAACCGGGGCCGGGCGGGACGTACCATGGCCGTCCCAATACACGCAGCCGCCGCGACGGGAAAGCGCGCCGCCGAGGCTTGCTTGACTCATGCCCGACCCGCCGGCTTCCTGCGCCCGCAAACACTACGGTAGTGATTGCCGCTTCGGGATCCTGCGCATGCACGCCTATCGCACCCACACCTGCGCAGCCCTCCGCGCCGCCGATGCCGGCCAGACGGTCCGCCTGTCCGGTTGGGTGCAGGCCAGGCGCGACCATGGCGGGCTGCTGTTCCTCGACCTGCGCGACCATCACGGCATCACCCAGATCGTGATCCCGGCCGGCTCGCCGCTGCTGGACGCGGCGGAGCGGGTCCGGGTCGAGAGCGTGCTGACGGTCACCGGCACGGCCGTGCTGCGCGAGCCCGCCACGGTGAACCCCCGCCTGCCCACCGGCGAGGTCGAGATCCGCGCCACCGCGATGGAGGTGCAGTCGGCCGCCGCCGTGCTGCCGCTGCAGGTGGCCGGCCACGAGACCTATGGCGACGAGCTGCGCCTGCGCTACCGCTACCTCGACCTGCGTCGCGAGCGCGTGCACCGGAACATGATGCTGCGCGCGAGCGTGATCGCCAGCCTGCGCCGCCGCATGATCGACGGGGGCTTCACCGAGTTCCAGACCCCGATCCTGACCGCGTCCAGCCCGGAAGGCGCCCGCGACTTCCTGGTGCCGGCCCGGCTGCACCCGGGCAAGTTCTACGCGCTGCCGCAGGCGCCGCAGCAGTTCAAGCAGCTGCTGATGGTGGCGGGCTTCGACCGCTACTTCCAGATCGCGCCCTGCTTCCGCGACGAGGCCGCCCGCGCCGACCGCTCCCCTGGCGAGTTCTACCAGCTCGACTTCGAGATGAGCTTCGTCACCCAGGAGGACGTGTTCGCCACCATCGAGCCCGTGATCGCCGGCGTGTTCGCCGAGTTCGGCGGCGGCCGCACGGTGGACGCGGCACCGTTCGTGCGCATCCCCTACGACACCGCGCTGGCCGAGTACGGCACCGACAAGCCGGACCTGCGCAACCCGCTCCGCATCGCCGACGTGACCGACGCTTTCGCCAACTCCGGCTTCGCCCTGTTCGCCAAGATCGCGGCCTCGGGCGGCCAGGTGCGGGCGATCCCCGCTCCCGGCGCCGGCGACCGGCCGCGCTCGTTCTTCGACCGCCTCAACGGCTGGGCACGCGACGAGAAGCAGGGCGGCCTCGGCTACATCACCTTCGACGCGGAAGGCGCCAAGGGCCCGATCGCCCGCAACCTGGAGCCCGAACGCTGCGAGAGCATCCGCACCGCCTGCGGGCTCGGCCCCGGCGACGCCGTGTTCTTCGTCGCCGGCCCGCGCGACGGGCTGAAGGGCAGCGAGACGGTGAAGTTCTCCGGCCTGGTGCGCACCCGCATCGCCACCGAGCTGGCACTGATCGAGGCCGACGCGTTCCGCTTCTGCTGGGTGGTCGACTTCCCGATGTACGAGCTGAACGAGGAGACCGGCCAGGTCGACTTCAGCCACAACCCGTTCTCGATGCCCCAGGGCGGCCTGGACGCGCTCGACACCCAGGACCCGCTGACCATCAAGGCCTTCCAGTACGACATCGTCTGCAACGGCATCGAGCTGAGCTCGGGCGCCATCCGCAACCACCGCCCCGAGGTGATGATCCGCGCCTTCGCCATCGCCGGCTACGGCGAGGGCGAGGTCGAGGCCCGCTTCGGCGGCATGCTGAACGCGTTCCGCTACGGTGCCCCCCCGCATGGTGGCTCGGCCCCGGGCGTGGATCGCATCGTCATGCTGCTGGCCGACGAGCCCAACATCCGCGAGGTGATCCTGTTCCCGCTGAACCAGCAGGGCGAGGACCCGATGATGGGCGCCCCGGCGCCGGTCCCGGAGGCGCGGCTGAAGGAGCTGTCGCTGCGCACCGTGCCGCCGCCGGCCAGGCCGGTGCCGGGCGCCACCTCGCCGGTGGCGCCGGAAACCGGACCTGAATAGGAGCACGCATCGGGCCACCGCCATCAAGCTGCGACGTGCAGCGTGGACGGTGCTGGCGATGGGCGGCCTCTACATGGTCGGCCTCGCCATCGCCGGCCTGTCGGCGCGCCCACATGGCTGCGCCCTTGCCGTCGTGTTCGGCAACGCGATCGATGCGACCGGCCAGCCCTCGCCCAGGCTGCGCGCCCGTCTCCAGACGGCGCTGGCTCTTTACCGCACCGGGATCGTTCGACGCGTGATGGTCAGTGGCGGCATCGAGCAGCAGGGCCACAGGAACGAGGCGAAAGCCATGGCGGCCTGGCTTGAGGCGGCCGACGTTCCTCCCGCAGCGATCATCCAGGACCCCGAAGGCACGGACACCATGGCAACGGCACGTCATGCCGCAGCACTTGCGGCGGGCGGCGGCGCCGTCGCGGTGAGCCAATGGTTCCACCTGCCGCGCGCGATGCTGGCAATGCGCAGGGCCGGGATACGCGACGTGTCCGGAGCCTGGCCGCGTTTCCTGGAGGTGCGCGACGCGTACTCCTTCCTGCGCGAAGGCGTGGCGTTGCCGGTCTACCTCCTCAGGCGCCGCGGCGGCGACGCCTCGCCTGCGCCAGCAGGAGCGCGGAGGCCGCCAGCATGACAACGATCAGGACCGGCACGTTCCTCATCAACCCGAAGTACAGCCAGCCGTAGGAAAGCTGCGGTTCCTCGGAATCCAGCACGGTTTCGGCCGCGACCGGACGACCTCCGGCCTCCGGGCGCTCCATCCTGGCATCCGGCGCGTGCTTCAGCACCAGATAGGCCACGGGCGAGTCGACCCCATAGACCACACCGGTGAACAGCCGGCCGGCTCCAAGCAGAACCGACAACAGCAGAAGACAGACAGCAAGCCTGCGCATCACAGCTTGCGAAACGTTGGCGCTGCGAGCTTGAGCTTGGCGCGCATCGCCTGCACGGCAGGCAGCAGGTTGGTGCCGGGGCACGTTTCGGTCTCGCCATACTCCTTGTGGCCACCGAAGGTGGTGACGGGAAAGTTGGCCACCAACGTGCGGCTCAGCCTTTCCAGCGACGCAAGCATGGCGGGCTGCACGCTGTTTCCGCCATAGGCTCTGCCCTCGAACAGGTTGCGCAGGCTGGCGTCGAAGTCGCCGATACAGACGATGCCGACCTTACCGGTGTTCTGCCGCTTCACGTGCGAGCCCTTGAACATCAGCTCGCGTCCCTCGAACAATGCACCGGTCGGGAAGACGGCGTAGTGGTAGGCGATGTCCTCCCAGTTCTGGTGATCGAGGTCGAAGTCCTGGATCGCACTCATGCTCGGGAAGCTGCCGTGTCCGGTGTAGTGCACGACAATGGTGGTCGTAGTTCCAGTCGGGTTCGAGCGGCCTGATGGGCTGTCGCGCGCCCCAGGTCGCGCGCCGGGCAATCCCGCAGGTCTGCGCGATCCTGTTCTCGACCTCCTGCCTGCGCGCCAGTTCTGCCGGAGCCAACACCAACACGCACCTTCC
>CAXTVS010000048.1:0-24299 GCA_964247735.1 uncultured Acetobacteraceae bacterium
CCGGCTCGTCGCTGATCGTGGCGCTGGCGGCGCAGTTCCACCCGCTGCAGATCCACTCCGACACCGACCGCCGGGGACGCTCGCCCGAGCAGCAGTGGAGGCAGCGCGAGTCCGAGGCGGCGCACCGCCAGGCTGCGGTGGTCTGGGGACACTACGACCTGCCGGCGCTGCGGCGCCTGGACGGCGACCAGCCCTGCTTCCGGTTCTGCCTGCTGCGCGAGCCCAGGCAGCGGATCCTGTCGCTCTACTACTTCTGGCGGTCGAACGAGGAGGAGCAGAGCGGGAGCGTCCGCTTCGCGCACGAGAACAGGCTGTTGCCGTTCCTGCAGGTGCAGGATCCGGACATACGCAACGACATCGACAACATGTACGTGCGCCGGCTGACAGGCCTGTACTCGACCGGGTCCGCAGATCCGGTGCGCGACGCGCCGGAGGCGGCGCTGGCGGAGGCGCTCGCAGCCCTCGACGGGCTCGATCTGGTCGGCATCTCGGACCGCCTGGGAGACAGCCTGTCGGTGCTGGGACGCATGCTCGGCTTCACGCCGCCGGCCCGCACGCCGGAAGTGAACGTGCAGGTGAACGCCGAGCGGAACGCGCTGCTGCCGGTGCGGCCCACGGCACGCGAGCCGCACACGCCCGAGATCGAGGCCGAGCTCGACCGCCTCACCTGCCTCGACATCGTGCTCTACCGCCACGCCGAGCAGCGGTTCCAGTCCCTTCTCTCGAGGCCGGTGCCCAGGGCACCTGCTGAGCAGGTCGGCGTTCAGGCGAGAGCCAGGCCCTGGGTGCGCACCAGCCGCGCGTAGAGCCCGTCCCGCTCCATCAGCGCGGCATGGCTGCCGCACTCCACCGCCTGCCCGTCCGACAGCGCCACCACCAGGTCGGCCGAGCGCACCGTCGACAGCCGGTGCGCGACCACTACGGTGGTGCGCCCGCGTCGCAGCCGCGCCAGCGCCTCCTGCACGGTCGCCTCGCTTTCGGTGTCGAGCGCGCTGGTCGCCTCGTCCAGCAGGAGCAGGCGGGGATCGCGCAGCAGCGCCCGGGCCAGCGCCACCCGCTGCCGCTGGCCGCCGGACAGGCGCTGCCCGCCCGGACCGACGCGGGTCGCGAAGCCCTCCGGCAGGCCCAGGATGAAGTCCGACGCCGCGGCAGCCTCCGCGGCACGGCGCACCGCGGCGTCGTCCGCCTCCGACCGGCCCATGCGTATGTTGTCGGCAACCGTGGTGTCGAACAGGAGCGTGTCCTGGCTGACATAGGCGATGGCGTCGCGGAGAGCCGTAAGGCGCAGGTCGCGCAGGTCGATCCCGTCCAGCAGGATGCGGCCGGCAGACACGTCGTGCAGCCGGGGGATGAGCGACAGCGCGGTGGACTTGCCGGCACCGGAGGGGCCGACCAGCGCCACGGTCAGGCCCGGCTCGGCGATGAAGCTGAGGTCGCGCAGGCCCGCCCGTCCGTCAGGATAGCTGAAGGCGACGTTCTCGAACACCAGCCTGCCCTGTCCGGCGGGAAGCGGCCGCGCCGCCGGCCCCTCGACCACCCCGGGGGGCTCGTCGATCACGCCGAAGATGCGCTCCAGCCCCGCCAGCCCTTCCTGCACCGCGGCGTTCAGCGAGCCCAGCGCCCTGAGCGGCCGCGCCGCAATCAGCAGGGCAGCGACAAAGCCGGAGAAGCTGCCCAGCGTGGCGCCCCCCATCGCCGCCCGCCAGCCGGCGAAGCCCAGCACCGCCGCCACCGCGGTTCCGCCCAACACCTCCAGCACCGGGTCGACCCGCGCCCGCCCGCGGGTGATGCGGAGCAGGCTGTTGTGCAGCATGTCGAAGGAGCGGTTGGCGCGCAGCGTTTCCGCCTGCTCCAGCCGGTAGACGCGCACGGAGCGGGCCTGGGCGAAGCTCTCGTTCAGCAGCGTCGCGGTGGTGCCGATCTGCTCCTGCATACCGCCGGAGGCGCGCCTGACCCGGCGGCCGATGCGCTGGATCGGCACCGCCGCCAGCGGATACAGCAGGGCGGCGATCAGGCTCAGCTCCCAGTCCATGACGAACATGCCGACCACCAGCCCGACCACGGTGACGGCGTCGCCGAGCGAGTTCACCGCGCGGATCATCGCCTCGCGTATGGTGATGGCATCGGTGGTGAAGCGGGCCGCGAGCTGCGCCGGCGCCTCCCGCTCGATCCGGGCGATGTCGGCCGCCATCAGGTGGCCGAACATCTGCCGCTGCAGGTCGCGTATCACCAGCAGCACCAGATCCTGCACCGCCACGGTCTGGCCGTACTGCGCCGCCGCCTTGGCTGCGGTGATCATCACCACCAGGGCCGGCACCTGGTACAGGATGCGCGGGTCGTGGGCGGCAAACATGTCGAGCGCGCGGCGGATCACCAGCGGGTAGAGCGCGGTCAGCCCGGCCATCAGCAGGGTCAGCGCCAGCATAGAGACGAGCCGGCCGCGATGATGCCGGACGTCCTCGCGCCAAAGCCGGCGCAGCAGGGACAGGCTGGGTGGGGACCGGACGGGCCGCTTCACGGCGATCGCGGTGGCCGCCGCCGGGTTTGGCACGACGTTCATCCCGGGCGTTTACCAGCGGGTTCGGTGAACCACAAACCCGGGACCGGGGCGGGCAGAGGGAACGGGAAAGCGCCGCGTGCCGTTGCGGCACCGGGACGGTCAGCCAACTCGACCGGGGCGGTGACGCACTCCTGACGGGAATGGAAGGTAGAGCCATGTCGCTCCTGCACAGCCTGAGCTGCCGTCGCTGCTTCGGCCGCGGCCTGGCCGCCACGGCGGTGGCGGCGCCGCTCGCCGCCCTGTTCAACCGCGGCGCCGCAGCGCAGGGGAAGCACGAGGCCCCGGTGCCCGGCGCGCCGGTGTCGGCTCGTAGCCACGTGCTGGACACGGAGGCGCAGGCCATCCAGTCCCGCCCGCCGCTCGACGCGATGAGCGCCTACCTCAACGGCTTCCACTTCTACGCCGACGACATGGGCCGGCAGGTGGAGGCGAACCACTACTGCACCCACCTGACGGAGGACTTCCGCCAGTGCGTCATCTACGACGCCAACCGGGCGAACGCGAAGCTGATCGGGATCGAGTACATCGTCAGCGAGCGGCTGTTCAGGACCCTGCCGGCGGAGGAGCGGCGGCTCTGGCACAGCCACGACTACGAGGTGACGTCCGGCGAGCTGATCGCGCCGAACGTTCCCGACCTGGCCGAGCACGCCGTGATGTCCGACCTCGCCTCCACCTACGGCAAGACCTGGCACACCTGGCAGGTCGACAGGACACCCGACTTCCCGACCGGGATCCCGCAGCTGATGATGGGGTTCACGAAGGACAACCAGGTCGACAGGCGGATGCTGGCGGACCGGGACAGGCGGTTCGGGGTGTCCACACGCGACCAGAGGCGCAACCGTGCCGACATCGCGGCACCCGAGCCGCTTCCCGGGGCGAACGCCTGGCAGGCCGGGCAGGTGATGCAGCTGGCGCTGCAGGAGGTGCTGGTCAGGACCGGCGGCCGCTGACCGGCGGCGGACGTCAGCCGCCGATCAGGGACCTCAGCCGGAGCAGGCAGGCGGCCCGGTCGGCCCGGCAGCCGCCGTCGCGCCACCAAGCCTCGACCTCCCGCAGCACAGCGCCCACGGCGGGCCCGGGAGGAAGCCCCGCGGCGACCGCATCGCGGCCGGACAGCGGAAACACCGGCCGGTCCAGCGCGTGCAGACGCCGGCGGAGGGGGAGCCAGGCTGCCGGATCGTTTGAACCGGCGGCGGCGAGCCAGCTGCGGTCGCACAGCGAGGCGGCGTCGCCATCGGCGAGCAGCCGGCGCAGGGCGTCGTCGTCGAGCGCAGGATGCGGGCGGGCGCCGTGCATCAGCGTGCCGAGCCGGACGGCATCCGCATTCGACAGTCTCAGCCGTTCGGCGACGGTCGCCGCGTCGCCCGATGCCAGCGCGGCGAGCCGCAGCAGCGGGTCCGCGGGAGCATCGAGCGCCAGCAGGCGCGCCAGCCGCTCCGGATCGCCGCCCTGCGGCAGCAGCGCGTCCAGCACTCCCAGCCGGTGCATCAGCCCGGCCGCGCTCGCCGGGTCCGGCCCGCCGAGCAGCCGGCGCAGTTCCGCCCATACCCGCTCCGCCGACAGGCGCCGCAGCAGCCCGACCGTGGTGCCGATGGCCTCGGTCGCCGCCGCATCCGGCCTGCCGCGGCCGTAGCGCGCGTGGAAGCGGAAGAAGCGGAGGATGCGCAGTGCGTCCTCCCCGATCCGTGTAGCGGGATCACCCACGAACCGCACCCGGCCGGCCTCGAGATCGGCGGCGCCGTCGAAGTAGTCGTGCAGCCTTCCCCCGCGGTCGATCGACATCGCGTTGATGGTGAAGTCCCGGCGTGCGGCGTCCTCGCGCCAGTCGGCGGTCCAGGCCACCAGGGCATGGCGTCCGTCGGTCTCGACGTCGCGGCGCAGGGTGGTGACCTCGAAGGGCTGCCCGTCCACCAGGACGGTCACGGTGCCATGGGCGAGCCCGGTCGGGACCACCTTGATGCCGTCGCCGCGGAGGCGGTCCATCACCGCCTGCGGCGGCTCCGGGGTGGCGAGATCGAGATCCGCGACCGGCCTGTCCGCCAGCAGGTCGCGCACCACGCCGCCGACCAGGCGGGCGTCGGGCAGCAGCGACCAGATGCGGGACAGCCCGGCGCGGCCGGGCAGCCGGTGCAGCCCCGGGGTCACGCCGGCTCGTCCGAGAGCGCCTCCGTCAGCGGGCCAATCGGGAAGAACCGGTTCTGGCTCCACACGCCCATGCAAGGCATCCCGGCGCGGGTCCCTTCGACCGCCAGCGCCACCAGCTCGTAGTACACCGCGCGCGCGACGCGGGCCTGGATCGGCCGGTCGCCGTCGCCCGGCCGGACCACCAGGTAGGGGATGGCGGTGCCCTCGTCGCCGCCGCAGGCGCAGGACCAGTCCACGTCGAGCGGGTTGTCGGGGCCGGCGCAGACGATCTCGTCGACGTTGGTGCGGAACGCCAGCACCTGGCTGCGTCCGCTGCCGCGCCATTCCAGCTCCACGGCGACGAACGGGACGTCCTCGACCTCGATCCCGCCGCGCTCTGCTGGCGTTTCGAGCCGGTAGTGCCCGGCCGGATCGCGTCGCAGCACGCTGGCGAACAGGCAGACCATCGGCTTGCGGCGGATCGGCGAGCCCTTGTAAAGCCAGGTGCCGTCGCGCTGGATCAGGAACGGCAGCGGCCCGCAGTCCCGTGGTGGCGCCCGGAAGGCAGGGGACGGGAGCGGAGCGCTGGAGGCGCAGTTGAGGCGGGCGGTGCACAGGTCCGGGAACCGCTCGTGTTTCACGGGATGATCCCCTGGCCGACCCGTCGAACGCGATGCTGTGCCATGGTGTCGGATATAGGAAGCGCACCCGGCTTGATGAAACCCCCGGACATGGCAGATTGGCCATGTGGAGCACGCGCGATGACAGGTCCAGGCTTCGAGGCGACGACGGTCGCGCCGGCCCCGCTTTCCCGGGATCCCGACCCGGTGGCGGAGGCGGACGCGCTGTCGGCCCGGCTGTCGGTGGTGCGGCACCGGATCGGCGAGGTGATCTTCGGCCAGGAGCAGGTGGTGGGCGAGGTGCTGACCGCGCTGCTGTCCGGCGGCCATGCCCTGCTGGTCGGCGCCCCCGGCCTGGGCAAGACGCTGCTGGTCGAAACGCTGGGCACGGTGCTGGGTCTGGACGCGCGTCGGGTGCAATTCACCCCGGACCTGATGCCGGCCGACATCACCGGCAGCGAGATCCTGGAGGAGGACGCGAATGGCCGGCGCGGCTTCCGCTTCGTGCGCGGGCCGGTGTTCTGCCAGCTGCTGATGGCCGACGAGATCAACCGCGCCAGCCCGCGCACCCAGTCGGCGCTGCTGCAGGCGATGCAGGAGCATCGGGTCGCGGTGGCCGGCACCAACCATCCGCTGCCGGCCCCGTTCCACGTGCTGGCGACGCAGAACCCGATCGAGCAGGAAGGCACCTATCCGCTTCCCGAGGCACAGCTCGACCGCTTCCTGCTGCAGATCGACCTGTCCTATCCGGAAGCGGCGGCGGAGCGGACGATGCTGCTCGCCACCACCGGAACGCCGCGCGCCGCACCCGAGCCGGTGCTGGCGCCTGGCGAGCTGGTGGCGGCGCAGGCGCTGGTGCGCCGCCTGCCGATCGGCGCCCGCGTGGTGGACGCGATCCTGTCCCTGGTGCGCGGCGCCCGGCCGGAAACCGCGACCGACGAGCGGGTGCGCCGGTCGCTCGCTTGGGGGCCGGGACCCCGCGCGGCGCAGGCGCTGATGCTTGCCGCCCGCGCCCGCGCGCTGCTCGACGGCCGGCTGTCGCCCAGCCTCGACGACGTCGCGGCGCTGGCGCATCCGGTGCTGCGCCACCGCATGGCGCTGAGCTTCGGCGCGCGCTCGGAGGGGACCTCCCTGCCTGCGATCATTGACGGGCTGGTCCAGCGGATCGGGTGAGGCGCTTTCCGTTCAGGGTGCCAGGGCGCAACGCGGCCGGCGGCCCGACTCCCGGCCTGTCGGCTGTTTCGTCGGACGGCTCGGCCACGGGCGGGCTCCGGCACGAGGCGGACGCGCTGGCCGCCCGGCTGCCGCCGCTGCTGGCAGAGGCCGACCGCGTCGCCAGCACGGTGGCGCAGGGGGTGCACGGGCGCAGGCGCGCCGGCACCGGCGACAGCTTCTGGCAGTACCGGCAGCTGATGCCAGGCGAGTCGATCACCCGGATCGACTGGCGGCAGTCCGCCCGCTCCAGCCGCGCCTTCGTGCGGGAAACGGAGTGGGAGGCGGCGCAGACCGTGTGCCTGTGGCGCGATGCCTCGGCCAGCATGGCGTGGCGCTCCGACGGGCGGCTGCCGTTCAAGCGCGGCCGCGCCGAGCTGCTGGCGCTGGCGCTGTCGGTGCTGCTGCTTCGCGCCGGCGAGCACGTGCGGCTGCTGGATGCGGTAACACAGCTGCGCTTCTCCGGCAGGCAGGCGGTCGAGCGCCTGGCCCGGCAGCTGCTGGCGGCGCCGGCCGCCGACGCGTCGCTGCCGGCGCCGGCCGACCTGCCGGCCCATTGCCGGCTGGTGCTGATCGGCGACTTCCTGTCCCCGGTGCCCGAGATCGAGCGCACCCTGTCGCGGCTGGCGGCGATCCCGGTGCCGGTGCTGCTGCTGCAGGTGCTGGACCCGGCGGAATGCGAGCTGCCCTATGAAGGGCGCGTCCGCTTCGAGGGCGCAGAGGGCGAGCCGCCACTGCTGGTGTCGCGGGTGCAGGACGTCCGTGCCGACTACGCCGCGGCGCTGGATGCGCACCGGCGCGCCCTGGCGGGGCTGTGCGCCGCGTCCGGTGCGCTGCTGCTGCACCACCGCACCGACCAGCCGCCGGCGACGGCGCTGCTGGCACTGCACCAGGCGCTGGGCCGGCGGAGCGTCGCCGCGTGATCCTTGCGGCCCCGCTGCTGATGCTCGGCCTCCTCGTGCTGCCGCTGCTGTGGTGGCTGCTGCGCGCCCTGCCGCCGGCGCCGCGCGTGCAGCTGTTCCCGGCGATCCGGCTGCTGGAGGGCTTGCGCACACGCACCGAGCAGCCGCGCAAGGCGCCACCCTGGCTGCTGGCGCTGCGGATCGCGGCCGGCGCGCTGCTGGTGCTGGGTCTGGCGCAGCCGGTGCTGGTGCAGGACCGCGGCGCGCTGTCCGGCACGGGAACCCTGCTTCTCGCGATCGACAACGGCTGGGCCGCGGCGCCGGACTGGGGGGCGCGGCTGCAGGCGGCGCGGCAGGCGGTCGATCGCGCCGGCCGGGCCGGACGGCCGGTGCGGCTGCTGCTGACCGCCGGCGATTCCGGCGGCGGAGCGCCGCAGCCGGGACCGCCGCTCGGGGCGACGGCGCTGCGCGCCCGGCTCGACGACCTTCGTCCGATGCCCTGGCCGGTGGATCGTGCCGCGGCCGCAGCGGCGCTGCACGCGATCGGCAGCGTCGGCAGCGTCGTTTACCTGTCCGACGGGCTGGCGACCGCCGGGGACCGGGGGTTCGTCCAGGCGCTGCGCGCGGCCGGACCGGTTTCCGAGCTGCGCGCCACGCCGACGGTGCTGGCGGTGCTCGACCGGCCGGTCCCCGGACCCGGGCGCCTGCTGGTGCGGATCGAGGCGATGCCGGCCTCGGCGCCGCGCAGCCTCCTGGTGCATGGCGAGACCGCGGACGGCTCCAGCCTGGTCAGGATCGCGGTGCCGGTGCCGGCCGGTGCCGCGCGGGCGCAGGCGCCGATCGTGCTTCCGGCCGAGCTGCGCAACCAGCTGTCGCGCCTGGTGCTGGACGGGATGCCGGGTGCCGGCGGGGTGCGCCTGCTGGACGAGGGCGACCGCCGCCGCCCGGTCGGCCTGCTGAGCGAGACCGGCGGGGACACGCCGCTGCTCGGGGCACTGTTCTTCCTGCGCCGGGCGCTGACGCCGATGGCCGAGCTGCGCGAGGGCCCGCTCGACGGGCTGCTGTCGCGGCAGCTTTCGGTGCTGATCGCGCCCGACGGCACGCTGGACGATCCTGCGGCGCGTGCCCGCGTCGCCGCCTGGGTCAGGAGCGGCGGCATGCTGATCCGCTTCGCGGGGCCCCGCCTCGCCGCCCGGACAGCCAGCCCGGAGGGCGACGGGCCGGACCCGCTGCTGCCGGTGCGGCTGCTGGGCGGGGCACGGCAGCTCGGCGGCGCCATGTCTTGGGGACAGCCGGAGCATCCGGCTCCGTTCACCGACGGCCCGTTCGCCGGCCTCGCGGTGCCGGCCGAGGTGACGGTGTCGCGCCAGGTGCTGGCCGAACCGTCGGCCGACCTGTCGGCCCATAGCTGGGCGAGGCTGACCGACGGGACGCCGTTGGTCACCCACGCGACGCTCGGTGACGGGCAGCTGGTGCTGTTCCACGTCACCGGCACCGCCGACTGGTCGAACCTCCCGCTGTCCGGGCTGTTCCCGTCCATGCTGCAGCGGCTGGTCGAGCGGGCCGCCGGGCTGGCGACACCCGGCGACCGCACCGTCCTCGCCCCGGTGCTGACGCTGGGAAGCGACGGCCAGCTCGGCGCGCCGCCCGCCGGCGCCGGGGGCCTTGCCGCGGACCGCTTCGGCGTGACCCCGGCCTCGGCGCTGCATCCGGCCGGATTGTACGGGCCGCCCGCCAGCCGGCGCTCGCTCAACCTGTCGGACGCGCTGCCGCCCCTGGCGCCCGAAGCGGCGAGCGGCCGGCTGCGCAGCCTCGCCGACCGGCTGCCGGACCGGCCGCTCGGGCCGCCCCTGTCGGCGCTGGCGGTGGCGCTGCTCGTCGCCGACGCGTTGGCCACCCTGCACCTGCGCGGGCTGCTGCGCGGCCGGCCAGCCGGGCGGCGGCGGCAGGCGGCGTCGCTCCTGGTGCTGCTGCCGATGCTCTGGGTGGCGTCCTGCCTTCCGGCTGGCCGGGCGGCGGCGGTGGAAACCGGCCCGGTGCCGGGTGCCGCGATCGAGACCCGGCTCGCCTACGTGGTCACGGGCGATCCCGAGGTCGACGACGTGTCGCGCGAAGGGCTGGAAGGGTTGACCGCCTACGCCAACGCCCGCACCTCGGTGCAGCTCGGCCATCCGGACGGGGTGGTGCCCGGCCGTGACGACCTCGCCTTCTACCCGATGCTCTACTGGCCGGTGACTCCCGCGACCGCCGCCGCGGCGCCCGATGCGGCCTGGACCACCTCGCTCAACGCCTACATGAGCCGTGGCGGCATCCTGCTGATCGACACCCAGGGCAGCGACAGCGGGTCCGCGGCCGGCAGCGGCGACTTCACGCTGTTCGCGCCCGGCACGGACAGGGCGCTGCGCCGTGCCACCGCCGGGCTCGACATCCCGTCGCTGCGGCCGGTCGACCAGGCGCACGTGCTGTCGCGCTCCTTCTACCTGCTGCGCTCGTATCCCGGCCGCTACGTCGGCGCCCCGGTGTGGGTGGCGGGCGAGGACGACCTCGGCAACGACGGGGTGAGCCCGGTCATCATCGGCGCCAACGACTGGGCCGGAGCCTGGGCGATCGACCCCAGCGGCCAGACGCCCTACGCGGTGATCCCGGGCGGCGAGGAGCAGCGCGTCACCGCCTACCGCTTCGGGGTCAACGCGGTGATCTACGCGCTCACCGGCAACTACAAGACCGACCAGGTGCACGTGCCGGCCCTGCTGCAACGGCTGGGCCAGTGAGGACGGATCGGTGAGGGTGGACCGGTGAGCGGGCCGCTGTCCCACCTCTCGGCCCTGCGGTTCCACCCCCTGCTCCCGGCATGGCTGCTGGCGACGCTCGGCGTGTCCTGCGCCGCCGTGGTCGTCCTGTCGCTGCTTCGTCGGGCAGGCCCCGGCGCAGCCTGGCGCGGGCTCGCCCTCGCGCTGGTGCTGCTGTGGCTCGGCGGCCCGGTGCTGCTTCGCCAGGACCGGCGCGCGCTCGGCGAGACGATGCTCCTGGTGGTGGACGGGAGCGGCTCGATGCGGATCGGCGAGCGCGCCGCGATCGCACGCCGCACCGCGGACGCGATCGCCGCGGAGGCGGCCCGGCTGCCCGGGGTGGAGGTGCGCGTGGTTCCGGTCGGCTCCGGCCCCACCGGTCCCGGCGGCGGCGGGACGCGGCTGATCGGGGCGATCGAGCGTGCGGCGGCCGCCATCCCGGCCGCCGGCGGGCGCAGCCGGATCGCCGGGATCGTCGCCATCACCGACGGGCAGGTGCACGATCTCGGCGCGTCGCCGCCGGCCGCGCTGGCCGGCCGCGACATCCCGCTGCACGTGCTGATCCCGGCAGCGGGAGAGCAGACCGACCGCCGGCTGCGCGTGCTGCAGGCGCCGCCGTTCGGCATCGTCGGCCAGGACGCGACCCTGCGCGTGCAGGTCGACGACCTCGGCGCTCCGGCCGGCGCGCACGGCACCGCGACCTTGACGCTGAAGCGCGACGGCGACCCGCCGGTGTCGCGCGAGGTGGCGGTGGGCGAGCCGCAGGAGATCACGATACCCATCACGCGGCCGGGACGGACGCTGCTGGAATTGGACGCGTCGACGCGGCCGGGCGAGGTGTCGACCCTGAACAACGGGGCGATCGTGTCCATCGACGGGGTGCGCGACCGCCTCAAGGTGCTGCTGGTGTCCGGCACCCCGAACCAGGGCGAGCGGGTGTGGCGGCGCCTGCTCAAGGCCGACCCGTCGGTGGACCTGGTGCACTTCACCATCCTGCGGCCGCCGGACAAGGACGACACCACGCCCTTGAACGAGCTGGCGCTGATCGCCTTCCCGATCCGCGAGCTGTTCCAGGAGAAGGTGAACCAGTTCGACCTCATCATCCTGGACGGGTTCGAGAACCGCGGCATCCTGCCGATGGCCTACCTGCAGAACATCGCCGACTTCGTGCGCGGCGGCGGCGGGCTGCTGGTGACCGCGGGACCGGAGTTCATCGGCGCCGGCACCCTGCAGGACACGCCGCTGGGCGAGATCCTGCCGGCGCACGTGCCGGAGGAAGGTGGGCTGGTCGAGCAGCGGTTCCAGCCGATGCCGACGGCGCTCGGCCGGCGCCACCCGGTGACCGGCGACCTGCCGCAGATGCCTCCGCCGGCCTCGGCCGGGGCCGGCGGCAGCCTGGCCGGCGGCAGCCCGGGCGGCTGGGGTCCCTGGTATCGCGCGCTGCGTGCGGATCCGTCGCAGCTGGCGCCGGGGGCGCAGGTGCTGCTGGACGGTCCGGACGCCTCGCCGCTGCTGGTCCTGGACCGGGTCGGGCAGGGCCGGGTGGCGCTGCTGCTGTCGGACCAGCTCTGGCTGTGGTCGCGCGGCGAGGACGGCGGCGGCCCGCAGGCCGAGCTGCTGCGGCGGGTGGCACACTGGCTGATGAAGGAGCCGGAGCTGGAGGAGGAGCAGCTGACGGCAGCCATCGCCGACGGCCGGCTGAGCGTGACGCGACGCTCGGTCGCGGGCGATCCGGCGACAACCGTCACCGTGATCGCGCCCGACGGGACGCGCGCCCCGCTCGTCCTGAAGCCTGCACCCGGCGGAGCCGCAACCGCGGCACAAGCCGCCCCCGCCACCGGGATATGGCAGGTGACGGACGGCCGCGAGCACGCCTTCGCCGCCGCACAGCCTTCCGACCCGCTGGAGATCGCCGACCTGCGCGCGACGGCGACCGTGCTTGGTCCCCTCGCCTCCGCCACCGGCGGCAGCGCCAGGTGGCTCGGCGACGATCCGGGCCGCCCGGCCGTGCCGGCGCTGCGCCTGGTCGGCCCGCACGACCGCGCGTCCGGTGCCGGCTGGATCGGGCTCAGGCGCCAGGGCGCGCAGGTGGTGACCGGCGAGCGGACCTTCCCGCTGCTGCCTGCAGTCGTCGTTCTGCCGCTGGCGCTGCTGCTGCTGCTGGCAGGCTGGCGGGCCGAAGGGCGGCGCTGAACCGCCGCCGCCGATTTTCAACCAGCCGGTGCAACCGCCCCTTGCGGAACCCGCGACCGGGTGTTGCAGTCGGCCTCCGCCAGACCGACGCTCCTGCAGGGGGGACGTGCCTTCCAGTCGCCCGCCCGCTCACCTCGCCGCTTCAACCCGCGTCCGATCATGGCGCTGATCGGCTTCGTCGGGCTGTGCCTGCTGGTGGCGGCGGCGGACGCGGCGCTGACGGAGCCCGGCATGCGCGGCTGGTACCCGACGCTCCGCCATCCGCCGGGCACGCCGCCGGACTGGCTGTTCCCGGCGGCATGGATCCCGCTCTACGTCGCGATGGCGGTCGCCGCCTGGCGGGTCTGGCGCCGCCTGCCCGTCCTGCGGTTCCGGATCGCCGGGAGTGCTGCCACCGACAGCGTGGCGTTGCGCCGACGCGGCCTGCTGCTGTGGGGCTGGCAGCTGGCGGTCAGCGCCGCCTGGACCCCGGTGTTCTTCGGGCTGCACCGTACCGGTCCGGCGCTGGCGGTGATCACCGGCCTGGCTGCCCTGGTCGCCCTGACGGTGCGGGATTTCCGTCACGTCGACCGTCCGGCCGCGGTATTGATGGCGCCCTACCTCGCCTGGGTGTGCTACGCGTTCTGGCTGAACGCCGGGATCGCCTGGCTGAACCCTGGCTGACCCTGCCGCTTCCGGAACGAACCATGGACCTTCGTCGCCTCCTGCGCCCCGCCGCCACCGTTCTCCTGCTGGGCGCTCCGCCTGCGATCGTCCCGCTGCACGCTGCCCTGGCGCAGCTCAGCGTCGGCAGCGCTGGCGGCAGCGGCGGCGGTGCCGACTCCGACCGCGACGCCGCCGAGGCGGCGCAACAGGCCGAGGCCAAGGCGGCTGCCAAGGCCGCGGCGCCCCCGCCGGCGATCCCAGGTGCGGTGTCCGACGAGGCGACCGCGACCTCCGGCCACGTCAGCGCCGACATGGAGCCGACGGCCGCCCTGTTCGACGCGATCAACCGCGGCGACGTCACCTCGGCCAAGGAGGCGCTCAGCCGCGGCGCCGACCTGCACGGCAAGAACGTGCTGGGGCAGAGCCCGCTCGACATGGCGATCGACCTGAACCGCAGCGACATCACCTTCGTGCTGCTGTCGATGCGCAACAGCGAGAACGGGCCGCCGGTCGCCTCGGTCGCCGGTGCCGATGCGGAGGATGCCGGTCCGGCGACCGGACGGCATGGACGCAGGAAGGCCGGAGCGCAGCTCGCCAGCGCGGACCGCGGGATTGCCCGCAGCGGATCGCACGTCGCGACCCTGCAGCGCGTTGCCGCCGACAGCGGCACGCCGAAGCCGGAAGTCGGCTTCCTGGGCTTCGGCGGCAGCTAGGCGCTTCCCGATGGCGCAGGCCGTCGAGGCCTGCGTCCCGGTCCGGAGCAGGCCTTCCCGCGGCGGCGGCCAGCCGGCCGCGCTGGTCTCGGTCGCCTGCGGCATGCTGAGCGTGCAGCTGGGTGCGGCGCTGGCCAAGCTGCTGTTCCCGGTCCTGGGTGCTGCCGGCACCGCCAGCCTGCGCGTGCTGCTGGCGTGCCTGATCCTGCTCCCGGCGCTGCGCCTCGGGTCGCGCCGGCAGCTCGCGTGGCCGGACCGGCACATGCTTGTCAGCGTCCTGGCCTACGGCGCGTGCCTCGGGGTGATGAACACGGTGTTCTACGCCGCCCTGGCGCGGCTGCCGCTCGGCGTCACGGTGGCGATCGAGTTCATCGGCCCGCTGAGCCTGGCGGTGCTGGGATCGCGCCGCGCGATCGACCTGCTCTGGATCGCGCTGGCGGTGGGCGGCCTGCTGCTGCTGCTGCAGCCGTGGCGTGCGGCGGGCCGGCTCGATCCGCTTGGAGTCCTGCTGGCGCTGGTCGCGGGCCTCGCCTGGGCGTCCTACATCCTGGCCGGTCGGCGGGTGGGCCGCCGGATCGACGGGATCGCCGCGACCGCCCTCGGCATGGGGGTGGCGAGCCTGATGCTGCTGCCCTTCGCGGTGCACGCGCTGCCGTTGGCGCTGTCGCGGCCGGCCCTGCTGCTGGCGGCGGCCGGCATGGCGCTGCTCTCCAGCGCGATTCCCTATTCGATCGAGATGGTGGCGATGCGTCGCATGAGCATGCGCGGCTTCAGCATCCTGATGAGCCTGGAGCCGGCGATCGCCGCCCTACTCGGGCTGGTCCTGCTCGGCGAGCACCTGTCGCTGCTGCGCTGGCTGGCGATCGCCGGCATCATCGCCGCCTCGGTGGGCAGCGCCGCCACCGATCCGCTGCCGGAGCCGGCACCCGGCGCGGGAGCGGCCCCTATCCCTCGATCAGCTGCCTGATCCGGTCGCCGAGCGCGTCCATCGCGAACGGCTTGGTAAGGATGTGCATGCCCGGGTCGAGCCGGCCATGATCGAGCACCGCGCTCTCGGCGTAGCCGGTGATGAACAGGACCTTGAGCCCGGGACGGTCCGATCGCGCCGCGTCCGCGACCTGCCTGCCGTTCATCCCACCCGGCAGGCCGACATCGGTGATCAGCAGGTCGATCCGGCGATCCTGCCGCAGGATGTCGAGGCCGGCGGCGCCGTCGGCGGCTTCTAGCGCGGTGTAGCCCAGCTCCTGCAGCGCGTCCGTCACCAGCATGCGCACCGTCGGCTCGTCGTCGACCAGCAGCACCGTCCGGCCGGCGCCGGCGTGCTGCGGGACGGCGGGTTCCACGAAGGCCTTCTTCCCGCCGACGGTGCCGCGGTGACGCGGCAGGTAGAGGTGCATCGACGTGCCGGTCCCCGGCTCCGAGCTGATCCGCACCTGGCCGTTCGACTGGCGCGCGAAGCCGTAGATCATCGACAGGCCCAGCCCGGTGCCCTGTCCGATCGGCTTGGTGGTGAAGAACGGGTCGAAGGCGCGGGCGATCACCTCCGGCGTCATGCCGGTGCCGGTGTCGCACACGCGGAGGGAGACGTACTGTCCGGCCGGCAGGTCGTGCAGCCGCCCGGCCCGGTCGTCCACCCAGCAGTTGGAGGTTCCGATGGTCAGGGTTCCGCCGTCCGGCATCGCGTCGCGCGCGTTGATGCACAGGTTGAGCAGGGCGTTCTCGAGCTGGTTGGGGTCGACCAGCACGGCCCACAGGTCGTCCGCGCAGGCCATATCGATGGCGATGCCGGGCCCGACGGTGCGTCGGATCAGCTCCTCCATGCCGGCGACCAGCTGGTTCACGTCGATGGTTTCCGGCGCCAGGGTCTGCCGTCGCGAGAAGGCCAGCAGCCGGTGCGTCAGCGCCGCCGCCCGGCTGGCCGCTCCCTGTGCCGCCACGATGTAGCGGGCGGCGTCGGTCAGCCGGCCCTGCTCGATCCGGGTGGCGAGCAGCTCCAGGCTGCCGGTGATGCCGGTGAGCAGGTTGTTGAAGTCGTGCGCGAGGCCGCCGGTCAGCTGCCCGACCGCCTCCATCTTCTGCGCCTGCCGGAGCTGCTCCTCCGCCTTCTGCCGTTCCGCCATCTCGGCCTCAAGCTGCCGGGTCCGCTCCGCGACGCGCTGTTCCAGCGTGCCGTTGAGCTCCTGCAGGGCGGCGTTGAAGCGGTCCGCGTCGCCGAGCGCGCCCGCGAGGGCGGTGCGGGTCGCTTCCAGCGCCGCGGTCAGCGAGGTCGCGCGGGCGAGGGAGTCGTCCGCGACGGTAACCAGGCCGGCCGAGGCGATCGTCCGGCTTTCCGCGCGCAGCAGCGCGGCGAGCAGCGGAAAGCCGATCCGATCCAGCGGCGGCGGCGCCATCCGGTCCACGCCGGCGCCCAGCAGCACCAGTACGGCGTCCGCACCTTCTCCGACCTGGGCCAGGGCCGGGACGAGGGTGCGCCGGTCAGGGAACGCGACCTTCCCGGTGACGGTGCCGGGACTGTTGCAGCGGGCGAACAGGCTGCGCCAGCCGTCACCCCCCGGAAGCGTGCGTGCGAAGCCGGGCGCCGGGCAGAGCACGCCGAGCTCGTGGTCGCGCACCAGTACCAGCACCGCCTCGGCGCCCCAGCTGCGTGCCAGCGCCGCCGCGGCCGACGGACGCTGCGCCGGATCGGCCAGTGCGTTGACGAGGCCGAGGCTGACCGATGGGTCCATGGCCGGCATCGGAACGGGTTCAGGCCGGCAACACGCACACGACCGCCGTGCAGTTGTGGAAGCCGTCGAACTGCCCCGCGGCCCTGGCAATCTGCCCATGGGTGACGCAGCCGACCATCGGCAGGTCAGACAGCCGGTTCCGGACCGCGTCGAGCTCCATCGTGTAATCGTCGCCGATGCGGATTCGCGTCGCGGCGCAGTCGAAGAACAGCGCCACGCCGGGCTCGCGGTCGCCGATACTGGCCAGTGCCGAGGCGGTCGCGCGCTCCACAGCCAGCAGGCTGGCCGCGACCGTGCTGCGCATGATGCGTACCCGGCTGCCGAGGGGAACCTCGGCGGCGCAGTGCACCGTTCCCGCCTCGTCCACCGACAACGGCATGCGCAGCTGGTAGCCGGCCGCCGTCTCGATGCCCAGGATGTTGTGCAGGAAGAACGGCAGCGGCGCCGTCGGATCGAAGGCGGTTCCGGTGGCCTCGGCATGCGCCTGGAAGGCTTCCAGCGCGGGCAGTCCGTTCAGGCCGATCAGCCTGAGGCCGTCGGCATCGGTCACGCGCAGCGCCTCGGCCGCAGCCTCCCAGCCGTGGCCGACGCCGACGCCGAGCGGCTCGGGCGACAGGATCTCCAGCGCCACCGCGGCGTCGTCCAGCACCTCCGTGCCGCTGAATACCACCGTGCGGACGAACTGGGCGTTGTCGCCGGCTCCGCCGCCGAACAGCTGGTAGCGGGCGCCGGTGACGACCATCAGCTCCTGGATCAGCGCCGGCGCATGACCGGCCAGCGCGTCGGTCAGCACCAGCGCGGCACGGTGCAGGGTCTGCTGTTCCGAACCGCGGAAGGTCGACACGACCTGCCTCGCAGCGTCCGCGGCCGACCGGCTCAGCCCGCGCCCGACTCCGATCGCAAAGCGCATGGTCCCGCTCCTCAGCGCCAGCGCGCAGGCCGCGCCCTCGCCGTGGGCCAGATGGGTGAACTCGCCGGCCGAGGACGAGCCGACCAGCAGGGCGGTTGGATGGTCCGACGACAGCGCCCGGAGCAGCGACCGGTGGTCGTAGCCTGGTGCCGCGAACAGGATGATCGCGTCCGGCGACCCGGGCAGCTCGAGGGCGATCTGGCGCCCAAGCGCGTGACCGGCCGCTTCGGCGTCGGAAAGGTCGGTATAGGCGGTTGCCGTCTGCATCATCCCATCTCCTGCCCGGCACCCACCGCCGCCGGATAACGGGTGTCGCCTCATGCGGTTTATGACGCAGCCACGGCCGCTTGCGAACCGCGTTCGGCGCGTGACGCGAGGGTGGCCGCCAGCCCGGCCAGGGCGGCCAGCGACACCCAGATGCCCGGCATCGCCGGGTTCCCGGTCGCGTGGATCGCCCAGGTGCAGACCAGCGGCGTGGCACCTCCGAACACCGCCACGGCCAGGCTGTAGGCGAGCGAGAAGCCGGCGCTGCGCGCGCGCGCGGGCACCAGCTCGACGAGGTGCACCACCATCGCCCCGTTGTAGAACCCGTACAGCACCGACAGCACCAGCTCGACCGCGAGCAGCCGTCCGAACGACGGCGACGCGGTCGCCCATCGCAGCAGCGGATAGGCCAGCAGCAGCATCAGCAGCGTGGTCGCGAGCAGGATCGGCACCCGCCCGATGCGGTCGGACAGTGCGCCCGACACCGGCAGCCAGAGCAGGTTCGACAGGCCGACGCAGAACGTCACCACCAGCACCGACGCCGCCGACAGGTGCAGCACGCTTCGGCCGAAGGTGGGGGTGTAGACGGTGATCAGGTAGAACGAGACGGTCGTGGTGATGACCAGGCCCGTGCCGACCAGCACCGTCGCCGCCCGGCTCCGCAGGGTGCGCAAGATTTCGCGTGCGGAGGGCGGATGCGCCGAGATCGCCCGGAACGCCGGCGTCTCCTCCAGCCCGCGTCGGAGCAGGAGCAGGACCGGCACGATCAGGCAGCCGGCCAGCAGCGGGATCCGCCATCCCCAGTCCCGCATCCCGGCCGGCGATAACGCTCCGCTCAACGCCGCACCCAGCCCGGCCGCCGTCATCACCGCGACCTGCTGGCTCGCCGACTGCCACGATACGAAGAAGCCCTTCCGTGCCGGAGGCGCGATCTCTGCCAGGAACACCGACACGCCGCCGAGCTCGACTCCGGCGGAGAAGCCCTGCAGCAGCCGGGCGAGCAGGACCAGCACCGGGGCGACCAGGCCGACGGAGGCGTAGGACGGCATCAGCGCCAGGACCACGGTGCCGAGCGACATCAGCGCCAGGGTCAGGATCAGCCCGGCGCGGCGGCCGCGCCGGTCGAGATAGGCGCCCAGCACCAGGGCGCCCAGCGGCCGCATCAGGAACGCAGCCCAGAAGGTGGCGAAGCTCGCCATCAGCGACACGAACGGGTCGCGCGACGGGAAGAACGCGTGCCCGATCGGCCCGGCATAGAAGCCGAACACGATGAAGTCGTACATCTCCAGGAAATTGCCGCCGGCGACGCGCAGCACCGTCATCGCCGTGGCGCCGGAGCCGAGCCGGTCCGGCGCCACGGCGCTCAAACCGCCTCGCCGCCTGCGACCAGGGCGGACTCCGTCCGCACCACGTCGAGCGCCACCAGCATCCCGTCTCGCTCGAGGTGCCAGAAGGTCCAGCCGTTGCAGGACGGCGCGTTGGTCAGCGCGGCGCCGAGCTGGTGGATCGAGCCGCGCCTGGTGCCGCTGACCAGGGTGCCGTCCGGCGACACCACGGCACTCACCCGCTTCTGCCGGTCGGTGACCCGAGTTCCCGGCGGCACCAGGCCGCGCTCGACCAGGCTGCCGAACGGCACGCGGGGCACCTCCCGCCGGGCCGGGGTGGCCATCGCCTGGTCGATGCCGAGCGGCCGCTCGCGGCGGTATCGCCCGATTGCCGCCTCGGCGTAGTCGGGATGCCGCTCGATGCCGATGAAGCGGCGGCGCAGCCGCTTGGCCATCGCCGCCGTGGTGCCGGTGCCGGTGAAGGGGTCGAGCACGATGTCGTCGATGCCGGTGGAGGCGAGGAGGACCCGGTGCAGCAGGCTTTCCGGCTTCTGGGTCGGGTGCAGCTTGAGCCCGTGCCGGTTGCGCAGCCGCTCGTTGCCGGTGCACAGCGGCAGCAGCCAGTCGGAGCGCATCTGCACGTCGTCGTTCAGCGCCTTCATCGCCGCGTAGTTGAAGCGGTAGCGGCTGGTCCTGCTGCGCGCCGCCCAGATCAGGGTCTCGTGTGCGTTGGTGAAGCGGCGGCCGCGGAAGTTCGGCATCGGGTTGGACTTGCGCCAGATCACGTCGTTCAGGATCCAGAAGCCCAGGTCCTGCAGGATCGTGCCGATGCGGAAGATGTTGTGGTACGAGCCGATCACCCAGATCGTCGCGTCCTTGCGCATCAGCCGCCGTGCCTCAGTTAGCCAGTCGCGGGTGAAGCGGTCGTACTCGGCGAAGTCACCGAACTTGTCCCAGTCCTCGTCCACCCCGTCGACCACGCTGTCGTCCGGCCGACGCAGCTCGCCGCGGAGCTGGAGGTTGTAGGGCGGGTCGGCGAACACGCAGTCCACCGAGCCGGCCGGCAACATCCGCATCAGCTCGATGCAGTCGCCGAGCAGCACCTGGTCGAGGGGGAGCTCCATTGCGGGCCAGGTCACGGCCGAGCCGGCACCGGCGTCACGCGGGTGCCAGTTCCAGGCTGAGCTGGCGCACCGTACCAAACTCCCGGCGGTGATGCCGGGTGATGCCGAGGACGCCCAGCGCGTTCCGGTGATGCGCGGTGCCGTATCCGGCGTTGCACTCCCAGCCATAGCCCGGGCAGCGGCGGGCGAGCCGGGCCATCAGGCGGTCTCGCATCACCTTGGCGACGATCGAGGCGGCGGCGATCGACAGGCACTCGCCATCCCCACCGACCACAGCCTCGCCGGGACAGTCCAGGGCCGGGCAGCGGTTGCCGTCGACCAGCACCAGGTCCGGCTGCACCCGCAGCCGCACCACCGCCCGGGACATCGCCAGCATGCTGGCGTGCAGGATGTTCAGCCGCGCGATTTCCCGGACCGAGGCCGCCGCCACGCCCACCTGGATGCCCGGGCACGCCAGCAGTGCCTGGTGCGCCGCCTCCCGCGCCGTGCCCGTCAGCCGTTTTGAGTCGTCGATCAAGGTCGCGACCCGGCGGGGCGGCCGTGAGCTGAACATCACCGCAGCGGCGACCACCGGGCCGGCGAGCGGCCCGCGCCCGGCTTCGTCCACGCCAGCGACCCGTCCGCCGTGACGGGCTTCGCGCCTGTAGTGCGGCATCCGTGCCCCGCCATCCTCAGGCCGCGGGCGGACCCGCCCCAACGCGAGTCGGCAATCGGATCGGCCGCTGCCATAGGCAAACCATCTTTGATCCGCCTATGGCAAGCGCAGCGTCAGCCGCGCGACGGTATCAGCAGGAACCCGAGCAGGAAGCCGATGCCGGCGGCGATGCCCAGCGCCGCGAACGGCTGGTCGCGCACCAGGACGGTCGCCTCCTCCAGCTGCTCCTTGGCCTGTTCCAGGAAGTCGCCGTACTCCTTCTGCACGGTGCCCTGCACCTGATCGAACTTGCCTTCCGCCTGCAGTCCGCCGTCACCGGTCAGACCGCCGGCAGCATCCTTCAGCTTGCCGACACCTTCCGTGACGGTTCCCTCAACCTCGTTCTCGTCGACCATGGTGCCGGCTTCCTGTTCTGCGCGGAGATGCTGCAACGGCGAACGGCGGCACGGGCGCCGCGGTTCCACGCCGGCTTGCCAGCAGAGGCAAAAACGCGATGTTGCCGTGTCATGACGTCGCGGCCTGCTTCCTCCAGCGTCTTCACCCGCCCGGCCTGGCTCGCGCGGCGCCGCAGTTCCCTGTCCCGGGAAGCGCGCACCACGGCGCTGATCGTCGCGAGCGCCCTGCTGATGGAGCAGCTCGACGCCACCGTGCTGACCACCGCGCTGCCGTCGATGGCGCGCTCCTTCGGCTCCGACCCGGTGCACCTCAGCGTCGCTCTGACCTCGTACCTGGTGAGCCTGGCGGTGCTGATCCCGGCCAGCGGCCGCGCCGCCGACCGCTACGGCAGCCGCACCGTGTTTCGCGCCGCGATCGTGCTGTTCACCACCGGCTCGGTCCTGTGCGCCGCCGCGCCGAACCTTCCCGTCCTGGTCGGCGCCCGCCTGCTGCAGGGTGCGGGCGGGGCGATGATGGTGCCGGTCGGGCGACTGGTGCTGATGCGCAGCGTCAACAAGAGCGAGCTGATCACCGCCATGTTCTGGCTGCTGATGCCGGCCACGATCGGCCCGCTGCTGGGGCCGCCGGTGGGCGGGTTCCTCACCACCACCCTGTCCTGGCGCTGGATCTTCATCATCAACGTGCCGATCGGCCTGCTCGGGATCGTGCTGACCACCCGCCACATCCCGCAGATGCGCGAGGCGGTGCGGCTGCCGTTCGACCTTCGCGGCATGGCCTTGTCAGGCATCTCTCTTGCCTGCCTGGTGTTCGGGCTCGAACTCGCCTCCAGGGGTGCGGGCGTACGCAGCCTGACGGCGGCCACCTTGGCCTCGGGGCTGGTCTCGGGCCTGCTCTACTTCCGCCACGCCCGCACCGTCGCGGCGCCGATCCTGGACTTCACCCTGATGCGGATCCCGACCTTCCGCTTGTCCGTGCTGAGCGGGTCCGCGACCCGGATCGTGGTCGGCGCCACCCCGTTCCTGGTGCCGTCCATGCTGCAGCTGGGCTTCGCGCTGAGTGCCGCGCAGAGCGGGCTGGTGACCTTCACTGCCACGGTCGGTGCGTTCCTGATGCGGCTGATGGCGAGGCGGGTGCTGCATGCGTTCGGCTACCGCACCATCATGTCGATCAACGCGTCGGGAGCCGCCCTGCTGACGCTGGCCTGCGCGCTGTTCCGGCCGGGCTGGCCGTTCTGGGTGCTGTCGCTGATCCTGTTCGGCGGCGGGTTCAGCAACGCGCTGCAGTTCACCTCGCTCAACACCATCGCCTACGCCGACATACCGAGCGAGCGGATGAGCGCCGCGACCAGCTTCTACACGACGTTCCAGCAGCTCACGTTGACGCTCGGCATCTCCGTGGCCGCGGCCGTGGTGTCGGCGTCACAGGCACTGGCCGGCCACGCCCACGTCACCGTGGCCGATTTCAGCGCCGCCTTCGCAGTTGTCGGGCTGGTGTCCGTTCTCGCCATACCGGCTGCCCTGTCAATGCCGGCGGATGCAGGTTCGGAGTTGAGCGGACACCGGTCGTGACCGGTTCCGGGCGAGCCGGACGGGAACGACCGCTGTGGGCGGAGGCGCTTCAGATGGACGGGCGCGTCGACCACATGCCGTAGCGGGACGGGATGGCGGTGAAGCGCGCGAGGTCGCGCAGGCTGTCGCCGAGGGGATGGGCCGGCTGTTCCTGCCGGACCTGGGCCGCGTCCTCGCTGGCGTGGAGGGCTGCGGTCTCGAGAGCGAAAAGCTTGCGAAACATCGTCCGTCTCCTTCGTCCTCGCCGGGTGCGGAACTGCAGGAGGCGGTCACGCCAGGTGCGTCCGGCACGGCTCGACGGATCCTCCGCCGGTGCCCGAGCTATAGCAGGCGTGACCAGCGGCCACAATCTCGCCGTTTTTCACTCACGAATCCGTGATCGAGTTGGTTAGGAACCGGTCAGCCATTGCTCGGGCCCTGTCGGCGCGCGGGTTCCGTCGCAGGATCGCGGGACGGAGCCGATCCGGCGATACGGTTTGCAACGCGGCGAAGCAAAGCGCCGCCCTTTCCCCGCCTTTTTCTGGTAAGACACCCCGATCGGGTAAACCGCGCGACGCGGCTTGGGCGCGGTGCGAGGTTCTAGGGAAGACGATGGACGAGCCGAGCGGAATACGCGCTGGCGCTGATCGCGCACGCGCCGATACCCATGTGACGGATCCAGGCGAGGCCGCTCCCGTCACGCCTGCTCCAGTCCCGGTTCCGGCACCGACCAGGCGCCGGCGACGCTGGATCCCGCTGCTCGTGCTCCTGGTGGCGATCGGGGTGATCGCCTATGCCCTGCTGCGCACCCACCCTGTTGTCCGTCCCGCCGGTGGCCCGGGCGGCCACCGTCACGGCGGCGGCGGCCAGGCGTCCGGCCCGCAGCCGGTCAGCGTGGCGCAGGCGCACACCGGCGACATGCCGGTGGTGCTGACCGAGCTCGGCACCGTCACCTCGCTCGCGACCATCACGGTGCAGTCGCAGCTCGCCGGCTACCTGCTGGAGGTGGACTTCAAGGAAGGCCAGGAGGTGCACAAGGGCGACCAGCTCGCGCTGGTCGATCCCCGGCTGTACGAGGCCACGCTGACCCAGGACGAGGGCAACTTGGCGCGCGACAACAACCTCCTGCACCAGGCGCAACTCGACAACGCGCGCTACCAGCTGCTGCAGCGCCAGAAGAGCATCGCCTCGCAGACCGCCGAGGACCAGGTCTTCGTGGTCGGCCAGTACCAGGGCGACGTGCTGACCGACCAGGGCCAGATCGCAGCCGCACGGCAGAACATCGCCTACTGCCACATCCGCTCGCCGATCGACGGGCGGGTCGGGCTGCGCCAGATCGACGCCGGCAACTACATCACCACCGCCGAGACCAACGGCCTGGTGGTGGTGACCCAGATCCACCCGATCTCGGTGATCTTCACCGTGCCGGAGGACAGCATCCCGCCGTTGCAGGCGCAGATGAAGGCGGGCAGCACCCTGACGGTGGATGCCTATGACCGCACCAACACGCAGAAGCTCGCGTCGGGCACGGTGGAGACGATCGACAACACCATCGACACCAGCACCGGCACGGTGCGCATACGCGCCACCTTCC
>CAXTVS010000049.1:0-24012 GCA_964247735.1 uncultured Acetobacteraceae bacterium
GCCCTGTCCGCCGCCTGGTCCAGCCTCGACCTCCAGCGCGCCGCCTGATGGACGGTCACCCCGGCCTCGGTCTGGCGGAGCCGGCCGTCCGGCCGTCGCGGCGGCCGGGCCGGAACACGGGCGCACCGCCCGCGGCCCCGCGTCGCCGGTCGTGCTTCCCGTTCAGCGCCATCGTCGGCCAGGACGAGATGAAGCTGGCCCTGCTGGTGGCGTCGGTGGACCCCACCGTCGGCGGCGTGCTGGTGACCGGCGACCGCGGCACCGGCAAGTCGACCGCGGTGCGGGCGCTGGCGGCGCTGCTTCCGGACATGCAGGTGATCGAGGGCTGCCGCTACAACTGCGACTCCGCGTCCGCAGGCGCCGGCTGCGTCGACGGCTGTACCCTGCGTAGCGGGAGCAGGCCGCGCGTCGCGACGGTGCCGGTGCCGGTGCCGATCGTGGATCTGCCGCTCGGCGCCACCGAGGACCGCGTGGTCGGCGCGCTCGACCTGGAGCGGGCGCTGTCGCAGGGGGTGCGGGCGTTCGAGCCAGGGCTGCTGGCGCGGGCGCATCGCGGGTTCCTGTACATCGACGAGGTCAACCTGCTCGAGGACCACCTGGTCGACCTGCTGCTCGACGTGTCGGCCTCCGGCGAGAACGTGGTCGAGCGGGACGGCCTGAGCCTGCGCCACCCGGCGCGCTTCGTGCTGGTCGGCAGCGCCAACCCGGAGGAAGGCGAGCTCAGGCCGCAGCTGCTGGACCGCTTCGGCCTGTCGGTGGAGGTGCAGACGCCGCGCGAACTCGCTCCCCGGATCGAGGTGATCCGCCGGCGCGACGCGTTCGACCGCGACCCGTCCGCGTTCTGCGCCGGCTGGAACGCGGCCGAGCGGGAGTTGCGCGCACGCATCCTGGCGGCGCGAACCGCGGTCGCCGCTGTCGCGGTCCCGGACGCGATGCTCGAACGGGCGGCAGCGCTGTGCCTGGAGCTCGGCACCGACGGCCTGCGCGGCGAGCTGACGCTGATCCGCTCGGCGCGCGCGGTGGCGGCGCTGGACGGCGACCAGGTCGTCGGGCTGGCGCACCTGCGCCGCGTCGCCTGCCCGGTGCTGCGGCACCGGCTGCGGCGCAACCCGCTCGACGAGTCCGGCTCGACGGTGCGGGTCGAGCGGGCGACGGCGGCGTTGCTGGCCGATCCGTGACGGCGCTGCCGGCGGCGTGGCCGGACCCGGTCCTCGCCGCCGCCCTGCTGGCGGTCGATCCCGCCGGCCTCGGCATACGGCTACGCGCGCCGGCCGGACCGGCACGGGACGGCTGGCTGCGCTCGCTCCGTTCGCTGCTCCCTCCCGACCACCCGATCCGGCGCTGCCCGCCCGGCATCGCCGACGACCGGCTGCTGGGCGGCCTCGACCTCCCGGCCACGATCGCCGCGGGCCGGCGCGTCGCCGGGTCCGGCCTGCTGGCCGAGGCGGATGGCGGCCTGGTGGCGCTGCCGATGGCGGAACGGCTGTCGCCGGCCGTTGCGGCGCGTTTGGCGGCAATCCTGGATGCCGGCGAGGTCGTGCTCGAGCGGGACGGCTTCGCCGCCCGGCACCCGGCCCGGATCGGCATCGTGGCACTTGACGAGGGCCGGGACGAGGACGACCCGCCGCCAGGCTGCCTGCTCGACCGCCTGGCCCTGGTGCTGGCGCTCGACGACGCCCTGCCCGCGACGATCCCCGCCGGGACGGCCGACGCGGTCACCGCGGCGCAGCGGCGCCTTCCTGCGGTGACGGTGCCCGACGCGGTGATCGACGCCCTGTGCCGGACCGCGCTGCTGGCCGGCATCGACTCCATCCGGGCGCCGCTGCTGGCGCTGCGGGCGGCGCGCGCCGTGGCGGCGCTGCACGGACGCGACGCCGTGACCGACGCCGACGCGGCAACCGCGGCCCGGCTGGTGCTGGCCCCGCGCGCCACCCGCCTGCCCGAAGCCGCCATCGGCCCGGACGCGGCCGACCACCCCCCGGAGCGGCACCAGGACCCCTCGCCCGACGCTGCTCCCGAGCTGGACAGGCCCGATCGCGACCCGGCCGCCACCGACGCCGCTGCGGACGCCGCAACCGCTGCCGAGGACGCGAAGGGCGGCGACACGAGGGAGGCGGTGCTGGACGCGGTACGCGCGGCCCTGCCGCCGAACCTCCTGGCACGGCTGCGTCCGTCTGGCGCCGCCGCGATCCGGCCCTCGGCCGGCAGCGGCGGCCGGGTCGAGTCGCGCCTGGCCGCGCGCCGGGCACAGGCGGTGCGCGGCCGGCCGATCGGCACGCGCCCCGGCGACCCGTCGCGTGGCCGCCTCGACCTGCTCGCCACCCTGCGCGCGGCATTCCCGTGGCAGACGCTGCGGCACCGCGAGGCGTCGGCCCTGCCCGGCCGGCCGTCCAAGGTCGTGGAGGTGCGCCGGGAGGATTTCCGCCTCACCCGCTTCGCGCCGCGCCTGCGCGCCACCACCATCTTCGCCGTCGACGCGTCCGGCTCCTCCGCACGCCACCGCCTCGACGAGGCGAAGGGCTGCGTCGAGCTGCTCCTGGCCGAATGCTACGTGCGGCGTGACCAGGTGGCGCTGCTGGCCTTCCGCGGCCGCGGCAGCGCGCTGGTGCTGCCGCCGACGGGATCGGTGGTCAGGGCGCGGCGGGCGCTGCAGGACCTGCCCGGCGGCGGCGGAACCCCGCTGGCGGCCGGGCTGGACATGGCGCTGGCGCTGGCCGACCGGCTGCGGCGCAACGGCGAGCTGGCGCTCCTGGTGCTGCTGACCGACGGCCGCGCCAACGTGGCACGGGACGGGACCGCCGACCGCGCCGTTGCCGGGCGGGACGCGCTGGACAGCGGGACACGGATCCGCGCCGCCGGCCTGGCCACCCTGCTGGTCGACATCTCGCCGCGTCCGAACGCCGTGGCAGCGGCGCTGGCCTCGCATATGGGTGCCTGCTACCTGCCGCTCCCGCAGGTAGGCGCCGAGACGCTGGCGCGTGCCGTGCGCGACGCGATGCCGGCCGCGTGAGCGACGCCCTGCGGCGGGAGGAGGCCGACCGCCCATCCTGGACGGAGCACGGGCGGGACTGGCCCAACCGCGACGCGAGCCTGTTCGTTCGCGCCGGCGGCCTGCGATGGCACGTCCAGCGCGCGGGCAGTGGGCCCGTCGTGCTGCTGCTGCACGGTACCGGTGCCGCGACCCATTCCTGGCGCGACCTGCTGCCGCTGCTGGCGCGGCGCATGACGGTGGTCGCCCCGGACCTTCCCGGCCACGGCTTCACCGCCCTGCCGGCGCCGCACCTGTTGTCGCTGCCGAACATGGCCCGGCTGGTGGGCGCACTGCTCCAGGCGCTTGGCGTCGAGGTGGACTACGCCGTGGGCCATTCCGCCGGTGCCGCGATCCTGGCGCGCATGGTGCTCGACGGCCGGATCGCACCGCGCGGGCTGATGTCGCTGAACGGCGCGCTGGAGCCGCCGCCCGGCGTGCAGGCGCCGCTGTTCCCGGCGGTGGCGCGCCTGCTGGCCGGGCTGCCGCCGGTGCCCGGCCTGGTCGCCTGGGCGGCGGCCGACCCGCGGCGCCTTACCCGGCTGCTGGACAACACCGGCTCCACGATCGATCCGGTCGGACAGGCGCTGTATGGGCGGCTGATGCGCCAACCGGGCCACGTCGCCGGAGCGCTCGGCATGATGTCCCGCTGGAACCTGGCCCCGCTGCGACGCGACCTGAAGCGGCTTCGGATCCCGGTGACGCTGGTGGTCGGCGGGAACGACCGCATGATCCCGCCGGCGGCGGCCGACGCACTGATGGCAGAGCTCCGCAACGCCCGGCTGGTCCCGCTCCCGGGCCTGGGCCACCTGGCGCACGAGGAGCAGCCGCAGGTGGTCGCCGACCTGATCGCCGCCGCCATGGCGGACGGCGCGCCCCCCGCCGCGTGACCCACCTGGCCTCGATCCTTGGCAACCACGGCGCGTATCTGGTCGATCTGGTGCTGGCCGTGCTGCTGCTCGAAGCTGCCGTCCTCGTGCTGCACCACCGCCGCACCGGCGGCGGCCTCCCGCCGCGGGACTGCGCCGGCCTGCTTGGCGCTGGGCTGTTCCTGGCGCTGGCGCTGCGCTGCGCCCTGTCCGGCGCGTCGCTGGTCTGGGTGGCGCTGTTCCTGCTGCTGGCGCTGCTGGCGCATCTCGACGACCTGCGCCGCCGCTGGCGGCAGGCAGGCCGGACGGGATCCTGACGCTGCCTCAGGCCAGCGCCCGCGGGATGCGGAACGGCAGCATCGCCTGCACCCAGAGGCGGGCGAAGCGGTCGCAGTCGAGGCTTTCGTGCATCGCCTCCGCCGTCTCCCCGAGCAGCCGCGTGCGAAGCACCGAGCGCGCGTAGAACGGCGAGTCCACCAGCGTGCGGCGGACCGTGGCGGTGCCGCCGGCGTCGGCCCGGGTGGCGCGGCGGACCCGCCAGCGCGACCGCGGCAGAACAACCTCCTGCGGCGACGGGATCGGCTCGACCGCCCCGTGCCGGTCCACGCGTAGGGCGATGGCGGTGCCGCCCCCGTCGCGGTGCACGGCGTCGTAGAGGATGACGGTGTCCCGGCACAGCGGCGAGCGGCACCAGTCCCAGGAGCGGAACGCCGTCTCGATCGCCCCGTCGCCGTTGTTGCCGTCCAGGTAGCCGGTGCCGGACCAGCGCAGGGACGGCCGCTCCAGCGCCACCTCGACGCGCGCACGGGGCGCCAGAGGCGTCCAGCGGTGGTGGCCGGTGGCGCAGAGCAGCGCGTCATGCGTCGTCAGCGCCGCCGGATGGACGCGCACGGTGCCGCGGATCCGGGTCGGCAGCGGCATCGTCACCTCGTCGATCGCGATCAACAGCGCGTCGCCGTCCCAGCGCAGCGCGCTCGGCCCGATCCGCAGCTGGGTCCTGTCCCGCTCGACCGCCCGGGTGCCGCGTTCCGTCAGCGCCCAGCGCCTCGGCGCCGTGCGGCCGCCGACGCGGTAGAGCGCCACGTGCAGGGCGCAGTGCCGGAGCGGGTCGCCGTCGCCGTGGCGGCGGCTCCAGGCATAGAACGGCGAGAACACGCTGCCGAGGAACGCGATCAGGGTGATCCCGTACTGGCCGTCGTCGCTCAGGGCGTCGACGTACCACCAGCGATAGCCGTGCCGGCCGACCGCCTGGTCGAAGCGAGGTCCTGCAGGATCGCCGCCGCCGCCATCCGGCCGGACAGCGCCGCCATCGGCACGCCCGGCCCCGGATGGGTGCTCCCGCCCGCCAGGTACAGCCCCGGCATCCGGCTCCGCACCCCCGGACGGCGGAACGTCGCCCGCCACCCGTGCGACGCCTGGCCGTACAGCCCGCCCCCCGTCCCCGGGAACAGCCGCGCGAACCCGGCCGGCGTCGTCAGCTCCGTCCGCTCCGGGCGACGATGCATCGCGAGGCCGCAGCGGCGCAGCTCCGAGAAGGTCTGGATCTCGCATTGCCGGATCTCCGAGTCGCTTGAAGGACGGGTATCGCCGGTCGGCGGCGCGTTGACGATCAGCAGCAGCCGCTCGGCGCCGACGGCCGACTCTGCGCTCCTGCGTCCGGCGTTGTCGCGGTCCTGGGCGCAGACATAGACCGTCGGCGAGCGGGGCAGGCGGCCCGCCCGGAGGTCGGCGAACTCCGCCGGGTAGTCGCGCGAGAAGAACACGGTGTGGCGAAGCAGCTCCAGGCCTGCCGTGTCCGCCTCCAGCGCCCAGGTCAGCGCCGACAGCGAGCGCCGCGCCGCCGAGGTCGCCGGAACGGCGCTTCGGGCCGGTGCGCCGAACGCGCCGGACGACAGGGCGGCGACGTCGGCGTTGCACAGCACCGCGTCCGCCTCGATCCGCTCGCCGCCGGCGAGCCGCACGCCGACGCACCGGCCGCGCTTCGCCACGATCCCGGCCACCTCGGTGCCATACCGGATGCGCGCCCCGCGCGCCGCGGCAAGCGACGCCATCGTCGCGGCGATCCGGTGCATGCCGCCCTCGACCAGCCACACGCCGGTCTGCTCGACATGCGCCACCAGCATCAGCGTCGCCGGCGCCAGGAAAGGCGAGGAGCCGCAATAGGTGGCGTAGCGGCCGAACAACTGCTGGAGGCGCGGGTCCCGGAAATGCCGCCCCAGCGCCGGCCACAGCCTGCCGAACGGACTGATCCCGAGCAGGGCGCGCGGCCCGGCCCGGCGCAGCAGCCCGGTCATCGACGGCTCCGGCCGGCGCATGAACGGCCGGTCGAGCGTCTGGTGGATCCGGCGCGCGCGGGCGCAGAACTTGAGGAACCCGCGCGCCTCGGCGGCGCCGGCAAGCACGCCGATCGCGTCGGCCGAGCGGCCGACGTCGGCGAACAGGTCCAGCCGCTCGGTGTCGCTCCAGGCATGGCGCGCCAGCACGGTCGACGGTTGCAGCGTGAGGTGGGCGGACAGGGTCTCCCCGGCATCGGCGAACACGTCCGCCAGCACGTCCGGCATGGTGAGCACGGTCGGGCCGCAATCGATCCGCGCCGTGCCGGGCGTCGCCTCGCGCAGCTTGCCGCCCGGCGTGGCGGCACGCTCAAGCACCGTGACGTCGAGGCCGCGCGCCGCCAGGATCAGCGCCGCCGACAGGCCGCCGATGCCGCCACCGACCACCACGACGCGCTCGCTTCGCATGGTCCGGCGTGTTCCCCCTGGTTGCTGTTGATGATTGCTGTTGACGCGAGTGTCTATAAGCTCTGACAGTGCAACGTGACAACGCATGTTGACACATGGTGTCGACGCGAGGCGTGTCCAGCGGAGCAGTGGACCCATGTCGGACGCCCTGGAACGGATCGAGCTCTGCCTTGGCGACGCAGTATCGCGCGCCGGCGCCGCCGGGGCGCCCCCGCTGGTGGCGGCGGCGATCCGGCACGCGGTGTTCCCGGGCGGCGCCAGGATACGGCCTCGCCTGTGCCTGGCAGTCGCCGCCGCCTGCGGTGCGCCGGAGCCCACGGTGTCGGACTCGGCCGCGTCGGCGATCGAGCTGCTTCATTGCGCCTCCCTGGTCCACGACGACATGCCATGCTTCGACGACGCCCCGCTCCGGCGCGGCCGCCCATCGGTGCACTGCCAGTTCGGCGAGCCGGTGGCACTGCTCGCCGGCGACGGGCTGATCGTGCTCGGCTTCGAGACCCTGGCGCGCGGCGCCGCGCAGGCGCCGCACCTGCTGGCGCCGCTGCTGCTGATCCTGGCCGGCGGCACCGGCATGCCCACGGGAATCGTCGGCGGCCAGGGCTGGGAATGCGAGCAGCGGATCGACCTCGCCACCTACCAGCGCGCCAAGACCGGCGCGCTGTTCGCGGCCGCGACCATGGCCGGCGCCGCCTCCGCGGGTGCTCCGTCCGAGCCCTGGCGGCTGTTCGGCGAGCGCCTGGGCGAGGCCTACCAGGTGGCCGACGACATCGGCGACACCCTGTCCACGGCGGCCGAGCTCGGCAAGCCGGCGGGCCGCGACGGGGTGCTCGGGCGGCCGAACGCCGCGCTGCAGCTCGGCGTGCCGGGCGCGCTGCACCGGCTGGAGGCGCTGGTCGGCGGGGCGATCGCGGTGATGCCGCCATGCCCCAACGCCGCAGCACTGCGCCGCCTGATGCTGATCGAGGTGCAGCGGCTGCTGCCCAAGGAGGCCGTCCGGTACGCCGCCTGATCCGGCAACGCCGGTGACCGTGGCCATTCTGCCCGGGACGCGATACGGCCGGCGCTGGCGCGACCGTCTGGACGGCGTGGTCGACCGGCTGGTGTCGAGCGCCGCGTTCCGGCGCCGGGCGGCCTGGTTCCCCCTGACCCGCCCGGTGGCGCGCCGCCGCGTCCGCGCGCTGTTCGACCTGTGCGCCGGCTTCGTCTACTCGCAGGTGCTGCTGGCGGTGGTGCGGCTGCGGATCCCGCAGCTCCTGCTGGACCGGCCGCTGACGGCGCCCGAGCTGGCCGGCCGGCTCGGCCTCCTGCCGGAGGCAGCCGAAACCCTGCTCCGCGCGGCGGTGTCGCTGCGCCTGGCGTCGCATCGCGGCGGCGGCCGGTTCGGGCTCGGGGCACTCGGCGCGGCGCTGGTCGACAACCCTGGCCTCGTCTCGATGATCGAGCATCACGGGATGCTGTACGACGACCTGCGCGACCCGGTGGCGCTGCTGCGCGGCGACGCGCGCGACACCGCGCTCGGCCGCTACTGGCCCTATGCCGACGCCGGCGCCGCGGCCTCGGTCGTCCCCGCCCAGGTCGAGGGCTACAGCGCGCTGATGGACGCGTCGCAGCCGATGATTTCGGCCGAGGTGCTCGACGCCTACCCGATGGACCGGCATCGCTGCCTGCTCGACGTCGGCGGCGGCAGCGGCGCCTTCCTCCTCGCGGCCCTGCGCCGGGCGCCCCACCTGCGTGGCATGCTGTTCGACCTTCCCCCGGTCGCGGCCACCGCGCAGCCGCGCCTGGCCGCCGCCGGCCTCGGGGACCGGGTGTCGATCCGCGGAGGCGACTTCGCGCGCGACCCGCTGCCGGACGGTGCCGACCTGGTGTCGCTGGTCCGGGTGCTGCACGACCACGACGATCCCGCCGCCCTGGCGCTGCTGCGCGCCGTCCGCGCGGCCCTGCCCTCCGATGGCACCCTGCTGCTGGCCGAGCCGATGGCCGACGCCGCCCACGCCGGCCCGGTCGCCGACGCCTATTTCGGCTTCTACCTGCTGGCGATGGGCAGCGGCCGGCCGCGCTGTCCCGACGAGATCGAGTCGCTGTTGCGGGACGCTGGATTCTCCCGGATCCGCCGCCTCGGCACGCACACGCCGGTGCTGGTCCGCCTCCTGGTGGCGCAACCTTGATGGCAATCTTCGCTGCGCCTGTTAATTTAGGTTTACATATATTTATGTAAGCATATCCTGACACCCAGAGGCCGGAACAGGCTCGGAAGGGGAGGACGACATGCAGGCCGACGCGATCGTTCTGAACCACCCCCACCGGCTGTCCGTGGCCCGGCTCGACCTTCTGGGCCCCGGACCGGACGACGTGGTCGTCGCCGTCGACTGGACCGGCATCAGCGCCGGAACCGAGCGGCTGCTCTGGTCCGGCCGCATGCCGAGCTTCCCCGGCATGGGCTATCCCCTGGTTCCCGGCTACGAGGCGGTCGGCCGGGTCGTCGAGGCCGGCGCCACCTCCGGCCTGGCGGTCGGAACCGTTGTGTTCGTTCCCGGCGCCCAGTGCTTCGGCGCGGTGCGCGGCCTGTTCGGCGCCGCCGCGTCGCGCCTGGTCGTGCCAAGCGCCCGGGTGCTGCCGCTCGACGGGCTGTCCGCGCCGGTCGCCGGCCCGGACGCGATCCTGCTCGCCCTGGCCGCCACCGCGCGTCATGCGATCGCCGCGGACGGCGCGGCCCTGCCCGAGCTGGTCGTCGGGCACGGCGTGCTCGGCCGCCTGCTGGCACGGCTGACGGTCGCCGCCGGTGGCCGCCCGGTGGTGTGGGAACGCGACCCGCTCCGCACCGGCGGTGGCGCCGGCTACGAGGTGGTCGATCCGGAAACCGATCCGCGCCGCGACTACCGCACGATCTACGACGCCAGCGGCGATCCCGCCCTGCTCGACGTCCTGATTGACCGGCTCGGCCGCAACGGCGAGCTGGTGCTGGCCGGGTTCTATGCCGGGCCGCTGCAGTTCGCGTTCCCGCCTGCCTTCATGCGCGAGGTCCGGCTGCGGGTCGCGGCGCAGTGGGCACCCGCCGACCTCGTCGCGGTGCGCGACATGGCGGCCGCCGGCATCCTGTCGCTGGCCGAGCTGATCACGCATCGCCGCCCTGCGGCCGAGGCCCCGGACGCCTACGCGCAGGCGTTCGTCGACCCGGCCTGCGTCAAGATGGTTCTGGACTGGAGAGCGTGCGCATGAGGCCGTCAACCGACTCCAAGACGCAGATCGTCGCCATCTACGGCAAGGGCGGGATCGGCAAGAGCTTTGCGCTCGCCAACCTGTCCTACTCGATGGCGCAGAACGGCAAGCGGGTGCTGCTGATCGGTTGCGACCCGAAAAGCGACACCACCTCGCTGCTGTTCGGCGGCCGCTCCTGCCCGACCATCATCGAGACCTCCGCCCGGAAGCAGGCGGCGGGCGAGAAGGTGCAGATCGGCGACGTGTGCTTCGTCCGCGACGGCGTGTTCGCGATGGAGCTGGGCGGCCCGGAGGTCGGGCGCGGCTGCGGCGGGCGCGGCATCATCCACGGCTTCGAGCTGCTGGAGAAGCTCGGCTTCCATGACTGGGGCTTCGACTACGTGCTGCTCGACTTCCTGGGCGACGTGGTGTGCGGCGGCTTCGGTCTGCCGATCGCGCGCGACATGTGCCAGAAGGTCATCGTGGTCGGCTCGAACGACCTGCAGTCGCTCTACGTCGCCAACAACGTGTGCTCGGCGGTCGACTACTTCCGCAGGCTCGGCGGCAACGTCGGCGTGGCCGGCCTGGTGATCAACAAGGACGACGGCAGCGGCGAGGCCCAGGCCTTCGCCGAGGCCGCGGGCATCCCGGTGCTCGCCGCCATCCCGGCCGACGACGACATCCGGCGCAAGAGCGCCAACTACGAGATCGTGGGCCGCCCCGGCGGCCGCTGGGCGCCGCTGTTCGAGGCGCTGGCGGCGGCGGTCGCGGACGCGCCGCCGCTCCGGCCGAAGCCGCTGACGCAGGACGGGCTGCTCGGCCTGTTCAAGGGCGACGCGGTCGGGCGCGACGTGGTGCTGATCCCGGCGACGATGGCCGACATGTGCCCGACGATGGTGCAGGAGAAGCCGTCCCTCGAAGTCGTCTACGAGCCGGCCTGAGCCCATGGACGGGATCACCTCACTCGGCACGCCCCCCGGGATCGACGCCGACGGCCTGTCCGGCTGCCACGGCGGCCGCGAGGTCCTGCTCGACGCCGCCTCCCGCGCCGGCAAGACCGAGGCGATGGCGGCCCTCATGCGCGACTACCCGCGCGGGCCGCACGAGCAGCCGCAATCCATGTGCCCGGCCTTCGGCTCGCTTCGCGTCGGCCTGCGCATGCGCCGGGTCGCCACCGTGCTGTCCGGCTCCGCCTGCTGCGTCTACGGCCTGACCTTCACCTCGCGCTTCTACGGCGCCCGCCGCAGCGTCGGCTACGTTCCGTTCAACTCCGAGACGCTGGTGCGCGGCCAGTTGTTCGAGGACATCCGCGCCGCGGTGCTCGAGCTCGCCAAGCCCGCCGAGTACGACGCGGTCGTGGTCATCAACCTGTGCGTGCCCACCGCCTCCGGCGTGCCGCTCGACCTGCTGCCGCGCAGCCATGACGGGGTGCGCATCATCGGCATCGACGTGCCGGGCTTCGGCGTGCCCACCCATGCCGAGGCCAAGGACGTGCTGGCGGCGGCGATGCTGCGCACCGCCCGGTCGGAAGCCGAGGCCGGGCCGGTGGCGCGTCCGCGCGGCGCGGTGGACGGCGCGCGCACGGTGGCGCTGATCGGCGAGATGTTCCCGGTCGATCCCGCGACGGTCGGCGCCATGCTGGAGCCGATGGGCTTGTCGGTGGCGCCGCCGACGCCGGCGCGGGAATGGCGCGACCTGTACGGCGCGCTGGACTGCACCGTGGCGGCCGCGGTGCACCCGTTCTACGTCGCCTCCGTGCGCGAGTTCACCGCCGCCGGGCGGCCGGTGGTCGGCTCCGGCCCGGTCGGGCTCGACGGCACCGCCGACTGGCTGGGGGCCGTCGGCAATGCGGCCGGCGTTCCGGGCGTGGCAATCGACGCGGCGCGGCACCAGGCGCTGGCGCCGCTGCGCGCGGCGCTGGAGCGGTGCCGGCTCGACGCCCGCATCACCCTGTCCGGCTACGAGGGCTCGGAGCTGCTGGTGGCGCGCCTGCTGATCGAGGCCGGCGCCACGATCCCCTATGTCGGCACCGCCTGCCCGCGCACCCCATGGAGCGATCCGGACCGCGAGTGGCTGGAAGCGCGCGGCGTGCACGTGCAGTTCCGCGCCGCCCTGGAGCAGGACCTGGCGGCGATGCGCGAGGTGCGTCCGGACCTGGCGATCGGCACGACGCCGGTGGTGCAGAAGGCGAAGGAGCTCGGCATCCCGGCGGTGTATTTCACCAACATGGTCTCGGCCCGGCCGCTGTTCGGGCCGGCCGGGGTCGGCGCGCTGACCGCGATCGTGCGTGCCCAGACCCGCGGCCGCGAGCGCTTCGGACGGATGGTGTCATTCTTTGACACCACCGCCGACCGCGCGGCCCCGGCGGCGGCGGAGTAGACCCGATGCTGGTGCTCGATCACGACCGGGCCGGCGGCTACTGGGGCGCGGTCTATGCCTTCAGCGCCATCAAGGGGTTGCGCGTCATCATCGACGGGCCGGTCGGCTGCGAGAACCTGCCGGTCACCGCGGTGCTGCACTACACCGACGCGCTGCCGCCGCACGAGCTCCCGGTCGTCGTCACCGGCCTGTGCGAGGACCACCTGTCGATGAGCGGTACCGAGGGCGCGCTGGGCCAGGCCAACAAGGCCGGCGACACCAAGCTGCCCGGCGTGGTGGTGACCGGCAGCATCGCCGAGATGATCGGCGGCGGCGTGGTGCCGGAAGGCTCCAACCTGCTCCGCTTCATCCCGCGCACCATCGACGAGGACCAGTGGCAGAGCGCCGACCGGGCGATGTTCTGGCTGTGGACGCAGTTCGGCGCCAAGAAGGCGCCGCGCGTGCGCAAGGCCCGTCCCGCCGGGGCGAAGCCGCGCGTGAACCTCGTCGGCGCCCTGTACGGCACCTTCAACATGCCCTCCGACGTGGCGGAGATCCGACGCCTGGTCGAGGGCATCGGCTGCGAGGTGAACCTGGTGTTCCCGCTCGGCAGCCACCTCGACCAGGTGCCGAAGCTCGCCGACGCCGACGTCAACGTCTGCCTTTACCGCGAGTTCGGCAGGCTGCTGTGCGAGGAACTGGACCGGCCCTGGCTGCAGGCGCCGATCGGGCTGTTCTCGACCACGCGGTTCCTGCGCTCGCTGGGCGAGCTGGCCGGCGTCGATCCGGAGCCGTTCATCGCCGCCGAGAAGGAGACCACGATCAAGCCGATCTGGGATCTCTGGCGCAGCGTCACGCAGGACTTCTTCGCCACCGCCCCGTTCGCGGTGGTCGCCACCGAAACCTATGCCCGCGGCATACGCCAGTTCCTCGAGGAGGAGATGGGCGTGCCGTGCGCCTTCGCGGTGACGCGCCATCCCGGCGCCAAGACCGACAACCGCGCGGTGCGCGAGCAGCTTCGCACCAACCCGCCCGCGGTGATGTTCGGCTCGACCAACGAGCGCATCTACATGGCCGAGCTCGGCACGCGCGCGGTCTGGGTGCCGGCCTCGTTCCCGGGCGCCATCATCCGGCGCGCCACCGGCACGCCCTTCATGGGCTACGCCGGTGCCACTTATCTGGTCCAGGAGTTCTGCAACGCGCTGTTCGACGGCCTGTTCGGCATGCTGCCGCTCGGGCGCGACCTCGACCGCGTCGAGCCGACGCCGGCGCACGCGCCGGAAGACCGGGCGGAACGGCGCTGGGACGCCGACGCGCTGGCGCTGCTCGACCAGGCGGTCGAGCGCGAGCCGTTCCTGCTGCGGATTTCTGCCGCCAAGCGCCTGCGCGACCGCATCGAGGCGGACGCGCGGCGCTCGGCCGAGGAGCGCGTGACGGCGTCGCGGGTGCGCGACGCGGTCGCCTCGATGTCCGGCATGGCCGTGTCGTGAGCCATGCGGAACGCACTAGTCAAACAACGGAAGGGATGTGGTGACGATGTCGGATGATCTGGAACGCCGCTCGACGTTGTCGGGCCTGAGCGTCGGGGAGGCCAAGGAGTTCAACCGGATCTTTGTCCTCTCCTTCGTCATCTTCGTGGGGATCGCCATCGTGGCGCACATCCTCGTCTGGCTGTGGCGCCCCTGGCTGCCGAGCGCGCACGGCTACCAGACCTCGATGCTGGACGGGGTGTCGCTCGCCCGCCACCTGCTCTCGTCCTACGGCTGAAGGGAGGCCGACATGCACAACGTATGGCTCTTGTTCGATCCGCGCCGGGTACTGGTCACCCTGTTCGTGTTCCTGCTGGTGCTGGCGCTGACGATCCATTTCATCCTGCTCAGCACCGACCGGTTCAACTGGCTGGACGGCCCGCACCACGACCAGCTGCACAGCAACTCGCAGGTGCAGCAGATGACGCCGCTGCCGCCGGGCCAGCAGCCCTGACGGCGCGCCGGGCGGCGGCAGGCGATCCTGCCGCTCCGCCCGGCTGCCGGACGCCACGGATAGCCGCTTCGGACACGGGACCACCGTCATGTCGATGTTGCACTTCGAGCACAAGTACCGGGTCCGCGGCGGAACGCTGGTCGGCGGCGACCTGTTCGACTTCTGGGCCGGCCCGTTCTATGTCGGCTTCTTCGGCGTCACCACGATCTTCTTCACGCTGATCGGCACGGCGCTGATCATCTATGGGGCGGCGATCGGTCCCACCTGGAACGTGTGGCGCATCAGCATCGCGCCGCCGGACCTGAGCTACGGGCTCGGCTTCGCGCCGATGCGGGCGGGTGGGCTGTGGCAATGGATCACGTTCTGCGCGATCGGCGCCTTCGTGTCATGGGACCTGCGCATGGTCGAGATCGCGCGCAAGCTGGGCATGGGGCTGCACACCCCGTTCGCCTTCGCCTGCGCGATCCTCGCCTACGTCACCCTGGAGGTGATCCGTCCGCTGCTGATGGGCGCATGGGGAAACGCGTTCCCCTACGGCATCATCAGCCATCTCGACTGGGTCTCCAACGTCGGCTACCAGTATCTCCAGTTCCACTACAATCCGGCGCACATGATCGCGGTGACGTTCTTCTTCACCACGACCTTCATCCTGGCGATGCACGGCGGCGTGATCCTGTCCTCGCTCAACCCGCCGGCGGGCGAGCCGGTCAAGCCCGGCGCCTACGAGGACAGCTTCTTCCGCGACCTGATCGTGTACTCGATCGGCCCGCTCGGCATCCACCGGCTCGGATGGTTCTGCGCCATCAACGCCGGGGTGTGGAGCGCGATCTGCATCGTGATCAGCGGGCCGTTCTGGACCAGGGGTTGGCCGGAATGGTGGTCCTGGTGGCTCAACCTGCCGTTCTGGAACTGAGGAGGGCGACATGTTCGATTATCGCACCACCTTCGGCGTCGAATACCAGAACCTGTTCAACCGCACCCAGATCGACGGCAAGCTCGACGAGGGCGCACCGCTCGAATGGGGCAAGGAGAACCGGCGCGGCAAGCCGTCCACCTCCTACCTGCTCGGCCTGATCGGCTCGCAGCAGGTCGGTCCCTACTACCTGGGTGCCACCGGCTTGGCCTCGCTGATCTGCGGCCTCATCGCCTTCGAGATCATCGGCCTGAACCTGTTCGCCTCCGTCGGCTGGGATCCGGTGCAGTTCATCCGCCAGCTGCCCTGGCTCGGCCTGCAGCCGCCGGCCCCGGCCTGGGGGCTGCACATCCCGCCGCTGGCCCAGGGCGGCTGGTGGCTGATGGCCGGCTTCTTCCTGACCACGTCGATCCTGCTCTGGTGGGTGCGCGTCTACCGCAGGGCAAGGGCGCTCGGCATGGGCACGCACGTCGCCTGGGCGTTCGCGTCCGCGATCTGGCTCTACCTGGTGGACGGCTTCCTGAGGCCGCTGCTGATGGGAAGCTGGAGCGAGGGCGTGCCGTTCGGCATCTTCCCGCATCTGGACTGGACCGCGTCGCTGTCGATCCGCTACGGCAACCTGTACTACGACCCGTTCCACATGCTCTCCATCGTCTTCCTCTACGGCTCGACGCTGCTGTTCGCGATGCATGGCGGCACCATCCTCGCCACCAGCCGCTACTGGGCGGAGCGCGAGATCGAGCAGGCGGTCGACCGCGGCACCGCCGCCGAGCGCGGCGGCATCTTCTGGCGCTGGGTCATGGGCTTCAACGCCACCTTCGAGTCGATCCACCGCTGGGCGGTCTGGTTCGCGATCCTGTGCACCCTGACCGGCGGCATCGGCATCCTGCTCACCGGCACCGTGGTCGACAACTGGTACCTCTGGGGGGTCAAGCACGGGTTCGCGCCGGAATACCCGCGGGTCTACGCGCCCATCACCGATCCGGGACTGCTTCGCGCGGCCGTGCAGCCATGAGCCTCCTTCTCGCACCCTTCCAGCCCGTCGCGACCGCGATCGGCAGCCTGCGCTCCGGCCTGCGCCAGCACGGCGGACGCTTCCGCGTTGGGCTGGCCGCCACGGCCGCCGCCGCGGCGGCGATCGGCCTGGTCTTCACCCTGGAGCGCCCGGCGCCGCGGAACGTGCAGCTCGGCTATCGCGGCACCGGCATGGGCGAGATCTATAACGCCCGCCTGGTCGCCCAGCAGCTCGGCCTGCAGCAGGTCGACGCGCCACTGCCGCCCTCGATCCCGGCCGGCAAGACCGCAGCGCAGGCCTACAAGAACATCCAGGTGCTACAGGGGCTCGACGCCAACGAGTTCCTGCGCCTGATGGGCGCCATGACGCAGTGGATCGCGCCACAGGCCGGCTGCGCCTTCTGCCATTCGCTGAAGAACATGGCCGACGACAGCGTCTACACCAAGACGGTGGCGCGCCGGATGCTGCAGATGGTGATGGCGATCAACACGCAGTGGCAGAGCCACGTCGATGGCGTCGGCGTCACCTGCCAGACCTGCCACCGGGGCCGGGCGATCCCGGCCGGCTCCTGGTTCGTCCAGCCGCCGCCGCACGGCGAGCGCAACGCCACCCAGGCGGATTCCGGCCAGAACCTGCCGGCGGCGGTGGCGGGCGGGTCCGCCTTCCCCTACGACCCGCTGACGCCGTTCCTGCTGTCGGCGATGCCGATCCGCGTGACCGGCCGCACCGCGCTGCCGAACGGCGACCGCTCCTCGGTCAACCAAACCGACTGGACCTACTCCCTGATGATCCACTTCGCCGACTCGCTGGGCGTCAACTGCACCTTCTGTCATAACACGCGCGCCTTCGAGGAATGGGACCAGGGCACGCCGAACCGCGTCCTTGCCTGGCACGCCATCCCGATGGTGCGCGACCTGAACCGCAACTACATGGCCCCGCTCGCGCACGTGTTCCCGGTCGAGATGCGGGGCAAGCTGGACGATGCACCGAAAGTGAGTTGCGTCACCTGCCACAACGGCGCCTACAAACCGTTCTACGGCGCCAGCGGCCTGCCCTACTACCCGGAGCTCGCGCATGCGGTGACGATGACGCCCCCGGCTGGAAGCAGGCCCTGAGGCGGGCGATGGACGGCCAGCGGCAAGGAAAGGACGCGCAGTGATCGGCATTCCTTTGCGCAGGGCGACGCTCGGGGCGGCCTTCGCACTCCTGGCCGCCGCCGGACCCGCGGCGGCGCAGCCTCCCGACCCGGCGCAGGGTGCGCCTCCTTCGGCGACACCGGCTTCCGCCAGCCGGTCCCTCGACCCCGCCGCGACCGCGCCTCCAGGCAGCGACCCAACGGCCGACAGCGTGGTCGCCCGCGGCAAGTACCTGGTCGACCTCGCCGACTGCGCGTCCTGCCACACCCGCAACGGCGGCGCCCGCTTCGCCGGCGGCCGCTACATGGGCATGCCGTTCGGCATGCTCTCGACGCCCAACATCACGCCGGACAAGCAGTGGGGCATCGGCAAGTACACCGACGACGAGTTCGTCCGCCTGTTCCGTCACGGCATCAATAGGGTCGGCGACCGCATCTACCCGGCGATGCCGTACCCCTGGTACGCCACCATGCGCCGCGAGGACGCGCTCGCGATCAAGGCCTACCTGTTCTCGCTGGCTCCGGTTTCCGACCGCCGGCCGCCGAACAAGATCTACTTCCCGTTCAACTTCCGCCCGGCGATCGCGATCTGGGACTGGCTGTTCGTGCCGAGCGAGGTGTTCCACGACAGGCCGGAGCAGTCGGCGCTGGTCAACCGCGGCGAGTACATCGTCAACAGCTTCGCGCACTGCTCGGAATGCCACAACGGCCGCACGCTGCTGGGCAACGCGGCGGTGGCGCTGCCGCTGCAGGGTGGCGTCATCACCCACTGGGCCACGCCCAACATCACCAACGACAAGGAGCACGGCATCGGCCGCTTCACCGACGACGAGGTGTTCCGCTACCTCAAGACCGGCGCCGACGACGTGATGGGCACCGTGGTCGGGCCGATGCGCGAGACCGTCGACGTCAGCCTGAGCAAGATGCGCGACGACGACATACGCGCCATCGTCGCCTATCTCCGCACCCAGGACCGCAGCAGCCGCTTCAGCAGCTACAAGCGCTCCGCCTACGCGGTGGCCTCGCCGCCCGGCTCGAACACGTACTTCTCGTTCTGCGTCTCGTGCCATGGCGCGGACGGGCGCGGCGTGAAGGGGGTGATCCCGGCGCTGGACGGCAACATCATGGTGACCACCTACGGGCCGCAGAACGTGATCAACACCATCATCGGCGGCGTCGAGGCCAAGGGCTCGTTCGGGGTGATGCCGGCGCTGGCGGGCGGGATGACCAACCAGCAGATCGCGGAGGTCACCAACTACGTCCGGCAGGCCTGGAGCAACGGCGCGCCGCCGAACGCCGACGCGACGCTGGTCGCCGACCTCAAGATCTACGCCGACGAGGCGTCGGGCGACCTGCTGAACGGGTTGCGTCCCGGCGGCTGCCCGTCGCTCGACCAGCCCGAGCTGCAGAGGGTGCTGGCGAACAGCTCCAACGGCGTCGTGGAGGCGATGAAGGAGATGACCGTCGCCACCATGCTGCAGACCGTCGACACCGTGATCGGCCGGGTGAAGCAGGAGGCGCCCGATCTCCAGCAGGCGGACATCGTCAACGGGCTGACCACCGCCTACTGCCCGATCGTGACCGCGGACAACCGGCTCGTCGGCGACCAGAAGGCCTGGCAGCTCGATAACTTCAGCACCCGCGTCTACACCCAGCTCACCACCAAGGGCGCCTACTGACGCCACGGGCGCGACCGGAGGGTTCATGTATTTCCCACTCGTGCTCGCCGTCGTGGTGGTGGCACTCTGGCTGGCGGGCAGCGTGCTCTACGGCTGGAGCAGGCGCCTCTACGGCGCGTTCGCCATGCTGGTCTCGCTGGGCGCGGTCGGCGGCCTGGCGCTTGCCGTCCTGATGGTGGCCGGACCCTACTGGAAGGTCGTCTACGACACCCTGATCCAGCCGGGATGACCACCGACGCAGCCTGCGGCGACGAGGCGGTCCGGCAGGCCGAGCGGACGCGGCCGCCGGTCTCCCGGCCGCCGCCCTTCAGGTCCGGCGACCGCGCACCGCCCGCCGGTCATGGCCGGACGCGAACCGTGGTGATCGGATCGGGCTTCGGCGGCCTGGCGGCGGCGCTGCGCGCGCGCGCCCTCGGACACCAGGTCACGATCCTCGAGCGGCTCGACCAGCCCGGCGGCCGGGCGCGCGTGTTCCGTCGCGACGGCTTCACTTTCGACGCCGGCCCGACCGTGATCACCGCGCCGGAGCTGCTCGACGAGCTTTGGGCGCTGTTCGGCGAGTCCCGTGCCGACCACGTGTCGCTGCTGCCGGTCGAGCCCTGGTATCGCATCCGCTTCCACGACGGCCGCCACTTCGACTACGGCGGCCCGCTGGAGGAGATGGCGGCCAAGGTCGCGGCGTTCTCGCCCGCCGACGAGGCCGGCTTCCGGCGGCTCGCCGAGCGCACCCGCAGACTCTATGAGGTAGGCTACCTGCAGCTCGGCGCGGTGCCGTTCCACCGGCCCGGCACCATGCTGCGGGCGGTGCCGTCGCTGCTGCGGCTCGGCGGATGGCGGTCGCTGCACGCGCTTGTCAGCCGCTACCTCGCCGACGAGTCGCTGCGCCGGGTCTTCACCCTGCAGACCCTGCTGATCGGCGGCCACCCGTATCGCTCGCCCGCCCTTTACGCGCTGATCCAGCATCTCGAGCGCGAAGGCGGAGTATGGTTCGCCCGCGGCGGCACCACGGCGATCATAACCCAGCTCGCGGCACTGGCGCGTCGCCACGGGATCGTGCTGCGCACGGACAGCACGGTTTCGCGGGTGCTGACGGCGGATGGCCGCGCAAGCGGGGTGCGCCTGCAGGACGGCTCGACGGTTCCGGCCGACGTGGTGATCGCCAACGCCGACGCGCCCGCGGTCTATGCCGACCTGCTGCCGTCCCGCCTGCGCAGGCGCTGGAGCGACCGACGGCTGCGTCGCCTGCAGCCGTCCATGGGATTGTTCGTCCTGTATTTCGGCACCACCCGCCGCTACGAGGACACGGCCCACCACACCATCATCCTCGGCCGGCGCTACCGCGAGCTGCTGGACGACGTGTTCGGCACCACGGCAGGGCTGCCCGACGATCCCAGCCTCTACCTGCACCGCCCGACCGCGACCGACCCGTCACTGGCGCCCCCGGGACAGGATGCGTTCTACGTGCTGGCGCCGGTGCCGAACCTGCGCGCGCCGATCGAATGGGAGCGCGGCCGGAGGGTGATGCGCGACCGCGTGGTGGCGATGCTGTCGGCACGGGAGCTTCCCGGGCTGGAAGGCTGCATCGTTTCGGAAAGCGTGCTCACCCCAGTGGAGTTCGCCCGCGACTACCTGTCCCGCGACGGCACCGGGTTCTCGGTGGCGCCGACCCTGCGCCAGTCCGCCTTCTTCCGCTTCCACAACCGGTGCGGCGACGTGCCCGGCCTCTACCTGGTCGGCGCCGGCACCCATCCCGGCGCCGGCGTGCCCGGCGTGCTGACCTCGGCCAAGGTGGTCGAGACGATGCTGCGGGAGATGTCGCCCGCCTTCGAGGCCGCCGCATGAGCGACCATGAGGACCTCGCCGTCCTGGCGCAGCATGGGCGTTCGTTCCGGCTGGCGGGCCGACTGCTTGGACCGGCGATGCTCGGACGTGCCGCACGGCTTTATGCGGTTTGTCGGGCGATCGACGACCTTGCCGACGACTCGCCCGATCCGGTCCTGGCCGGGGAAACCCTGCGCAGCCTGCGCGCCGACATCCTCGACGGTCGCGGCGCCACCCCGCTCGGAGGGCGCCTGTTGTCGCTCAGGGTGGATCCCTGCGCCGCTGCGGCGCTGGTCGACACGATGCTGGCCGACTTGGCGTCGGTTCATGTGGCGGACGAGGCGGCCCTCCTGCGATACGCCTATGGCGCGGCCGGAACCGTCGGCCTGATGATGTGCGACGTGCTGGGGGTGATCGACCCGGCGGCGCGGCCGCATGCGGTCGACCTCGGCATCGCCATGCAGCTCACCAACATCGCCCGCGACGTGCGCGAGGACGCGCTGCGCGGCCGGCTTTATCTTCCGGCCAGCTGGCTGCCGCCCGGAACGACGGCTGCGACGGTGCTGGACGACGAGGCTGTGGCCTTCGCCGCCGTGCGGCGCCTGCTCGGGTTGGCGGAGCGTTGTTACCGCAGCGGCGCGTTGGGCTACGCGGCGCTGCCCGGCCGGTCGGCAGTCGCCATTCCGGCGGCCGCGCGCCTTTATCGCGAGATCGGCCTACGCATCCTGCGCCGCGGCCCGGCCTATCTGCAGCGCGGACGCTGCGTCGTTCCTCCGGCAAGGCGACTGGTCCTGATCGCCGCCAGCATGCTACGGCATCGGGGCCGGCAGGAGCCCGGAGCGGGTGAGGCGCGTCGCGGAACTGCGGCCGGCCATGGCGCCTGGCAATACCGGCTGACCTGGATGCTGTCCGACCGCACTGCGGCTATGGTGCCGAGGCCATGACTCGTCCACTCGTCCAAGACGGATTTGCGCACCCTGATGCATCTCCGGGTTCCGACCGGTCGAGGCCTCTGCCTTTGGCCGCCTTGTTCCACCGGCTTGCCAATCCTGGCTGGTTCTTACGGTTTGGCGCTTTAGTTCAGCCGGCGTTGACGGTTTTGGCTTTGGTTGTGACGGTGCTGGGTCTTGTGTGGGGGCTGGTTTGGTCACCGGCGGACTGGCAGCAGGGCGACGCGGTGCGGATCATGTATGTGCACGTGCCGATGGCGTGGCTGGGCTCGGCGGGCTATGCGGCGCTGGCGGGATGCGGGCTGGTGTCGCTGGTGTGGCGGCACCGGCTGGCGGAGCTGGCGGCGGCCGAGATCGGGCCGGTGGGGGCGTGCGTGACCGCGCTGTGCCTGCTGACCGGCTCCTTGTGGGGCCGGCCGATGTGGGGGGCGTGGTGGGTGTGGGACGCGCGGCTGACCTCGGTGCTGGTGCTGTTCTTTCTCTACCTCGGCCACGTGGCGCTGGTGCGGGCGTTCGACGACCCGGCGCGCGGCGCGCGGGCGGCGGCGATCCTGGCGCTGGCGGGGGCGGTGGACCTGCCGGTGATCAAGTTCAGCGTGCAATGGTGGAACACCCTGCACCAGCCCGACAGCATCACCCTGACGGGGGCGCCGACCATGTCGCTGTCGATGCTGTGGCCGCTGGGGGTGTGCACGCTGGGGATGACGCTGGGCTTTGCCGCGATCGTGCTGGCGCGGCTGCGGGCGGCGGTGATGGAGACGCGCCTGCGCGGCCTGCTGCTGGCGGGTGCGGCCGGATGACCTGCCGATGACCCACCTGCCGTTCGTTGCCGGCGCGTATGGGCTGACCGTGGCGGCGGGGGCGTGGCTGTCGGTGTCGGCGGCCTTTCGTCTGCGCCGGGCGCGTCGCCGGCTGGCGGCGGTGGACCCGCGTGCGCGTCGCCAGGAGCGGGTCCGGGAGCGGGGGCGGACATGACGCGGCGCGCGCGCCGTCTGTGGCTGGCAGGCGGCTGCCTGCTGGGCTTCGGCGGCGCCACCGGGCTGACCCTGCAGGCGTTCTCGGCCAACATCGTGTTCTTCATGGCGCCGTCGCAGCTGCTGGCCGCTCCCCCGGCGCCGGGCCGCACGATCCGCCTCGGCGGCATGGTGGTGGCAGGCTCGCTGCAGCAGCTCCGCCTGCCCGGGCAGCCGCCTTCGGTGCGCTTTGCCGTCACCGACGGGCAGCAGGCGGTGCCGGTGCGCTATGTCGGCATCCTGCCCGACCTGTTCCGCGAGGGGCAGAGCGTGGTGGCGCTGGGCGCGATGGCGGCGGACGGCAGCTTCCAGGCGGCCGAGGTACTGGCCAAGCACGACGAGACCTACATGCCGCGCGAGGTGGCGGCCGCGCTGCGCCGGTCCGGGCGCTGGGACCCGCGCTTCGGCCCGCCGCCGAACGCCGGGAGCTGGAACACCATGACCGCGTCGGACGCGACCGCTGCCGGCAGCCGCGCGCACGGGACCTGAGCCATGAGCCTGTTCCTGCTGCCGGGCGCGCTGCTCGGCCCCGAGCTCGGCCGGCTGGCGCTGGCGCTGGCCTGCTGCCTGGCGCTGGCGCAGTGCGTGCTGCCGCTGTGGGGCGCGCATCGCCGCGACGGGCGGCTGATGGCCACCGCCCCGGCGCTCGCCGGCGCCCAGCTCGGCTGCCTGCTGCTCGCCTTTCTCTGCCTGGCGGTGGCGGCGGTGGGCGACGACTTCTCGGTCAGCAACGTCGCCGAGAACAGCGCGGTGGCCAAGCCGCTGCTGTACAAGATCACCGGCATCTGGGGCAACCACGAGGGCTCGATCCTGCTGTGGGCGCTGATCCTGGCGGGATGCGGCGGCGCGGTCGCCTGGCGGGGGCGGGCCCTGCCCTCCACCCTGCAGGCGCGGGTGCTGGGGGTGCTGGGCGGCACCGCCTGCGGCTTCGAGCTGTTCTGCCTGCTGACCTCCGACCCGTTCGACCGCGCCTGGCCGGCGCCGGTGGACGGCCAGGGCATGAACCCGCTGCTGCAGGACCCCGGCCTCGCCGTCCACCCGCCGATCCTCTACGCCGGCTATGTCGGCTTCGCGGTGCCGTTCGCGTTCGCGGTGGCGGCCCTGCTGGAGGGCCGGGTGGACGCCGCCTGGGGCCGCTGGGTGCGCCCCTGGACGGTGGCCGCCTGGTGCTGCCTGACCTGCGGCATAGCACTCGGCTCGTGGTGGTCGTACTACGTGCTGGGCTGGGGCGGCTACTGGTTCTGGGACCCGGTGGAGAACGCGTCGCTGCTGCCCTGGCTGACCGGCACCGCGCTGCTGCACTCGGCGA
>CAXTVS010000050.1:0-23994 GCA_964247735.1 uncultured Acetobacteraceae bacterium
ACCCGGACAGGCCGAAGCCCTGGTGCTCGAGCCGGTACTGCGGGATCTGCCGGTAAAGCGCGAACAGGTGCTCCCACTGCGCATGGGTCAGCGGCGGTACGATGCCCGACAGCGGGCGCCATTCCATGATGGACAGGCCGGAGCCGGTGAGCCGGGTGGCGCCGCCCAGCGCAATCATGCCGAGCAGCATGAAGCAGATCGCGAACAGCCAGGCGGACACGCGCTGGCGGTCGCGCGTGTCGTGCGCCCGTTCCATCGCCGGGACCGGCACGCGGAGGCTGCGCGGCGAGACGCCGGAGGAGGCGGGCACGTCATAGGGCATGGGCCAGAAGTAGGAGGGCGCATGCCCTTCCTGCAAGGGACCTCGACGGCGTTGCGCGTGCCGGCCGTGCGGGCCGCCGGCTTGTGCCGGACGCGACGAGGGTGCTACCGGCGGCCATGTCGTCTCCCGTGTCGGACCAACCGGCAGCCCAGGCGCAGGCCGGCTCGCTGCGCCGACTGCTCAGGCCGGCCCTGCTTCTGCTCGGCCTGCTCGCGGCAGGCCTGCTTCTGCGGCACCTGCCGGGCCATCCGGACGGGCTGCTGCCCGGGGTGGCGACGCTTCGGGATGGCGCCTCCGGGCGGGTGCTGTTCCTGCTCGCGGGCAGCCTGATCTGCGCGCTGGGCCTGCCGCGCCAGGCGGTGTGCTTCGCCGGTGGCATCGCCTACGGGCTGGTGGAAGGCACGCTGCTGTCGACGCTGGCGACGGTGACCGGCTGCCTGCTCGGCTTCGGCTGGGCGCGCCTGGCCGGCAGCGGCTGGGCCCGGCACCGGCTCGAAGGCCGGGCGCAGGGCTGGCTCGCGCGTCTCGACCGGCGGGTGTCGGCCAGGCCGTTCGTCACCGTGCTGACCTTCCGGCTGCTCCCGGTGGGAAGCAGCCTGGCGCTTAACCTGGCGGCCGGGGTGCTGGGGATCGCGGTGCTGCCGTTCGCGGCCGCGACCCTGCTCGGCAGCCTGCCGCAGACGGTGATCTTCACCCTGCTGGGCGCCGGGACCCGGATCGGCCACGGCGTCCAGGTACTGCTGGCGGTCGCGCTGTTCGCGGCCTCGGGAATGGCGGGCCTGATGCTGATGCGGCGCGGGGACGGCCCTTGAGGCTGCTGCATCCCGCGCTTGCCGCGTTGCGGCAGAACGGGTAGAGCCGGGCTCTGCAGGAACAGGGAACCGCGGTGCGAACCCGGTTCCGGCGGCAGATGGACGTGACGGCCATGGACCTGAAGCAGCACATCCGCGGCATCCCGGATTTTCCCAAGCCGGGCATCCTGTTCTACGACATCTCGACCCTGCTGCGGAACGCCGACGCGTGGCAGGTGGCGATGGGCCGGCTTGCCCGGGCGGTGGCGCCGGCGCAGCCGGACCTGCTGGCGGGCGTGGAATCGCGCGGGTTCCTGCTGGCAGCACCGCTGGCGAGCAAGCTCGGCTGCGGCTTCCTGATGCTGCGCAAGCCGGGCAAGCTGCCGGGCCCGACGGTCTCGATCGACTACGAGCTCGAGTACGGCACCGACAGCCTGCACATCCAGGAAGACGCGATCCGGCCGGGCCAGCGCGTCGTGGTGGTGGACGACCTGCTCGCCACCGGCGGCACCCTGTCGGCGGCGATCGGGCTGCTGGGCAAGGTCGGCGCCGAGGTGGCCGCGGCGGCAGTGATCATCGAGATCCTGGCGTTGGGCGGCCGGGACAAGCTGGGCGTTCCCGTATCCGCACTGGTCACTTACGAATCCTGAAGCTTTCCGTGCTCCACTCTTGGGCGTCCGCATCCGTACGGAGGAGCCCGGCATGACCCGGGACTATGACCTGATCGTCATCGGCAGCGGCCCGTCCGGACGGCGGGCGGCGGTGCAGGGCGCCAAGCTCGGCCGCTCGGTGCTGGTGGTGGAGAAGATGCCGCGCCTGGGCGGGGTGTCGGTGCACACCGGCACCATCCCGTCCAAGACCCTGCGGGAGACGGTGCTGAACCTGACCGGCTGGCGCGAGCGCGGCTTCTACGGCCTGGCCTACCGGGTCAAGCAGGACATCGCCGCCGGCGACCTCACCAAGCGCATGACCAAGACGCTGGAGCACGAGGTCGAGGGGCTCGAGCACCAGTTCATGCGCAACCACGTGCACATCATGCACGGTACCGCCCGCTTCCTCGACCCGCACCGCGTGGAGGTCACCGCCGAGGCCGGCGAGACCCACCTGGTGCGGGGCAGCCGGATCGTGATCGCGGTCGGCACCCGGCCGCACCGGCCGGACAACGTGCCGTTCGACGGGTGCAAGGTGGTGGACAGCGACGGCATCATCAACCTGCAGAAGCTGCCGAACAGCCTGGCGGTGATCGGGGCCGGCGTGATCGGCGTCGAGTACGCCACCATTTTCAGCGCGCTCGACGTGCGCGTGACGCTGATCGAGCCGCGCGACACCTTTCTCGACTTCATTGATCGCGAGCTGATGGGTGAGTTCATCCACCAGCTGCGCGACCGTGGCGTGTCGTTCCGGCTGGGCGACGCGGTGGAGTCGATCGCCATGGAGCACGGCCAGCCGGTGGTGATGCTGGCGGGCGGGCGGCGCGTGCGCGCCGAGATGGTGCTCTACACCGCGGGACGGGTGGGGGCCACCGATACGCTCGACCTCGACCGCTGCGGCCTCACGGTGGACAATCGCGGGCGGCTCAAGGTCGACCCCGCCACCTTCCAGACGGCGGTGCCGCACATCTACGCCACCGGCGACGTGATCGGCTTCCCGAGCCTGGCCTCGACCTCGATGGAGCAGGGGCGGGTCGCCGCCTGCCACGCCTTCGGCGAGGCGCTGCCGGGGGTGCCGAAGTTCTTTCCCTACGGGATCTACTCGGTGCCGGAAATCTCTACCATCGGCATGAGCGAGGAGGAGGTCAGGCAGCGGCACATCCCGTACGAGTGTGGCCTGGCGCGGTTCGGCGAGACGTCGCGCGGCCACATCATGGGGCTGCACGGCGGGCTGCTGAAGATGATCGTGTCGCTCAAGACGCGGAAGCTGCTGGGCGTGCACATCGTCGGCGAGGGCGCCACCGAGCTCGTGCACATCGGCCAGGCGGTGCTGAACCTGGGCGGGACGCTGGACTACTTCCTGGACAACACCTTCAACTATCCGACCCTGGCCGAGGCCTACAAGATCGCGGCGCTGGATGCCTGGAACCGGATCACGCCGCGCATGGTGGGACGGGAGGAGGCGCCGATCGAGAACGCGGAGCGGGCCGACGCGGCGGACTGAACGAGCATCCCGCGCCGGGCTTGGGACAGGGTAGCATCACGCCGTTCACGACGAGGGCCGGCCATGGACGACGTCAAGCTTCCGTTCACGATGATGGCGTCGGTGTCCGCCGGCGGCGCGACGCCGGACGCGCCGCTGCCCGACCTGCTCCCGCCGGGATGGGTCCGGCTCCCGGTCACGATCGAGATCATGCTGCCGCCGGAGGTGGTGGAGCACCTCCAGGCTGCGGAAGGGTCCCTACCCGGTAGCGGCTAGACGCCACGGGCATGCCCTGATCGGGCTTGCAGGCGGGGCAGGGCCGGATCAGCCGGCGACGAAGCGTTCCAGCCAGTGGATGGTGTAGTCGCCGGCCTGGAACCCGGGATCGGCCAGGATGCGCTGGTGCAGCGGGATCACCGTCTTGATGCCGGAGATCACGAACTCGTCCAGCGCGCGGCGCATCCGGGCGATCGCCTCGGGCCGGGTGGGGGCGTGCACGATCAGCTTGGCCACCATGCTGTCGTAGTACGGCGGCACGACGTAGCCGGCGTAGAGCGCGCTGTCGATGCGCACGCCGAGGCCGCCGGGCGGGTGGAACACCGTGACCCGGCCCGGGTTCGGCACGAAGGTCTCGGGATCCTCGGCGTTGATCCGGCACTCGATGGCGTGGCCCTCGAAGCGGATGTCCCCCTGGACGTAGCCGAGGGGCTGGCCGGCGGCGATGCGGATCTGCTCGCGCACCAGGTCGACGTTGCACACCATCTCGGTGACCGGATGCTCGACCTGCAGCCGGGTGTTCATCTCGATGAAGGCGAACTGGCCGTCCTGGTAGAGGAACTCCAGCGTGCCGGCGTTGCGGTAGCCGAGCTGCCGCAGCGCGGCGGTGGCGGTCTCGCCGATCGCCGCGCGGGCGGCCGGGTCGAGCGCCGGCGAGCCCGCCTCCTCCAGCAGCTTCTGGTGCCGGCGCTGCAGCGAGCAGTCGCGCTCGCCGAAATGCACCACGCTGCCGTGGTTGTCGGCCATGATCTGCAGCTCGATGTGGCGCGGGCGGTCGAGGTACTTCTCCAGGTAGACCTCGTCGTTGCCGAACGCTGCCTTGGCCTCGGTGCGGGCGACCCGCCAGGCCTCCTCGAGCTGGGCCTCGCTGAGCGCCACCTTCATGCCGCGCCCGCCACCGCCGGCGGCGGCCTTGATCAGCACCGGATAGCCGATCGCCGCCGCCACCGTGCGCGCCGCGTCGAGGTCGGAAAGGGCGCCATCGGAGCCAGGCACCAGCGGCACGCCGAGCGAGCGCATCGCCGTCTTGGCGGTGATCTTGTCGCCCATCATGCGGATGTGGTCCGCCGTCGGGCCGATGAAGGTCACGCCGTGCGCTTCCACCGCCTCGGCGAAGCCCGCGTTCTCGGACAGGAAGCCGTAGCCGGGATGGATCGCGTCGGCGCCGCACAGGTGGGCGGCGGTCAGGATCGCCGGGATGTTGAGGTAGCTGTCGCGCGACGCAGGCGGGCCGATGCAGACGCTCTCGTCGGCCAGGCGGACGTGCATCGCGTCGGCGTCGGCGGTGGAATGCACCGCCACGGTACGTATGTCGAGCTCGCGGCAGGCGCGCAGCACGCGCAACGCGATCTCGCCGCGGTTGGCGATCAGGATCTTCTCGAACATCAGGCGGCTACTCGCAGGATGGCCGGGATGTGCGTGACGTGCCGCTCGAAGGAACGCCTCACTCGATGACGGCCAGGACTTCGCCGAACTCGACCGGGGAGCCGGAGGTGACCAGCAGCCGCGTCAGGATGCCGGCGCGCGGCGCCTTGATCTGGTTGAAGGTCTTCATCGCCTCGATCAGCATCAGGGTCTGGCCGACGCTCACCGCGTGGCCCTCCGACACGAAGGCGGGCGCGCTCGGCTCCGGCGACAGGTAGGCGACGCCGACCATCGGACTGGTGACGGCGCCGGGATGCTTGGCGAGGTCGGCCTCGCCCGCGCCGGAAGCGGGACCCGGTGCGGCGGCCGGCGCAGCGCCCGGAGAGGGCGCGGCCGGCGCCGGCGCGTAGGCCTGCACCAGCTGCGCGGGGGCCCGCACCACCCGGATCCGGCTGTCCTTCTCGGCCACCTCGATCTCGGTCAGGCCGGTCTCGGTCAGGATGGTCGCGAGCGCGCGGATCGCGTCGGTGTCCACGGGCAGGCGGCTCATCGTTCGTCCTCGTCCATGATGATGTCGGCCAGCGCCGTCAGGCCCAGCGCGTAGCCGCGCACGCCGAAGCCGCAGATCATGCCGATCGCCGCCTGGGCGACGAAGGACTGCCGGCGGAAGTCCTCGCGGCGGTGGATGTTGGAGATGTGCACCTCCACCACCGGCAGGCCGGCCGCGTGCAGCGCGTCCAGCAGGGCGATGGAGGTGTGGGTGTAGCCGCCGGCATTGAGGAGGATGCCGCGTGCGCGGCCGCGGCATTCCTGCACCCAGGAGATCAGCTCGCCCTCGCCGTTGGTCTGGCGGAAGTCGATCGCGACGTCGAGCCGCTCCGCCGCCTGGATGCAGACCTGCTCCACGTCGTCCAGCGTCGCCCGGCCGTAGATGGCCGGCTCGCGCAGGCCGAGCATGTTCAGGTTGGGGCCGTTCAGCACGGCGATCAGCGGCGGCGTCATGTCAGCGCGGGCGTTAGCATGCCGCCCCGTGCGCTCCAAGTGCGGGCCCGGACGGGCACCGCCGGGAGGGTGACCCGCTGCAGGTTGCAGTGCACAATAACGCGGTCACCCTGCAACAGTAATAGCTTCTTCTTCTTTGGACATTGCCGGCCTGTGCTGCGGATCTCGATGTTGCGGTGCAAGACCAAAACGGTTCGACGGTCCTGTTAGGCATCTGTTCAGGGTTGGGAGCTAGATTCGCCCTTGATCTTCAGGACGTGATCAGCCTCTACTCTTCGTGAACGGGACGGGACGAAACGATCGTGCAGCGGACGAACCGGCGACCCCAGGGCAAATGCGCGATCCGCGTGGCCACCACCTTTCTCGCTGCCCCGTCGCTCGCCGCGTTCCTGACCCTGGGCTTCGGAACCGGGACCTCGACCGCCAGCACGATCACCGCCGGCACCAGCTGGGCCAGCTCGGTCCGCAGCCACTTCGAGGGACAGGACGGGCTGGCCGGTCGCGACGATGCCCGGACGGCTCATCCGGTTACCGCCTGGGCGCAGGCGGTGGAGGCCCGGCTGGCGGCGCGGGCACACAGTGTTGCCGCGGCCGGGCGCTCCGCGCTGGCCTGGTCGGAGCGGGGCATGGCCAGCTGGTACGGTGGCGACCATGGCGGACGTCGCACCTCCAGCGGCGACCGGTTCGACCCGATGCAGCTCACCTGCGCCCACCCGACCCTGCCGCTCGGCACCCGGGTTCTGGTGACGTCGGACGCCACGGGACGATCCGTGGTGGTGACGGTGAACGACCGCGGGCCGTTCGGCGGCCGCATCGTCGACCTGTCGCGTGCCGCCGCCGCCCGGATCGGCATGCTCGGCAGCGGCACCGCCAGCGTGACCCTGAGCCAGGCGACCCCGGACATGGTCGAGGTCGCCCAGGCCTCCGACGACGACACCAGCGCGCAGGCCATCGCCGCCGCGGGTGCGGACGGCAAGGCGACGGTCAGTCGGTCGCCACGTGGTCGGCGACATATGCGCCTCGCCGGCCGATAGGCTTGGGCGAGCCGGCGGTGCTGTCCATCGCCGTCTGCAGCTCCAGCTCGGCGTTCAGCTCGGCGCCCAGCAGCACCACGTAGGCGGTCACGAAGAACCACATCATGATGCCCACCACCGCGCCGAGCGGCCCATAGGTGGCGTCGTAGCTGGCGACATGGCCGACATAGTACGAGAATCCGGTCGAGGCGAGCAGCCACAGCAGGGTCGCCACCATGGAGCCCGGGGTGATCCAGTGCCAGGACGCTTCCCGGCGTGACGGGCCGAACCGGTAGAGCAGCGAGAACGACAGCCCGACGAGCAGCAGCAGCAGGAGCGGGGTGCCGATCCTGAGCAGGGTCTGGGTGCCGGCCTCCACCGCCTCGAAGCCGAAATGGCGCGGGATGAAGTCGAGCACGGCCGGCAGGAACACCAGCAGCGCCACCGTCAGCGCGGCCCCCAGGATCGCGCACAGGGTCATGGTCAGCGCCGTCAACTGGAACCGGACGAAGGAGCGGGTTTCCTTCTCCTCGTAGGCCATGTTCAGCGCCGCCAGGATCGACTTGGTGCCGGCCGAGGAGGACCACAGCGTGACCAGCGTGCTGATGATCAGGCTGATGGTGAGCGTGCCGCGCGGCTGCGAGACCAGGGTGTGCACCCGCTCGGAGATCAGCACGAAGGCCGGGCGCGGCAGCAGGTCGCGCAGCACGCGCAGCTGCGGCTCGACGGTGGAGGGGTCGAAGGCCAGGCCGTAGAGCGAAACCAGGGTGCTGATGGCCGGGAACAGCGCCAGGGTGGCGTAGAAGGCGCAGCCGGCGGCGGCGAGCCCGATCCGGTCGGAGATCATCTCCGAGAAGGTGCGCATCAGCACCTTCTTCCAGCCGGCCCAGGGGATCCGCCCCGGATGCTCCGCGGTGCGCCCGAGCGCCTGGGCCTGCTGCGACTCCAGGTCCGGCATGGAAGTGGCGTCCCGCCGGACGTCGGACCTGCGTTCCGGGTCGGCCATCGGTCCGACGCCGCGCGCGTGCTCTGCCATGCCGTGCTCCGGTTCCGTGACCCGGTCGGACCGGATCGCTGCCGTGCGGATGAACGCCCGCGGAACGAACCGGGTTGCCGGACTGGTGGGCCGACCCGCCCGCGCTTTTTCGCCCCGCGCCCGCGATTACCTGTTGCATCCGGCAAGGGGCCACCGCATATGGCCCCCCACGCAGCAACGCACGTGCCACTGGCCCTCCGCGGTTACGCAACGACGTCAAGCGTTCTGGCAATCGGGACCCCTTCGCAGGGCGTGGGTTCCAGTCTTGGTCGCCGGTCCGTTAGACCGTTTCGCAACTCGTCCGTCGCCTCAGAACAGGCGGATGACACTGGAGGATGGCGCGATGACTCCCAAGATCGCCTCGTTTCTGGCCCAGAACGTTCCGGCTACGCCCTGCCTTGTGGTGGACGTGGACCAGGTCGAGCTGCGGTACTGCGAGATCGAGGCAGCCCTGCCGCTGGCCCGGATCTACTACGCCGTGAAGGCCAACCCGGCGCTGCCGGTGCTGCAGCGCCTGGTGTCGCTGGGCTCCTGCTTCGACGCGGCGAGCTGGGAGGAGATCGGGCTGTGCCTCCAGGCCGGCGCCGACCCGTCGGCGATCTCGTTCGGCAACACCATCAAGAAGGCGAGTGCCATCGCCAGCGCCCATGAGGCGGGCGTCAGCATGTTCGCCTTCGACTCCGGCGAGGAGCTGGAGAAGCTGGCGCGCCACGCCCCGGGCGCCCGGGTGTACTGCCGCCTGCTGGTGGAGAACGCCGGCGCGGACTGGCCGCTGTCGCGCAAGTTCGGCACCACCGCCCTGCACGCGCGCGCGCTCATGCTGCGCGCGCGCGACCTCGGGCTCGACCCGTACGGCCTGTCGTTCCATGTCGGCAGCCAGCAGACCGATACCGCCGCCTACGAGGCGGCGATCGGCCGGGCGGCGATGCTGTTCACCGACCTCGTGTCCGCCGGGCTCGACCTGCGCATGGTCAACCTCGGCGGCGGGTTCCCGACCCGCTACCGCGACGACGTGCCGCCGATCGACCAGTTCGCGTCGGCGATCGGCCGGGCGATGACGCGGCATTTCGGCAACGCCCTGCCGGAGATGATCGTCGAGCCGGGCCGCTTCATCGTCGGCGATGCCGGGGTGGTCAGCTCCGAGGTGGTGCTGGTCAGCCGTCGCGGGCTTCCCGGCGGGGCCCAGGACGCGGTGCGCTGGGTGTATCTCGACATCGGCCGCTTCGGCGGCCTGGCCGAGACGGAGGGCGAGTCGATCAAGTACCGGATCCGGACCCCGCATGACGGGGCCGCGACCGGGCCGGTGGCGCTGGCCGGGCCGACCTGCGACGGCGCCGACATCCTGTACGAGAGGAGCGGCTACCGCCTGCCGCTCGACCTCGCCTCCGGCGAGCGGGTGGAGCTGCTGTCCGCCGGCGCCTATGTCTCGACCTACTGCTCGACCGGCTTCAACGGCTTCTCGCCGCTGGACGAGCACTACATCTGAGGCCTCAGCAGGGCGGCAGGCCGAGCAGCAGGTTCGGGTCGATCGCCCGGCCATCCGCGAACACGGCGAAGAACAGGTGCGTGCCGTAGGTGACGCCGGTGCGGCCGATCCGGCCGATCGGGTCGCCGGCCTCGAGCCGGGTTCCTCCCTCGGCCAGCGCCGGCACCACGCTGCCGAGATGGGCATAGAGCGTGACGAGGCCGCCCGGATGGTCGAGCGTGACCTGCAGCCCGCCGATGCCCATGCGCCGGATCCGCGCGACGCGCCCCGCCGCCGGCGCCCGCACCAGCGCGCCGGCCGGGGCGGGCAGGTCGATGCCGTTGTGGAAGCCGGCCGGCGCCATCGGTCCCACCCGGTGGCGCCAGCCGAACGGCGAGCTGTAGCACCTGGCCGGAACCGGTGCCGGATAGTGCAGGGCTTGCGCCGCCACCGGCGCGGCAAGCAGTCCGAGCGCCAGTGCCGCCGATCCCAACCGGTTTTTCATGTGCGGCAGTGTTCCACCGGAGGTGGATTTGGCCTAGAGCGGCATTCCGCACAGCGCCGGTCGTACCGGATCCCGGGTCCTGACGTCCCGCCACGACCGGCCGATCCACGGCCCAGTCCCAGGATCTCCGTTCATGACCCCTTCGATGCCTGTCCCGCGGCCGTTCCGGCTGACCGGCCTTGTTCTCCTCGGCCTGGCCGTTTCGCCTGGCGCCGCGCTGGCCCACGCCATCCTGATCGCCAGTACCCCAGTCACGGGCGGCACGATCGCCGTCGGGCACCAGGCGCTCGACTTCCGCTACAACAGCAAGATCGACCACCGTCGCTCGCGCCTGACCCTGACCGCGCCGGATGGCACCCGATCGGTGCTGCCGATCTCGGCCGCCAGCGCCACCAACGCGCTCGACACGGAGGTCGAGCTGAAGCCGGGCGCCTACACGCTGCGCTGGCAGGCGCTGGCGCTGGACGGGCACATCACCCGCGGCGATGTGCCGTTCACCGCAATCGCGAAGTAGGATCCGGCGCCCGTGTCGCTGCTCGTCGACCTGTTCGGCTATCTCAGCATCGTCCTGCACGGGCTGACCATCGTCGCGCAGTCGATGGCACTGGGCGGCGTGCTGTTCCTGGTGCTGCTGGCGCGGCCGTTCGCGGCCGAGCTGGCCAATGGCGGCCGCATCGTCTCGCGCATCATGCGGCTGACCTTCTGGAGCGCCGTCGCGATGGCGCTGGTGGAGACGCTCGGCAACGGGCTGCAGGTCGCGGTGCTGATGTCCACCGTGGACCTGTCGTTCGGCGACGTGATGCAGGCCAACTTCGCGGTCGCGGCGGTGGTGAAGATCGCCTGCGCGCTGCTGATCGCGGCCTGCACGGCGACGTGGGCGGAGCGCTGGCGGGTGCCCGGCCCGATCCTGCTGGCGGTGGTGGCGGTGGAACTGGCGGCGGCGACCGCCACCACCCATGCGGCGGCGCGGCTGGAGCAGTCGACGCTGCTGCTCGCGGTGGAATGGCTGCACCAGCTGGGGGCCGCGATCTGGATCGGCGGCATCCCCGCCTTCCTGATCGCGCTCGCCGAGGTGCATGACGGCGCCGGCTGGCGTCGGATCGGCGCCCGGTTCTCGCGCCTGTCGATGCTGGGGGTCGGCTGCATCCTCGCCTCCGGCGTCACCATGTTCATCGCCTATGTCGGCTCGCTGCCAGCGTTCTACGGCACCGCCTACGGCGTCATGGTCGGCGCCAAGATCGGCCTGTTCATGGGCCTGCTGGCGCTGGGGGCCGGCAACTTCCTGGTCACCGAGCGCCTGCGCCGCGACCCGACCGCGTCGGTGGTGCGGATGAAGCGGTTCGCCGAGGTGGAGATCGGGCTCGGCTTCTCCATCTTCTTCGCCGCCGCCTCGCTCACCTCGGTGCCGCCCGCGGTCGACCTGACCCAGGACCGGGTGACCTGGCACGAGATCCTGGAGCGCAATGCGCCCACCTGGCCGCGCCTGCGCTCGCCCGACCACGACGTGCTGGCGATCCCGGCGCTGCAGGCGAAGATTGACGCCGAGGCCGCCAACGCGCACCGGGTCGCCGCGCCCGCCTTCGTGCCCGGCGACGGCACGCTGCCGCCGCGCAACGCCGACGACATCGCCTGGTCGGAGTACAACCATCATTGGGCCGGCCTGTTCGTGATCGCGATCGGGCTGCTGGTGCTGCTGGCGCATGCGGGGGTCAGGCCGGCGCGGCACTGGCCGGTGATCTTCCTGGGGCTGGCGCTGTTCCTGCTGCTCCGATCCGATCCGGAGGTGTGGCCGCTCGGCCAGGAGGACTTCATGGCCGCCTTCCGCGACGTGGAGGTGGTGCAGCACCGGATCTTCGTGGTGCTGATCCTGGTGTTCGCGGCCTTCGAATGGTCGGTGCAGACCGGGCGGCTCCGGAGCAGGCGGGCGGCCCTGGTGTTCCCGCTGATGGTGGCGGCGGGCGGCGCGCTGCTGCTGACGCATTCGCACCAGATCGCCAACGTCAAGGACGCCGAGCTGATCGAGCTGACCCACACCCCGCTGGCGCTCGCCGGGATCGCGTCGGGCTGGGGACGGTGGCTGGAGCTGCGGCTGCCGGGACGCGGCGGGCGGATCGCCGGCTGGGTCTGGCCGTGCTGCTTCATCCTGGTCGGCGTGATCCTGCTCTGGTACCGGGAGGCTTGAGCCGGAAAGTCGTCTTGAGCGGCCCGGGCCGGAGTCCTGCAGGGTGCGAGCACGCCTTCAGCTGCGCAGACATGCAGCCTTGAAGAAGGTGTAGCAGAACACTCCGTCCGGCTCCGTCGTGCGAAGCAGCGCGCGGATGCCGGCGTCGAACGCGGCTGCGTCCGTCAGCCCGGCCCGCACCGCGTCGTCGCGGATGGCGGCCACCATGGTGGTGAAGGTCTTGCGGATGAAGCCGTCCACCAGGTCCGGCCGGGTGGCGTCCACGTAGACCAGGCCCGGCGATACCTGGATGGCGCGGAAGCCTGCCTTTGCCAGCAGGGGATGAAGACGGCGACCGATGTTGGCGTCGCCTCCCGCCCGGCGCTGCAGCTCCACCTGACAGCCTACGGCGGCGCGGGCCGCCGGAGTGTCGGGATGGAACAGGACGGAGCCATGGTCGCCTTCCACCACGGTGAGGGTGCCGCCCGAACGCAGCACCCGTCCCAGCTCGACGAGAACGTCGTCCGGCTTCGGCAGGTGTTCCAGCACGAAGCAGACCAAGGCGTGGTCGAACGACGCGTCGGCGAAGGGCAGGGCCCGGAGGTCCGCCTGCTGGAACCGCGGCAGCGGCAGGCCGGCCGCCACGACGCGCGCCTCGGCCTCGGCGCAGGAGATGTCCACGCAGATGAACCGCGCCCAGGCTGCGGCGGATCAGCGGCACGGTCTGGGCGCTGACGCCGCTCCCCGCTTCCAGGACCGCGCTGCCGACGGGAAAGGCGGTGTCGTGAAGGAGCAGCGCCGCCAGCATGCCCGCCTGGTCGTGCAGGCGCAGGGTCTCCGCCTTCTCGTAGCCGTGCACATAGCCATGCCGCATGACGGTCCTCCGTGTGCCGGGCGTCATGCTCAGGCCAGACCAGCGACGCGGTCTTGAACGCGATTGCATCCGTCTCAGGCCAGGGCGGCGCGATAGCGGGCCGGCGTGATGCCGAGCTGGCGGCTGAAGGCGCGGGTCAGGTGGCTCTGGTCCGCGAAGCCGGCCTCGGTCGCCGCCTCGGCGGGACACCGGCCTGCCGCGAGCAGGCGCTGGGCGAGTCGGACGCGTTGCTGGAGCAGGTTGGGTGTGCGGCGTCGTTCCGACGGACCGCGCGAAGCCGCGCAGGAGCTGGAACCGGCTCACGCCTGACAACGCCGCCAGGTCGGCCAGGGTGGCGGGCAGCTCGGGCGCCATGTCCAGCCGCTCCAGCCGCCGCAAGGCCCGCACGACGGATGGCGGCGGACCGGCCGTTGAAGCGGGTGCCGTCCATGATGGGCGAAACGGTGAGCCAGCGTCCGCAGCACGTCTTCCTCCACGGCGAGCGAATCCGGCAGCGGCGCAGTGATGCTGGCGAACAGCCGGGCGAACCGCCTGGTCAGCAGCGGGTCTCGCAGGGCGGGCCGGGTGATTTCCATGGCGTCGAGCGCCTCCTCCCGCAGCGCTCGCGCCACCAGGCCGGGATCGAGGTAGAGCATCCGCCACGCCCGCACGCGGCCCTGCACCGGGCTGCCGTCGTGCATCTCGCCGGGGTTTACCGTGATCACCTCGCCGGCAACGGCCTCGACCGGTCCGATGCCGCTCCAGGAGCGATGCGCGCCGGACCGGAGCACGCCGATGCCAAACCGGTCGTGGGCGTGCCGCGGGAAGGAGCGGTCGGAAACAAGCGCCAACGCTTCGATGCCGGGAACGGTGGACCGGAACTGTTCCGACCGGTGCGTTCCGCCTGCCATGGCTGCCGATCGTTCCCCGCCGAAGCTCTCATCATGCGTCACGGCAGAGCGGTTTCCGATGAACTCGGCGGTGCCGCTGATCGGGTTTGGATCTTACAATGGCATCATGGTCGTTTCCCTGGTCGTGATCCTGCTCCTGGTGCTGCTGAACGGCGTGTTCGCGATGGGCGAGCTCGCCTTGATCTCGTCGCGCCGGGCGCGGCTGGCGGTGCTGGTTCGGCGCGGCGTGCCCGGCGCGGAACGGGCGGCGCTGCTGGCCGACGACCCGCAGAGCTTCCTGCCCACCGTGCAGGTCGGCATCACCCTGGTCACCATTCTGGAAGGGACCTTCGGCGGCGCCAGCATCGCCGGCCGCCTGGCTCCGTGGCTGGCGCGGGTGCCGGTGCTGGCGCCGTTCGCGCACGAGCTGGCGCTGACCCTGTGCGTGATCGCGATCACCGCGCTCATGCTGGTGCTGGGCGAGCTGGTGCCCAAGCAGCTGGCGCTGCGCCGTCCGGAGCGGATCGCGGCCGCGCTGTCGCTGCCGCTGCTGGTGCTGTCGCGGGTGGCGGCGCCGGCGGTGTGGCTGCTCCGGCAGTCGTCATCGCTGGTGCTGCGCGTGTTCGGCGTCACCAAGACCGGCCGGGAAACGGTGACGGAGGAGGAGCTCCGCGCGCTGATCGCCGAGGGTGCCCAGACCGGGGTGCTGGAGCACGAGGAGCGCAACATGATCGAGCGCCTGCTCCGGCTGGCGGACCGGCCGGTGCGGGCGATCATGACGCCGCGCAACGAGCTGGTCTGGATCGAGCGGCACGCCGATGGCGCGGTGCTGCGGGACGCGCTCCGGATGTCCGGCCATTCCCGGCTGCTGGTGTGCGAGAACGGCATCGACAACCCTGTCGGGCTGATCCGCGCCCGAGACGTGCTGGACCTGCTGCTCGACGGGGGCGCGCTGTCGGTGGACGCGCTGATGCTGCCGCCGGTGGTGGTGCCGGACACCATCAGCGCGTTCGATGTGCTGGAGCAGCTGCGCACCCATCCGCTCGGCATGGTGCTGGTGCTGGACGAGTACGGCAGCTTCGAGGGCGTGGCCACCGCGGCCGACGTGTTCGAGGCGATCGTCGGCGAGCAGCAGGAGCCGGGCGCGGTGCCGGAGCGTCCGATCGAGGCGGACGGCGTGCTGACCCTGGACGGCGGCGCGCCTGCGGACGAGGTCAAGGACCGGCTGGGGCTGGGCGACCTTCCGGCGGAAGGCAGCTACCACACGCTGGGCGGGCTGATCCTGGCGCTGCTGCGACGGGTGCCGGCGCCGGCCGACAAGATCGCGTTTTCCGGCTGGCTGTTTGAGGTGCTGGAGATGGATGGGCGGCGCGTGCACAAGGTCCGCGCCAGCCGGCAGGCGTTGGCCGAGAACTAGAGCAGATCCCGATCAGGTGGACCACCTGATCGGGTGAAGGTGCTCGTGGAAACAACAAGCTGGAGCATTTGAAGTGAACCCAAGTGAACGGAAAATGCTCTAGCATCGTCATCCGATCGACCCGTTGGTGCGATTGGATGACGATGCGTCAGGCGGGACGACGAGCGGAATGCTGCGCACGCAGCGTGAAGGTCGCCTGCAGCGATCCGTCGGTGCTCTTCAGGACGGTCGGCTGGTCCAGTCGCAGTGGCTGCGGATATCGCCAGCATTCCTTTCCGGGAAAGGTCGCCTGGTAGCAGAACACGCCGTGGGACACGGTATAGGTGCCGGTTCCGCTCATGATGTCATGACGCATGACGCCCTCAAAGACGATATCGTTGCGGGTACCAAACATGATCCGTGCCCGTCCGCCATCGCTCCTGATCATCTCGACGCTGCCGTACCAGAGCTCGTCGCCTGCAACCGGCTGCGCTCCGCAGGCTGCGAGCAGGACCAGGAGAACCGCAAGGTCCTTCCGTGAAAACGGCGTTCTCATGTCGGCGGACTTCCGAGAAAAGGATTGCGATGAGGCGCAAGCCCGCCGACATGGTCGACAGCATTCGGACACCGGGCAAGTATCGGCGTGTATCATACCGCGTGCTGGGCATAGACCGGCACGCGCAAGGTCGCGTCACCGCAACCCGGCGATCGTGACCCGCGCGACCAGCCCACCCTCGAAGTGATTGGAAAGATCCACGGAAGCATCGAACGATTTTGCCAACGACCTCGCGATGGACAGGCCGATGCCGGTGCCGTCGGGGTGTTGCAGGTCCGACGCGCCGCCACGCACGAACGGCTCGAACATCCGCTCGATCGCCTCGTCCGCGATCCCCGGGCCGTGGTCGCGGATGCTGATCACCAAGGTGCCGCCCGCCCTCCGGCACTGCAGTTGGACGCGCCGGCCGCCGTACCGGATCGCGTTGTCCACGAGGTTGTGCAGGCAGCGCGTCAGCGCGTCCGGCCGCGTGCGGACCGTCCCGCCGCCGCCGCCGAGGAAGCGCACCTCCGCACCCAGCTCTGATGCGTCCTCGGCTAGGCTGGACAGGAGGGAATCGATCTCGACGCGAACCCACGCCTCCTGGCTCTCGCTGCTCCGGGCCAGCTCCAGTCCGTCGCGTACCAGATGCTGCATGGCCGCCAGATCGTTGACCAGTGTCCGGCGCAGTGCGGCGTCGTCCACCTGGTCCAGCCGAAGGCGGAGCCGGGTGAGCGGCGTCCTCAGGTCATGGTTGATCGCCGCCAGCATCTGCGTGTGCTGCCGCAACCCGTCGGCGATCCGCCGCTGCATGAGGTTGAAGGTGGCGATCGCGATCCGCACCTCGTGCGGACCGGTCTCGGGAACAGGATCCGGACTGATCGACAGGGAGAACGACGTGGCCGCGTCCGAGAGCGTCCGGAGCGGAGCGTTGACAAGCCGTGTGGTGACAATGGCGAGGCCAAGGCTGACGAGCAGGATGATCAGCCCGAAATCGGCGTTGGGCCGCAGTGGCGACGGCAGGTCGCGTTGCGGCAGGACGATCATGAACCGCCGCCGAACCCCGGCATCGTCGTCAAGGCTCACGTCCCAGCACACCTGTCGCGGCAGCCCGGCCAGAGGAGGCGGCCCGGCCGGGATGCCGCGGTCGTCGGCCAGGGCGCACCGGCCTGCCGGAAGCGGCCGAACGATTGATCCTCGCCTGGAGCCGCGCTTGCGATCGAGGGCTGCTGCAAGCTCCGGATCGCCTGGTCCGGCGGCGGGATCGGCATCCGACGATCTGCCACCTCCGATCCGGTCCTCCCGCAGCAGTTCGGTCGTCGCAGGGGGGTCCGCCGCGAACCGGGCGGCCAGGTCCATCGCCGAGTCGATCAGTGCCGTCCGCTGCCACCGGTCCAGCGTGTCACTCTGCTCGTGCCGGGCCAACAGCAACGCCAGGATTGCCGCGACGGCCGTGCCGAGTGCCAGCAGAAGCGCGATCCGGCTGCGGAGCGACGGCACACGGCGTCCGGCGCGGCTCACTCGTAGCTGACCGTCGCCGCCAGCACGTAGCCCTCGTTGCGCATGGTGACGATCAGCCGCTCCGTGAGGCCGGCGGCCGACAGCTTCTGGCGCAGCCGGCTGATCTGCAGGTCGAGGGAGCGGTCGAACTCCACCGTCGCGTGGCGTTCGGGCAGCAGCGCCTCGCGGCCCAGCACCGTGTTCGGCGCCCGGATGAACCGGCTCAGCAGGCGGAACTCCGCCGACGAGAGCATCACCAGCCGATCGTCCGGTGTCAGCATGTGGCGTTGCAGCAGGTCAAGGCGCCAGGGACCGATCCGGGCATAGCGCGCGGGCGGCAGGGACCGGGACGCCCCCCTGCGCAGCAGGTTCCTCACCCGGGCCAGCAGCTCCCGCGGCTCGAACGGCTTGACCAGGTAGTCGTCCGCGCCGAGTTCCAGCCCGAGCGCCCGGTCGAGCCCGGTATCGCGAGCGGTGACCATGATGATCGCGCCGGCATGGCCCCGGGTCCTGACCTCCTGGCAGAACCTCAGCCCATCGCCGTCAGGCAGGTTGAGGTCCAGCAGGATGAGGTCCGGCCTTCCGACGCCCAGCGCCCTGCCCAGCCCGTCCAGGTCCGCGATGGCGGTCAGCGCATAACCCTCGCCGCTCAGCTGCCGCATCATCAGGTCGCGTATGTCGGCATCGTCGTCGACGACGAACACTCTGGGCGCGGCTTTGGCAATGGAGGTCATGGCCGACCTAATCTTTGATCTCGGACGCGAGCGATCATCATCGACCGGACTCGATGATACGAGTCGATACAGGCGAGGCATGTCGGAGCCGTTCTGGTCGCTCGCCTTGCCGAACCTGGCCGCTCCAAGGCCTGGCCCGTCATCGAGCCGACACCCTTACTAGTGCAGCGTCCGCACGCCCTGCTCGTCGGCAAAGATCGGCCAGCGTCCGTCGGCCAGCGCCGCCAGCGACGGCGACGGCACGCTGAGGCGCTGCGAGTACACCCAGAGATAGGTGAAGGCACGATGCACGTAGTCGCGCGTCCCCTCGCTGGGCAGGGTCTCGATGAACAGCAGCGGGTCCCCGTCCGGCTTCCAGCGCCCGACCGCACCGGGGCCGGCGTTGTAGCTCGCGAGCAGCCGGATCAGGTCGCCCTGCACGTCGGGCTGCGTTGCCAGGTAGGTAAGGTAGCGCTGGCCGAGCTCCAGGTTGAGCCCGGCGTTCTGCAGGGCCCGGGCGTTGGCGGCGAAGCGGTTCGGCTCGCCGAGCACGAAGCCCGCCGTCATTGGCATCAGCTGCATCAGCCCGTGCGCCCCGGCGCCCGACACCGCGGACGGGTCGAAGTTCGATTCCAGCCGGGTCAGGGCGTAGACCAGGGCCGGGTTCACGGTGAAGCCGCGCCGCGGGGCGAGCGTCGGGATCGGGAGCCGCGCCTGGTCGCGCGGCTGGCCGTCGCGGTCCTGCAGGATGGCGGCGAGCTGGGAGGACAGGGCGGTCAGCCCGGCCGCCTCGGCAACCAACTCGATCGACCGGCACAGCGCCATGTCGCCCTGCACCGTCGGCCAGAGCCGGCGCAGCGTCGCCTCGGCGCGCGCGGTCTCGCCGACCTGCAGCAGGGCGAAGGCGCGCCGGCCGGCCGGGGTGGCGCCGACCGCCTCGACGTCGATCTCCGACAGGGTCGGCCGGCTTGGTCCGGCTTCGAGGTCGTCCTCCGTCGGCGGCACCGGCTGGCCCCACGGCCGGTCCCAGCTCCCGTCGGTGCGGCCGAGGATCCGGCTGGCCAGCAGGCCGTAGAAGGTGTGCGGTGCCGCCGCGGCGCGGTCGAGCCAGGACCGGTAGCCGGCGCGATCGCCGGCGCGGAGATGCGTGCGCGCGGCCCAGAAGGCGGCGCCGGCACGCAGGCCTGCCGCGGCCAGCCGGGCGCGGGACGCGGCCTCGAACGCCGGCAGCGCCTGGTCCGGCTGGCCGGCGCGCCAGGCGGCGAGGCCGGCGACGTAGCTGGCCAGGCCGATCCTGCCGCCGCTGGCGGTGAAGGCGGCGGCTGCGACGGCGCGGGCCTGGTCGTCGCTGCCGCCGGCGGTGAACAGGTGCAGCGCGATCTCGGTGCGCAGCTGCGCCGCGTAGAGCGGGTCGATGTGCCGGGTGGCCGCGACCAGACGCAGGGCGCTCACCGCTCCGGCCCCGCCCGCGCCGAGCCGCGCCTGCACCGTCTGGTCGAGCAGGGCGTTGCGGGCGAAGGCGAGGCCGGCCGGATCGGCCTCTTCCGGCAGCGGGGCCGCCGGCGAGTCCGTGCCCAGCATCGCCGTGGCGGGTGCCGGACCGAGGATGGCGCCATGCGGGCTCACGCTGGCCAGCAGCTGGAAGATCGCCGGAGCGTCCGGCAGGTCGGAGAAGGTTTTGAGCCAGGACCGGAGCTGCGATGGCGCAGGCCTGGCGCCGGGGGACAGGTAGCGGGCCGCGAGCAGGTCGCCGAGCAGGGTGTCGTCATCCAGCCGTGCCGTTTCCGCGACCGCGGCAGGAATGTCGCCGCTGCGCTGCAGGGCGAAGATGTGGCGGATCCGGGCGGCGGTGCCCGACTCCAGCGGATGCGGCAGGGTGACGATCCCGTCGCTGCCGGCGGTGGGCGCCAGCCGCGGCACCGCCATCGCGGTTTCCTCGGGAGTCGAGGAGGACCGGGATCGCTGCGTCGGGGTCTGCGCCCGCAACGGCGCAGCCGCTCCGGCCAGCAACGCGGCGCCGGCCAGAAAGGCCCTCGCCGCCATGGGGGGATGTTTGCCGAAGAACCCTCGCATCGCCCGGCGGCTCTAGGCCGCACCTCCGGGTGGCGCAACCGTCCAGCCCGACCCGTCTCAGAAGCCGGGACGACGCATCCGCGGGGAACCGCGGTTTCGGGAGGAAATGATCACGCGTCTGTGACCGGATCGCGGGCCCGCCGCAGGCGCAGCAGGTCGGCCCATGCGTCCCGCCGTGCCGGTAGGTGGCTGAGCAGGTAGGCCGGATGGCGCATCGCCAGGGCGCGGGTGTTCCCGGGAAGGCCAGGTAGGACCGGACGCTGCCAGCCGGCATCGGCACGTATGGTGCTGCCGGCGAGCAGCTTCGCCGGCCGGCTGCCCATCAGCACCAAGTGGACCGGCTGGGCCAGCACCAGGAGCCGGTGCAGGAACGGCAGGCAGATCGACAGCTCCAGCTCGCTCGGCGGCCGGTTGCCCGGCGGGCGCCAGGGGATCAGCGGCAGGAGCAGCAGGCGCGAGCGGTGCAGGCCGATGCTGTCCAGCATCCGGTCCAGCAGCAGGCCGGGACGGCCGGCGAACGGGCGGCCGGTACGGTCCTCCTCCGCATCCGGCACCTCGCCGACGATGACCAGCCCGGTTCCCGGGTCGCCTTCCGCGAATACCGTGCTGGTGGCGGTGTCGCGCAGGCCGCAGCCGTCGAAGGCGGCGAGGATCGTGCGCAGCGACGGGATGTCGGTTGCGGCGGCGGCAGCCTCGCGCGCCGCGGCGGCCGGACCGCCGGCCGGGATGCGCCCAGGACGCGGGCCTGCCGGACCGGGAGCGGGAAGCCGGACCTCGGGGGTCGGGGGTGGGCGCACCGCCGCAGCCGGCGGTGCCGCGACCGGATGCAGCCGGTCGAGCGGAGCCGGATCGAGCGCCTCGTCGGCGCCCCATTCGATCTGCAGCCGCAGAAGGGCCAGCGCGTCCACCCAAGCTCCCCGATCGGTCCGGCAGGAATGAACCACGGATCGGCGCCGGAGCGGCCGGGACACAGTTGGCGCGGGCCGGAGGAGCCGCTAGCCTCGGACATCATGCCATTCCCGCTCGTCCTGCGCATCGTCCCGGTCGCGGCGTTCCTGCTCGTCCCGACGCTGCGCGGTGCTGCCGCCGACCCGGTGCAAGCACCCGCGCCGGCGCTGGGTTCCTACCTGGCGGCCACCGTGGCCGGCTACCTGGGCGACAACGGCGTCGCCGCGGACCTGCTCCTGGACGCCGTGGCGCATGATCCGGCCGAGCACGAGCTGCTGCAGCCGGCGTTCCTGTTCTCGACCCTGGCCGGGCGGCCGGAGGCGGCGGCGCTGGCCGCCCGGGTGCCGCCCAGCCTGATCACCGCGCTGGTGCTGGCCAACGCCGCCGCCGCCCGAGGCGACTGGGCGTCGGCGACCCGCAGCCTCGACGCCCTGCCGGGCTCCGCCCTGAACCAGGCGATCCGTCCGCTTCTGCTGGCCTGGGCGCAGCAGGGTGCCGGCGACACCGATGCCGCGCTGCGCACCCTCGCCTCTGCGGGAAGCGTCGGTCCGCTGGCGAGCGCCTGCGCCCTGGAAGCGGGCCTGGTCGCCGAGACCGCCGGCCGCACGGCGGCGGCTGCCGGCCTGTATCGCAACGCGATCAGCCTGTTCGCGGATTCGAGCCTGGCGGCGGTGCAGGAAGCGGGCGGCTTCCTGGTCCGCACCGGCCACGCCGACGAGGCGCGCGCCATGCTGCAGATGCTGGTGCAGCACATCGCGCTGCTGGGGATGGTGCAGCCGGCGCTGTTCGACTCGCTGCGCAATCCGGTGGTGCGCGACCCGAGGCAGGGATTGGCGCACGCCTACCTGGCGATCGCCGCCCTGCTGCAGGACCCGAACAACGGCGGCGGCGGCAAGGGCGCCAAGGAGGCGGCGGGCTTCATGCTCCGCTTCGCGCTCGACCTCGAGCCCGGCCTGGCGCCGGCACGCCTGATGATGGCGGAGCTGCTGGCGCCGGAGCATCCGGAGACGGCGGTCGCGGTGCTGGCCGGCATTCCCCATGACGACCCGCTGGCGCCGCTGGGCGAGCTGCGCTCGGCGAGCCTGGCGACGGTGACCGGGCACCGCGACGACGGCATCGCCCGCCTGCAGGCGCTGGTACGCGCCTATCCCGACCGGCCGGAGCCAGCGCAGGCGCTGGGCGACGTGCTGTCGGAGGCCAAGCGCTACGGGGACGCGGTGACGGCGTTCGACAAGGCGATCGACGACCGGCGCAGGCAGGGCGGGACCGGAGCCGCACTCTCGGCCGACGACTGGCAGCTGCTGTTCTCGCGCGCGGTCGCGTTCGACCGCCAGGACCGCTGGCCGCAGGCGAAGGCGGACCTCCAGCAGGCGCTCGCCTTGTCGCCGGAGGAGCCGTTCGTGCTCAACTACCTCGGCTACAGCATGGTGGAACGCCACCAGGACCTCCCGCAGGCGCGCTCGCTGATCCAGCGCGCGCTGGACGGCAGGCCGGACGACGGCTCGATCCGCGACAGCCTGGGCTGGGCGATGCTGCGGCAGAACGACGTGCCCGGCGCGATCCGGACCCTGGAGCAGGCGGCGCAGGAGATCCCGGAGGACCCCACCGTGAACTACCACCTGGGCTCGGCCTACTGGGCCGCCGGGCGGAAGATCGAGGCGGAGGACCAGTGGCGCTGGGCGCTGGTGCTGCACCCGGAGCCGGACGACGCGGCGAAGATCCACGACGCGCTGCGGCAGGCGGGCGTCCCCGCCGCGCCATGAGCGGGACCGCCATGGACCGGGCTGGCGGGCGGCTGGTCGAGCGCGCCCACGCCAAGGTCAATCTCTACCTCCACGTGACCGGGCGGCGGCCGGACGGCTACCACCTGCTCGACAGCCTGGCGGTGTTCGCGGGCGCGCACGACGTGCTGTCCGCGATCCCGGCGTCAGGCCTGGAGTTGTCGGTGTCCGGCCGGTTCGGCGCGCTGCTGCGCGGGGAGGACGTCTCGTCCAACCTGGTGGTGCGGGCGGCCGGGCTGCTCCGCGAGGCCGGCCGCGGGGCGGGCGACGTCGGCGCCGTCTTCCTGCTGGAGAAGAACCTGCCGGTGGCCTCGGGGATCGGCGGCGGCTCCGCCGATGCGGCCGCGGCGCTGCGCCTGTCGTGCCGGCTGTGGCCGGACAGGACGGTCGATCGGGCCGGTCTGGACGCGCTGGCCGTGTCGCTCGGCGCGGACGTGCCGGTCTGCCTGCCGCAGCGTCCGGCGCGGATGGGCGGCATCGGCGATGCGTTGTCGAGGGCGCCGTCGCTGCCGGACCACGGCCTGCTGCTGGTCAACTGCGGCTTGGCGGTGTCCACGCCCGCGGTGTTCCGGGCACGCGTGCCGGAGGTGCGGGCGCCGGCGGACCTGCCGGACGGCTGGTCCGACGCGCCGGCGATGGCCGCCGACCTCGGCCGCCTGCACAACGACCTGCAGCCGGCGGCCATCGCGCTCTGCCCCGCGATCGCCGAGGTGCTGACGGCGATCGGACGGCAGCGCGGCTGCCTCCTGGCCCGGATGAGCGGGTCCGGCGCGACCTGCTTCGGGCTGTTCGCCGGCGTCGATGCCGCGGTCGACGCCGCCGCCGCGCTGGAGCGTCCGGACTGGTGGGTGTGGGGCGGGGCGCCGCACCGGTCCGGCTCGACGGACCGGTAAACGCTTCGTGTCGGACCGGCTCCCGATCCTGTAGGGTGGAGCAGGTCTCGCAGGGGGAGAATCAGATGAGCGCACGTCCGGCACGCATGCAGGTTGCGGTTTCGGATGACCGGCAGGTCACCACCCTGACCCTGTTGCCGGAAAGCGGGCTCGAGGGCGAGGTGCCGCTGACGCTCGACCAGCTCGGCCAGCTGATCGCCATCCTGGGCCAGGCGCGGACGGCGATGCTGGACAAGCGCGCGGTGCCGCCGATGGAGGGCGTTGCATTCACCCCGGTCTACCAGACCAAGTGGACGGTGCAGCCGGAAGCGCTGACCGAGGGCTCGATCATCGCCTTCCAGCA
>CAXTVS010000051.1:0-22869 GCA_964247735.1 uncultured Acetobacteraceae bacterium
TAGCTTCAGGAAGCGCGACAGGGTGCTCAGGGCGCGCGAACGCGATGTTCGGCGCGAAGCTGCTCCCCGGATCCGGTCCGGTATCCGACTCGGCTGGATATGGACTACGTTCTAGTTGAACAGACAGGCCGGACTGTCGGCACGGAGTTCCTTGCCGAGCGCGATGCCAAGCCGGACAGCGTCGGTGCGCAAGCCGGAAATCTGCCGCCTGATCAGGAAGCGACCATCCTCGCTGGCGACCATGCCGGTCAGCGCGAGCCGGCCATCGGGCTCGCAGACCGCATACGCGCCGATCGGCGTGTGGCAGGTGCCGTCCAGCAGCTTCTGGGTCGCGCGCTCCGCGAGGGAGGCATCGCGCGAGTCCGGATCCTGGATGCCGCCCAGAAGCTCGCGCAGCTCAGTATCCGCGGCACGAACGGTGATGCCGACGATGCCCTGGCAGGCCGCTGGGACCATGACGTGCGGTGCGAGCACGACCCCGGCCTCCACTTCAAGCTTCAGGCGGCGCAGGCCGGCATGAGCGAGCAGGCTCGCGTCGCAGGCGCCCTGCCGGATCTTGTCGAGCCGGGAGTGCACGTTGCCGCGCAGCATCGTGATCCGCAGGTCAGGCCTGGCGTGCAGAAGCTGCGCTTGGCGCCGTACCGACGAGGTGCCGATCAGTGCCCCGTGCGGCAGGACGCCGTAGGCCGCGTCGTCGGCGGCGAGGTTGCAGCCGTCGCCAAGGATCAGCACGTCGCTTGCGTCCTCCCGCTCCAGCGTTCCGGCCAGAACGACTCCGTCCGGCAGCGTGGTTTCCAGATCCTTCAGGCTGTGCACGGCGAGATCGATCCGTCCGTCGACCAGCGCCTGGTGGATCTCCTTGGCAAACAGGCCCTTGCCGCCGATCTCGGCCAGGCGGCGGTCGAGGACGCGATCGCCGGTGGTGAGCATCGCGTGCTCCTCGAACACGTCCATGCCCCGCAGCACCGGACAGAAGCGCGTCATCAGGGACAGGAAGTTTCGCGTCTGCGCCAGGGCGAGCGGCGAGGCGCGGGTGCCAACGCGCAGCGGCAGCGTGCGCCGGCCATGCGGACGCGCAGGCCGGCCAGCACTGACCGGATCGGGAACGAGGACCGTGTCCGGTCGGTATTCGGCTGATCTCATGAGCGAGCCGCCCTCGAGCCGAAGGGCGCGTTGAGCCGGACCACCTCGAGGTTCAGCAAGGCGGCGATGGCGACCCAGACCAAGTATGGAGAAAGCAGCCAGGTGGCACGCCTGGAAGAGGGCGCGAGACCCGTCATCAACGCCACGATCGAGAGCCAGAGCGGCACCACCTCGATCAGCGCCCAGTCCGGCCGCTTCTGGGTGAAGAACAGCGCGCTCCACAGGACGTTCAGACTGCCGTTCACCGCGAACAGCACGATCATGGTGCGGCGACCACGCTTGTCACGAGCGCCTTCCCAGGCCGACACGGCGGAGCATCCGGTGAAGATGCCGATCGTGGTCCAGGCTGGTGCGAACAGCCAGCCCGGCGGCTGCCAGGCCGGCTTGTGCAGGCTCTCGTACCACGGGCCGATCCGGGTGAGGGCCCCCCCGGCTCCCAGCACGCCGACTACGCCGAGGGCGGCGACCACGGGCGGCTTGCGCAGGATGTCGCTGATCATGCTGAAACGATCCCGGTGAGGTGGGCGATGTTCTTGCAGAAGATCCGCAGGTGCGCCGACGGACGCGCCCGGACCAGGCGCTTGGTCATGTAGGCCGCCCATGTCAGGCTCTGCACGTCGGGGTCGCGACAGATGCTGCAGAAGCGCTCGCGCCGCGCGTCGGTGGCGTACCAGAAACGCTGCATGATGCCCAACACCCAGAACACCTGCCCGTGCTGGCGCATGAAGCCGCTGCGGGCCAGGCGCAGCGAACGGGCGTCGCCAGTCCGGCAGAAGGCGTCTGCCGCCTCGGCGGCCAGGCGTCCGCCGGTCATGGCGTAGTACAGGCCCTCGCCGGAGGCGGGCGCCACCACCCCGGCGGCATCGCCGGCCAGCACCACGTCGCGGCCGTTGTCCCAGCGTCGCAGCGGCCGCAGCGGGATCGGAGCGCCCTCGCGGCGGATGGTCGGAGCGTCGGCAAGGCCCGCGGTCCTGCGCAAGGCGGTAAGAGCTGCGCGCTGCCCGAAGCCTTTGTGCGCGCTGCCGAGGCCGATGCTGGTAGTCGGCCCGTGCGGGAACACCCAGCCGTAGAAGTCCGGCGAATGCGCGCTGCCGTAGTAGACGTCGCAGCGTGTGCCGTCGAAGTCCTCCTGCGGCCGGTCAGGGGAGCGCACGATCTCGTGGAACGCGAACACGTAGGGCATGCGCGCAGCCCCCTTCACGCACTGCAGCGCGACGGCGGACCTGGCGCCATCCGCGCCGACGACCACGCGGGCGCGCACCCTGGCGAGGTTCCCGGCGCTGCCCCAGCGGTAGGACACGACGGCGGTGCCATCGGCATCGCGCTCGATCCGCTCGAAGGTGCCGCTCCGGCGTTCCGCCCCGGCGGTCTCCGCCCGCGCGCGCAGCCACTCGTCGAAGGTCTCTCGGTCGACCATGCCGACGAAGCCGCCACCGTGGATCGGCATCTGCGCCTGTCGCGACGAGGGCGAGATGACCCGGGCTGCCGTGATGCGGGCAACGATCAGCGAGTCGGGGATGTCGAACTCCTGGATCAGCCGGGGCGGGATCGCACCGCCGCAGGGCTTGATCCGCCCGGCTCGGTCGAGCATCAGCACCGAACGTCCGGCACGCGCCAAGTCGCGGGCGGCGGTCGCACCTGCCGGGCCGCCGCCGACCACCACCGCATCGAAGCAGTCCCGCGGAGCACTTCCGGCGCAGGCGGCGTCGGTCATGCCAATCTGGGTCATGCCAGGCTGGGTCATACCGTGACTCCATGGGGACCGGCGGCGGTCCGGGTGGCGCCGGAGGTTGCGGGAAACACCCGTGCGGCCTGGCGCGCCGCAATCAGGAACAGCAGCGCCTCGGCCAGCAGCACGACGGCATAGGCCGAGGCCGCTTCGTGCAGCATCGCCCTGGCGGCGTCCGTCGCCGCGGCAGCGCCCAGGCCGCCGAGCGCGAACGCCAGCGCCTGCGCGGCGCCCCACAGGCCGATCCGGATGCCGCCGCGCGCGCCGGCACCACTCGCCAGTTGCATCATCGCGCCGACCGCCGCCACCGCAAACAGGCCGTTGGCCAGCCCGAGCGACAGCACGACGGCGCCGAGCATCCGGGCGTCTCCCGTGCCGGCAAGGGCCAGGCCGGCAAGGGCGAGAGCGGCGAGGGACAGCGCCGAGGCCACACAGCCGCCGATCGTCCAGCCGCGCAGCGAGGGCAGGCGCATCCCCGCCGCGCGCCGGCTGCCTGCGGCCGCCACCAGCAGCATGCCGAGCAACGCGCCGCCATGCTGCAGCCCGGTCAGCTGCGCCGTCCGCGCCGGCGGCATGTGGAAGACGATGCCCGCGAACGGCTCCAGCAGGATCTCCTCGGCGCTGTAGGCGAGCATCGACAGCGCCACGAAGCCGGTGAAGCGGCGTGCCGTCTGGTCTCGCCAGACCTGCCGCAGCGCCGTCCGCAACGGGATGTGCGGCAGGATTTCGGCTCGATCCGGCTGGTCCCCGGCGCGCTCGATCCCAGCGGTCGCCATCACCGTGCCGACCAGGGCGACAACGGCGACCGTCCCGGTCACCATCATCAGCCGGTGCGGCGAGAACGGCTGCAGCAGATGGCCGGCGATCCCGGCCGTCACCGCGATCCCGGCGATCATCATGATCCAGACCGTCGAGGCGGCGGCGGCGCGCCGGCCGGCCTCGACCCGCTGCCCGAGCAGCGCCAGCAGCGAGGTGCCGCATGTGCCGACGCCGAGACCGATCGCGCCGTAGGCAGCCACCGCGAGCGCCAGGCCGGCGATCCGGTGCGGCCCGGCCAGGAGGGCGATCGATCCGGCTGCCGTCACCGCACCGGCCGCCAGCAGCGTCATGCCGCCGAGGATCCAGGGCGTGCGCCGGCCGCCCTGGTCGGAGCCGTGTCCCATGGCCGGCCGCATCACCTGGACCCCGTAGTGCAGGGCCACCAGGATCGCCGGCAGCACCGCCGGAAGCCGCAGCTCCACCACCATCACCCGGTTCATCGTCACGGTGGCGAGCACGACGATCCCGCCGAGCGCTGCCTGCACCACGCCGAGCCGCAGGATGCCGATCCAGCCGAGCGATCGGGCGGCGGCGCTCATCCGGCGACCCGCAACGCCAGGGCGGCGACCAGCATGCCGAGCACGTAGAGCGACGTGCCGGTCGCGTTGTAGCGCGGCGCTTCCCCGCGCGGATCGCGAAGCAGGCGCGGCATCAGGGCGACCTGCGCGGCGATCAGCATGGCGACGATCCCGGCATGGATCGGCAGGCCCCAGCGCAGCAGGCCCGCCACCACGACGAGCTGCGGCAGCGTCATCACCAGGCAGGCGAGTCGGCAGGCCTTTGCTGCGCCGAGACGCGCCGGCAGCGAGCCGACGCCGCTCACGCGGTCACCCTCGATCGACTTGAAGTCGTTCAGCGTCATGATGCCGTGCGCACCCAGACTGTAGAGCGTGGCGAGCGCCACCACCCGCGCGCCCGGCAGCCCGGCCTGCATTACCGCGGCGCCGGCGAACCAGGGCAGCCCCTCGTAGGACAGGCCCACCGCGAGGTTGCCCCACCAGCCGTTGCTCTTCAGCCGCAGCGGCGGCGCGCTGTAGATCCAGGCGAGCAGCATGCCGACCGCCGCCGTGACCGACACCCAGGGTCCGAGCGCGTAGGCAAGTCCGAGTGCCAGCACCATCCAGGCCGCGGCAATGCGCAGGCCCCACAGGCCGGGGATCCGGCCGGACGGGATCGGCCGGCCCGGCTGGTTGATCCGGTCGACGTCGCGGTCGAACCAGTCGTTGATCGCCTGCGACGCGCCGCACATCAGCGGCCCGGCCAGCACGATCCCGAGCATCGCCACCGGCCAGGACCGGCCCAGCGGCACCCCAGACGAGATCACCCCGCAGCCGAAGGCCCACATCGGCGCGAACCAGGTGATCGGCTTCAGCAGCTCGATCACGCTTCCGGGCGCGATCCGGGACGTCGCAAGCGTGGCCGAGCTCATGCCCTGTCGTCCCCGACCGATTTCATGTCGGGTCGTCCTCGGCCATGCTGAACCCGTAGCGCCTGAGCTTGACGTAGAGGCTCTGCCGGCTGAGGCCGAGCATCTCGGCGGCCGAGGCGCGGTTGTTGCCGGTCATGTCCAGCGCCGCCTCGATGCACAGCCGCTCGATCGCATCGGTGGATTCGCGCACCAGCTCCTTCAGGGACACGCGGCCGATCAGCTCGCTCATGCGGTCGACCGACTGGTTCAGCCCGCGCCCGAGCCGGCCATCGCCGTTGCCGGGCAGGCGGCGCGCCACGTCGCGGATGAAGAAGGCGAAGCCGCCGCCGCCGGGAGCGAGGGCGCCGGGGATGGTGGAGGCGGAGATCTCGACGTCGGTCGAGCCGCCTGCCTCGGTGCCCATCGTGGTCGCGAACAACCGGACCGCCTTGCGCTGGCGCAGGTTGGCGATCAGCACCCCGAGATCGACCCCGGCCTGGCCGACCCACCGGCCGAGCGGCTCCCCGTGCACCGGCTCGGCGCCGGCGAGGCCCGCGAGGGTGCGGAACGCGGCGTTGACGGCGAGGATGTCGCCGTCCTCGTCGGTCAGCGCCACTGCGTCCGGCATCTGCTCCAGCAGTTCCGGCAGGCGCTCGTCATCGACCGGATCGGCCAGACCGGCGGGATGTCGTGGCGTCACGCGCACCAGCAGCAGCAGACCGTCCTCCTCGCGCAGGGCGGACACCGCGAGCTCCATCGGGCCGGCGCCCGTCTCGACCTGGACGACGTCGCTGCGACCGGTGGCGCGCGCCGAGCCCAGCGCTTGACGGACCGCGTCCCGGCTCTTCTCGGCGAAGCACTCGACGAAGGACGGAAGGCCGGACCGGCGCGGTCCGCTGCCGAGCAGCCGCCGCGCCGCCGGGTTGAGCTCGACCACCTTGTGCGTGGCCGCGTCCAGGATCGCCACCGCGTCCTGCGCGGTCTCGAACAGCATGCGGTAGCGTGCCTCCGCCTGGCGCAGGCCCTGGTAGTCCTGCTCCAGCGCCTGCTGCGCCTCGACCAGCCGCTGCTGCAGCGCGGAGATCGGACGCAGGTCGCGTCCGAGCGCGATGATCGAGCCGTCCTCCGAAAGCCGGACCGCCGAGTAGGAGATGGCAACGTCGACGCCTTCGCGCACGGGGTGGTTCAGGTGACGCCAGCGCAACGGCCGATCGGTGACGGCATCCGCCAGCAGCGCATCGAGCTTCGGGCGGCTTTCCACCGTCATCGTGCCGCGCCAGCGCTGGCCGATCCAGCTGCGCGCCTCGCCGAACTCGCGGCGAAGATCGTCGCTGCGGAACGCCAGATCGCGGACCACGCCCTCGGCATCGACGACAACCGCGACATCAGCCGCGGCCAGAACGATTTTCTTGATGCTCGCCGCGTCGAGAGTCTGGAGCGTTTCCGTCGGCATGGGGGTAGGCGCTTCTGTCACTGTGGCGAGGTTCTCCCAGGGCCATCAGCCGCGCCGGGAAGCCGGCAGGGCGGTCAGCGGACTTAGGCTGGTCGCGTCGGTTGCGCACTGACAGGGCCGCCTGGGCCGGAGCCAGCGCGCCGTCGGTCGCCATGACGTCGGCGCCAAGCTGGATGCCGATCTCGGGATGCATCGCGAACAGCGGCCCGCCGACCATCGTCACCACCTGCGTGTTGCAGGACGCCTCGCGGATCCCGCGAATCGCCCGCACCAGCATCGGCACGTGCCGCTCGCAGCTGGCCGAGAAGCCGACCACGTCGAAGCGCCTGGTCCGCACCAGGCCGAGCAGCGCCTCCAGCCCGGGCGACATGCCGCTGCACACGGTCCAGCCGGCGCGGTGGAAGAAGTCGGCTGCCATGGCGAGGCCGAAGCGATGCTGCTCGCCCGGCACCGGAACCATGAGGATGCGCGGCAGGGAGTGGGAATAGGGTGTGGTCGCCTGGGCGGCGGGAAGCAGCCGGCGCAGCGCCTGCTGCAGGCGTGCCACGCCTGCCGTCACCTCGGTGAAGTGGTACTCGTCCTGTTCCCACAGGACACCCAGGTGCCGCGCAGCCGGCGCCAGCAGGTCGAGGCAGAGGGCTTCCACCGACATGCCGGCGGCCAGCATCTTCTCCAGCGCCACGAACATCGGTGTGCCGTCCTCCGCCACGGCATGACGTGCGAGGGCGGCCACCTCCGATTCGGTCACCGTGGCGACGTCCTGCGGCGGATGCAGGCTGAGCAGGTGCGGCAGGATCCGGTGCTCGATCGTCCCGCGCAGCAGCGAGCCGGGTTCCGGCGCCCCGAAGCTGGCAGCGAGGCGGGAAGATCGGCTCCGGACTTCGTTCCGCAAGGTCGTACTGGCACAGATAAGGTCATTGAGCTGCTGGATTCCGGCCATGGATCCCACCTCGACTTGCAGAATTGCGAACGCTGCGCGGACTGTCAACCTTGGTTTACGTCTTGTTTGCTTGACACCTCCCGACGGAGGGGCTTAGCTCCCCCATGACGACAGACCAGCCAGGACGCGGCAAGCGTCCCTCGGCGGGTTTCAAGAGGTGATCGCCAATCCGACCGGTAGATCACGGAAATGTCATTCCGGGGAGGGGCAGCCATGAGAAGGCGGAACGACCGGCCGGCTCCCCCGCTCTACACTCCTGAGCAGCGCCGCCGGCGCGACAGCTCCCCATGGACCGCCGTGCAGGCGGTGCTGGCGCCGCTGCAGTTCGCGATCTTCCTCCTCAGTCTCGTGCTCGTGCTGCGCTACCTGCACACCGGCCAGGGCTTCGGCGTCGCGACGCTGTCCGTGGTCGTCAAGGTGGCAGCGCTCTACGCGATCATGATCACCGGCGCGTTCTGGGAGAACGCGGTGTTCGGCCGGTACCTGTTCGCCCCGGCGTTCTTCTGGGAGGACGCGTTCAGCATGCTCGTGATCGCGCTGCACACCGCCTACCTCGTGGCGCTGTGGCTCGGACTGCTGACGCATGCCGGGTTGATGCTGCTGGCGCTGGCCGCCTTCGCGTCCTATGCGATCAACGCCGCACAGTTCGTGATGAAGCTGCGCCTGGCGCGACAGGATGCGGCGATCCGCCGCCCGGCGCTGGCCGGCGCCGCCGAATGAGCGCGTTCCTCGAGGCGGATCGTCTCGACCGTGCAGCAGCACCGGTGCCGGTGCTGCGCGAGCAGGGGCAGCGCGCGGTGTTCTGCGGCCTGACCGGGATCGTCTGGCTGCACCGGCGCATCCAGGACGCCTTCTTCCTGGTGGTCGGCTCGCGCACCTGCGCGCACCTGCTGCAGTCGGCGGCCGGCGTCATGATCTTCGCCGAGCCGCGCTTCGCCACCGCTATCATCGAGGAGCGCGACCTCGCCGGCCGCGCCGACCCGAACGACGAGCTCGACCAGGTGGTGGACCGCCTGCTGGCGCGGCGTCCGGACATCAGGCTGCTGTTCCTGGTCGGCTCCTGCCCGTCCGAGGTCATCAAGCTCGACCTGTCCCGCGCGGCCGCCCGCCTGTCGCGCCGCTTCGCGCCCGCCGTGCGGGTGCTGAACTATTCCGGCAGCGGCATCGAGACCACCTTCACCGACGGCGAGGACCGCTGCCTGGAGGCCCTGGTGCCGGAGCTGCCGGCGGAGGCCGGCGAGGCGCCGGAGCTGCTGGTGGTCGGCGTGCTGGCCGACATCGTCGAGGGACAGTTCCGCCGCCTGTTCGAGGCGATGGGGATCGGCACCGTGCGGTTCCTGCCGCCGACCCGCGCCGCCGACCTGCCGCCGGTCGGCCCGAGCACCGCATTCCTGCTGGCGCAGCCGTTCCTGCACGCCACCGCACGGGCGCTGGAGGAGCGCGGCTGCACCCGGATCGCCGCCCCGTTCCCGCTCGGCGCCGAGGGCACCACGCTTTGGCTGCAGGCGGCGGCCCGGCACTTCGGTGTGTCGTCGGCCCGCCTCCGCGCCGCCACCGAGGCGGGCGAGGCGCGCGCCCGCGCGAGCCTTGCCCGGTCGCGGGCGATGCTGGCGGGCAGGCGGCTGTTCTTCTTCCCCGACTCCCAGCTGGAGTTGCCGCTGGCACGCTTCCTCCACCGCGAGCTGGGCATGGAGCTGGTCGAGGTCGGCACGCCGTTCCTACACCGCGCGTCGATGCAGCCGGAGCTGGAGCTGCTGCCGCACGACCTCCTCATCAGCGAAGGACAGGACGTCGACCGGCAGCTCGACCGCTGCCGCCTCGCGGCCCCCGACCTCGCGGTGTGCGGCCTTGGGCTCGCCAACCCGCTGGAAGCCGAAGGGATCACCACCAAGTGGTCGATCGAGCTGCTGTTCACCCCGATCCAGGGCTATGAGCAGGCCGCCGACCTCGCCGCCCTGTTCGTGCGGCCGCTCGACCGCCGCACCCGGCTGGCGGTGTAGGCGATGCAGCTCACCCTCTGGACCTACGAGGGACCGCCGCATGTCGGCGCCATGCGGATCGCCGCCTCCATGCGCGGCGTCCACTACGTCCTGCACGCGCCGCAGGGCGACACCTACGCCGACCTGCTGTTCACCATGATCGAGCGCCGGGACACGCGGCCGCCGGTGACCTACACCACCTTCCAGGCGCGCGACCTCGGCGGCGACACCGCGGCCCTGTTCAAGCGCGCCGCGCTCGACGCGTTCGAGCGGTTCCGGCCCGAGCTGCTCATGGTCGGCGCCTCCTGCACCGCGGAGCTGATCCAGGACGACCCCGGCGGCCTCGCCCGCGCGCTCGGCCTTCCGGTGCCGGTGGTGGCGCTGGAGCTGCCGGCCTACCAGCGCAAGGAGAACTGGGGCGCCAGCGAGACCTTCTACCAGCTGGTGCGCGCCTGCGCCGGCACCGAGAAGCCAGCGCGCGCTGCTGCGGCCGGCCCGTCCTGCAACATCCTGGGCCCGACCTCGCTCGGCTTCCGCCACCGCGACGACCTGCGCGAGGTCCGCGTGCTGGTCGAGGCGCTCGGCATCGCGGTGAACGTTGTGGCCCCGCTCGGCGCGTCCCCCGCCGACCTCGCGCGGTTGGGCTCAGCCGATTTCAACGTGGTGCTGTATCCGGAGGTGGCGGGACAGGCGGCGCAGCTGCTGCAGCGGCGCTTCAACCAACCCGCGACCCGGACCGTTCCGATCGGGGTCGGCGCCACGCGCGACTTCGTGGCCGAGCTGGCCGCCCTGGCGGGGGTCGACCCCGCGCCGGTGCTGGCAGGCGCGCCGTCGCGCCTGCCCTGGTACTCGCGCTCGGTCGACTCCAACTACCTCACCGGCAAGCGGGTGTTCGTGTTCGGCGACGCCAGCCACGCGATCGCCGCCGCCCGGGTAGCGACCGAGGAGCTGGGCTTCACCCTGGTCGGGCTCGGCACCTACAGCCGCGAGGGCGCCCGCGAGCTGCGCGAGGCTGCGGCGCGTCACGGCGTCGAGCCGCTGGTGACCGACGACTACCTCGCGGTCGAGGCCGCGATCGCCTCGTCGCAGCCGGAGCTGGTGCTCGGCACGCAGATGGAGCGGCACGTCGCCAAGCGCCTCGGCATCCCCTGCGCGGTGATCTCGGCGCCGGTGCACGTACAGGACTTCCCGGCGCGCCACTCGCCGCAGATGGGGTTCGAGGGCGCCAACGTCCTGTTCGACACCTGGATCCACCCGCTGATGATGGGTCTTGAGGAGCATCTGCTCGGGCTGTTCCGGGAGGACTTCGAGTTCTCCGACGACGCCGCACCGTCGCATCTGGGCGTGGGCGACGGGCTCCGGGCGGCGGCCGATGCTCCGGTCGCCCCGGAGATGCAGAGCGACTGGTCCACCGACGCCGAGCGCGAACTCGGCAAGATCCCGTTCTTCGTCCGCAACAAGGCGAAGCGCAACACCGAACGTTTCGCGCGTGAACGCGGCCTCGCAACCATAACGGTTGGAACGCTCTATGATGCAAAAGCGCATTATGCACGCTGACGCCGTGCCCGTCCGCGTCGTCGTGGTGACGATGGACAGCCACCTGTCGAGCGCTGCGGGCCGCGCGGAAACGATGCTGCGACGGGAGATCCCGGGCCTGGAGCTCCAGGTCCACGCCGCGGACGAGTGGCACGGCGATCCGGACGCCCTGGCCGCCTGCCGTGCCGACATCGCGCGCGGCGACATCGTCATCGCCACCATGCTGTTCCTCGACGACCACATCCGCGCGGTGCTGCCGGCGCTGCAGGCGCGGCGCGCCGAGTGCGACGCGATGCTGTGCTGCCTGTCCGCCGGCGAGGTGGTGCGCCTGACGCGGCTCGGTCGGTTCGACATGTCCGCCGAGTCCGGCGGCGTCATGTCGCTGCTCAAGAAGCTGCGCGGCAACCGCGGCAAGGGCGGCCAAGCCAGCGGCGAGCGCCAGATGCGCATGCTCCGCAAGCTGCCGAAGCTGCTGCGCTACATCCCGGGTGCTGCGCAGGACGCACGTGCCTACTTCCTGGCGCTGCAGTACTGGCTGGCCGGCTCGGAGGAGAACATCGCCAGCCTGGTGCGGCTGATGGTCGGCCGCTATGCCGCCGGGCTGCGGCAGGGCGAGGCAGGCCGGCATCGGGCCGCACCGCCGGTCGAGTACCCCGAGACCGGCCTCTATCATCCGCGCGCCGCCGGCCGCGTCGTGGAGCGGGCCGAGGAACTGCCGTCCGCCGGCACCGCCGGCACCGTCGGGGTGCTGCTGATGCGCTCCTACGTGCTGGCCGGCAACACCGCGCACTATGACGGCGTGATCGCGGCCCTGGAGGTGCGCGGCCTGCGCGTGATCCCCGCCTTCGCCTGCGGCCTGGACTCGCGTCCGGCGGTCGACCGGTTCTTCGTCCGGAACGGCGTGCCGGTGGTGGACGCGGTGCTGTCGCTTACCGGCTTCTCGCTGGTGGGCGGCCCGGCCTACAACGACGCGCGCGCCGCCGAGACGCTGCTGGCCGGGCTCGACGTGCCCTACCTGGCCGCCCATCCGGTCGAGTTCCAGACCCTGGAGCAGTGGGACGCCAACGGGCGCGGCCTGAGCCCGGTCGAGGCGGCGATGATGGTGGCGATCCCGGAGCTCGACGGCGCGATCTGGCCGATGACCTTCGGCGGCCGCTCCGAACAGGCCGAGCAGCGCCGCGACATGGTGGCGCATCCGGAGCGCGCCACTATGCTGGCCGCCCGGGTGGCGAAGCTGGTGGCGCTGCGCCGGTCGCAGCGCGCCGAGCGGCGGATCGCCGTGGTGCTGTTCAACTTCCCCCCCAACAGCGGCAGCACCGGGACGGCCGCCTACCTGTCCGTGTTCGCCTCGCTCCACAACACGCTGCGCGCCATGCAGGCGGCGGGCTATGCGGTCGAGCTGCCGCCCACCGTCGACGCGCTGCGCGCGCGCATCCTCCAGGGCAACGCCGAACGCTACGGCACCGATGCCAACGTCGCGGCGCGCATTCCCGTCGACGACCACGTGCGGCGCGAGCGCCACCTCCCCGAGATCGAACGGCACTGGGGCCCGGCACCCGGCCGGCACAACAGCGACGGACGCAGCCTGCTGGTGCTCGGCGCGCAGTTCGGCAACGTGTTCGTGGGCGTGCAGCCGGCCTTCGGCATCGAGGGCGACCCGATGCGGCTGCTGTTCGAGGGCAGCTTCGCGCCGACGCACGCGTTCTCCGCGTTCTACCGCTGGCTGCGCGAGGACTTCGCGGCTCACGCGGTGCTGCATTTCGGCACCCACGGCGCGCTGGAGTTCATGCCGGGCAAGCAGACCGGCCTGTCCGCCGCTTGCTGGCCGGACCGCCTGATCGGCGACCTGCCGAACTTCTACATCTATGCCTCCAACAACCCGTCCGAGGGGGCGCTGGCCAAGCGCCGCACGGGGGCGGCGCTGATCTCCTACCTGACCCCGCCGATCTCCCATGCCGGGCTGTATCGCGGGCTGCTGGAGCTCAAGGTGTCGCTCGACCGCTGGCGGATCATGGAGCCCGACGCGCCGGCGGAGCAGCGCGTCCTGCTGGCCGGGCTGATCCAGGCCCAGGCGGCCACGGTGGAGCTGGCGGCGGCGGACCCGCCCTGGGACGACCCCGCCGCGCCGGTCGCGCGCCTGGTCGATGCCGTCACCGAGCTCGAATACACGCTGATCCCGAACGGTCTGCACGTGATCGGGGCACCGCCGGACGCCGACGCCCGCGGCGCCATGCTGGACGCGCTGGCGATCGACGATCCGGAGGCGCGCGCCGAGCTCGACAGGAGGCTGGCGGAGGACGCCGAGATCCCGGCGATCCTGCACGCGCTGGACGGCGGCTACCTGCGTCCGGCGCCGGGTGGCGACCTGCTGCGCACCACCGACGTGCTGCCCACGGGGCGCAACCTGCACGGCTTCGACCCCTTCCGGATCCCGTCCGTGTTCGCCCTGCAGGAGGGCGGCCGGCAGGCGGGGCGGCTGCTGGCCCGCCACGCCCGGGACGGACGGGCGCTGCCGGAAACCGTGGCGATGGTGCTGTGGGGCACCGACAACCTCAAGACCGAGGGCGGCCCGCTGGCGCAGGTGCTGGCCCTCCTCGGCGCCGAGCCGCGGCACGACAGCTACGGCCGGCTGGTCGGTGCCAGACTGGTGCCGCTCGACCGGCTCGGCCGGCCGCGCATCGACGTGCTGGTGACGCTGTCCGGCATCTTCCGCGACCTGCTGCCGATGCAGACCAGGCTGCTGGCGGAGGCGAGCCTGCTGGCGGCCGAGGCCGACGAGCCGGTGGAGCAGAACTTCGTGCGCAAGCACGCGCTGGCCTTCCAGGCGGCGCATGGCGGCAGCCTTGCCGAGGCCAGCCTGCGCGTGTTCGGCAACGCCGACGGCGCCTACGGCTCCAACGTCAACCACATGCTCGACCAGGGCGTGTGGAACGAAGAGGACGAGCTGGCGGAAGCGTTCCTGCGACGCAAGGGCTTCGCCTACGGCACCGAGGGCGCGCCGCGCCGCCACGACCAGCTGCTGCGGCACGTGCTGTCCCAGGTCGACATCGCCTACCAGAACCTCGACTCGGTCGAGCTGGGCGTCACCACCGTCGACCACTACTTCGACACGCTGGGCGGCATCACCCGCGCGGTGCTGTCCACCGCCGGCAGGAGCGCCTCGGTCTACATCGGCGACCAGACACGCGGCGACGGCATCGTCCGCACCCTGTCGGAGCAGGTGACGCTGGAAACCCGCACCCGTGCCCTCAACCCGAAATGGTACGAGGGCCTGCTGGAGCACGGCTACGAGGGGGTGCGCCAGATCGAGGCGCACGTCACCAATACGCTCGGCTGGTCGGCGACCACCGGGCAGGTGGCGCCCTGGATCTACCAGCAGCTCACCGAGACCTACGTGCTCGACGACGCGATGCGCCGCCGCCTGGCCGAGCTGAACCCGGCGGCGACGCTCAAGATCGCCAACCGGCTGATCGAGGCGCACGAGCGCCGCTACTGGTCGCCTGACCTGTCCGTCATCGAGATGCTGAAGCGCGCCGGCGAGGACATCGAGGACCGGCTCGAAGGCCTGCACACGGGGATTGCCGCATGACCGTTCTCGACCTGCCGAAAGCGCTCCCTGCCCGGCTGCGCGCCGCCTCCGGCTGCAACACCTGTGAGGACGGCGAGGGCAGCGTGCAGGTGAAGCTCGACCCCGGGCAGCGGATCGGCACCGCCAAGGTGTTCGCCGTCTACGGCAAGGGCGGCATCGGCAAGAGCACCACCTCCTCGAACCTGTCGGTCGCCTTCAGCAGGCTCGGCAAGCGGGTGCTGCAGATCGGCTGCGATCCCAAGCACGACTCCACCTTCACCCTGACCAAGCGCCTGGTGCCGACGGTGATCGACGCGCTGGAAGCGGTGGACTTCCATCCCGAGGAGCTGCGGCCGGAGGACTTCGTGTTCCCGGGCTATGGCGGCGTATCCTGCGTCGAGGCGGGCGGTCCGCCGGCCGGCACCGGCTGCGGCGGCTACGTGGTCGGGCAGACGGTGAAGCTGCTGCGCGAGCACCACCTGCTGGAGGACACCGACGTGGTGATCTTCGACGTGCTCGGCGACGTGGTGTGCGGCGGCTTCGCGGCCCCGTTGCAGCATGCCGACCGCGCCTTGGTGGTGGCGGCGAACGACTTCGACTCGATCTTCGCCATGAACCGCATCGTGGCCGCGATCCAGGCCAAGTCGCGCAACTACGACGTCCGGCTCGGGGGCGTGATCGTCAACCGCAGCGCCGCCACCGACCAGATCGACCGCTACAACGACGCCATTGGCATGCGCATGCTGGCGCACTTCCCCGACCTCGACGCGATCCGCCGCTCGCGGCTGCAGAAGTCCACCCTGTTCGAGATGCCGTCCTCGCCGGAGCTCGACGCGGTGAAGGACGAGTACCTGCGTCTCGCCGCCCGGCTGTGGGCGGGGGTCGAGCCGCTGGACGCCACGCCGATGAAGGATCGCGACATCTTCGACCTGCTGGGCTTCGAGTGATGGTGGCGGTCTCCTACGGCGCGCGCCGGGCCGAGCTCGAGACCTATTTCGACCGTACCGCGGCCGCGACCTGGGCGCGCCTGACCTCCGAGGCGCCGGTGGGAGGCATCCGCGCCACCGTGCGCGCCGGACGCGACGCCATGCGCAGGACGCTGCTCGACTGGCTGCCCGCCGACCTGCGCGGCCGGCGCATCCTCGATGCCGGCTGCGGCACCGGCGCGTTCGCGGTGGAGGCGGCGCGTCGCGGCGCCGAGGTGGTGGCGGTGGACCTGTCGCCGACCCTGCTCGACCTCGCCACCACGCGGGTGCCGGCGGGGCTGGCGCACAGCATCGCCTTCAGGACCGGCGACATGCGCGAGGCGGCGATGTTCGGCCGGTTCGACCACGTCGTCGCCATGGACTCGCTGATCCATTATCCGGTCCGCGAGATCGTGTCGGTGCTGTCGGCGTTCTCGCGATGCACCACCGGCTCGATGCTGTTCACCTTCGCACCCCGCACCCCGGCGCTGGCGGCGATGCACGCAGTCGGCCGCCTGTTCCCCCGCGGCGACCGGGCGCCCGCGATCGAGCCGGTCGGCGAGACGGTGATCGGCCGCTGCCTGCGGGACGAGCCGGCGCTGGAAGGCTGGGCCGCCGGCCGCAGCCACCGCGTGTCCACCGGCTTCTACATCTCGCAGGCGCAGGAGCTTGCCTGCGTGGAGGATGCGCCGTGAGCCGCTACGGCGCCCTCAGTGCGCGTGGCTGGAACGGCCCAGGCAGCGTGCTGCTGCCGTTCGCCTCGGTGGCGACGCCGGAGCTGCCGCTCGGCCGGCTGCTCCGCCTGTCGCTGTTCCAGGTCTCGGTCGGCATGGCGCTGGTGCTGGTGATCGGCACGCTGAACCGGGTGATGATCGTCGAGCTGGGCGTCCCGGCCTGGCTGGTGGCGCTGATGATCTCGCTGCCGCTGGTGCTGGCGCCGCTGCGCGCCGTCGTCGGCCACCGCTCCGACACCCACCGCTCCGTGCTCGGCTGGCGCCGGCTGCCCTACCTGTGGATGGGCACGCTGCTGCAGTTCGGCGGCTTTGCCATCATGCCGTTCGCCCTGATCGTGCTGTCCGGCGACGCCCCGAACGCGCCGGCCTTCGTCGGTCCGGCCGCGTCCGCGCTGGCGTTCCTGCTGGTCGGCGCCGGCCTGCACACCACCCAGACGGTGGGGCTGGCGCTGGCGACCGACCTGGCGCCGCCCGCCGTGCGCTCCCGAGTGGTGACGCTGTTCTGCGTCATGCTGCTCGCCGGCATGCTGGGAAGCGCGCTGCTGTTCGGCCGGCTGCTGGCCCCGTTCAGCGAGCTGCGCCTGATCCAGGTGATCCAGGGAGCATCCGTGCTGACCCTGCTGCTCAACTTCACCGCGGTGTGGAAGCAGGAGGTGCGCGACCCGAAGCGGCACGGCCTGTCGCAGCCGCGCCCATCGTTCCGCGACGCGTTCCGCAGCCTGGGCGCCGGCGTCCGGCCGCGGCGGCGCCTGCTGTCGGTCGGGCTCGGCACCATGGCGTTCTCCATGCAGGACGTGCTGCTCGAGCCCTATGGCGGCCAGGTGCTGCGCCTTCCGGTCGGCGTCACCACCACCCTAACCGCGCTGCTTGCGGTCGGCGGCCTGAGCGGGTTCGCGCTGTCCGCCCTTCTGCTGGGGCGGCAACTCGACCGCTACCGCCTGGCGGCCGCCGGCGTCACCCTAGGCCTGCTGGCGTTCGCGGCCCTGGTCTTCGCCGGCCCGCTCGGCTCGACCGTGCTGTTCGGCTGCGGCACGCTGCTGACCGGGCTGGGCAGCGCGGTGTTCGTGGTCGGCACGCTGGCGGCGGCCATGGAGGATGCGCGCGACGGCGAGGGCGGGCTGGCGCTCGGCACCTGGGGCGCGGTGCAGGCGTTCGCGGCGGGGCTCGCCATCCTGCTCGGTGGCGTCACCCACGACGTGGTCGCGGCCCTCGGCCGCGCCGGCACGCTGGGCCCGGTGCTGGCGACCCAGTCCACCGGCTACGGCGCGGTGTACTGCATCGAGATCCTGCTTCTGTTCGCGACCCTGATCGCGATCGGCCCGCTGGCCGGCCTGGCGCCGGCCGAACCCAGTTCCGGCCGAACCTGCCTGACCCGCTGATCCGAGGAGCATCGTGCCGTGACGGCTGCCCTGACCCGCTACATCGACGTCGCCCAGCTGAGCCTCTACATCTTCTGGGCGTTCTTCGCCGGCCTGGTGTTCTACCTGCGCCGCGAGGACAAGCGCGAAGGCTATCCGCTGACCGCGGAAGCCGTGCAGCGGCAGACGCGCGGCCCGATCGGCGGCTTTCCGCCGATCCCGCCGACGAAGACCTTCCGCACCATCAACCACGGCAGCTGGCCGTCGCCGCCCGCGCCGATCGACGGCGCCATCGCCGCACGCTCGGCCGCGATGTTTCCCGGCGCGCCGCTGATCCCGACCGGCAACCCGCTGGTGGACGGGGTCGGGCCGGCCTCCTGGGTGGCGCGCAGCGACGAGCCGGACCTGACCTTCAAGGGTGACAACCGGATCGTGCCGATGCGCCACGCCCGCGAGTACCACGTCTCGTCCCTCAGCCACGACCCGCATGGCTGGGCGGTGATTGGCGCCGACGGCGTCGTCGCCGGCTACGTTCGCGACCTGTGGATCGACGAAAGCGAGACCAACATCCGCTACCTCGAGGTCGAGCTCGATCAGGCACTCGCTGCCGATCGGCACCACGTGCTCGTTCCCGAACCCTACGTGCGCTACCTCCGCCGGCAAAAGCGGGTGAGCGTGCGCGCGATCCTGGCCGCGCAGTTCGCCGACGTGCCGGTGCTGAAGCATCCCGACCAGGTCACCTTCCGCGAGGAGGACAGGCTGGTCGCCTATTTCGGCGGCGGCTCGCTGTATGCGACGCCGGCACGGCTGGGGCCGCTGCTGTGAGCGGCCCGACCGTCCGCCGGCGCGGCAACCATCTGGGCGGACTGCCGAGCCGCCTGCCGGCCGGCGAGCGCATCCTCTGGCAGGGCAGGCCGGACTGGCGCGTGCTGGCCCGCCGCGCCCTGCACGTCCGCGGCCTGGCGTGCTATCTCGGGCTGATGCTGTGCTGGTTCGCAGTCGCCGACTTCCGTTTGGGCAACGCCGGCCGCACCCTTGCCGGCGTACTCTGCCTTGCCGTGATGGGCGTGGCGGCACTGGGCCTGCTGACCCTGTTCGCCTGGCTGCTGGCCCGCTCGACCGTCTACACCCTGACCGACCAGCGGCTCGTGCTGCGCTTCGGCATCGCGCTGTCGATGAGCGTCAACCTGCCGCTGCGGCTGATCGACTCCGCGTCGGTCCGCGTGTGGCCTGACGGTACCGGCGACATCCCGCTCGCCGTCAGCGGACGCCAGAAGCTCGGTTACGCGGTGCTGTGGCCGCACGCCAGGCCCTGGCGCCTGGGCCAGCCCGAGCCGATGCTGCGTGCCGTGCCGGATGCGGCCGAGGTCGCCCGGAAGCTGTCGGACGCGCTGACCGGGACGGCAGCGCTCGCCGCTGCCGGAACGGCGGCACGGGCGCCGTTCGCGGCGCCGGAGCCGGTCCGGGTGCCTGAGCAGGTGCCGGCATGAGCGGCCGCGCCGGCACGCTGGGGCCTGCTGCAGGTCCCGGCCGTCGTCCCGGCCGTCCCTGGGGCGTCTACGTCGCAGCCGCGGTGCTTTCGGCGCTGGTGGCAACCGGGCTGGCGATGCCGCATCGCCACCAGGCGCTGTTCGCGGCGGACCCGCCGCGGGCGCCGCTGCAGGCGACCCTCCCGCTCCGCTTCGTCGAGCTGCCGCACGACGACCTGGCGGTCTCCAACGCCGCCAGCGGGCAGCGCATCGCCCTCGTGGCTGCCGGCGAGAACGGCTTCCTGCACGGCATGGTACACGGGCTTTCGGCGACAAGGCGTCGCCTCGGCGTCGACCCGGCGATGCCCTACGCCTTGTCGCTGTATGCCGACGGACGTCTGGTGCTGAGCGACCCGCCGACCCGAACCGCGATCGACATCGAAGGGTTCGGCCCGACCAACGAGGCGACCCTGCTCCGCTTCCTTGGCTCGCCGGGGATCGTAAGGTGAGCGCCCGGACCCTCTCGGTGCGGTGCGACGTCGACATCGAGCAGACTCCTCACAGCTTCCACGCCCATGCCGTGCCGGACGGCGTGGTGCTGCGGCCGGGCGACGCGGTGCTGGTGCACGACGTGCCGACCCGGATCGCGTTCGGAAGCCGCCTGTCCTGCGAATGCCGGGCAACGGTGCGCCGCGCCGGCCCGCTGGCACGGTTCTGGACCCGCGCCACGTCGATCTTCGCGCTGACCACGCTCTACGAGGTCGGCTTCGAGCCGCACGATCCCGCTGCCCTGGAGGCTCCATGAACGCCATCTCCCCGGTCGGACCGCCGCCGCGGCCGGCGCCGAACGACGCCACCCGCGACGCGCAGCAGGACACGGTGCTGAGCCCGCGCTTCTACACCACCGACTTCCCCAAGATGGACCGCATCGACGTGGCGGGCGTGCGGGCGGAATGGGACGAGCTGATCGCCGAGCTGAAGCGCGACAACAACCGGTCCCACTTCATCCGCGACGCATCGTTCGACCTTGACCTGTCGACCCTGCCGCCGGCGCTGCGCCACGAGTTCCTCGACTTCCTGGTGAGCTCGGTGACGGCGGAGTTCTCCGGCTGCGTGCTGTATGCCGAGATCAAGAAGCGGATCACCAACCCTGACATACGCGAGCTGTTCGCGCTGATGACGCGCGACGAGGCGCGCCATGCCGGCTTCATCAACGACACGCTCAAGGATTTCGGCGTCGGCGTCGACCTGGGCTTCCTGGCGCGCGAGAAGAAGTACACCTTCTTCAAGCCGAAGTTCGTGTTCTACGCCACCTACCTGTCGGAGAAGATCGGCTACGCCCGCTACATCACCATCTTCCGTCAGCTCCAGCGCCATCCGGAGCGTGAGTTCCATCCCATCTTCCGCTGGTTCGAGAAGTGGTGCGAGGACGAGTTCCGCCACGGGGAGGCGTTCGCGCTGCTGATGCGGTCGGATCCAAAGCTGCTGCGCGGCGTCAACAGGCTGTGGATCCGCTTCTTCCTCCTCGCGGTGTTCGCCACCATGTACGTGCGCGACCACGCGCGGCCGGTGTTCCACGCCGCCCTCGGCCTGGATCCGACCGAGTACGACTTCACCGTGTTCCGGATCACCAGCGAGATCTGCCGCCAAGTGTTCCCGGTGGAGCTGCCGCTCGACGACCCGCGCTTCCGGAGCGGGCTCGAGCGCATGCGGCGGATCAACGTGGCGATCGGGCGCGCACGCGCCAAGGGCGGCCTGCTCGGCCGGGTGCGGCGGATCGGCCTGATGGGCGCCGCCGGGATCGGGTTCGCGCGCCTGTTCCTGCTGCCCGCGAAGCGCAACGCGCCGCCGCCGCAGGTTCGGCTGGCGCCGGCCTGGTAGGGAAGCCATCCAATGTCCGTCTTCGTCCTTCCGGTGCTGTTCGCCCTGTTCGTCTGGTGGTTCAGCACCGGGCTGATCATGTACCTCGACGGGCTGCCGCGGCGCACCTTCCGCTGGAGCATGCTGGGCGCCACCGTGCTGCTCCTCGCCTCGCTGTGGGAGCTGCGCGCGTCCAGCCACGACCTGAGCGTGCGGGGCGCGTACCTCGCCTTCACCTGCGGGCTGCTGGCCTGGGGCTGGCAGGAGATCTCGTTCTACATGGGCTTCGTCACCGGCCCGCGCGACGCGCCGTGTCCGGAAGGCTGCCGCGGCTGGCGCCATTTCGGCCACGCGATCCAGACCAGCCTGTGGCACGAGCTGGCGATCATCGCCGCCGCCGCCGCCGTGGTGGCGCTGACCTGGCACGCGCCGAACCAGGTCGGCACCTGGACCTTCATGGTGCTGTGGTGGATGCACCAGAGCGCCAAGCTCAACGTGTTCCTGGGCGTGCGCAACCTCAACGAGGAGTTCCTGCCGGAGCACCTGCAGTTCCTGCGCTCGTTCCTGACCAAGAAGTCGATGAACCTGCTGTTCCCGGTGTCGGTGACGGTGTCGACGGTGATCGCGGTGCGCCTGGTGCAGATGGCCGCAGCGCCCGGCGCCACCGTGTTCCAGCAGGCGGGCTTCACCTTCCTGGCCACCATGATGACGCTGGCGATCCTGGAGCACTGGCTGCTGATGCTGCCGCTCCCGGCCGCGGCCCTGTGGGGCTGGAGCCTGCGCTCCCGCGGCAACGGCAAGCCGTTCGACGTCGAGGTGGTGGCGGGCTTCCTGGGCGCCGGCAAGACCACCTTCCTGCGCAACGTGCTGGCGGAGGCCCGGCCGGAGCTACGCACGGTGGTACTGGTGAACGACTTCGCCTCCGTCGGCGTCGACGGTTCCCTGTTGCGCGAGCGCGGCGCCGACGTGGTGGAGCTGCCGAACGGCTGCATCTGCTGCTCGCTGCGCAAGGACCTGACCACGCAGATCCGCGGCGTCGTCGCGCAATGGTCGCCCGAGCGCATCCTGATCGAGCCCAGCGGCGTCGCCGACGTGGCGGCGCTGATCGGCGTGCTGTCGCAGCCGACGCTCAAGGCCCTGGTGCGCCGCCTCCACGTCAGCGCGGTGATCGATGCCGGCGCCTTCCTGCGCGGCTTCGCCCAGAGGCGATCGTATTTTGAGGCCCAGGCGCGCGTGGCCGACGTGCTGGTGGTGAACAAGGTCGACCTGGTGTCGCCGGCGGAACGCGGCATGGTCGAGGAAACGCTGCGCGCGCTCAACCCGTCGGCGCGCATGATCCCGGCCCGGTTCGGCATCGCCCTTCCGGACCCCGTTCCGATCGTCGCAGCGACGGAGCCCCCCCTCCCGGCCGGCCCGTCCGCACGCCACGACCACGGACATGGCCATCACGACGACCACGATCACCACCATGACCACCGGCACGATCACGAGGCCGGCCACGCTCATGCGCACGAGGACGGCCTCGGCTTCTCCTCCTGGATCACGACGCTCGACGGCGACTGCGATCCCGAGCTCGTGCAGGAGCTGCTGGACGGGGTCTGCCGCGGCGGGTTCGGCGGCATCGAGCGGCTGAAGGGGATCGCGCGCGCCGGCGACGGCTGGATGCGCTTCGACGTCGCGGGCGGCCGTGCCAGCATGGCCGCCTTCGCCGCCGATCCGGCGGAGGAGCCGCGGGCGGTGGCCATCGGGCGCGGCATGGAGGAGGATCGGCTGCGTGCCGCCTTCGCCGCCTGCGTCCGGAGTCCGTCGCTGGTTGCCCCGTCGCTGGTCGCCTGACTGCTGCGCCACACTGTCCTGGAGGGTGCCATGCACTACGAAGCGTTCTTCCGCGAGCAGCTGTCGGGCCTG
>CAXTVS010000052.1:0-22322 GCA_964247735.1 uncultured Acetobacteraceae bacterium
ACGTCGACCTGTGCCGCAAGGCGCAGGCGCAGGGGCGGATCTGCGTGGTCGACCGCCGCGCCCGGCTGTACCACCTGGAGCGCCAGTCCCAGGGCGGGCAGCAATCCTCCTGGCGGCTCAACCTGACCCTCTACAACGCGTGGCGGTTCCAGAACCGCTGGGTGAAGGCGGCACCGGTTCCGGTTCCGAGCGAGGCAGAGCACTTGGACACCCCGGCATGAGCGAGCTTGCCACCCGCGCGTCGTTCCTGCCGCCCGGCAGCGGGCCGGCAGCGCCACGGCGGGCGCTGCCCAGCGTCCTGGTGATGACGCATTCGCATCCGAAGCTGACCCGCGGCGGTGCGGAGATCTCGGCCTTCACCCTGTTCCGCGAGCTCAAGGCACGCGGCGCCACGGCGTGGCTGCTGGGCTGCTCCAGCCCGAAGAGCGAGGCGCGGCTCGGCGCCACCCTGACCCAGCCATACGGGCCGGACGACTACGTCTATCATCCCAACGCCCCGTTCGACTACTTCAAGTTCGCCAACCCCGACCCCCAGTTCCCCAAGGTCCTCGAGGAGCTGGTGGCGGAGCTGAAGCCGGACATCGTGCACACGCACCATTTCGTCCGGTTCGGGGTCGAGATGTTCTCCGCGATCCGCCGCGGCTGGCCGCAGGCCAAGATCGTGCTCAGCCTCCACGAGTACCTGGCCATCTGCAACCATCACGGCCAGATGATGAAGACCAGGACGTTCCGCCTGTGCGAGAAGGAAAGCTATTCCGCCTGTGCCGCCTGCTTCCCGGAGTACGGCGAGCGCGACTTCTTCCTGCGCAAGCGCTACCTGCAGATGTTCTTCGACGACGTCGACCTGTTCATCTCGCCGAGCCACTTCCTGGCCGGGCGCTTCCGTAGCTGGGGCCTGCCGGACGAGAAGCTGGCGGTGCTGGAGAACATGCCGCCGGAGCGTGACGGCAGCCCGTTCGCCGAGGCCTGGACGTCGCCGAACAGGGCGCCGGAGCCGCTGGCGCCCGGCTCGCTGCCGTCGCGCAGCGTGACCGCGCCCGCCGGCGCGTCGGCGCGGCTGTCGCAGCTGCGCCGGCCGGGCCAGGTCACGCCTGCGGCGCGCGGCGGCCTGCGCACGCTGCGCTTCGGCTTCTTCGGCCAGATGTCGCCGTTGAAGGGCATCACCGTGCTGATGGAGGCGGCACGCCGGCTGAACACGCTCGGCATCACCAACGCGGTGATCGAGATCTACGGCGACTATTCGAGCCAGCCGCTCGAGTTCCAGAAGGTGGTCGAGGAGTCGCTGGAGGAGGCGGGCGAGAACGTCGTGTTCCACGGCGCCTACGACAACTCCCAGGTCAACGCGCTGATGCAGGGGATCGACGCCATGGTGATCCCCTCCACCTGGTGGGAGAACTCCCCCGTCGTGATCCAGGAAGCGTTCACCAACGGCAAGCCGGTGATCTGCTCCAACATCGGCGGCATGGCCGAGAAGGTCACCCACGGCGTCAACGGCATGCATTTCGAGGTGAGCCGCCCGGCCAGCCTGGCGGAGGTGCTGGCGGACCTCGCGACCCATCCCGACAAGCTGGCGGCCCTGGCCGCCGGCGTCCACCCGCCGCCGACCGCCGACGAGGTGCTGGACCAGCACCTGGATCTTTACGATCGCGTTCTGTCTTGAACCGGCCCGGGAAATGTTCCTAACCTTGCCATGACGAATTGTGCGATGCACCAGCGTGCAGCAGGAAGGCGGAAGCGGGGATGAACGGCGTGATGATCAAGGGGGCGGTCGACAGGCTCGACAGCGACAGCGCAGTCGGCTGGCTGTATGGCAGCGACTACACCGCGCCGCCGATCGTACGCGCCTTCCTGCATCACGAGATGATCGGCGAAGGCGTGGCCGACGCGCACCGCCCGGACCTGGAGCAGGTCGGGCTCGGCGACGGCCGCTGCGGCTTCGAGATCCGCTTCTCCCGGTCGATCGATCCCGCCTACCTGCCGTTCGTGACGATCAAGCCGAACGACGTCGACCTGCACCTGCCGATCCCGTCCAGCGGCGCCGCCTATATCGACCTCATCAACGCCGTGCTAGTCGGCTATCCCGGCACCGGACGCTCCCGCTCGGTGCTGGGTGGCCTGTGGACCGACCGGCTGGACGCGCCGCAACTGCTCGCGGGCCGGATCGCAGTCGGCGCATCCGCCGCCGAGCTGCAGCCGGCCCTGCAGGAGCTGATCCGCAACGGCCACGTCCTGCTGCACAACGCCCTCGCCCCGAACGGGGTCGGCGGCCGTGACATCGCCAACTTCCACGTCGCCACCGGCGCCCATCCTCCGGAGGAGGACGGCCGGCTGCGCTCCGCCCTTACCGGGATCGCCGGCCTGCTGTTCCGCGAGTCGGTGGTGCGGCTGCTGCGCGCGGTGTTCGACGACCATCCGGTGATCTACCGGCTCGACATGGTGCCGGGTACCACCGGCTTCGCCCAGGCGTCCAGCATGGAGGAGCTGCCCTCGCCGGGCGAGTGCGTGGCGCTCTACGCCGGCAACCCGGACAGCCCGGTGCGGATCGACATCGTGCGCGACAGCCACGAGATGGCGGAGTTCGGCCCGGACGGCCGCTCCCGCTGGACCGGCGCGGGTGCCGCGGAGCTGGCCCGCTACGCCGCCGAAGCCGGGCTGTCGATCGAGAGCCTGGAGCTGGACGCGCTGGACATCGCCATCCTCAGCCCCGGCCTGGTGCACCGGGTGGCGGCGGAGCCGGAAGCGCCGGCGCTGCGCGCGGTGCTGGCGCCGCGCCGGGTCACGCCCACCCGCTTCCTGACCGGCGACGGCAGCTGGTCCGAGGTCGGGCACGTATCGGGCGCGCGGATCCGGGTGTAGGATCACCGCCCCGGCCAAATGGCGGAAAACCTCCGTCACCGCCGGACGAGGTTTGTCCGAGGAGATCCGGTCCTGTTGGAGTTTGCGCCGAACCCGGTGGTGGCGGTGGGCGACGTGCGGTTCGGCAACGCCCTGCCGTTGTCCCTGATCGCCGGCCCCTGCCAGATCGAGAGCCGGGACCACGCCTTCGAGTGCGCCACGGCGTTGCGCGAGATCGCCCGCCGGCTCGGCATCGGCCTCGTGTTCAAGAGCTCCTACGACAAGGCGAACCGGACCAGCCGGTCCGGTCCGCGCGGCGTCGGGCTGCATCGGGCGATCGAGATCTTCGCCGACATCCGGGACGCCCTGGACGTGCCGGTGCTGACCGACGTGCATGAGCGCGCGCACTGCGCCGTGGTGGCCGAGGTGGCCGACGTGCTGCAGATCCCGGCCTTTCTGTGCCGGCAGACCGACCTCCTCGTCGCGGCGGCCGAGACCGGCCGCGTGGTCAACGTCAAGAAGGGCCAGTTCCTGGCGCCCTGGGACATGGGCAACGTGCTGGACAAGGTGACCGGCGCCGGCAACCGCAACGTGCTCGCGACCGAGCGCGGCACCTCGTTCGGCTACAACACCCTGGTGTCCGACTTCCGCGGCCTGCCGGTGATGGCGGGCTTCGGCGCCCCGGTGGTGTTCGACGCCACCCACTCGGTGCAGCAGCCCGGCGGCCAGGGCAGCCGCTCCGGCGGGCAGCGCGAGTTCGTCCCGGTGCTGGCCCGCGCCGCGGTCGCGGTGGGGGTGGCGGGCGTGTTCATCGAGACCCACCCCGATCCCGATCATGCCCCGTCCGACGGCCCGAACATGATCGCGCTGCGCGACTTCGAACCCCTGGTCGCCGGCCTGCTGCGCTACGATCGCCTGACCAAGGGACTGCCGGATCAGGCGGGATCGCCGGATGCGGCGGGCTGAGGCAGCCGGCGCGCCGGGTCCGTCCCGATGAACCCGATCGTCGTCGTGCCGGCCAGGCTCGGCTCCACCCGCCTGCCGGACAAGCCGCTGGCGTCGATCGCCGGCCTGCCGATGGTGGTGCACGTGTGGCGCCGCGCCATGGAAACGGAGCTCGGGCCCGTGCTGGTGGCGACCGACCACGTGCTGATCGCCGACGCGGTGCGGGAAGCGGGCGGCCGGGCGGTGCTGACCCGCACCGACCATCCCTCCGGCACCGACCGGATCGCCGAGGCGCTCCGGCTGGTGGACCCGGACCGCCGGCACGACGTGGTGGTCAACCTCCAGGGCGACCTGCCGACCGTGGCGCCATCCGTGAGCCGCGCCGCCGCCGCCCTGCTGGAGGACGCGGAGGTGGCGGTGGGCACCGCGGTCGCACCCGCCACGCCGGGGGAGGCGGCAACCGACAGCGTGGTCAAGATGGTCGGCAGTCCACTGGGCGGCGGACGCTTCCGTGCCCTCTACTTCACCCGCGCCCGGGCGCCCTGGGGCGAGGGCCCGCTCTACCACCACATCGGCCTGTACGCCTGGCGGCGGGCGGCGTTCGAGCGCTTCGTGGCGCTGCCGCCCTCCATGCTGGAACGGCGCGAGCGCCTGGAGCAGCTGCGCGCGCTGGAAGCGGGGATGCGGATCGACGCGGTGCTGGTCGACGACGTGCCGCTCGGGGTCGACACGCCGGACGACCTCCTGCGCGCGCGTCTCCTGATGGGAGGCCGATGATGGCGCCCGCCCCCGCGCCGCTGGCGGCCGGCCGGCCGCAGCACGGCGGCCCGGACGTCGTCGCCGCCGCCGCGGACAGCGTCGCCCGGACCATCGAGATCGAGCGCGGCGGCCTGCAGTCGATCCGGCACGCCCTGGCGGGCGGGCTCGCGGCAGCGTTCGCGCGCGCCGCCGACCTGATCGAGCGCGCCGGCGGCAGCGTGGTCGTCACCGGCATGGGCAAGTCCGGCCACGTCGGCAAGAAGGTGGCGGCGACCCTCGCCTCCACCGGCACGCCCAGCCACTACATCCATCCGGCCGAGGCCAGCCACGGCGACCTCGGCGCGCTGCGCGACGGCGACGTGGTGCTGGCGATGTCCTGGTCCGGCGAGACGCCCGAGCTCGCCGACATCGTGGAATACACCCGCCGCTTCAACATGCCGCTGGTCGCCATCACCGCGTGTCCGGACAGCGCGCTGGGACGGGCCGCCGATGTCGGGCTGTTCCTGCCCGACGCGCAGGAAGCCTGCCCGAACGGCCTGGCGCCCACCACCTCGACCACCATGCAGCTGGCGGTGGGCGACGCGCTGGCGATCCTGCTGCTGGAGCGGCGCGGCTTCACCGCCACCGACTTCAACCGGTATCATCCCGGCGGCAAGCTGGGTGCGCGCCTGATGGCGGTCGGCCGGCTGATGCACGCGGGCGAGGAGATGCCGATCGTGCCCGCCGGCGCGACGCTGTCGGAGGGGATCGTGGAGATGACCTCCAAGCGCTTCGGCATCGCCGGCGTGGTCGACGACGCCGGCGACCTGGTCGGCGTGCTGACCGACGGCGACGTGCGCCGGGCGTTCCAGAGCGGCTTCCGCGACCGGCCGATCGTGGAGGTGATGGGGCGCCGTCCGCAGACCGTGGGCGCCGACGCCCTGGCCGCCCGCGTGCTGGCGCAGATGAACGACGCGCGGATCACCTGCATGTTCGTGGTGGCGGGGCGCCGGCCGGTCGGCCTGGTCCACGTGCACGACCTCCTGAGGGCGCGGATCGCTTGAAGCCCTAGGCTCGCCTCGACACGCGAGACTCGTTTCAGCACAGGAAAAGATTTTGGGATTTGCTCCAAATCCCACATCGTTAATATAAAATTAAATTCTTGCAAAAAGGGTGTCCGAAGCTCATTACGGTTGAAACACGTTCAACCGAATGGTTCCGGAGTTTTCCAGTGTCGGTAACGCACCTTTCCCGTCTGGCAGAAGACTACGGCCCGGAATCCGCCGCGAGCATCGACCAGCATTTTTCGATCGCGACCAAGGCCCTCAAGGTGCGCCGCGATCCTCCTGCCGAGGCCGGGCCCCCGTCGTCGATCGCGCCCGATCGCGCCCGCCTGACCACCGCCCTCGCCTCCTTCCTGGCGACGCTCCGCGGCGAGGAGATCCTCTACTATCCCACGCCCGGCAACGGCGGCGACTGCGTGATCCAGGTCGGCGTCTACCAGGCGCTTGCCCGGGCCGGCGTCACCTTCAAGCCGATCAACCTGCAGGCCGACGTCACCGGGCGCACGGTCATGCTGGGCGGCGGCGCCAACCTGACGCCGCTCTATCGGGAACTGCGCGACGCGCTCGAGAGCCAGTTCCTCGACCGCTGCGGTCGCCTGATCATCCTGCCGCACACCATACGCGGCAACGAGGACCTCCTGGCCAGGATGGACGAGCGGACGACCATCTTCTGCCGCGACCCGGAAAGCTACATCCACGTGCAGCGCCACGCCGCGACCCGGGAGGTCCACCTCGACCACGACATGGCGGTCCATATCGACGTCGAACAGTTCTATCGCGACACCGCCCGCTATACCGACACGCCTGGCCTGTTCACCTCGCTCGTCACCCGGGCCGGACAGGTGTTCGATCCCGACGACCGGGACACCGTGAGGCCCTTCTTCCGCACCGATGGCGAGAAGGCGGCGCACATGACGGTGCCCGAGGGCAACCTCGACATTTCCAGGATCTTCGAGCTGGGCACCTGGCCGGAGAACTCGCACAAGGCGGTCTGGTGTTTCTTCGAGGCGATCCGGCGGTCCCGCCACGTCCTCACCGACCGGCTGCATGTCGGCATCGCGGCGTCCCTGCTGGAAAAGCCCTGTACTTTCTACGACAATTCCTATGGGAAGAATCGCACAGTCTACCTGCATTCCATCAGGAAGTATACGCAGCCGGACATGCTGGATTTTGTCCAGGCGACATGAGGCCAGCTTGACAACCCCCCGGATGACCGCAAGCTAGGACGTTCAAAGCCTGCGGAAAATGGTCGATGCGTCTCGCTCTTCTGGTTCTGGCCTACCGCGAGCCCGAGGTGCTGCGACGCGCGATCCCGCTCTACAAGTCCGCCGGCTTCGACGTCTTCGTGCACCTGGACAAGAAGGCCGACACCGCCTCCTACCTGGCCCGCCTGGGTGACGCCGCCCGCCACTGCCGCCTGATCTACCGGCGGATCGACATCTTCTGGGCCGGGTTCTCGATGATCGAGGCCGAGCTCGCCCTGATCTTCGCGGCGATGGCGGAAGGGCAGTACGACCGGTTCACCCTGGTATCCGACGACACCTTCCCGGTCGTGCCCCAGGACCGGCTGCTGCAGGTCCTGCGCGAGGACCTCAACCGGGTGATGATCCGGAAGCTGGAGCCGGACGACCCCTTCATGAGCCGCTACTCGAACTTCTACCATTTCGACCATCCGGTAAGCTCCTTGCTCGGCCGGCAGATCGAGAGCGCCACCGTCGACGACAGGTTCCTGACCGAGATGGCCTCGATCCAGCAGCTGAAGGACCGCGGCAAGAAGCAGGTCGACATCTACTACGGGTCGCAATGGTGGTCGCTGACCGCCGCCAGCATGACCACCGTGCTGGAGGCGCTGGAAGGCGACGAGCACCTGTTCGCCTCGTTCAAGTACTCGGCGGTTCCGGACGAGATCCTGTTCCAGACCCTGGTGGGCAACATGGTCGACCGGTCGGGCGTCCGGCAGGGCATGGTCTACGTGGAATGGTCGAAGGATCCCAGGCCCTACGTGTTCCGGCAGATGAACGAGCTCGACGCGATCCCGCGCGACTACTGCTTCGTGCGCAAGGTCGGCTCGCACAGCACCGCGATCCTCGACGGGCTGACGGCGCGCTTCCTGTAGTCCCGGGGACTCGCCAGCGCCGACGCAGGCAGGCAGGTCGCCACCCCACGAACGCCCCGATTTAAGGGGCCGGCATTCTCTGCTATCTGTCGATCGCGAGGCTGTGACGGGGCAGGATCAGGACGTGGACGTGATGGATCGTGCTGCCCCGACGGTGGTGTTTTCCGCGCTCTTCAACGAGTCCGATGCCTTCCTGACGACCTATGTCCGGAACTTCCTCAACAACACCGGCGACGGCACGGTCCTGGTCATCAACCTGCCGTCCGGCCGGACGATCTCCTGTCCGACGGCGGAGGAAAGCGAGCGGGTGCTGGTGTTCTCCGGCCAGGTGCGGCGCAGGAAGTTCGGCCACACCCTGCTGTCCGGGCACCTCGAGTCGTTCGAGCACGCGAGCCGCACGGTCGGTGCGTTCGACTTCTTCTGCCCGCTCGCCTCCAACAGCCTGTTCGCGCGGCCGTTCAACCTGCCGGCCGCGCTGGAAAGGCTGAAGGTCAAGCCGCACACGACCTCCAACGACCTCGACAACCTGATGGAGGTCTGGTGGTGGGTGAAGGTCAAGCGCAACCCGCGCTTCATCGCCTTCCTCAAGAGCGTATGGGGCCTGACCCACGTGTCGCAGAACCAGATCGAGGGCCTGTTCGCGGCGCGAAGCGACTGGGCGGTGCTGCACGAGCGGTTCGGGCAGATCCTCGAGCTCGGCGAGACGATCGAGCCGGAGATGGAGTTCCCGATGGAGGAGATCCTCCCGGCAACCCTGATCAAGCAGTTCGGCTCCGGCCACTTCGCCTACATCTGCCACATCTTCTGGGCCAGGTCCTACCAGGGCAAGGTCGTGCTTGCCGACATCCTGGACATGCCTCGCCTGTTTCCGGACGAGATCTGCATCTTCAAATGGTTCGACCGCGATCCGAACGATCCTGCCACCGCGGCGGTCTCGACCGGCTGGATCCAGGACCTGCTGGGACGGGTGTCGGAAGACCTCCGGACCGGCTCGGCGGCCACCCGGTTCGCGCACCGGATGATCCTGGAGCAGGTGGCGCGCGTCATGGCCGAACGCGAAGCCTTCGGACCCATGACGGCAGGCTGGTGGACCGAGGCGACCGAACCTGACCGGCGCCGGGTGGCGTTGACCCGGACGGTGACGATGCGGCGCGAGATGATCCCGCTGCCGGTCGAGCCGGAGGCCGGACGGGACCTGAAGCCCCTCTACCTGTACACCGAGAACACCCGGCACGACGTGCGGCTGAGCCTGGAGATCAGCGAGGCGGACAGCACGACCATCCTGCTCAGCGCGTCGCTGGCGGACGAGACCGCGGGAACCGCGGACGCCGACTCCGTGCTGGAAGGCTACCTGTATCTGCAGACCCTGGCGGCGCCGGGCAGCCGGGTGTTCCGGCTGCGCTGCCTGTCGGCGACGCGCGACATGCGCGACCGGATCAGCGGGAACGTGGTGATCCAGGACGGCCGGGGCCATCATCGCGTTCCGCCCTGCCACGTCCTCGATGGCGAGGTCGCGGAGTTCCACTACCAGCACGACCCGGTTGCGGGCGAGAAGGGGATGTGGTTCGGCATTCCCTTCTTCAGCCGTTTTGCCGTCACGCTCGCCGTGGACATCATCTAGCGCCGCAGCCGCCGGGTCGTTACGGAATTGCAGCAGATTGGCGTCTGGATCGCCCAGGCGGATCGTCGAGGCACGCCGTGTACAAAATAGGGGCCGGTTGATGCGTCCGTATACGCGGCGCCGGCCGTGCCGGCTTCGAAACGTCGCAAAAAGCTGCAAATGCTCATCCGGTGATGGCAGGGCTGCATGATCCTCGGTTTCCGGATCTCGACCTGAGCAGATCGCTTGCACGAGCCGTTCCCGCTCGATTAATGTCCCTCTACCGTATTTTTGATGATTTCGACGCGGCGGCGGCATCCCGCGGAATGAATGGCAGGCACATGGACCTCCAGACCGACCCCGCTCCGCCCGAAGCCCAGGCCGGCCCGGAAGAAGCGGCGACGCCGCGCGTCGAGCCGGTCGCGCACCAGCCGCGTTGGCGCCGGTTTGACGCTGCCTGGTATGGTGTGCGCTACCGGGAGCCTCTGTCCGGGCACGGCATCACCGGGTCCGACGATCTGGAGGCGTTCTACTGGCGTCAGGGCTGCCGGCTGGGGCACTCGCCGAACATGTTCTTCGACGAGGCGTGGTATCTGTCGGCCTATCCCGACGTCGCCGCGCACGTGGCGACCGGCGGCGCGCGGTCGGGCTTCGAGCACTACATCCGCGACGGCCACCGCGACCGCTCGCCGCACTGGCTGTTCGACGAGCGCTACTACCTGGCGTGCAACCGCGACGTCACCCAGGGCCTGCTGCAGCGCGGGCACTTCGTCAACGGCTACGACCACTACCTGGCGATCGGCAACGCCGAGTTCCGCACCGGCCACCGCTTCTTCGACCCGCTGCTCTACGCCGAGAACGCCGACGAGAGCGACGAGGTGCGCGGCCACGCCGGCGGCCCGTTCGTGCGCTTCCTGCTCGACAACTGCCGGGCCGGCAGCACGGCGCGGCTGTCGTGGTATTTCGACCCCGCCTGGTATCTGCAGACCTACCCGGAGCTGCGCCAGGAGATCGCCGCCGACTGGAGCTGCGCGCTGCACCACTTCCTGTGCCACCGCAGCACGCAGCGCTACACCGGCCTGGAATGGTTCTCCGAGGAGTACTACGGCGCCACCTACCCGGACGTGCTGGCGGCAGTGAACAAGGGCGCGTTCCGCAACACCTACGAGCACTTCGTCAAGTTCGGCGCCGCCGAGCGCCGCCGGCCGCATGCCGAGGTCGACCTGGTCGCGCACTACCGCTCGGTCGCGGTGCAGGCGGCGATCGAGCGCGGCGAGCACGAGAACGCGTTCACCCACTGGCTGGCACAGCGTCACGCCGCGGAGGAGGGCGGCAACCCGGAGCCCATCGTCGAGGCGCAGAGCAAGCAGCTGTTCGCGCGCATGGCCGACACCATGCTGCCGCAGTTCGCGCGCTCCAGGCTCGACTTCACCGTGCACGACCAGCCTGCGGTCAGCGTCATCATCGTGCTGCACAACAAGTTCACCCTCACGATGACCGCGTTGTCGTCGTTGCGCGCGGTCTACGCAGGCCCGATCGAGCTGATCCTGGTCGACTCCGGCTCGCGCGACGAGACCCGTCGCATCGGCCGCTACCTCCTCGGCGCCCGCATCATGCGCTTCGCCCACAACGTCGGCTTCGTCGCCGCCTGCAACGCAGCGCTCGCGCATGCGACAGCGCCGGCCGTGCTCTACCTCAACAACGACCTGACGCTCGGCATCAAGTCGATCGAGCTGGCCCTGGCGCGCCTGCACGCCGACCCCAGGATCGGCGCGGTCGGCGCCAAGTTCATCCGCACCAACGGCCTGCTTCAGGAGGCAGGCTCGATCATCTGGCGCGACGGCTCCACCATGGGCTACCTGCGCGACGGCGACCCGGCCCTGCCCGAAGCCAACTTCGTGCGCGACGTCGACTTCTGCTCCGGCGCCTTCCTGATGGTGCGCGCGTCCTGCCTCAGGGCGCTCGGCGGCTTCGACGACGACTTCCGCCCCGCCTACTACGAGGAGACCGACCTCTGCGTCCGCCTCAGGAAGGGCGGCTACCGGGTGGTCTACGACCCGTCGGTGGTGGTGCAGCACGTCGAGTTCGGCTCTGCCAGCTCGGCCCGCTCGGCGCGCATGATCGCGCGCAACCACAGGATGTTCGTCGAGAAGCACCTGGACTGGCTGCGCTACAAGCACCCGCCGCATCCGCGCAACGCCCTGTTCGCCCGCTCGCCCAAGGCCGGGCGCGGCCGCATCCTGTTCATCGAGGACCGTATCCCGATGCGCGACCTCGGCTCCGGCTACGTGCGCTCCAACGACATCGTGCACGCCATGGCGTCGCTCGGCTACCACGTCAGCGTCTACCCGGTGTATCCCGCCACCGCGAGCCTGCTGGAAACGCTGGGCGACTTCCCCGAAACGGTGGAGGTGCTGTATGACCGCGGCCAGGAGCAGCTGCCGCAGTTCATCGCCGGGCGCAGCGGCTACTACGACATCGTCTGGATCGGGCGCACCCACAACCTCGAGCGCCTGCTGCCGACCCTGAGCGACGCCTCCTCGGCGCTGCCCGACCACAGCGTGGTGCTCGACACCGAGGCGGTCGCCGCCCCGCGCCTGCTGGAGCAGGCCCGGGTGCTCGGCCGCACGCCTGAGCACGACCTGGAAACCATGCTGCGCCGCGAGCTCGCCTGCGCCTACTTCTGCCAGAAGATCGTTGCCGTGAACGAGCGCGACGCCGCCCTCATCCGCCTGACCGGCCACAGCAAGGTGTCGGTGCTCGGCCACCTGAAGGAGCCGGTGCCGACGCCGTCCCCCTGGCGCGCGCGCAGCGGCCTGCTGTTCCTGGGCGCCGTGCACGAAGCCGCGAGCCCGAACTACGACAGCCTGTCCTGGTTCGTGAAGGAGGTGCTGCCGCTGCTCGACAGCCGTCTGCCGCCTGAGGTGCGGGTCTCGATCGCCGGCTACGTCGACCGCCGGGTCGACATGTCGCCGCTCGGCCGCAACCGGCGGGTCGACCTGCTCGGACCGGTCGGCGACCTTTCCGCACTCTACGACGCGCACCGGGTGTTCGTCGCGCCGACCCGGTTCGCCGGCGGCATCCCGTTCAAGGTGCACGAGGCGGCGGCGCACGGCCTGCCGATCGTCGCCACCGAGCTGCTGTGCCGCCAGGTGGGCTGGACCGACGGCACCGCCATCCTGTCCGGCGGCACCGACGACCCGGCCGCGTTCGCCGACCAGGTGGCCGCGCTCTACGCCGACGAGACCCGGTGGAACGCCACCCGCGCCGAGGCCCTGCGCCGGATCGAGGCCGAAAACAGCCGAACCGCCTACCTCGACCGCCTCGGCGAAATCCTCAGCGACGTCACCGCCGAGGCAAACCCGAGGCACGCGGCAGGATGAGCGGACAGCGCGGCGGCAATACATGACGGGCACGCCCTGAGCCGCCATGCTTGACGAACCCGTCACCAAGATCGTCGGCGTGATCGATGCGCTCGGCTCCGGGCGCATCGGCGGCTGGGTCAGCCGCCGATGCGAAGGCACCTATGTGGGTGGCCTGCGGATCGAGCTGCGCCGCGGCGGCGCCGTACTGTCGGAGGTGCGGCCGGCCGGCCCCCGCCTCGACGTGCTGGCCGATGCCAGCCTCGACCTCGCCTTCTCCCTCGAATGCGACAGCATCGACGAGCTGCTGGACGGGATCCTGACGGTGGTCGCGGTCGACCCGTCCGGGCAGGAGCACCCGCTGGAGGTCTACCCGCCGGTGCGCGCGTCGGCGCGGCGCGGCGGCACGCCGGACAAGCCGCGTCCGGCGGGCGCACGGAGCGTCGCCGAGGTGATGCAGGCGTTGTCGCAGGTCCGCCCGTCCGCCCCGCCGCATCCCGACAGGCAGCCGCCCGCGCGGACGGAACCGGCGCGCGGGGAGGCACGGTTCACCAGGGCGGCGGTCGGCCCGCGCATCGTGTTCCTCGGCGCCGGCAGCACGGTGTTCGCCAAGAACCTGCTCGGCGACATCCTGGGCGAGCCGGCCCTGTCGGCCAGCCGGATCTGCCTCTACGACATCGACCCCGAGCGCCTGCGCGTGTCGGAGGTGGTGGCGGGGCGGATCGTGCAGGCGCTGGACGCGCCGGCGCAGGTCACCGCCACGACCGACCTCGGCCAGGCGCTGGACGGCGCCGACTACGCGATCAACATGATCCAGGTCGGCGGCTACCGCCCCTGCACGGTGACCGACTTCGAGATCCCCAACCGCCACGGCCTGCGCCAGACCATCGGCGACACGCTCGGCATCGGCGGCATCATGCGGGCGCTGCGCACGATCCCGGTGCTGCTCGACATGGTGCGCGAGATGGAGCGGCGCTGCCCGGACGTGCTGCACCTCAACTACGTCAACCCGATGGCGATGAACTGCTGGGCGCTGAGCCGGGCCAGCCGGATCCGCACCGTCGGGCTGTGCCACAGCGTCCAGGGCACCGCGGCGGAGCTGGCAGCCGACATCGGCGTGCCGGTGGAGCGGATCGACTACCTCGCCGCCGGCATCAACCACATGGCGTTCTACCTGCGCTTCTCCGCCAACGGCGAGGACCTGTATCCCCGCATCCGCGAGGTCGGCGCCGCGCGCCGGATGCCGCCGCACAACCGGGTCCGCTACGACCTGCTCGACCGTTTCGGCTACTTCGTCACCGAGTCGAGCGAGCACTTCGCCGAGTACGTGCCCTGGTACATCAAGCGCGACCGTCCCGACCTGATCGAGCGCCTCAACATCCCGCTGGACGAGTATCCGCGCCGCTGCGAGCTGCAGATCGCCGCCTGGACCGAGCAGGGACGGGTCCTGCAGGACCTGAGCCGGCCGATCGCGGTGGAGCGCAGCCACGAGTACGGCGGCCGGATCATCAACGCGATCGAGACCGGCGTGCCGGCGGTGGTCTACGGCAACGTGTCCAATGCCGGCCTGATCGACAACCTGCCGCCCGAGGCCTGCGTCGAGGTGCCGTGCCTGGTGGACGGCACCGGGCTGCATCCGGTGCAGGTGGGGCGGCTGCCGCTGCAGCTGGCCGCCCTGATGCAGACCAACGTGTCGGTGCAGGCGCTGGCCGTCGAGGCGGCGCTGACCGGCCGGCGCGATCACGTGTACCACGCCGCGATGCTGGACCCGCATACCGCCGCCGAGCTCGATCCCGACCAGATCACCCGGCTGGTCGACGACCTGCTCGACGCGCACCGCCCCTGGCTGCCGGACGCGCTGTTCCGCTGATGCGACCGGCTCGATCCACCCCCGTGGGCGGTCCGATACTTGCCGAGCCCGGTGTCATCCACCGGTCGACACTGCTGCCGCGCGACCCGTGCAATCCGATCGTGGCCTTCACGCTGGAACGTCGCCAACCAGATGGCCTGCCGACAGCCGATCCATTACAATCTCGTGATACCGAAGCAAGCCGACCGGAGATGCAGCCGATGGACTACTTGCCTGCCTTGAGGGACGCCATGGCGCTTCGGGACGACGGCCAGCTGGATGCGGCGATAGGCCGCTTCAAGACCCTGGCCTTGGAACATTCCGACCGGATCGAGGCCCTTCTTGAGGCGGGAAAGCTGGCGCAGAAGCGCGGCGACTGGCAGGACGCCCTCATCTGGACCGGGACGCGATGGGCGTATCCCGGCACAACTTCTGGCCCTACTACCTGAGCGTGAAGCTGAAGCAGCAGCGGAACGATTATCCGGGCTGCCTGGAAGACCTGGAGGCGGCAGGCCGAGACTGCCGTGGCCGCGTGTCGGAGGAGGAGTGCGACAACATCGTCAAGCTGACCACCGACCTCCGGACCGTCGTGAACGGACCGCCGGCCGCCGAGCTGCAGGCTGCCCTCCTGCGCAACACGACCCCGGTCGGCCGCGCCCTGCCCAACGCGGTGCGCGTGTCCCTGGTCAAGGACGAGGCCGACGTCATCTACGAGAGCCTGGAGTCGTCCTACCTGAGCGGGTTCCGCTACTACGCGATCGCCGACAACAACAGCTCGGACGGCACCAGGCAGGAGATCGACCGCTTCGCCGCCGACTGTGCCGACTGCATCGTCTACGTGGTCAGCGATCCGGTCGTCGGCTACTTCCAGGCGGCGAAGACGATGGCCGTCGCCAGGATGGCGGTGACGGTGCTGCAGGGCCTGGGCCATCCGTCGAGTGGGTGTTCGCGCTCGACGGCGACGAGATGCTCTACGCGAGCGATCCGTCCTGCGACCTGTTCGCGATCCTCAACGGGCCGGACAGCGGAAACAAGCGGATGCTGTCCTACTGCTTCTGCAACGCGTCGAGCTCCTTCCCGCACCAGCGCCTCGATCCGGACATGGACTTCCTCCGGCACTTCGACCACTACGAGACCTTCCACAGGAACACGGTCAGGAAGGTCGCCTTCCGCTACTCGGCGGAAGCGTGTCTGGAGCAGGGCAACCATTACTGCTCCAAGGTCGTGACCGACGTCGACCAGCCGATCGTCGGCGCGGAGTCCGGCCTGGTGCTGCGGCACTTCCCGGTCCGCAGCATCGAGCACGTCAGGAAGAAGATCGTGAACGGCGGAAAGGCGCTCCAGGCCTTCAACGGCTCGAACGCCCTGGGCGGACACTGGAAGCGGGACTACGAGCTGTATCTGGAGAAGGGCGAGGGCTACCTGTCCGAGAAGGTACGGCAGTACCACGCGCGCAGCCTGACCTGAACACGCCAACCGGAAGCCAGGAAGCGGCACGATGAAGGTCGCGGTGATCTCGCTGGTCGAGAAGACCATGCAGATCGGCCTGTCCGGCAGCCCGAACGGCGCCGCCCCGTCCAGCCTCGCCGTCCGGGTCGGCCACGTCGCGATCGCCATGTCGTCGAAGATCACGAGGCCATCGAGATCCGCGTCGAGCTTCCCGATCGTTGCCGCGGTCGAGATCCTGGGCGAGATGCCGAGGGCCTTTCTCGGCACCCTGCTTCTGCAGGCGGAATACGTCGTCGCCTATGCCGATGGCCGCCGCGGGTTCGCCCGGCTGGACGTCGAGGCCAGCGACGCGCTGAAGAGCCTCGACAGGGCGGTGCCGCGGCGGGCGGAGGCGACCTGCTCCTGGCCGATGACGGCTTCATATTCTTCCGCAAGGGATCCAACAGGGTCCTGGACCAGCACCAGGGCCTGTTCACGCTCGACGACGCGACGGAGCCGACCTGGCACTCCAACATCCGGTTCCGTTCCGAGCTCGCGGCGCGGACGGGCGTCCCGATCGTGACCGTCGTCATTCCGAACAAGGAGACGGTCTACCGGCACCTGATCCCTGACGTCCCGTTCTCCGACAGGCGGCCGGTGCGCCTCCTGTCCGGGATCGCGGAGCGGAGCGGCCTGTCCCGGACCCTGCTGGTGCTGGAGGATCGGCTCCACCAGGCGGCGCTGGACGCGGACTGCGACCTGTAGGACCGCACCACCGCCTACTGGAACGGCTTCGGAGCGGCACTGGCGTTCAACATCCTCGCCGCCAAGCTCGGGGCGCGCGGGATCACCGAGGTGGAAGGCTTCGTCCGGGAGGAGATGTACCAGCTGCACAAGCTGTGCATCACCGACTGGGGCATGGCCTGCCGCCCGGTGGTGTTCGACAGCCGCCTCGCCTGCGGCCTGCACGACTACAAGAGCAGGCTCAGGTTCGACAACAACGTCCACAACCGCGGGCATTGCAGGGTGTACTCGAACCCGACCCGGACCGGACGGGTGCTGGTGTTCTGCGACTCCTTCGTCTTCAACGTGTGGTGGCAGTTCTTCGCCGAGCGCTTCGGCACCGTCGTGCTCGCCCACCAGGCTGCCTTGGATGCGGCGCTGGTCGAGCTGGTCAGGCCGGACCTGGTCGTCTGCTCCATGATCGAGCGGTTCCTGGCCAACCCGCCCGACGACCTCGCGGCACCCCGCTTCGTCACCGTGTCGAGCGCGCTGAACAAGTCGGGCGGGGCCGGCCTGGAAGCCGACCTCCTGAAGGCCCTGGAGGCCGTCGCCCGGTAGACCCGGCGGATCGCGGGTGCGGACCTACCGCGTCAGGTAGTCCACCAGGGTCATGGTGAACATGATCGACACCCAGAAGAAGCCGACCAGGGCGAAGAAGCGGATGATCGGCGGTTCCTGCGGCAGCTCCATCGAGGCCCACAGCACGGTCGCCACCATCGCCAGCGCGACTGCGGCCTCGATCATCCAGACCTGACGGAACGGCAGGGTGGCACCCAGCACCACGTTCACGCTCAGCAGCAGCAGCAGCAGCACCAGGGTGATCAGCGGCGTGCGCAGCCGCTCGCGCAGCACGCGCTTGTCCGCGTCGGACAGCGCAGGGCGGGCCATCAGCGGTTCAGCACGTAGAGCACGGGAAACACGATGATCCACACCAGGTCGATGAAGTGCCAGTACAGCCCGAAGATCTCGATCCGGTTCTGGTGCCGCTGGAGGAAGCCCGGGCGGCTCGCCATCCACGCCATCACCAGCAGGATCGACACGCCGGTGGTCAGGTGCAGCCCGTGCAGCCCGGTGGTGATGTAGTACAGGTCGGTGAACAGGATGGTGGACGGGTCCTGCGCCAGCTCGTAGCGCCGCCCGTGCAGGAACGGCATCATGTGCTCGTCCCAGTCCTCGTAGTACTCGTAGCCCTTCAGCACCAGGAACAGCGTGCCGAGTGCGGCGGTCGCCAGCATGAAGCGCACGGTGCCGCGCTGCCAGCCGATCCGCGACAGCTCGATCGCCCCCGACATGGTGAAGCTGGAGATGATCAGCACCGCCGTGTTGGTGGCGCCGATCCAGAACTTCAGGTGCGTCGCCGTCGCGGTCACGCTCGCGGGATGCATGATGCGGATGATCAGCGCGCACAGGAACAGGCCGGCGAACAGCAGCAGCTCGGTCAGCAGCCAGCACCACATGCCGAACTTGGCCGCGTGCTTCTGCTGGCCGTCGGTGGTGAAGTGCTCCTCGCGCTCGATCCCGACTTCGGCCGTCCCCGGAGCGATGCCTGGGGCATTGCCGACGGCGGCGCTCACACCCGCGTCTCGCGCCGGCTGTAGTCGTAGGGCGGAAAGTCCACCGTCGGCGGCGTCTCGAAGTTGTGCTTCGGCGGCGGCGAGGCGGTGGTCCACTCCAGCCCCTTGGCGTTCCACGGGTTCGGCGGCGCCTTCTTGCCGTAGCGCAGCGACCAGCCCAGGTAGATCATCGGGAACACGTAGCCCAGCGCCAGCACCAGGCTGCCGGCCGAGGACAGGATGTTGAGCAGCTGGAACTCGGGTGGATAGTTGTGGTAGCGCCGCGGCATCCCGAGATAGCCCAAGACGAACTGCGGCGCGAAGGTGGTGTTGAAGCCAATGAAGATGAGGAAGGCGGACAGCCGCCCCCAGGCTTCCGGATAAAGCCGGCCGGTGAACTTCGGCCACCAGTAGTGCAGACCGCCGAGAAAGGCGAGTGCCGTACCGCCGACCATGATGTAGTGGAAGTGCGCCACCACGAAGTAGGTGTCGTGCACGTGCTCGTCGACCGCCAGCGTGGCCAGGAACAGCCCGGTCAGGCCGCCCACCACGAACAGCCCGATATAGCCCATCGCGTACAGCATCGGCGTGTCGAGCCGGAGCGTGCCTTTGTAGATGGTGGCGGTCCAGTTGTACACCTTCACCGCCGACGGCACCGCGACCGCGAACGACAGCACCGAGAACACCAGGCTCGCGGTCTCGCTCTGCCCGTTGACGAACATGTGGTGGCCCCACACGAAGAAGGTCAGCGAGGCCAGCCCGATCGAGGCGTAGGCGACGAAGCGGTAGCCGAACAGCCGCTTCTGGCTGAACACCGGCACGATCTCGCTGATCACGCCCATGCCCGGCAGCACCATGATGTACACCGCCGGGTGCGAATAGAACCAGAACAGGTGCTCGAACAGCACCGGGTCGCCGCCCAGCGCCGGGTCGAACACGCCGATGTGGAACGCGCGCTCCATCACCAGCAGGGTCAGCGCCATGGTGATCACCGGCGTCGCCAGCAGGAAGATCAGGCTGACCGCATACATGGTCCAGACGAAGATCGGCATCCGGAACCAGGTCATGCCCGGTGCCCGCATGGTGTGGATGGTGACGACGAAGTTGAGCCCGGTCAGGATGGAGGAGAAGCCGACCACGATCACCCCGATCAGCGCCGGCACCACCCAGGTGTTGGAGAAGGTGGTGGAGAACGGCGCGTAGAAGGTCCAGCCGGTGTCCACGCCGCCGGCCACCACCGTGAACAGGGTGAACAGCGACGCGCTGACGAAGATGTACCAGCTGGTACGGTTCAGGCGCGGGAACGCCACGTCCTTGGCGCCGATCATGATCGGCATGATGAAGTTGCCGAACGTGGTCGGGATCGACGGGATCAGGAAGAACCACATCATCACCACCCCGTGGATGGTGAACAGCTTGTTGTAGGTGTCGTTGGAGAAGATCTGCCCGTTCGGAACCACCAGCGACAGCCGGATCAGCCCGGCGGCGACCGCGCCGATGATGAAGAAGGCGGTGATGCTGAGCAGGTACAGGATGCCGATCCGCTTGTGGTCGGTGGTGGTGAGCCAGGACCACAGCGTGTGCTCGTCATGCAGGTAGTCCGGCTCGCGGTCGATGGTGATGCGGCCCGGATGCGGCTCGCGCAGCGCGGATTCGATGTTGCCGAGAAGGGAGTCCGGCGGCGTCATGGCGTCTTCTCCGATACCGTCGAGCGCTGCGGCTCCTGGCCCTGGTCGCTTCCTTGGTCGCCTCCCTGGTCATCTGACGCGAGCGACTTGATGTAGGCGGTGAGCAGCACGATCCTGTCCTCCGGGATCACCCCCTTGAAGGCCGGCATGACCTGCTTGTAGCCGGCGATCAGGTTGCGGTCCGGATCCAGGATCTTGTCGTGGATGTAGCCGGCATCGGCGATGATGGTGCCGCCGGCCAGCATCGGCACCGGGCTGCCGTACAGCCCGGCGAGCGACGGCGCCCGCACCGCGGCGCCGGCGCCGTGGCAGCCGCTGCAGCCATAGGACGAGAACAGCGCCCGTCCCTGCGAGGCGAGCGAGATCGCCGTGCCGCTCTGGCGCAGCCATTGCGCGTAGTCGGCCGGGCTCATGATGGTCAGCAGCCCGCCCATGCGCGAATGGTCGGTGCCGCAGTACTCCGAGCAGTACAGCCGGAACGTGCCGGTCCGGTTGGCGGTGAACCAGAGCTGCGTGTAGCGCCCCGGCAGCGTTTCCATCTGGATCCGCAGCGCCGGCAGGTAGAGCGAGTGGATCACGTCCTGCGAGATCATGTCGATCATCACCGGCTCGCCGCTCGGCACGTGCAGGTCGTTGATCTCCGCCTGGCCCCCGGGATGCTGGAACTTCCACATCCACTGCCGGCCGATCGCCTCGATCCGGAGCGCGTTGCGCGGCGGATGCTTGTGGATGTCGAACAGCTTGGCGCCCCAGTAGAAGAAGATCAGCGTGAGCAGGAACGGAATGAGCATCCAGCTCACCTCGAGCATCCGGTTGCGCTTGTCCGAGTACTCGCGGTGCACGTCCTTGCCGGCGCGGAAGTGCACCGCGAACCAGGCGATGGCGAGGAAGATCGGCACCGTCAGCAGCAGCGTCAGCACGGTGAAGCCGAGGATCAGGTGGTCCGACTGCACCGCCTCGCTGGACGCAGAGGGCGGCCACAGCGCCAGCGGGAAATCACCCGGGTTGACGTCCTTGCCCGTCATGGCGCGGCGCCCGGCGCCGGGTCCAGCGACTGGCCGACGATACGTTGCATCGCCACCCCGATCGGGATCCGCGCCCGGCTGTGCTGCGGATCGACCCAGCCGTAGCGGTCGAGCCGCTCGAGTTCGCTGCGCTGCACGTCGGCGAGGTCGTGCCAGGGTGCCGGCTGCAGGCGCGGCAGCGGCGGCGGCGGGTCGGCCTGCTGCTGCGCGGTCAGGGGCGGCGCTGCCTCGCGGCTGGCCTGGAAGCCGTGCAGCATCATCACCATGAGCCAGATCGCGACCGCGATCGCCACGCCGAGCCCGACCGCCAGCACGCCCATCAGCGCGCCGCTCATGTCCTCGGTCTCGAACCCCTGCCGTGCCGCCTGCGGGCTCGGCGGCGTGCCCGGCTCGCCGCGTCCGCTGGCGTCCAGGGGCGGCTCCCTGTCCTGCTTCCGGTGCCAGGCGAACACCCCGCCGAGCGCCGCCCCGGTGCCGGCCACGGCACCCAGCGCCGCCCCGCCGGCCGCGTAGCGGAAGCGTCCCCGGCGTTCCGGCGACTGCTCAGCGTCCGCCATCGGCCGCCCTCCCCGAGCCGGGCAGCATGTCCCCCCGCCACAGCCCGGCCGCCAGCGCCACCAGGCCGCCTGTCGCCACCCCGTCGGCCAGAGTCAGGGTGAAGCGGCCTCGGAACGCCGGCGTGACCAGCCAGAAGCTCTGCAGCAGCTGCACCAGCAGGGCGAACACGGCCACCAGCGTCACCGGCCAGCCGCGCTGCGCCAGCGCCGGCAGCAGCACCAGCGCCAGCACCGGCAGCAGCGCGCCCAGGCAGATCGCCGCCTCGCCGAAGCCGCCGAGCCGATGGAGGTACCACAGCGACTCCTCCGGCTGGTTCGCCGACCACACCACCAGGAACTGGGTGAAATGGAGGAACGCCCACACCCAGAGCAGGACGAGCACCGGGACCGCGAAGCTGCCACGATCCTCCCGCCCCGCCACCAGCACCGCGAGCGACGCCGCCGAGACCGCCTGTCCGGACGACAGCAGCAGCCCGAACGAGGACGAGGCCAGTCCCGGCTCGACCGACATCGCCCAGTCGAACGCCGCCAGCGTGCCGGTCACCAGCACCGCCGCGAACGCCAGCCCGGCCAGGCCGCGCCGCGTCCCGGGTCGCGCGAACCACAGCGCGAGCCCGCTCCACAGCAGCAGGAACAGCACGGTGCGCAACCCGGCCAGGCCGTGCCCGAACCAGCTCCTGCCGAACCCGGCGCCGGGCCAGGCGAGCGGGTTGCCCAGGGACGGCGCCAGCAGCACCGGCACCCCGCACACCGCCAGCAGCGGCAGCAGCGGCAGCAGC
>CAXTVS010000053.1:0-21770 GCA_964247735.1 uncultured Acetobacteraceae bacterium
TGCACGAGCGGGTGCTGTTCGTCACCGCGCAGAACCTGGACCAGCCGGAAGCCGACCCGGGCGGCCGTATGCTGGTCGAGGAGCTGGCGCCGGGCATGCACCGCGTCACGCTGCGCTACGGTTTCATGGAAAGCCCCAACCTACCGCGCGCCCTGGAAGGCCTGCGGGCGCAGGGCGTCGACTTCGACCCGATGCAGGCGTCCTACTTCGTCAACCGCGAGGTGCTGGTGCGCGGCACCATTCCGAAGATGCGGTTGTGGCGCATCTCCCTGTTCCTGCTGATGGCGCGCAACGCCGTGCCGGCGATCGAATTCTTCCGCATCCCGTCCGACCGCGTGGTCGAACTCGGCGTCCGCGTCGCCATCTAGCCTCCCATGCTCAACAACCGGGTTCCAAGGGCTGCGCCCTTGGCGGATCGGGCCGCGAAGCGGACCGATGCCGCGAAGCGGATTGATGGGCAGAGCCCTGGCCTTGCCTTGTACATCCACTGGCCGTTCTGCCTGGCCAAATGCCCGTACTGCGACTTCAACAGCCACGTCCGCGACCAGGTCCCGCAGGCCCGCTTCGCGCGCGCCCTGCGCACCGAGCTCGCCACCGAGGCAGCACGGCTCGGCCCCCGGCCGCTGGCTTCGATCTTCTTCGGCGGCGGCACGCCGAGCCTGATGGCGCCGGACACGGTCGCCGGCCTGATCGAGGACGCTCGCCGCCTGTTCCGCCCCCTGCCCGACCTCGAGATCACCCTGGAAGCCAACCCGACCAGCGTCGAGATCAACCGGCTGCGGTCGTTCCGGGCCGCCGGCGTGAACCGGGTCTCGCTGGGCGTGCAGAGCCTGGAGGACGACGCCCTGCGCCTGCTCGGCCGGGCACATTCCGCCGCCGACGCGATCGCCGCCCTGGAGATGGCGCGGGAGGTCTTCCCGCGCATCTCGTTCGACCTGATCTATGCCCGGCCGGGACAGGACCTGCCGGCCTGGCGGGCGGAGCTCCACCGGGCGCTGGCATTGGCGGCGGACCACCTCTCGCTCTACCAGCTGACGATCGAGTCCGGCACCCGCTTCGAGGCGCTGCACCGGCAGGGCTTGATCGCGATGCCGGACGAGGAGCTGGGAGCCGAGCTCTACGAGGAGACCGCCGACGTGGCGGCGAGGCACGGGCTGCTGGCCTACGAGGTGTCCAACTACGCCGTCCCTGGCTCCGAAAGCCGGCACAACCTCGCGTACTGGCGCTACAGCGACTACCTCGGCATCGGCCCGGGCGCACATGGCCGGATCACGCGCCCGGGGCCGGACGGGTCGCCCGCAATCTTCGCCATGCGCCGCCACCGCGCGCCGGAGCCCTGGGCCGATCGGGTGGAGCGGGCCGGCCACGGCACGACGGAGGAGACGAGGCTGGTGGCGCCGGAGCCGGCGCGCGAGATGCTGCTGATGGGCCTTCGCCTGTCGGAGGGGATCGACGCCGCACGCTTCGCCGCACGCACCGGCACCGCGCTGCCGGACGCGCTGGAGCCGGCGATCCTGGAAGCGGCGGTCGAGGCCGACTACCTTCGCTGGAACGGTGGCCGTCTTGCGGCAACCCCGGCCGGGCGGCTGCGACTCGAGGCGCTGCTGGGCGCACTGGTCAGGTAAGGAACGACAGCAACGCGGTTCCGGATGCCGCAGCGCGGCCGGCAAGGCTTGTCCGGCAGGCGTTCGGCGGGATGGCGACGTGGTCCCGATCACGAAGCCGATGGTTGCGCCCGCCGACGTGGATCCGAACGATGGCGCAGATCCTGGCCGTGCCCATGTCCAGATGACGGAGCCTGGGCCGAAGCGCGTCGAGCCGGTATCCCGTCACGGTGGTGCGGCAGGTCGACGCGAGGCGGTTCGCGGGCGCTGTCGCGAGGAACGAGCGGACCGCCTTGAAGCACCGAAGGAGTGGGCATGACGTCGTCCGAAGCATCCACCGTCCTGATCGTCGGCGCGTCGCGCGGCCTGGGTCTCGGGCTGGTGCAGCGGCATCTCGAACGCGGCTGGCGGGTGATCGCGACCGCGCGCGGTGCCTCGGAGGCGCTGGACGCGCTGGCGGCCGAGGCCGACGGGCGGCTTGCGATCGAGACGCTGGACGTCACCCGGCCGGAGCAGATCGCGGCGCTGGCGGACCGGCTGTCCGGCACCCGTCTCGACCTGCTGTTCGTCAACGCAGGCGTGACGCACAACCCGGCGCAGCCGGTCGGCGAGATGTCGGACGAGGAGTTCATGCACGTGCTGCGCTCCAACGCCCTCGGGCCGATCCGGGCGGTGGAGCAACTGGGCGGTCTGGTGCCCCCGGGCGGAACGGTTGCGGTGATGACGTCGGGCCTCGGCAGCGTCGCGAACAACGAGAGCGGCGGCCTGGAAGCCTATCGGGCCAGCAAGGCGGCGCTGAACACCATGCTGCGCTCGCTGGCGGCGAGGAGGAGCGACGGCAGGATCTGCTACCTTGCCGTCGATCCGGGGTGGGTGCTGACCGACATGGGCGGTCCGGACGCGCCGCTCGATGTCGACACCAGCACCCGTGGCATCGCCGACATGCTGGAGGCCCGACGCGGGCAGGCGGGGGTGGCGTTCGTGACGCACGAGAACAAGGTCGTGCCCTGGTAGGCGCCCGGTGCCGCTGAATCTGATCAAGCTCGCGGTCGGGGTCGTCACGCCCGACGCGCTGTCTGAGCGCCAGCGGGCGCGGTCGCTCGAAACCGGAGCGCATGGCGGTCGGCCGTTCTTCCGCACGCGCAACTTCCCCCGCCGGTCGGAGGAGCTGCTGGCCGGCGGCTCGATCTATTGGGTGACGGCCGGGCTGCTGCTGTGCCGGCAGTCGATCCACGACATCGTGCAGGACTGCCGCGACGACGGCACTCCCTGCACCGGGGTGGTGCTGGACGGACCGGTGGTCGCCGTGGTGCCGCGCACGGTGCGGGCGTTCCAGGGCTGGCGCTACCTCCCGGAAGCCGACACGCCGGCGGACCTCGGCGGCAACCCGGCCACCGGCGACGAGCTGCCGTTGAAGCTGCGCCGCGAGCTGCTGGCGCTGTGCCTGCTGTGAACGGCGTTCATTCAGCCGTCATGACCATGAACTGCTCGATCCCGCCGTCCGGATAGCCGCGCTCCACCACCCGCAAGGTGCGGCGGGCGGCGGTGACGGTCCAGATCCGGGTCCGCATGCCGCCGCGCATCGACTCGCGGTCGAGCCGGAACAGCCGGATCGCGCCGAGGCCGGCCAGCCCGTGCTTCTGGTCGGCCAGCACCGTCGGGGTCAGGTAGGCGTTGCCGTTCGGGGTGAACAGGCTGCGGTCGACCGTGCCGCGACGGAAGCCGTCGAACACGGCTCGGGCGCGGGCTTCCGCCGCCGTCGGCTTCAGCACCACGAAGGCGATCCGGTCCACCACCGCGCCGGGGCTGGCCCAGTCGTTGTTGGTCAACGCCACCACCGCCACCTTGTCGTCCGGCCACACCGCGTTGGCGGCCAGGAAGCCGGAGCCGGCCCCGTCGTGGCTCCATTCCCGCCTGCCGTCCGCGTCGGACAGTTCCAGGCCGAGGCCGTAGCGGGTGTCGCGGCCGTCGCGCAGGATCACCGGCCTGGTCATCTCGTCGTAGGAAGCGGGTCCCAGCAGCGAGCGGTCCATCAGGCTGACGTCCCACAGCGCCAGGGTGGACGGGTCCATCACCAGCTCGCTGGCGCCGAACAGCCAGCCGGCGCCCTCCTTGGTGGCGGGACGCAGCGGCCCCAGGGCGTAGCGGGTCACCGCCTCGGCATCGGGGGCGGCGAGCGGCGCGGTGTCGTCCTCGGTCACCCGCCGCATGCGCAGCGGCCCGAAGATGCGGTCCTGCAGGAACGCGAGGAGCGGCCGGCCCGACACCTTCTGCACGATCGCGCCGGCGATGGCGTAGCCGGTGTTGGAGTATTGCCAGTCGGTGCCGGACGCGAAGTCGAGCGGCCTGGTGCCCCACTCCGCCAGCAGCGCGTCGAGGCTGGTGGGCCGCGTCATCTCGACGGGCACGTAGTCCTGCGGCCAGTAGTCGCGATACCCGGCGGTGTGGCTGAGCAGCTGGCGGATCGTGACGGTGCCGGCCTCCGACAGGCGGGGGAAGTACTTCGCCACCGGGTCGTCCAGCCGGAGCCTGCCGTCCTGCAGCAGCAGCAGCACCGCGGCCGCGGTGAAGGCCTTGGACACGCTGTCGACGGCGTAGCGGGTGCGGGTGGTGGCGGCGCGCGGCGGCTGGAGGCGGGCGTTGCCGTAGGCGCGGGCGTAGGCGAGGGCACCGTCCCGCACCACCGCCACCGATACCGAGGGCGCGCCGGTCCGGGACAGCCAGTCGCGCACGCCGTCGTCGATCGCCCGGGTCTGCTGCGTCGTGAGCGGCGCCGCAGCGGCCGCGAGGGGAACGGCGAAGGCCGGCAGGAGGGCGATGAGCAGGCGTTTCACGTCAAGCGTTCCCAGGTCCGCCGCGACGCTATCGGCCGCGCCGGGACAGGTCCAGCGGCGCCGGCCTTGTGGCATATCGGCACGGCGACGAAGGATTCGGCGGCCAGGCACACGCTCCGGTTGATCGCGCGCCCGGCCCTGGTCACGATGGCCGGGTCATGCCGTCCCCGCACCCTTCCGGTGTCCTGCCGCGCCTGGTCTGGCTGCTGCCGCTGCTGTGCCTGCTGGCGGCATGCGGCGGCGGTGGCCGGTATGCCCAGACCGGCTACGGCTCGGGCAGCATGAGCTATCCCGAGCCGGGACCGCCGGAGGATCCGTGGCGGCCCTACATCCGGCAGGCGGCAGACCGGTTCAGCGTGCCGCAGGCCTGGATCCGGGCGGTGATGCACCAGGAGTCCGGCGGCCACGAGTATCGCAACGGCGAGCCGATCACCTCGGGGGCCGGGGCCATGGGGCTGATGCAGCTGATGCCGGCGACCTATGCCGACCTCGAGACGCAGTACGGCCTCGGCAGCGACCCGTTCGAGCCGCACGACAACATCATGGCCGGCACCGCCTATATCAGCCAGATGTACCAGAAGTACGGCGCGCCGGCCTTCCTGGCGGCCTACAACGCCGGACCCCAGCGGCTGGACGACTACCTGTCGCAGGGCCGGCCGCTGCCGAACGAGACGGTGGACTACGTCGCGGCGATCGCACCGCATCTCGGCACCGAGATCGCGATGACCGGGCCGCTGGCGGCCTACGCGTCCGGCGGCGGGGGCGGCTACGTGCAGGATGCCGGCTACGCCACGCCGGTGCGGCTCGCGTCGTACCAGGTTCCGGTGCGCCGCAGCCGGTCCCGCAGCCGGAGTTCCGCGTGCTGGCACGATCCGGACGCGGCCTACGATCCCGACGCGCCGTGCCAGGTGGCGCCGCCGGTGCAGTCGGCGATCGCCTACGTGCCGGCGCCTCCGGTCGCCGCTGCCGGCTGCGCGCGCGATCCCGATGCGGCCTACGACTCGCCATGCGGGACAGCGCCTCCGGTCGCGATCCGGCCGGCCGTCGCGTATGCACCGCCGCTGCCGGCAGCATACGGCTGCGCCCGCGACCCGGCCGCCGCCTACGATTCGCCCTGTCGTCCCGTCCAGGCGGCGACGCCAGCCTACGCGCCGCGGCCCCAACCGAGCCGGCCGGCGCTGATGCTGGCGAGCCTCGCGGTGCCGGCACGGGCGGGCGGCGCGTGGGGAATCCAGGTCGGCGCGTTCGTGTCGGTGGACCAGGCGCGCTTCGCCACCACCATGGCGCGGCAGGCCGACTTCGCGGTGCTGGCCGGCAGCCAGAGCGTGGTGCAGCCGACCAGCCCGTTCGGGCACGGCGTGCTGTATCGCGCACGGCTGGCCGGGCTGGCGCGCGGCGACGCCGGCAGCGCCTGTGCCGCGCTGCGGGCACGGGCCATCCCCTGCATGGTGGTCACGCCGGGCGGCTGAACCGCAGCAGCCGGCCATCGTTCCTCGACCGAAGGAGAACGACATGACCGAGATCACCACCCTGGATCCGCACGACCCGCTGCCGGACGGGCCGGCCATCATCCTGATGCGCCGCTTCGAGGAGGACGACCCGAAGCACGACATGATGGAGCTGATCGTGATCGACGCCGACCAGACCGAGCGCACCAGCCGGCTGCTGAGCCCGGAGGGGCTGCCGATGCCGTGGCAGCAAGCGGAGCGCCGGGTGATCAGCGACGCCGAGGAGGCGGGGATCGACCGGCTCTACCGGATCGACCGCACTGCCGGGCCGCGCGAGCACGAGGTCGAGATCCACGGCGGCGACCGCACCGTGGGCATGGACGGACTGGACGATTTCGACATGGAGGAAGGCGAGCGCGGCAGCGACATGCGCGACATGCCCCTCAACGAGTCGCCACGCAAGTTCTGAACCGGACCGGGAGGATCCGGGAGCACGACGCTCCCGGAACGCCGGTTCTCAGGAGGCGAGCCGGACCTGTCCGGACATGGCGGGCCAATCGCTGTAGCCGGTGGAGTCGCCGCCGTACCAGTACTGCTTCGGCGCCTCGGCCAGCGGCGCCCCGGTGCGCAGCCGGTCCACCAGGTCCGGGTTGGCGATGAAGGTGCGGCCGAAGCTGAACAGGTCGGCGCGGCCGTCGGCGATCGCCTTTTCCGCCAGCTCGACCGTGTAGTTGTTGTTGGCGATGTAGGCGCCGGTCACGAGTCGGCGCAGGACGGCGAAGTCGACGTTCTCCGGATGGTCGCGGGTCTGCTGCGTGATGCCCTCGATCACGTGCACGTAGGCCAGCCCGAGCGGCGCGAGCGCCTGCAGGAGGGCGCCGTAGGTGCCCATCACGTCGCTGTCGAGCGGCGTCTCGCCCGGCATGGTGGTGGTAGGCGACAGCCGGATGCCGACCCGCCCGCCTCCATCCCATACCTCGGCGACGGTCCGCGCCACCTCCAGCGGCAGGCGCAGCCGGTTCTCCAGCGACCCGCCGTAGCGGTCGGTGCGCTGGTTGGTGCTGTCGCGGATGAACTGTTCCAGCAGGTAGTTGTTGGCCGCGTGGATCTCGACCCCGTCGAAGCCGGCGTCGCGGGCGCGCTGCGCCGCGTTGCGGTAGTCGGCGACGATCGCCTCGATCTCCCCGGCCGCGAGAGCGCGCGGGGTCACATGCTCCTGCATGCCGGCGTCGGTGAAGGCCTGGCCGACCGGCCTGATCGCGGACGGCGCCACCGGCAGCGCGCCGCCGGGCTGCAGGCTCGGGTGCGAGATGCGGCCCGTGTGCCAGAGCTGCGACACGATCCGGCCGCCGTTGGCGTGCACCGCGTCGGTGACCGGACGCCAGGCCGCGACCTGCTCGGCGTTCCAGATCCCCGGCGTCAGGGCGTAGCCGCGGCCCTGGGCGGAGATGTTGGTCGCCTCGGACACGATCAGCCCGGCCTGCGCCCGCTGGGCGTAGTAGGTGGCGGCGTAGTCCGGGACGATCCCGTCGTTGCTGGAGCGGCTGCGCGTCAGCGGCGCCATCACGATGCGGTTGGCGAGGTCGAGGGCGCCGGCCCGGTACGGCTTGAACAGGGGGCTGTCTTGGTAGGCGGACATCGGGTGTCTCCAGAATCGGCGGTCGCGGGGCGGAACAACATCCGTGCCGGCGCGACTCGACCGCAGACAGGGCGAGAAGAAGGGAGGGGACGCGGCACGACAAGAGGGCCGGTGGCCCGCATCACGCGCTTTCGATCGCACATTGTCGACCGCGATCCGCGGCGCCGTCGGCGCGCGGCCGTCCGGTCCCGCCTGCCCAAGACGGCGGCGCGGCCGGAGTTCCATCCGGCACGCGGTCAGGAATGGGGCGGCGCCACCATCCTGCCATCTTGATGGTGTTGCTGCGACAGGCCCGGGGTCCTTCGGGAGGATCAGGCGCCGCATCCGATTCCAGGATTCGTGCGACCTCGTCTCCGGTGGCGGGATCGCCGCAGAGGGCGTATGCGGAGGCTCGTCCCCAGGGCGCCGGTCCGGCGGCCGGTCCCGCCACCGGTCCGGCAAGGAGACAGGTCGGATGGAGGGTGCGATCCTGCGATCAGGCTCGACCGAATGTGAGAAACCGGACCGGTTGTGCAACAATGACGCGGTCAGCGAAACCTGTCATGATGACGCCGTGACACGTGATCGCGGGGTGGTGGCTTGGAAACGCTGAGGCCTGGCCTGCCCAGGCCGGACGCCGTGCTGCTCCGGCTGCGGCTGATCGGCCGCATGCAGGCGCTGACGCTCGCCAACGAGAGCGTTCTGCCGCTCGGCCGCAAGACACGCGGGCTGCTGGCGATCCTGGCCTTGTCCGGACGACGCCCGGTGCTGCGACTCCGCCTGGCGGAGCTGCTGTGGAGCCGCCGGTCGGAGGAGCAGGCGCGCGCCTCGCTGCGCCAGGAGATCCACCGCCTGCTGGAGGCGCTGGCGCCGCTGGGCGTGGACGTGATCACGGTCGAGCGGCACACGCTGGCGCTGAAGCCCGCCCTCACCTCGGTGGACGCCGAGCGGATCCTCAACGCCAACGCCAACCAGGCCGAAACCCTGCCGCCGATCGACGGGGTGCTGCTGGAGGAGCTGAACGGCACCGATCCGGCCCTCGATGCGTGGCTGCAGGGCGAGCGGACCCGGCTGCGCGAGCACGCGATCGGGCTGTTCGAGCAGATGCTGCTCCGTCAGCGCGAGCCGGCCGGAACCCTGGCGGCGGCCCGCCAGCTGCTCCTGCTGGACACGCTGCACGAGCGGGCCTGGCGGGCGATGATCCGGGCCCAGCTCCAGGAGGGCGACACCGGGCTCGCGCTGCAGACCGCGGAGCGGTGCAGCGCCGCCTTTGCCGCCATGCACGGCGCCGAACCCGGGCCGGAGACCCGTCGCCTGCTGTCCGAGCTCGGCCACTCGTCGTCGGGGTCGCCGGCCGGCGACATCCTCAGGAACGTCGCCAGCGCGTTCCCGGACGACCCCGCGCCGGCGCAGGACCAGGCGGGACCCGCGGTGCCGGAGCAGCGGGTCGAGCCGGCGGCGCCCCCGCCTGCCCCCGCCCGCCCGTCGGAGCCCGCAGACGCGCGCCGGCGCGACCCGAACGACAGCCACCCGCTCCTGGCGGTGCTGCCGCTGCTTGACCTCGACGGCAGCGGCCAGGCCAGCCTGGCCAGCGGGGTGGTGGACGCGATCACCGCCGGGCTGGTGCGCCAGGGCCAGCTGAAGCTGCTGAGCGGCAGCGAGCTGCAGGGCAGCCTGTCGCAGGGTCGCGAGGACGCGGTGCTCCGCCGCTCGTTCGGGCTCGACTACGTGCTCGACGGCACCCTGCAGCGCGCCGCCGGGCGGCTGCGGGTGATCGTCCGGCTGACCGACATCCGCCAGCACGGCCAGATCGTCTGGGCGCAGCGCTTCGACGCACCCGAAACCGATTCGCTGGCGCTGCACGACCAGATCGCGACGGTGGTGTCGGCGCGGCTGCCGACCGAGATCATGCTGGTGGAGGGGCGCCGGATGCGGCGGCGGCCGCTCTCCGAGCTGGACCCGCACGGTCTGGTGGTGCGGGCGTTCTCCTGCATCCTGACCGGGGACCCGGGGCAGAGCGAACAGGCCCTGGCGCTGCTGGACCAGAGCGTCGGCCGCGACGGGGAGGATCCGCTGGCGCACGTCGCCGCCGGCCTCGCCCATCTCCTGCGCGCCTTGCAGCGCTGGGGCAACCGGGAACGGGAAGCCGGGCTGGCCGAGGCCTGCACCCGTGCCGCGATCGAGCGCGCGCCGCTGCTGGCGGTGGCGATGGCACTGCGCTGCCTCGTCCGCAGCGAGCTGGGCGACATGCCGGAGGCGGCGCTGGCCCTGGCCGAGCGGGCCCGGTCGCTGCAGCCGGACTCGCCATCCAGCTGGGCCGCGTCGGCGTTCCCGCTGGTGCGGCTGGGCCGGCTGGACGAGGCCTCCACCTGTCTCGCCCGCTACAAGACGCTGTTCCCGACCCATCCGTTCGAGATGCTGCTGGACCTGCCGGGGATCATGATCCCGCTGCTGCAGGGCGACGACGAGGCGGCGGCACGGGTCGGGCTGACCCTGTCCGAGCTTCGTCCCGGCTTCGGGCCGCCCCTGGGGCCGTACCTGTCCGCGCTGGGTCACCTCAGGCGCGCCGGCGAGGCGGCCCGGGTGCGCAGCCAGCTCGGGGCGATCTGGCCGGGCCTGGGCGTGTCGCAGCTGGTGGAAGCGGCCGGGCTGCGCCGCGCAGCCGATCGCGAGCGGTATGCCGCCGGGTTGCGCCTGGGCGGCCTGACGGAAACCGGCTCCGGCGGCGCCTCGGAGGGCGCGGCCGGGACGCAGGCGGCGACGACGATTGGCACGGCCGCACCGCTTGGCGAGGCCCGGCGGGCAGGATAGACAGTCCTGCTCGACAGCCGGGCCGTTCCGGCAGGCCGTTCCCTAAGAGCCTCCCCGCTTGCTGACGCCGTTCGCAGGCAGCGTGGTTGGCCGATCCCAGGTCGCTCAGAGGCACCATGACGCTCCGCCCGCATGACCCCGTGACTGCCCAGGCGACGCACCGCCGCCTCCGTCGACTGATCGGCCTGGGCCTCGCCCTCTGCCTTGCCGGCTGCGGACACGGGTCGGGCGACCGCAGCCAGCCGCTGGCGGGCGACAGCACGTCGCTGTCTACCCCGAGCCAGGAGAACCACCTGCTCGGCGAGGACAAGAGCGCCGGCGCCGGCGACCAGACCGCAGTGGGCGTGAACGCGTACCTGTGGCGCGGCGCGATCGACACCCTGTCCTTCATGCCGTTCGCATCCGCCGAGCCGGAAGGCGGCATCATCATCACCGACTGGTACACCCCGCCGACCGTGTCCGGTGAGCGGTTCAAGGCGAACGCATACATCCTCGGCAAGCAGCTCCGCTCGGACGCGATCCGGGTCTCGGTGTTCCGCCAGGTGCTGCAGGACGGGCAGTGGGTGGACCAGCCGGTGGCGCCGAACACCGCCGCGGACATCACCAACAAGATCCTGGCCCGCGCCCGGCAGCTGCGCGCCGATGCCGGCGGCGCCGGCTGACCGGAGGCACCCTGCCGATGAGCGGCACCGACGCCGCAGGGGGCGCCCGCCTGGACGGGACGGCCCGCTACGACTTCCACGCGGCCGAGCCGCGCTGGCAGGCGGAATGGAACGCCCGCGGCTGCTTCGACGTGCCGGACATCCCGCCGGCGGACCGGCCGAAGTACTACGTGCTGGAGATGTTCCCCTATCCGAGCGGCCAGCTGCACATGGGGCACGTGCGCAACTACACGCTGGGCGACGTGGTGGCGCGCTACAAGCGGGCCCGCGGCCATGCGGTGCTGCACCCGATGGGCTGGGACGCGTTCGGGCTGCCGGCGGAGAACGCGGCGCGCGAGCGCGGGGTGGACCCGGCGGAATGGACGCTGGCCAACATCGAGACCATGCGCGGGACGTTCAAGCGGCTCGGCCTGTCGCTGAACTGGGACCGGGAGTTCGCCACCTGCCTGCCGGAGTACTACGGCCAGCAGCAGAAGCTGTTCCTGGACCTTCTTGCGGCCGGGCTGGTGGAGCGGCGCGACGCGCTGGTGAACTGGGATCCCGTGGACGGGACCGTGCTGGCCAACGAGCAGGTGGTGGACGGGCGCGGCTGGCGCTCCGGCGCCGTGGTCGAGAAGAAGCGGCTGAGCCAGTGGTTCCTGCGCATCACCGCCTTCGCGCCGGAGCTGCTGGCGGCCCTGGACGGGCTGGACGCGTGGCCGGAGCGGGTGCGCGTCATGCAGGCGCACTGGATCGGCCGCAGCGAGGGCGCGCGGGTGCGCTTCCCGCTGACCGACGCGCAGGCGGCCAGGGCGATCGGGCCGGAGTTGGAGGTCTACACCACCCGGCCCGACACGCTGTTCGGGATGTCGTTCCTTGCGGTCGCGGCCGAGCATCCGCTCGCCGCCCACGTGGCGGCGTCGGACCCGGAGGCGGCGGCCTTCGTCGCCGAGTGCCGCAGCCTCGGCACCAGCGAGGCGGCGGTCGAGAGTGCGGAAAAGCGCGGCTACGACACCGGGCTCCGCGTCGCCCACCCGTTCATGCCGGAGGAAACCTTTCCGGTCTGGATCGCCAACTTCGTGCTGATGGAGTACGGCACCGGGGCGGTGTTCGGCTGCCCCTGTGGCGACCAGCGCGACCTCGACTTCGCGCGCAAGTACGGCCTGCCGGTGCCGGTGGTGGTGCTGCCGCCGGGAGAGGACCGGCACGCGTTCTCGATCGGGACCGTTGCCCATGACGGGCCGGCGACGCTGATCAACTCCGGGTTCCTCGACGGCCTGTCCGCCGATGACGGCAGGCGGGCGGCGATCGCCCGGCTCGAGGCACTCGGAGCCGGGCGCGGCGTGGTGAACTGGCGGCTGCGCGACTGGGGCATCTCGCGGCAGCGCGCCTGGGGCTGCCCGATCCCGGTCGTGCACTGCACGGACTGCGGCGCCGTGCCGGTGCCGGACGACCAGCTGCCGGTGCGCCTGCCGGAGCAGCTCGACTTCGCACGGCCCGGCAACCCGCTGGACCATCATCCGACCTGGAAGCACGTGTCGTGCCCGCGTTGCGGCGGCCAGGCCACGCGCGAGACGGACACCTGCGACACCTTTGTCGACAGCTCGTGGTACTTCGCCCGCTTTACCGCTCCCCACGCGGCAACGCCGACGGTCCGGGCGGCGGCGGATGGCTGGCTGCCGGTGGACCAGTACGTCGGCGGCATCGAGCACGCCATCCTGCACCTGCTCTACGCCCGCTTCTTCACCCGGGCGATGCGCCGGACCGGACACCTGGGGCTGGACGAGCCGTTCGAGCGCCTGTTCACCCAGGGCATGGTCAACCACGAAAGCTTCCGCGACCAGGATGGCACCTGGCTGTATCCGGAGCAGGTCGAGCGCGACGGCACCGGTGCCAGGCGGCGCGACACCGGAACGCCGGTGCAGATCGGCCGCGTCGAGAAGATGTCGAAGTCCAAGCGCAACACGGTGTCGCCGGAAGCGATCATCGACCGCTACGGTGCCGACACCGCGCGCTGGTTCGTGCTGTCGGACAGCCCGCCCGAGCGCGACATGGAGTGGACCGAGGCCGGCGTCGCCGGGGCCGCGCGGTTCGGCCAGCGCCTGTTCCGGCTCGTGGCCGTGGTGGCGGAGACCACGCGGCCGGGCGACAGGCCCGCCTCCTTCGGCCAGGCGGCCGACGCGCTGCGCCGTGCCACCCATCGCACAATCGCCGCCGTCGGCGAGGCGCTCGACGGGTTCGCCTTCAACGTGTCGGTCGCCCGGCTGCACGAGCTGGGGGGCGCCATCGCGGAGGCCGCAGCGCACGAGGCGGCGCCGGATCTCGACTGGGCCCGGCGTGAGGCGGCGGTGTCGCTCTGCCTGCTCACGGCGCCGATGATGCCGCACCTGGCCGAGGAGCTGCTGGCGCTGCTGGAGCCGGGCGGCGTGCTGGCAGCGCTCAGGCCTTGGCCGGAGGCGGACCCGGCGCTGCTGGCGGCACGCAGCGTCACCATCGCGGTACAGGTGATGGGCAGGCTGCGCGGCACGATCGAGGCGTTGCCGGACCAGCCGGCCGACACGGTCATCGCCGCGGCGGAAGCGGAGCCCAACGTCGCCCGCCTGCTGGACGGCAGGCGCGTGGTCAAGCGCATCCACGTGCCGAACCGGATCGTCAACTTCGTGGTCGCGGGATGACGCAGGGAGGCTCCGCCGGGCTGCTGCCGATGGCACTGCTCCTGCCGCTGCTCCTGCCACTGGGGGCCTGCGGCTTCCACCCGCTGTACGGCGCCGGCGACCAGTCGGCGCTCAACCACCTGCCGGACATCTTCGTGCAGCCGATCGGCGACCGCAGCGGCCAGGAGCTGCGACTGGCGCTGCAGCAGCGGCTGGCCGGCACCAGCGACGCCGCGCCGCAGGGCTACACGCTGGCGGTGTCGTACTCCATCGCCGGCGAGGCGGTCGGCATCAACGGCGACAACAGCTCGGAGCGCACCCGGCTGGTCGGGCGGGCACACTGGGTGCTGGCCTCCGTCTCGCCGACGGCGGTTCCGGTGACCAGCGGCGACGCCCGCGTGGTCGACGGCTTCAACGTCATCAACGAGCAGTACTTCGCCAGCAACCTCGCCAACGAGACCACGCAGCAGCGACTGGCGGGCAACCTCGCCGACATCGTCACCACCCAACTCGCGACCTGGTTCGTCAACCACAGGCCGCCGGCCAGCGCGCCGGTGCACGCCGTGGCGGCACCGACGCTGGCGCCGAGCAACGTTCCGGGCGATTCCGACCAGTCGCCGCTCACGGCACCCGGCGAGGACGGGCTTCCGGCCAGCGCGATCGGGCGCGGCCCGCTCAACCCGTAGACGCGTCCGATGAAGATCGACGCGCGGCAGGTGGGCCGGGTGCTGTCGGCGCCGGGCGCGCTGCGGGCGATCCTGCTGCATGGCGAGGATGCCGGGCTGATCCGGGAGCGCGCGTCGGAGGCGGTGCGGGCGGCGGCGGGCACGGCCGACGATCCGTTCCGCGTGGCCACCCTGTCGCGGGACGCGCATGACCGGCTGGAAGAGGAGATCGGCGCGCTGTCCCTGACCGGCGGACGGCGGGTGGTGTGGGTGCGCGAGGCGACCGACACGCTGGCGGCGCCGTTGAAGCGGGCGATGGCCGGCGCGGGCGACACGCTGGTGGTGCTGGAAGGGCCGGGGCTGCCCGGACGCTCGCGGCTGCGCGCGCAGGTCGAGGCGATGCCGGACGGGGCCACGATCGCCTGCTACCCGGAGGAAGGGCGTGCCCTGGAAGCGCAGGTCGAGCGGATGCTCGCCGCGCAAGGGGTGCGGATCGACCCCGACGCCCTGTCCTGGCTGTGCATGCGGCTTGGCGCCGACCGCGCGGCGACGCGGGGCGAGGTGGAGAAGCTGGTGCTGTATGCCGGCGAGACCGGACGGGTGGCGCTCGACGATGCGATGGCCTGCATCGGCGACGCCGCCAGCGCCTCGCTGGACGATGCGGCGTTCGCCGCCACGGCCGGCGACCGCGCCGGCGCCGACCTCGCCATCGAGCGCAGCCTTGGCGAGGGCACCAGCCCGGTGGCGGTGGCGCGCGCGCTGCTGGGGCACCTCCACCGCCTGAGGCAGGCGAGGCTGCTGATGGAGCAGGGGGGACAGGGTGCCGCCGCGGCGACGCGCGCCATGCGGCCGCCGGTGTTCTTCAAGCGCCTCGACGCGTTCGGCCAGGCGCTGTCGCTATGGGACTCGGCTGCGCTGCTGCGCGCGGCGGAACAGACCCAGGCGCTGGAGCTTGCCTGCAAGCAGAGTGGTGCCCCGGACCTGCTGCTGTGCCGGCGCCACATTGCCGTCATCGCCGGACAGGCGCGGGCGCGGCGCTAAGGTTGCCGCAGGAGCCCGGGCCGTATAGGTTCAGCCCGGTTGTCCGCGTAGCTCAGCAGGATAGAGCACAGGATTCCTTGTCACCAACTGGGCGTCACGAGGGGAAACCGCGTGATGGATCCGCTCAAAGTCGGGGAAAGCTTTGGCGCGCTCGCGTCGTGCCGATCCCGAGCCAAGCCCGGCCCTGCCAAGGATCGGGAAGGTGTAGAGACTGGACGGGCGGCACCTAAGGGTTCCGGCCTAGGGTGAAGGGACAGTCCAGACCACGAACGCGGCCTCCGGGCCGCGGCGGCGAAAGCCGAAGTGGGATGAATCCTGGGGCCGTGGGTTCGAATCCCGCCGCGGACACCATTTTCTGAAACATGGCGGGAACAGCGAGTTGGAAGCCACGACTTCCACATGATGTAGCGGCACGTGACATCCCTCCCGTTGCGGCCTGCCCTGTCCATGCGACCGCTGGCAGACGTTGCGGAGGTGCTGGAGACGAAGACGTTCTCGTTGAAGCTCTGGGGCGGGTTCGCCGGCCGAGGGCGTCCCGCAGTGACCGGCTGCAGTGATCGACACCCACCTGAACGAGCCGGTAGCGGTCTGCCCGCGTCGCGGTTGGAGGATTTGCAGCCATTGAAGCAGTTCGGCTCGACTTCCCCGGTCGGCGGTCCTTCATGGTTTCTCAACTCGACTGGGCGAACCTCACGCCTTGAACGAGAGGAGGACCCTGCAATGCCTGACAGCCTGGAGATGTTCCGTCAGCATCACGCGCAACCGGCGCCCGGTGGTTCCGCCCTGGATCACCGGCTGACGGCCATTGCCAGCGGCATCGGTCAGAGGCTCCTTTGCGACCTGTTGATGGACGTTCGGGAGGCCGGGGGCACCGTGAACGACCTCCTGGCGCTGATGGCTCGCCTGACCGCCGACAGCGTCCAGTTCTGCTTCAGGCGAGAGGATCATGAGGTCGCGCTGAGCAGGGTGAACAGGGGCGCAGCTTTGCTGCTGAGGGCGGACCGATGACCGCCCGCTCCCACGAGGCCATCAGGGCGCGCAACGCGGCCGGGATCTGGGTCATGGTGCCAGTCGCTGACATCTCCTGCATCTCCGCCGATGACGATGAGACCGACTCCACCCTGCTGACCTTGCGGGACGAGAGCGTGGTGACGCTCCCCGAGGCTTATGAGGACGTGCTCGACAAGATCGTCAGCACCTGGTCGAACCACCAGTGATCTGGCGACGCGGTCCAGCATCCTGCACATCCTCGCCATGGCCGACGATCGACGGACACCGGTCGGCAACCTGACGCCACCCACCGTTGCCGGCAACGGTGGGTCAAGGATCCTGCCTGCTGAGATCGCTCCACCGCAGCGTCTGCTGGTCGGACAAACTTCCACGCCCACGGCGCTCGTGGATGACTCCTGGCGGTCAGAGCCCGTCTGAAGGCCCCTGTCAGCAGCCCGTCGTGAACTACAGCGCCTGCCGCAACATCACCGGCATACATGATCCGCAGCATGAAGGACGACATCGCCGCGCGACACTCTGCGAATGCTCACCAACGTCGCCAGTTCAACACCGAGACGGATGAGCGTCGCGCGGCACGCGCAAGGCGGAAGATGGACCGTGCTGTCGAACCGAAGCCGGGAAGTCAGGGGCGTTCCGTGAACAACACCACGATCCCGAGGACCCAGGGTATCCCGACGATGGCGAAGAAGATCCAGTCGAACATCTGTGGCATGTTGAGGTCCTCCACGCTGCAGCGTCGTTGACCTACGGTTCCCGGACACCAAAGTTGCCGGCCTGCTGGTCCTTTCCAGGCAGGCTCCGGCAGACGTTACTGCGATCTGGCGCGGGAAGGCCCGCAGGAGGATCGAGTTCACGACCCACTCCCGATGCGGTGCGCTGCCGAAAGGGCATCCTGTCGTTCAGCAGCGCAATCTTCCGGTTTCTGCGGGACGGGCTGATCCTGTCCATCGCAGGCAGCGTGCCGCCGAGGATGCGGTCGAGTCGCGCACGCCGGCTCCGCCGGACGAAGCGGTCGTGGAGCGTCTTGTGCGGGCGGTGGCGGGCGACGCGTCCCTCCACTGCAGGTCAGGGCGGATCACCTCAACGATCCCTCCGGTGACGCGGCGGTCACCAGGGGAACGGCGTCAGACGGCGCATCCGGCCTGGAACAGGAGCAGCAAGCCGTGGCCGGCGAGGCCGTTGCAGCGACCTGTGGTGCAGAACGAGGCTGGATGAATCCGTTGGGCCGCAGGGAGCGGCAACGACAACCTCGGTGGCGTTTGGCAGGGCCTTTACAGCTACCCGGTCCCACGCGACCGGTGCCGTTCACGGCTCGGCTTCGGCACGCCGAGGAGCGGCTGACCGGAACCACCGCCGAGGTGGCCACGAACAGGACCCTGGCGGGCAGCGTCATGACGGCGACGGTCACAGGCAGGGTCGACGGCCAACACGTCACGTTCCTGAAGACGTATGACCGCTCGGGCCGTCACTACGACTCCGTCCGGTATGACGGCGAAGTGGATGCGGAAGGCCAGGAGATCTGGGGCCGATGGACGATACCGGCGAGCTGGTCGGGCACCTTCCTGATGATACGGGCTCCGGGAACGGAGGTGGCGCTGAGCCGACGTCGGGCGGAACGGGTCTGGGCCGTCCGGGCTGCCAGTCGCCATTGCGCCGCCATCCGGCCCCGGATCTCCGTCCGCTCGTCCTCGTAGGGAGCCGCATCCGTCCCGGCCTACGGCTCACCGAACCCAGCTTCCGGGCCAGGATGATGGAGGCCCTGTTGTCCGGGCTGATGGTGTGGACGATGTCGGACCAGCCCAGTTCCTCGACCGCCCATTCCAGCGCCGCGTGCGCGGCTTCAAACGCGTAGCCCTGTCCCAGGCATCGCGCGCGAGACCCCAGCCGATCTCCCGGCCAAACCATCCCTCAGGCTGCCAGAAACCGACGCGGCCGATCCAGCGACCGGTTGACCGCTCGATGACGGAGAACATGCCGAAGCCGCGCAACACCCAGCTGCCGACCATCGTCGCCATGCGGCGCCAGGCGACCGCCCGTGGCGGCGGGCCGCCGACGAAGCCGGACGCTTCCGGATCGGGCACCGAAAAGCCTTGGAAGATGGGTCGACGCAGCCCGACCGGCTAACCCGGAAGCGCCGCCAGCGCACAAGGCTGAGGTGCTGGCGCAGGTACACGCGGCGGCAGCTTCCGCCATCGCGCCGATGCGTGGGGCAACCACCGGCTCCGGCGTGCAGAGTCCGCAAGCAGCTGGAATAATCCTGCTCCCCGCTTGAACTCCGATCCTGCCCGACTCGAAGGACGTCGCATGACCCCTGCCCTTCCACGCCGTACGCTCCTGGCCGGCCTTTCCGCAGCGATCGGGATCGGTGCGGAAAGGCCGGCGCAGGCGGTCACCGAGGACCGGCTCGCCGCGATCGAGCGGCGGCGGGGCGGGCGGCTGGGCGTGTTCGCGCTCGACACCGGCAGCGGACGGACGCTGACGCATCGGGCCGACGAGCGCTTCCCGCTGCAGAGCACGTTCAAGGGCATCCTCGCCGCCCTGGTGCTGTCGCGGGTCGATGCCGACGCCGACGGGCTGGAGCGGGAGGTGCCATACGGTGCGAAGGACCTGCTGTCGACGTCGCCGGTAACGGCCGCACATGTGGTGGACGGCAGGATGACGGTCGGTGGGCTGTGCCAGGCGATCCTGGAGCGGAGCGACAACGCAGCGGCGAACCTCCTGCTCGCCCGGGTCGGCGGTCCGACGGCGCTGACGGCCTATGCGCGGCGCCTCGGCGATCCGGTCACGCGGTTCGACAGCTACGAGCTCGTCAGGAGCTCCCTGACCACCGACTGCACCACGCCGCGCGCCATCGCCGGGCTGGCGCGCACGGTGGTGCTCGGCAACGCGCTGACGCCCTCGTCCCGCACCCTGCTGGTGCGCTGGATGACGGCGAACGTGCCGGGTCGGACCCGGCTCCGCGCCGCGTTCCCGACCGGCTGGACGGCATGCGACCGCACCGGCACCGCGGAGGGGGTATGCAACGACTACGCGGTTGCCTGGCCGCCCGGCCGGGCGCCGCTGGTCGTCGCGGCCTATCATTATGCCCCGGGCCTGGAGCTCGAGCCGCAGGAAGCGGCTTTGCGCGAGGTGGGCAGCGCGGTCGCGGCCTGGGCGGCCTGACCGGCTCAGGCCATCCGGGTTCCGGTCGCGATCCGCAGCCGGCTGGCGCGGTGGTGGGCGTGGCAGATGGCGACCGCCAGCGCGTCGGCGGCGTCGGCGCGCTTGATGTCGGCGCCGGGAAGCAGGCGGCGGACCATCATCTCCACCTGCTCCTTGGTGGCGGCGCCGGTGCCGACCACGGCGCGCTTGACCTCCATGGCACCATATTCTGACACCACGATCCCGGCCAGCGCCGGTGCCAGCAGCGCCACGCCGCGGGCGTAGCCGAGCTTGAGCGTGGAGGAGCCGCTGCGGTTGACATAGGTCTCCTCCACCGCCGCCTCGCTGGGTGCCCAGGCATCGAACAGGGCGTTCAGCCCGGCATGCAGGGTCTTCAGCCGGTCGGGCACGCTGTCGGCGCCGTCGGTGGCGATCACCCCGTCGGCCAGGTGGCGCAACCGGTTTCCGTCCACCTCAATCAAACCCCAGCCCATGTAGCGCAGGCCGGGGTCGATGCCGAGCAGGCGGGTGGCGGTCACGCGCTCAAGCGTTCGGCCACCGCGTCGGGCAGGTCGAAATTGGCGTAGACCGCCTGCACGTCGTCGTTGTCGTCGAGCGCGTCGATCAGCTTGAGCAGGGTGGCGCCGCGCTCCTCGTCGAGCGTCACCAGGGTGCCGGGGCGCCAGTCGATCTTGGCCATATCCGGGACGCCGAAACGCGCTTCCAGCGCATCCCGCACCGCGAACAGGCTCTCCGCAGCACAGGTCACCTCGTGGCCCTCCGGGCCGCTCTCGACGTTGTCGGCGCCGGCCTCGATGGCAGCGTCCAGCATCTCATCCTCGGATGCGGCGGAGGCCGGGTAGGTCACCAACCCCAGCCTGGTGAACATGAACGACACCGAGTTGGTCTCGCCCAGGCTGCCGCCATGCTTGGAGAACGCGGCGCGGACGTCGGAGGCGGTCCGGTTGCGGTTGTCGGTCAGCGCTTCCACGATCACCGCCACGCCGGCCGGGCCGTAGCCCTCGTAGCGCACCTCGACGTAGTCCTCGCCGCCGCCAGCACCCGTTGCCTTCCTGATTGCCCGCTCCACCGTGTCCTTGGGCATGTTGACCTTCTGCGCCGCCGACAGGGCGGCGCGCAAACGCGGGTTGGAGGCGGGGTCCGGCAGGCCGGAACGCGCCGCGACGGTGATCTCGCGGATCGCCTTGGCGAACTGCCGCGCCCGCCTGGCGTCCTGCGCGCCCTTGCGGTGCATGATGTTCTTGAACTGGGAATGGCCGGCCATATCGCTTGTTTCTGTGCTGGCGGCGTCAGGCGACGCGGCCGTGGCAGTGCTTGTACTTGGCGCCGGATCCGCACGGGCAGGAAGCGTTGCGCGGGGTGTCGACCCAGCTCGCGGGGTCGGCGGTCAGCGTCGGATGGCGGGGCGCCAGGTGCACCGCCTCCGGCGGCGGCTCGACGATCGGCTGCAGGCTGGCGCCGGCGAAGACGTCCGGACCGCCGGCCATCGCCAGCTCGCGCGCCGCGTCCTGCGGATGCATCGGCATCGCCGCCATCGCGGCCTGCCTCTGCACCTGGCCCTGGAGCTGGCCGGGGAACGGGTCGTCCGGCGGCGGGCCCAGCTCGACGCGAGACAGCATCGCCGTCACCCGCTCGCGCAGCTCGTCGAGCATGACGTTGAACAGGGTGAAGGCCTCGTTCTTGTACTCGTTGAGCGGGTCCTTCTGGCCGTAGGCGCGCAAGGAGATGCCCTGCCGCAGCTGGTCCAGCAGAAGCAGGTGCTCCTTCCACACCGTGTCCAGGGTGCCGAGCAGCAGCTGCTTCTCAACGTAGCGCATCACCGACGGGCCAAAATTGGCGGCACGGGCAGCGGCCGCCTCACGCGCGGCGGCGAGGCTCCGCTCCAGCACCTCGGTCAGGCCGATGCCGTCCTCGGCGGCCCAGGCCTCGACGGCCAAGTCCAGCGCCAGCAGGCGCTTCAGCTCGGCAGCAAGCTCCGTACTCTGCCACTGCTCGGCGAAAGCCCGCTCCGGGACGTGGGCGCGGACCAGCTGTTCGACCAATTCAGCGCGCATGGTGGCGACGATCTCGGACACATCATCGGAAGACATGAACTCGCGGCGCTGCGCATACACCTCCTTGCGCTGGCTGTTGTTCACGTCGTCGTACTTGAGCAGATTCTTGCGGGTGTCGAAGTTGCGCGCCTCGACCTTCTTCTGCGCCTTCTCCAGAGCCCGGTTGATCCAAGGATGGATGATCGCCTCGCCCGGCTTCAGCCCCATCTTCTGCAGCATCCCGGCCA
>CAXTVS010000054.1:0-21752 GCA_964247735.1 uncultured Acetobacteraceae bacterium
TTGATCGCCACCGCCATCCCAGCCTCCAAACCATGAAGGCCAGCGAGTCACGTCATGGAGCCGCTGGGAACCCAGCAGGGTCAGGGACCGCCGCCGTTGGTATTAGCAGCGAAAGTCGAAGGGCGGGTGGCCGTGAGCACCGGATCGTGCTGCCCTGGCTGGCATCCTGTTCGTGCTGCGCACGGGCCTTCAATGGCACGAGGTGCCGACCGAATTGGGCTGCTGCGGCAAGACCTGCTGGCGTCTGCTGGGCAAGTGGCATACAGCCAGAATGTGGGGCGGCTACACCGGGTGCTGCTGGAACGCCTACAAGATGCAGAGGTTCTGGACTGGCGCCGCGCGGCGCTGGATGGCGCGACCCTGCCTCCTAGAGGGGACTAACGCATGGGTTGATCGAAGGTCGGCCCCAACCCAACCGGTCGCTATGGCCGGGCACAAGGCGCCACTTGGTCATCGATGCCCGGGGCACGATCGACGGCACAGACCTTCGATCGGCGTCACGCTGAGTGGTGCCAACCGCCATGACAGCCGCATGCTCGCACCTACGCTGGACGCCGTGCCCAGCGTGCGGGCCAGGCACCCAGGGCGGGCTCGACGCCGCCCGGCCAAGCTGCACGCCGACAAGGGCTACGATCACCGGCGCTGCCGCCGCGAGTGCCGCGCCCGCAGCATCCAGCCTGGCGGCCAGAAAGTACGGGTATCCATCTTGCCCAACGCGTCCATTCAGGTGAGGCAGTGCGATCTATGAGTTCCTGTCGCTGCGCGATGACATCTGTCAGAACGGCTTCAGGCTGGTGCCCAGCAGGCGACCAAGCGAGATGACGGCGAAGAAGCCTGCCTCGACCCCGCTGCTCGGGCGGGCATAGGGGGTGTTGGGCGGATAGTAGTTGTCCGGATTGATGAAGTACTCGAGGATCGGTCGGAACGCGACGGCCGGTGTCACCTGGATGTTCGCCACCGCCTCAAAGGAATAGGCGTCGCGTGGCTGGGTCGGGCCTCCGCCGGTGATATAGTCCCTGATGTCGCCCGTGACCAAGTCCTCGCGCGAGCTTTCGGCATTCGCCTCGATCTGGCTCAGGCGCTGATACCGGGTCTGGAACTCAAGCACGTCGAACGGGCGTCCCGGAATGAAGCCGGTGAAGTTGACCCCGATCATGGCGTCGAGATCGATCGGCTGCGGCTTGTCCACCGACGGGTCGAGCGAGCCGTAGATGGCGATGTTCTGCGGCGGACCGACCAGGCGCCGCGGGCCGCGCCATATCACCTTCTCCCCCTGGAGGAAGATCACGCCGCCGCCCTGGTAGTCGGGTATCTGCAGCGGAAAGATCGCAGGGGCGCCGGTTCCCTTCAGGTTGTTGCGGCCGGTGCGGGTGTTCCACTCGAACCCCGCCTCAAAGTTGGACGGATAGGCTGAGTTGGTAAACTCGCTGCGCTGACCGATCTCGGCCAGGATCTGGGCACCGGACGCGTGGTTGTCGCCCAGCCGGTCGCCGTAGCTGGTGCTGTCGACGTAGTCGTCCTCGAAGGCGCCGCCCTGGAGATACCAGCTCGAGCCCAGCTTGTAGGTCGTCCTCGCGCCCCACACCGGATACGGCGTCGAGGCGAAGTCGCCGGTGACTTGGAAGGACGTGGAATAGTAGCTAAACGGGTCGAGGGAGTTCGGCAGCAGGAAGTAGTTGTAGGCGTTCGTGCGCCCGAACTCGATCGACAGCTTGTTGTTCAACAGCCGCTGCTCATAGGTGAGTATGGAGACGATCGCGGTCTGCGTCGCCGGCGTTGTCTGGAACCCGTCGATCACGCCGCCGGTCTGGGTGATGACCTGCGGCAGGTCACTCCTGAGGCCGAAGAAGGTCATACCGAAATGAACGTAGCCGCCGGTCAGGCCGAGCAGCCGGCCGAGGTCTAGGTCGACCGCGGGCCGGAAGGCGGCGAGGTTCGAGGTTTGTCCGGGCTGCACGCCGGCGGTCGGGTTTGCCAGGAAGTGGTCGAAGACAATGCCGTGAATGTCGATGCCGTCGTTGAGCAGGGTCGCGCCGAACTCCGGGAACAGGCCGATATGCGGCGGCGCTGAGGTCGGCAACGGCGTGAACCTCGTCGTCTGGTCGCCGCTGGTGTTCTGGCTGGGGTGCGGCGACACGCCTTCAGGCCCGGTTGCCGCCGGGTTCTGGCTTGGACTGACGGATTGGCTGCCTGCGGAGGATGCGGCCAGCGGAGCGGGCTGCGAGGAAAGCTGTGCAAGCTGGACAGATGATGGGTCGGCCGCGCGGGCGACCAGGGGCACGGCGGCCGCGATCAGAACCGTCGCCGACACCATGCGGACATGTAAACGCATGTGACTTGTTCCCTGTGCCGGACTGGTCTGTCGCCGTCTCGGCTATTCTCGTTACGTTTCCGTAAGCTTCACGTTCCGGTGCCGCCGTCAGGTGATCATGATCTGCTGTCCCCATGAGGTTTCGGACGCCGAAGGTTCTCGCCGCGACGGCGGATGCGGGATTCGGTGTGCGTCTGCGACGGAACCGGAATTACCCCGCGTGCCCGCGCCGTCCGCGCAACGTCCTCCAGCCATCCCACACCGTTATCCTGCGGCGCTTTCCATGCTCATGCGCCGGATAAATCCACAGGTCAAACGAAAATGCATTTTCCTTGGGAATCGGTACGCCGCAGTTTCTTTGCTGCCACATGCGGCCACCGTGTCTCCGCAGTGCCGTCCCGGCGAAAGGCCTGGCGAGGCCGGAGCATGACCCGATCGACCGGGCGGTCCGATCGGGCGCGCGGATCTAGGCGGCCTCGCAAGCGGCGGCGCGCCGGGCGGTCCGGCTCGTGGCGGCAGGAACATCCGGGCTGGCCCAGGCCTGCTCCAGCAGGATCCGCGTGGTCAGCTCGATGTGCTGGGTCAGCAGCATCCGCGCGGTACGCGCGTCCCGCGCAAGCGTGGCATCCACCAGCGCCTCGTGCTCCTGCAGCAGGTCGCGTGCGACCTCGGCCAGCGGCACCGATAGGCGGCGGTAGCGCTCGCTCTGGACGTAGAGGATCTCGCGCAGCCGCAACAGCCAGACGCTGTCGCAGGCGCCGACCAGCGCCCCGTGGTAGTCGGCATGCGCGACCGCCCACGCCTCGTTCATCCGCTCCGGATCCTGCGGATCGCGTTCCGAGGTGCGGGACAGGCGGTGGAAGCAGGCAACCAGCTGGGACTCCCAGGCGACGTCGCCGAGCGCCATGGCCCGCTCCAGGCACAGCCACTCGATCTGGATCCGAACCCGGGTGATGTCGCACAGGTCGGCGGCCGAGATCGGCGTGGCGCGGAAGCCGCGTTGCGGCTCCGCCACCACCAGACCCTCCGAGGTCAGCCGCGACAACGCTTCCCGCACCGCGCTGAGGCTGACCGAGAGGGTCTGGCACAGCTCGTTGATCTTGAGGCGGGCGCCCGGTCGCAGCCGGCACGCCAGGAGGTCGGCGCGGAGGCGCTCATAGGCCTCCTGCGTCAGGCTGGAAGTGGTAGACTGGTTGCGAGCCATGAAGACTCTGTAGCCGCTTTCCCCGCCTGCTGCCACGACTTTGCATATAATCGATGATCCATTGACTGATAGACTCTCCAGGTGCACTTTCCCATGAGGTCACGGGAGGAGCACGATGCGTTTCGCAGCATATCGGCAGCGCGATGCCATGGGACTGGCAGCCGCGGCGCCCGATGGGCGCTTCCGTGGCTACGTCGCGACCGACAGCCGCTATCCTGGCAGCCTTAGCAGCCTCGTCGCCGAGGGTCCGGAGCGGCTGCTCGAGGCCGGCCGCATTCTGCTGGACGGTGCCGAAGTCGATCCCGATGCCGTCGAGCTGCTGCCGCCCTTGCCAGCGCCGGGCAAGATCATCTGCATCGGCCTGAACTATGCTGACCACTCCGCTGAAAGCGGGTTTCAGGTGCCGGACTATCCGACGGTGTTCGGACGCTTTGCGTCGAGCCTGATCGGCCACGGGGCGCCGATCATGCGGCCGCGCGTGTCGCCGCAACTGGACTACGAGGGCGAGTTCGTGGCCGTGATCGGCCGACGCGGGCGGGACATCGGGCTGGCGCAGGCGCTGGGCCACGTGGTCGGCTACTCGCTGTTCAACGACGCGTCGATCCGCGACTACCAGTTCAAGGCGCCGCAGTGGACGGTGGGCAAGAACTTCGACGGCACCGGTGCCTTCGGCCCCTTTCTCGTCACGGCCGACGCGCTGCCGCCAGGCTGCAAGGGATTGCGGCTTCGGACGCGGCTGAACGGCGAGGTGGTGCAGGATGCTTCCACCGACGACCTGGTGTTCGACGTGGCGACGCTTATCTCGCTGCTCAGCACCGCCTTCACGCTGGAGCCGGGCGACGTGATCGTCACCGGAACTCCATCCGGCGTGGGGCTGGCCCGCAAGCCGCCGCTGTGGATGAAGGCCGGCGACGTTTGCGAGGTGGAGATGGACGGGCTCGGCATCCTGCGCAACCCGGTCGCCGACCAGGACGCGGTGGAAACTAGGGCGCCGCAGCACGTCGCCGCCTGACCAGCGCAGCCCGTTCTTCCGACAAAGCCGGCAGGGCGTGGCAGGAGACGTGGGCCGACCGGAGGAAAACAGAATGACGCAGATCGGACATTTCATTGCCCCGTCCCGGCGCACCAACGCGCTGGGGGTCCACTCGCTCGACCATTTCGCCCTCGTGGTGCCGGACCTCCAAGAGGCCAGGCAGTACTACGAGGCGTTCGGGCTGGACGTGCGTGAGGACGGCGCTGCGCTGCATCTCTACACGCACGGCCATCCGCACCGCTGGGGCGTGCTGACGGAAGGGTCCCGCAAGGCGCTGCAATATCTGTCGTTCGGCATCTTCGCCGACGACGTGCAGCGCTTCCAGGCCCACCTCCAGGAGTGCCAGATCGAGCGTCTCGACCCGCCGCCCGGCCACGAAAGCAACGGCTTCTGGTTCCGCGACCCGGACGGGACGCTGGTCGAGCTGAAGGTGGCGGAGAAGTCGTCCCCGAGCGCCAAGTCGCCGGCCACCCTGGACAGCGTTCCGGCGAACCGGCGCGGCGCGCCGATGCGCGGGCAGGCCATGCCGGTGCAGCCGCGGCGCATGGCGCACGTGCTGCTGTTCGCACGCGAGGTGACGCGGGCCATCGCTTTCTACACCCGCGTGCTCGGCCTGCGCCTGTCGGACGAGGCGGGCGGCGTGATCGCCTTCCTGCACGGCGTGCACGGCAGCGACCACCACATGGTCGCCTTCGCCAAGTCGGACGGTCCGGGCTTCCATCATTGCTCGTGGGACGTGGGCTCGATCGGCGACATCGGCGTCGGCGCGGCACAGATGGCCGACAAGGGCTTCAGCGCCGGCTGGGGCCTTGGGCGTCACGTACTCGGCTCGAACTACTTCCACTACGTCCGCGATCCCTGGGGCAGCTACTGCGAGTATTCCTGCGACATCGATTACCTCGCCGCCGACAGGGATTGGGAGGGCGAGTCGCACAACGTGGAGAACAGCCTCTATCTGTGGGGCCCCGAGCCGCCGCTCGACTTCACCTTCAACTATGAGGCGTCGCCGGAAGCGCAGCTCGTGGCGCGCCGACGGTAAGGGGCTGGTACTTGGCAACACGTCGAACACGATCGTCTCACGCCGGAGCAAGCAACGATGCAGACTGAAAGCGTGTACGACATCGTCCAGATCGGCTACGGGCCGGTCAGCCAGGTGCTGGCACTGATGATGGCGCGCCTCGGTTACCGCGTTGCGGTGATCGAGCGCTGGACCGAGCCGTACAGCCTGCCCCGTGCGGTCTGCATCGACCACGAGGCGGCCCGGATCCTGCGCGCGATCGGGCTGAGCGAGAGCCTCGCCCGTGTGTCGCAGCCGGCGCCGCGCTACCAGTGGTTCAATGCCAACTGGGAGGAGCTGCTCTGCATCGACTGGAGCGCGGAGTCGGTGTCCGGCGGACCCGAGTCCAACTTCGTGCATCAGCCCAGCCTGGAGGCGGAGTTCCGGAAGGCCGTCCGCACCCATCCGAACGTGGAGCTGAACCTCGGCTGGGACTATGTCGGGCATGTCGACCGGGGCGACCAAGTCGAGGTCTCGCTGCGCGAGGTCGGCACCGGCCGCATGCAGACCCTGCACACACGCTATCTCGTGGGTGCCGATGGCGCCAACAGCCTCGTGCGCGAGCACCTGGGAATTGAGCGCGAGAACCGCGGCTTCCAGGCTGACTGGCTGGTCGTGGACATGAAGCTCAACCCGGGCGTCGTTCTCGACATCCCGGCGTGCGGACAGTACTGCAACCCGGCGCGGCCGACGACGATCGTCCCGGGCGGCATGCATGACGGGCGCGTGTGCCGACGCTGGGAGTTCATGCGCCTGCCGAACGAGACGCGCGAGGAGCTGCAGAGCGAGGAGAAGGTCTGGTCGCTTCTCGAAGCCTGGGTGACGCGCGACCAGGCGGAGCTGGTGCGCTATGCCATCTATACCTTCCGCTCGCTGATCGCCGAGTCGTGGAACCGCGGCCGGGTGCTGCTGGTGGGCGACGCCGCGCACGTGATGCCGCCCTTCATGGGACAGGGGATGTGCGCCGGCATCCGCGACGCATGGAACCTGCGCTGGAAGCTCGACACCCTGCTGCGCGGCCTTGCCGACGACCGCCTGCTCGACAGCTACACCGCCGAGCGCAAGCCGCACGTCAGCGCCGTTATCGACGCCTCGATCTACCTCGGCAAGGTGATCTGCATTGCTGATCCGGCGGAGGCCGCAGAACGCGACCGGGCCTTCAAGGCCGGAACGGCGGATCCGCTGCCGCCGTTTCCGCATCTGACTGCCGGGCTGCTGGCGCATGGACCGGACGCGGCGCCGGCCGGGCTGCTATCGCCGCACGGTCGGGTGCGCCGCAACGGACAGACCGGCCAGTGGGACGACGTGGTCGGACTCGGCTTCGTGGTGCTGCTGCGCGGCGCGAACCCGCACGGCCTGCTGCGACCGGACCAGCTGCGCATGCTGGACTTGCTGGGTGCGCAGGTGCTGCAGCTCGATGGCGCTTCGGGCGTCGACGCGCTGTCGGACCTGGACAACAAGTACGGCGCCTTCCTCGATGCACATGGTCTCGCCGGCTTGATCATGCGGCCGGACTTCTACGTGTTCGGCGGCGTGTCGCAGATGCGCGAGCTCCCAGCTCTGGTGGACGAGTTTCTGACGGTCATGGTCGGCAACGGCGTTCGCCTGTCTGCCGCCGGCGACCAGCCGATCGACCTGAGCCACGTGCTGCGTCAGGACCAGCCTGCCGCGTGAGCAGTATCGGAGTCGTGCCTTGACTGAGCAGCCCTTCCTGCCGCGTGTGGATGTGCACGCGCACTACCTTCCGGCCGGCTACCGCCGCGCTGCGGAGGCGGCAGGCCACCAACACCCGGATGGAATGCCCGGCCTGCCGCGATGGGACGTGGACGCCGCGCTCGGCATGATGGATGGACTCAACATCCGCAGCGCCATGCTGTCCATCTCCTCTCCCGGCGTGCATTTCGGCGACGACCATGCGGCGCGCGCGCTGGCGCGCGAGGTGAACGAGGACGGCGCCCGGGCCGCCTCGGACCATCCGGGTCGCTTCGGATTATTCGCTGCGCTGCCGCTGCCCGACATCGACGGCTCCCTGGAAGAAGCCGCCTACGCCCTGGACGTGCTCGGGGCCGACGGGGTCACGGTCGAGACCAACCACCACGGCCTCTACATGGGCGACCCGCAGCTCGACCCGCTGTTCGCCGAGCTCAACCGCCGGCGCGCCGTGGTGTTCATGCACCCTACCTCGCCCAGCTGTCCGTGCTGCCAGACGCTGTCGCTTGGCTATCCGCGGCCGATGATCGAGTTCATGTTCGAGACGACGCGTGCAGTCGCCAACCTGCTGCTGACCGGCACGCTGGACCGCTTCCCGGACATACGGCTGATCGTGCCGCATGCCGGCGCGGCGGTGCCGGTCCTGGCGGACCGGATCGCCGGCCTGTCGCCTGCCCTGACGTTGCCGAGCCCGGTGGAGCCGGATCGGCTCTTCGCCACCCTGCGTCGGCTGTATTACGACTTGGCGGGCTTTCCGCTGCCGCGTCTGGCACCGGCGCTGCTGCAGATCGCCGATCCGGGACGCATCCTCTACGGCAGCGACTGGCCGTTCACGCCGCTGCCGATCGCGACGCGCCTGGCCGGCGACATCGACGCCACGCCGCTGTTCGACGCGTCGCTGCGCCGCCGCATCCTGCAGGACAATGCCCTCGACCTGTTCCCACGCCTGCGCGGCTGAAGGAGAAGACCGGAGTCGAAGCGGATCGCTGCCAGGACCGACACCACGCCCTGGTTCACCGGTCGCCGCCGACCGGCCGGCGGCACTCCGGATCCCGTCGAACGGTTGCCAAAGATGAGGGAACGCGTTTCTTGAAACACTGGGCGTACAGCTTTGGCGCCAAGCAGGACGGCCAGGTCAGCGGCTTGCGCCTGCCGTGTCGCCTTCTGCGAGAGTGGAGAGCGCGGTCTGGATGCGCAAGGCGGCGAGGCGCTACGGCGGGTCGAGGGGGCAGTCGGCCTGTCCTTCGCCGATCCCGGACGTCTGCTTCTGGCTTCCGTGCAGACCCGAGCACGGAGGTGGAGGCCGGGCATGATGGACACGATCCCGCACAGCCTTCCGGCCTCGCCAGGCGCCGCTGCCGGGGCGATTGCGTTCGGCGGCGCCGGCGGGGTGGAGCGCCGGGCCGACTCGGGCGAGGACGTGCATGGTATGCACGCGGTCTGACGCTTACTGACTGCGGCAGTGATGGAGAAGGCGCGACTGCCGCTGTCCGTCATGGTCGGCTACCAGGACACTGAGGACGAACGGTAATGGCTGACAGGGACATCGTGATCGTCGGCGCGGCGCGCACGCCGGTCGGCAGCTTCAACGGCGCCTTCGCGGCCACGGCGGCGCACCTGCTGGGTGCGGCTGCGATCGGCGCGGCGCTGCGGCGCGCCGAGGTGGCGCCGGCCGAAGTGGATGAGGTGATCCTGGGTCAGGTTCTGACCGCCGCCCAGGGCCAGAACCCGGCACGCCAAGCGGCTCTTGCCGCAGGGCTGCCGCAGGAAGCCACCGCCTGGGGCATCAACCAGGTGTGCGGTTCCGGCCTGCGCTCGGTGGCGCTCGGCATGCAGCAGGTCGCCGCCGGCGACGCGTCGGTGGTTGTTGCCGGCGGCCAGGAAAGCATGAGCCTGGCGCCGCACGCTGCCCACATGCGGGCGGGGCGGAAGATGGGCTCGATGTCCCTGGTCGACACCATGGTCGTGGACGGGCTGTGGGACGCCTTCAACGACTACCACATGGGCAACACGGCGGAGAACATCGCCACGCGCTGGCAGATCGGGCGGGCGGAGCAGGATGCGTTCGCCGCGCGGTCGCAGAACAAGGCGGAGGCGGCGCGGGCGGCGGGCCGCTTCCGCGACGAGATCGTGCCGGTGACGGTCGGCAGCCGGCAGGGCGCGCGGCTTGTCGACGAGGACGAGCACATCCGGCCGGGAACGACGATCGACGGCTTGTCGAAGCTGAAGCCCGCCTTCGACGGGACGGGCACCGTCACCGCCGGCAACGCGTCGGGCCTCAACGACGGGGCCGCGGCCGTGGTGCTGATGACGGCGTCCGAGGCGGCGCGGCGCGGCCTCCTGCCGCTGGCGCGGATCGCGTCCTGGGCGACGGCGGGGGTCGATCCCGCCTTCATGGGCACCGGGCCGGTCCCGGCCTCCCGCAGGGCGCTGGAGAAGGCCGGCTGGACCGTCGACGACCTCGATCTGGTCGAGTCCAACGAGGCGTTCGCAGCCCAGGCGTGCATGATCAACCACGAGATGGGCTGGGACCCGTCGATCGTGAACGTCAACGGCGGCGCCATCGCCATCGGCCACCCGATCGGCGCGTCGGGCGCCAGGGTGCTGGTGACGCTGCTGCACGAGATGCGTCGCCGGGACGCGGCGCGCGGCCTGGTGACCCTGTGCATCGGCGGCGGCATGGGCGTCGCGATGACGCTGGAGCGTTGACCCGTCTTTTCCCCCAAGCCTGTCGCCGCCCCCGCCGGGGCCGAGCCGATGCCAAGGTCGGACTGCACCATGATGACCAAGACCTATCCTGACGCGGACGCGGCGCTCGACGGCCTGCTGTCCGACGGCATGCTGATCGCCGCCGGCGGCTTCGGGCTGTGCGGCATCCCCGAGCGGCTGATCGCCGCGATCGAGCGGGCCGGCACCAGGCGCCTGCGCATTGCCTCCAACAACGCCGGCATCGACGGCGTCGGGCTCGGCCGCCTGCTTCGCTCGCGCCAGGTGGCGATGATGATCAGCTCCTATGTTGGGGAGAACAAGGAGTTCGAGCGCCAGTACCTGGCCGGCGAGCTGGAGGTGGAGTTCTGTCCGCAGGGGACGCTGGCCGAGCGGATGCGCGCCGGCGGTGCCGGCATCCCCGGCTTCTACACGCGCACCGGCGTCGGCACGCTGGCCGCCGAGGGCAAGGAGCACAAGACGTTCGGGGACCAGGTCTGCATCCTCGAGCGCGGCATCTTCGCCGACCTCGCGATCGTCAAGGCCTGGAAGGCCGACGGGACGGGCAACCTGGTGTTCCGCAAGACCGCGCGCAACTTCAACGTTCCCGCAGCCATGTGCGGGCGCGTCACGGTGGCGGAGGTGGAGGAGATCGTGCCCACCGGCACGCTTGATCCGGACGGCGTGCACCTGCCGGGCGTGTTCGTGCAGCGCATCGTCTGCGGCGCGCCCTACGACAAGCGGATCGAGTTCCGCACGACCCGCTCGAGGGAGGTCGCCTGATGCCCTGGACCCGCGACCAGATGGCCGCGCGCGCGGCCGGCGAGCTGCGCGACGGCTACACCGTCAACCTGGGCATCGGCATCCCGACCCTGGTGGCCAACAACATCCCTGCCGGCATGACGGTGACGCTACAGAGCGAGAACGGCATGCTGGGGATCGGTCCGTTCCCCTACGAGGACGAGGTGGATGCCGACCTGATCAACGCAGGCAAGCAGACCATCAGCGAGCTGCCCTCGTCGTCCTACTTCTCGTCCGCCGACAGCTTCGCGATGATCCGCGGCGGCCACATCGACCTCACCGTGCTGGGGGCGATGGAGGTGGCCGAGACCGGCGACATCGCCAACTGGATGATCCCGGGGAAGATGGTGAAGGGAATGGGCGGCGCCATGGACCTGGTCGCGGGCGTCAGGAAGGTCATCGTGGTGATGGAGCACAACGCGAAGAACGGCGAGCCGAAGTTCGTGCCGCGCTGCACCCTGCCGCTCACCGGTCTGAACGTGGTCGACATGATCGTCACCGACCTTTGCGTCTTCCGGCGGCCCGACCGCACACGCCCGTTCCGCCTGATCGAGCTGGCACCAGGAACCACGCAGGACGAGGTCGCCGCACGCACGACCGCGCATTATGAAACGAGAATTGGCTGACAGGACCTGATCCGCTGACGATACGGGCAATTTAGCCGCTCGTCCGCGTTCGGCCCGGCGGAACTCCGTACGCGTCAACTACCGGCCGAACTGACGCAGCCGTGTGCGAAGTTGAAAGCCGTCGACTGGTCGAGAAAGGATCATTATAGAAGCTGTAACGATCAAAACAGGACGGGGAAGAACGATGCGCGATGTCTTGATGACGGGAGCTCCGGGCGACGTCGCGGAGTTGGATCACGACTGGCTGGCGGTCATTGCCGCCTCGATCGGCCTGATTTTCAGCGCCGGCACCCTGACGATCTATTCCTTCGGCGTGTTCGTGCATCCTCTGCACGCGCAGTTCGGCTGGAGCCGCACCCAGCTCGGGGGCGCCGTCGCGATCTCGCAGCTTGGACTGGCGGTGGCATCGCCGCTGTGGGGCTCGGCGATCGATCGCCTCGGCCCGCGGATCGTGCTGCTGGTCTCGGTGGTAATGATCTCGCTCCTGATCGCATCGCTGTCGCTGCTCACCCCGCATCTGTGGCATCTGTATCTGGCGTACGGCGCCATCCCGTTCCTGGCGGCCGGCGCCTCGCCGCTTGGCTATTCCGCCGTCCTGATCCGGCGCTTCGAACGCCATCTCGGTCTGGCGCTGGGCCTGGCAACCATGGGCGTCGGTTTAGGCGCCACCCTGCTTCCTCTCATTGCGCAGATCCTGGTCGGAACCTTCGGCTGGCGCGACGCCTACGCGATCATCGGCGTGATCACCGTGGTGATCGGTATACCGGCCGCCCTGGTCACCACGCGTCACGTGCGCGGTCCGGTGGCGCGCCGGAGCGACGTCGCCGCGCCGCCGGTCATGCCGCTGATGCGGACCGGGACCTTTATCCTGCTGTGCACGGTGTTCTTCCTGCTAGGCATCACCACCGTCGGCGTGCTGGCGCAGCTGGTGCCGATGATGATCGACCGCGGCTTCTCTCCGCCGGCGGCGGCCCGGATGGCGGCCCTGACCGGCCTCGCGGCGCTGGTCAGCCGGGGCGGCATCGGCTGGGTGCTGGACCGGGCGCAGGCGCCGCGCGTGGTCGCAGCCATCGCGGTGCTGGCTGCCGTCTCCTTCCTGCTGCTGGTGTTCGGCCCGACCCACGGCGCGAGCTACTTCGCGGTCGTGCTGCTGGGGGGAGCCATTGGCGCCGAGGTGAACTTCATCGCCTACCTGACCCGCCGCCACTTCCCGCAGATGGTGTACGGCCGCCTCTACGGCGTCGAGTTCGGCATCTACCTCGTCGGCGGCGGGATCGGGCCGCTGCTGCTCGGGCTGAGCTTCGATCACATGGGCGGCTACACCCCAAGCCTGCTGCTATTCACCGTTCTGGTCCTAATCGCGGCCGGCTTCGCGCTGCGGATCCCGAGGCATGGCCTCCTCGCCGGCTCGCGTTGAGCGGAAGCCCTGCAGCGTGGGTCTGCATCATCGAACCTCAGGGATCGAAGAAGACAAACGTGTTCACGACGAGCAGGGGTTCCGGCCGTTGACGATGCGGGCGCCTGGATTTTTGGAAGACAGAATGGCAGAAACGTCTAGTAGCTTTCGGAACGACCGGCCTACGGGGCGGCGCGGATGGCGTCGTTCGCTGCTCGCCGCCATGACCCTGGCCGCCGCTGCCTTCGTTCCGGTCGCAGCCCGATCGGCAAGAGCGGATGCGCCAGCAACTGTGGCCGGCGACTTGGTTCTGGACGGCGTCACGATCGTCGATACCCGCACCGGTGCGCTTGCGCCGAACATGGCGGTCGTGGTGTCGGGCGGCAGGATCGCGCAGATCCTGCGCGCGCCCGTCGCCGTCGGTGCCTCGACCAGGCTGGTCGAGGCACAGGGCAAGTTCGTGGTGCCGGGCTTCAACGACTTGCACGCCCATCCTCTGGGCGACCCCGACCCGTCGAGCAGCCTCATCATGCTGCTGGTCAACGGAGTCACCGGCGTCCGTCAGATGTCAGGATCGCCGGAAATGCTGATGGACCGGAAGAACGGCAAGCTGCCCTCCGCCGGCGCGGCACCGGAGATCCTGGCGATGCCCGGGGCCATCTTCACCCGCCAGAACGCGCCCACCCCGGAGGCCGGCGTCGCGGAGGTGGACAGGCAGAAGACGGAAGGGGCGGACTTCATCAAGGTGGTTGATGTCTCGCCGTCGACCTTCTTTGCCGTTGGCGCGGAGGCGAAGAAGGTCGGGCTGCCGTTCGAGGGACATCTTCCCAACGGGGTTGATGCGGTCAAGGCCGCCGCGGCGGGCTACCGCTCGATTGAGCATCTGGGACCGTTCGACACGCTGCTAATCTCGTGCTCGACCGACGAGGACGCAATCCGCGCCTCGGTCGCTAGGCTGCCGGTGGCCAGCATCCCGTCCTTCATCCCCGGCTTCATGGTGCGCAAGATCGTCCGTGCGGCGATTTCCGAGCCGCTTCTTGCACGGGTAAAGTCCGACCCGACCACGATCTCCCGGCTGCAGCACGTCGTCGACACCTTCAGCGAAGCCAAGTGCCGCAAGGTGGTGCAGGAGCTTTCGGCCAGTGGAACCTGGCAGGCGCCGACCCTGATCCGCGACCGCACAATGGATTTCGGTGACGATCCGGTCTACCGCAACGACCCGAACCTCCGCTACGTGGCGTCGCCGACGCGCGAGTTCTGGTTCGGACTGGCCCAGCGCTACTCGACCACGATCACGCCAAGCGACAAGGCCACGCTGTCGCAGTTCTGGAACCTGCAGCTCAAGCTGCTCAAGCTGCTCGACCAGTCGAACACGCCGATGATGGCTGGGTCGGATCTGGGCGGACAATGGGAAATACCGGGCTTCAGCCTGCACCAGGAATTCGACCTGCTGGCACAGAACGGCATCGCGCCATTGAAGGTCCTGCAGATGACCACCCTCAACGGCGCCAGGTTCTTCGGCCGCGAGGCGAGCATGGGCACCGTCGAGCAGGGCAAGAACGCCAACCTGGTGTTGCTCGATGCCAACCCGATGGAGAGCGTCCAGAACCTGCACAGGATCGACGGCGTGGTTCGCGCCGGGACCTACTATTCGCGGCACGATCTCGACGCGATGAAGCAGATGGTGGAACAGCGGCTGGCATCCGGCGCGCTCGACGCCCAGTCCGAGGCGATTCCGGGTGGTGACAGCCGATAGGCGCGGACGTCGCGCGACTCGGCCGCAGGGGAAGAGCCTTATAAGGTCCGGCCAATCCGTCGCCGGCAACGCAGGGGCAACGCGATGCGACCACAGCCCGACTGACCGACAACCCTGGAGGTTCGAGCCGGTGCGCTTGGCGACTTTGACTTCCCTCACCTTGGAAGGACGACAGGACCTCCGGCCCGCCGTTGCCACCGGGCTCGGAGGCGTCCTGTTCCTGGTTGCGGCCGCGGCATTCCGATCCGGCGCGGCAGGGGCGATGTCGGACAGTGTTGCCGCGTCGCTGGGCATCGCCACCTCCGGATGTGCCGCCGCGGTCTTGATGGTCAGGGCGCGCGTCATCCTGCTTCGGGCGGAGCACGAGGCGGCGCCTGCTGCGGCTGCGAACCGGAGGGCTAAGGCGCTGCGCCTGCGCGCCGGCCGTCTGGGCGGCTGGCAGCAGACGGCGCTCGGCGGCCTGATCGCGGCTGCCAGCACCTGGGCTGGAGCGTCCGCTCTCCTTCACGACACGAGCTGGAATGGTGGAACGGGGCAGGCAACGGCCGGTGGGATCGCGTTGCTGGTGGGCTCCTTCGCGCTTCTGGTGGTCGAGCGCCATCTCGCGGCCCTCGCCCCGGTCGTCCTGCCGGAAGCGCCTGTCCTCGCCTGCCTGATCCGGGTGCCGATCGCGGTATCGGCGCTTTGCGGCGTCGGCTGCCTGATGCTCGGTGCAGGGATCGGCCTCGGCCGTCATGCCGGCCCGGCCTCGGCGATTCTTTGCCTCCCTGTGGCCGCCGAAATCGTCATCCGCGCCCTGGCGACTATGTTCGTGCCGTTCCCGCCGCCGGACGAAGCCCGGATGACGGTCCGGAGCGCGATCGCCGGCGCGATCGCCCTGCGACGTCCGCCGCCCGACGCGATGCGCGACCTGTTCGGCATCGATCTGTCGTACAGTTGTGCGCTCGCGTTCGTCCGCGCAGCCCTCGTGCCGGTGACGGCGGTGCTGGCGCTGATCGGGTGGGCGCTGTCCGGCGTCGAGGCCCTGCACCTAGACCAGCGCGGCGTCTATGAGCGGTTCGGCCAGCCGGTCGTGGTATTCGGCCCCGGACTGCACCTCCATCTGCCCTGGCCGATCGGGCGGCTGCGTCCGGTGGAGTTCGGCGTGCTGCACGACGTTCCCGTCGCGTTCGCAGCTGGCGGGGGTCCAGCCGCGACCACGTCGGCCCCGCCGGCGGCGGAGGCGGATCCTGGGCCTGCCGAGGACCGGCTCTGGAACGGAACCCGCGCCTCCGAAAGCGCCTACCTCGTCGCCAGCCTGTCGCGCGGCCGGCAGAGCTTCGAGAGCCTCGACATCGGCCTGCGCGTGGTCTACCGCGTCGGCCTGTCCGACGCCGCGGCGCTGGAGGCTGCCTTCGCCGTCGGCGATCCGCAGCGCCTAGTCCAGGCCAGGACCAGCCGGCTGCTGGCGCGCTACGTCGCCCACCACACCCTGCCGGACATGCTGGGATCCGGCCGCGCCGGCTTCGCGCGCGACATCGCCACGTCGCTGCAGGACGGGCTCGATGCCAGCCGGACCGGCCTGCAGGTGATGGCGATCGTGGTCGAGGCGATCCATCCGCCGGCCGGTGCCGCTGAGGCCTATCACGCCGTGCAGGCGGCCGAGGTCAACCGCCACACGACCATCGCCGAGCAGCAGGCAGAGTCGGCGCAGGCCGAGATCGATGCGAGGCGCGACGCGACCAATGTCGCCAACGCCGCCGCGGCGAACGCTCGCGACGCGGTAGTCGATGCCGAGGTGGGCGCCACCGCGTTCGCCGCCGACCGCACCGCGGACGCGCGCAGCCCGGCCTCCTTCATCCTGGAGCGCCGCCTCGACAAGCTCGCGAGCGGGCTCGCGCACCGGAGGCTGCTGATCGTGGACCATCGCTTGGGAACGGCCGGCGTGCTGCTCGACCTGCGCTCTTCCGGCGGCGGCGCGATGCTTCTGCCGCCGCGCAGCCGCGAGCCATAGGAGCGGACGTGTCTGGACATCGTCACCATGACCATGAGCACATTCATGGCGATCACCATGGTCACCGGCACGCGGTGCCAGAGGACGTTCCGGCGCGGCTACGCTGCACCGGCCCTTTGATCGTTGTAGCTCTGATCGCGCTCCTGACCTTTTCCGCCACCTGCCTGACCGTCGTGGAACCGGGCCAGGCGGTGGTGCTGACCGCATTCGGCGCACCGGTGCGGGTGATGACCGAGCCGGGCCTGACGCTGCGCTGGCCAGCGCCGTTTGAGGCGGTCGTGCCAGTCGATGTCCGACTGCGCACCACGTCCACCGGCCTGCACGACGTCGGCACGCGCGACGGCCTACGCATCCTGGTGCAGGCCTATGTCGAGTGGCGGGTGCCCCCGGATGCCGGCCGCGTCGTCCAGTACCTCCAGGCGGTGCGCAACGCGCCGGACGAGGCGGCCGAGCAGCTGCGCAGCTACCTGGGGTCGTCGCTGGAGATCGTGGCGGCGCGCTACGACCTGTCGCAGCTGGTCAACACCGATCCGTCCAGGGTGCGGCTCGACGCGTTCGAGGACGTCCTCAAGGCCCACCTTCAGGCGCAGGTGCTCGCCGGATATGGAATCAGCATTCTGCATGTCGGGATCGAGCGCCTGACATTGCCGGGCGACACGTTGGAGGCAACCGTCACGCGCATGACGGCGGAGCGCAACACAGTTGCCGCACGCATCAACGCGGAGGGCGAGCGGGCCGCGTCGGAGATCGAATCGGACGCCTCGCGCGACGCACGGATCGTGGCCGCCAACGCGCGCGCCGAGGCGGCGCGGGTGGAGGCCAGGGCGGGGCTGCAGGCAGCCGACATCTATGCCGCCGCCTATAGCAGCGCGCCCGGGCTCTACACTCTGCTGCGCTCGCTCGACATGCTGGGAACGGTGGTCGGGGACAACACGCGGCTGGTGCTGCGGACCGATGCCGCGCCGTTCGGTGCCTTCGTTTCCGGTCCGTCCGTCATGGCCCCAGCCGCCGCTTCAGACACCGTGCCGGGCGCTGCGCCAGCTCCGGCGTCGGGCCGGAAACGCTAGGGATGGCTTCGACCGCGGCTGGATCCATCCGTGCCTTGATACATGGACCTCGGGCGCAGGGACCTTGGACGCAGGCGATCCGGCTTGCCTTCCGGGCGACGTTCGGCCTCGTGCTGGCGGCAGCCCTGGCATGGCCGTTCACCAACATCACCGAGGTCCAGCCGGACAGCCGTGCGGTGGTGCTGCGCCTGGGACGGGTGGTGCGGGTGCAGGGGGCCGGCCTGCTGCTCGCCTGGCCGAGGCCGTTCGAGCGGATCGTGCTGCTACCTTCCGCAGAGCGCCAGATCGAGTTCTCGTTCGACCCGCTTCGGTCGCCAAGCGGCCCCGGGGGTACGTCGACGGAGTGGGCGGTGCAGGCCGACCCGCGGCAGAACGCCGCGTTCTTCATGACGTCGGACGGGGTGGTCCACCTGACCGCGAGCGTGTTCTACCACATCGTCGATCCGGCCGAGTACGTGCTGGAGACCGGCCGCGTGCCGGCGGCCCTCAAGGCGCTCACCATGGCGAGCGTGGTCGCCCTCGCGGCGGCGCGCGACACCGACACCCTGGTCGTTACCCGTGGCGGCACCGACCTGACGCAGGCCGACCGGATGCGGCGGGAGCGGCTGCGCATCGACCTGGCATCGGCAATCAACCGGCAGCTGGCCGAGCTGCGGCGGCTGGATGCCGGCCTCGGCGTCGAGATCAGCCGGGTCGACGTCGGCACCGCGCTGCCGAGCGGCGCCAAGGCCGCCTTCGAGGAGGTGCTGACTGCCGCTCAGCAGGCCGACTCACTAGTCGCCGAGGCGCACAGCGTGGCCATCCGGATCGAGCAGACCGCGCAGCAGAACCGGACTGCCCTGTTGGCCGAGGCCAGGGCCTCGGCCGACGGGCGCGTCGCCGCCGCCATCGCCCGCACCGCCTCGATCCGTACGCTGGCGCGTCCGGCCGGCGGCCTCGCCGGGCTCGCGCTGCTGACCGGCATCTACAACGACCGCATGCGCGCCATCCTGCACCAGGCTGGATCGGTGGACGTGTTCGACCCTCATAGCGGCACGTGGCTGGTGCTGCCTGGCCAGACGGCGCGCTGAGCGGTTTCGCTGCGATGGACAGCGCCGGCGGCAATGGCCCGACCCTGGCGAGGACGCGCCGGGGCGGTCATGCCGCCTCATTTGGGCGTCTCGGCGCCCCGCGATCGGCCACCGGCAGCAGCACGTCCGCCTCAGGTCCTGGACGCGGTCGCGCGCGTCGCAGCCGATTTCCCGAACGACGTCCCGACCACGATGACGGCACAGGCGATCCTGCTGCGTACGGCGGCGGTGGGGCCAGCCTGTCCTCAGGTCGGCGAAGCCCTCTGCCGGTATCCGAAGCCTGCTTGCTTCGGCCTCCTGTCCGCAGGCGGGCCGGCCGCAGCCGGCCCGTGCGGAGATTACCGGGACGAGCCTCGCGAGCTCAAAAGCCCTCTTCCCGGTCAGGGTGCTCCCTCAGGCGAGGACGAAGACGCGGCACGGTTCTCCACCTCGCGCATGAACGCGTCGACGACGGTGTTGAACTCCTCGGCACTTGCTTGCTGCACGAAATGGTTGGACGCCCGAACGACGACGTAGCGGCCGCCGGTCATCTCGGCGACGACGCTGCCGACCGTGTCGAAGGACGAGCTCCAGCCGCCGCTGATGACCAATACCGGAATGCCCGACCTGGCAATCGTTTCCGCCGCCTGCTGCAACATTGGCGGCGGCGCCATGCGCCCCTGCAGCAGCGCGCATCCGACCCGCGTCGCCTGCTCCGGATCGTTCTGGAAGGCGGTGGTGACGGCGTTGGGCCCGTCGCCCTCGGTGCCCATGCCGCGCGCGAAGGCCAGGCCGTATTCGCCCGGCGTGCGGACCTCCATCATCAGCTTCATGATCTGGGCGCCGGCCATCTTGATGGCGGGGTCGGTGGCGGCACGCGGATGCACCATCAGCAGAGGGTGCAGCGCCGGCTCGATGAGGGTGAGGGAACGCACCGCCTCCGGACGGCGGCCAGCCGCCAGGAGCGCTTCCGCACCACCCCAGGAATGACCGATCAGGTGGGCGCTCCCCCCCAGCATGTCGGCGATCCAGACCGAGTCGGCCTCCATGTCGTCGACGCCCCGGGACACGCTCCGGCCGAAGCCCGGCCGGTCGACCACTGCCAGTTGCCAACCCTTCTCGGCCAGCGGCTTCTGCTTGTCGAAGGTTCTCGGCCCCCCGCCCAGGCCCCCCTGCACGCCGCCGTGCACGACCAGCACCGTAGGTCCGGTCGTTCCCCAATAGTTGACGTGGATCGGATGCTTGGCCGCTTCTTCGGGCGAGAGCCTCGGCGGCGGTGACGGGCACTGGGCCAGAAGGGCTGCCCGTTGCCTCGCGATCGCGGCACCAGGGCCGGCCGCCTCCGGCGCAGCAGGACTGGACTGGGACATCATATGATCCTTCCTCATCAGGTCTTATGCAAATTCGAGGGATCAGGCAGCCCCTCTGAGAGCTGCTCCAGGGCCTCGCGCAGGAGCGGCACTAGCGGCACCGGTGGATCGGCCTTGAGGAACGCATCGATTGCTACCTGAATTGTACCGGTCACCGCTGCTGCCACCAGCCTGGGGTAAAGGTCTTTGTCGATGTCAGTACTGCTGCGTCGGGCGACTGCTGCAGCGAAAGGGTTGTCCTCAGCGAAGCCTGCCTTCAGAACCTCCGCACGGACGGATGACGCTGCGAACAAGGTGCGCAACTCAGCCGCAGAGGCAGGATTGGGTGCCGTGTGGCCTCGGGCCGCGTGGCTCCAAGGCGACATGACCGCATTGATGATCGCATCCCATAGCAGCTCGTCCGCCGGCCTGGCGTGCAGGGCATTGGCGACGTGACGCATCCTGCCGACGAACTGCGCGGTCAGCGCCTCATATTTGTTGGAGAAGTAGTTGTTAAAGGTCCGCACGGAGACATCCGCCTCGGCTGCGATGTCTTCTATACGTAGTGCTTCAAGGCCATGCCTCAGCGTCAAACGCATGGCCGCGGCAGCCAGAGCATCCCGAGTTGCCTGCTTCTTCCGCTCGCGTAGGCCGCGTCCGGCCGCTGTCAAATCGATCATGTCGTCACGCACACAAACATACATACCCGTACTTTGCGCGACGCGCAAACTTGCGTATAGTGCATAGCGGTTGGAGAGGCTCATACCGACGGCGGCGGCTCCTGCCTGTGCCATAATCTTTGGCGGCTTCATCATGAGGCGTTGGTATGCCAACCGGTTGATCGGCTAGCATCGCCTGGTTGGGCTAGACGCTATGGATGCCGTTCAACGTACGGCTCGCCCCGTCTGCAAGAGGTCTGCCGCGACCGGTGTAACTTGCCAATTGCGGCGACCATGGCAGTGACGTTCAGCAGCTCGATGCTTGAAATCCGGATCAGTAGCCGAGCTGCCTCGTCCATGTGGGCCTGCCGTGCAAACTCCTTGTCAGAGGCCAGGATCCGCCGGTCCAGGTCGCGCCACTCGTGAGGCGCTTGGGTTTGGTGGTCCAGACCCAGCGTTAGCTTCCGCCGGCCGTCAGACCCTTCGTCGCCGCGAAAGGCCCATAGTGCAATAGATATTCCTGTGGCGTCCTATCGCCGAGAGCCATGTGAGGCCGGCTCTCGTTGCAGTCCCGGCGCCACGCCTCGACGATGACTCTGGCCTCGGCCAGCGTGGCGAACCAGTGCAGGTTCTAGATCGACGCATGCATCGATCGTTCCGCAGCGAGCCGTTGAACGTCTCGACAAAGCGCGTTGTCGGTCGGCCTGCTCGGGCGGGAGAAGTCAATCCGCAACCCGTGGTGGTGAGCCTACAGGTCGAACAGCTGCCTTGTGAACTCCGCCCCGTTGTCGACGAATAGGTATTTGGGCGTGCCGCGCTGCCGCACGAGCCGGTTCAGCACCTCGACTGTCCGCCGTCAGGGCTCATGAGACAGATCTGAGGAGTTGAGGAAAGGAGGGTTTCTGGCTGATCACGTTCAGAGAGGACATGCAGATGAACCAGAAGTCGTCCACCTCGCCATCGCCGTCCGAGCGGCTGGGCAAGGACATCCGCCGGGCAACCGGAAGCACTACTCGGCCGAGGACAAGATCCGCA
>CAXTVS010000055.1:0-21411 GCA_964247735.1 uncultured Acetobacteraceae bacterium
CGGTATCCTCTGCCTCGCCGCCACATGCGACTGGATCAGGAGCTAACAGGCCCTAGCCCGCGCGTTCCGAAGCGACCTGTCCGCTCCCGGCCATCTTCGACGTCTGGAAGTTGGCGCGGGACACACGTCTTTCGATGCCCCGGCCGACCTTCCTCGCCCCCGAGGTTCGCCGGGAACCGCCGATCCTGTCATGGTGGGGGCTGCCCCGTTCCCGGTGGCTCACCGGAGTGTCATCATGCCCCCGCTCGCGATCGGCGACCGCGTCACCGCCCTCGACGGCTCGCATCCCGGCATCCTCGTCGATATCGACGGCGACACCGGCTACGTGCAGCAGCCGAACGGTGTCGAGGTCGAATATCCGCTTGCCCGGTTGAAACCGTGGGAGACACCAAAACCCGCCGAGCAGCGCACCTTGTCCGGCCCGCTCCGCGATCGCGCGCTGCGTCCGGACGAGCAGGCGCTGCTCGCGTCCGTGCCGTCCGAGCTCGTGGAGGTGATCGCTCGCAGCTACGAGCGCAGCGGCGGGTCGGGCGACGTTCGCGCGCCCTTCGAGACGCTGCCGCCGTCGAAACGGCTCGACGCGATCCGCATCCACCTGCCCACGCTGCCGCCCCGCCTCGTCGCGCCGCACATGAGGCTGGTGCTCGCCTTCCGCGACCTCGCGAAGACCCGCCGCTGACGCGATCCGACCCACGTTGTTGAAACCGGTCCGCCGGTGATCCTGGATCGGCGGTGTCCTGAGACGCCTGGGCTCTACGGGTCCGGTTCCAGCGCTAGCAGCTGGACCCGGCCCGTCTGTATCTGCCTCGGCCCTGTTCCGCTCCGAAGTGGACCAACCGCTCCCGGCCAGTGACCCCGACAGATCTCGGTCGCTTCCTGTTCAGACAGGCTGGGGAGGGCCGTGATGAAGTGCCCGAACACAGCCGTTCAAACCGCCCCGGCGAGCACCAGCCCGTCCCTTGTCTGCTTCTGATCCGGCGCGACCGACGCGGGCGGCGCTGCCTAATGCTCCTCATCCGGCGTGTCCGAGCCGGTCGGTTCCTCCACCGGATCGGCCGCGACCTCCGCAACCGTCACGGGCTCCGGAGGTGGCTCCTTGGCACGGTCGCGCGCCGCACTCAGGTAGTCGAACACCAGCGGGTCATGGCCGTCGAAGATCAGGCGATACTCCGCACCCATCGCGACGTGGGAGGCCTGGTCGATCCGTCCGACCTTCTGGATGATCCAGCCCTCGCCGCGATCGACCGACGCGGGCGGCAGGCTCACGATGCGGCTGGGCGGCCGCTTGTCGTCACGACCGCGGCCCGGACCACCGGAGCCTCCCTTGCCGCCGCGTTTCCGCTCGCGGCTGTTCATGTCGAACTGCGCCGGAGCGCCCGTCTTGGCCTTCGGCGGGCCGGGTGTCTTAGCCATGAACGGGTCCTATTCGAGCCGAGCGAGGATGACCATCCCTTAAAGGTATCCGGCCGCGACGCCTATAGATCAGCCCGCCTGGGCAAGGCCCCCGATCGAGAAGGCTCCCGCGTCACCACACTGCCCGATCGACAGCCTGTGCCGTCCGGTCGCGGCCGGCCTCTTGTGCGCTGCGTTCTGCTCGCATGCTGGCGGACAAGCGCCCATCGCTTCAGAACGGGAGCTGTTTCCTGGCGTGGAACGACCGGAGCTTGCGGCATCGACGACACCTGGATGTCATCCAGCGTCCGGTGTCCCAACCCCCAGTTCCCGAGCAGACAGTCCGCGTCCGGCCCTGCGTTCGACGCCGCCCCTCCAGCCCCACCCGCACACGAAGGCGATCGACCGAGACCCCAACGCCGATCCCCCGGAGCGCAAGGCTCCTCCCGAACCCATCTTCTACTCCGCCACGTTCCCCGCGACCCCCTCGGTTCGCCGCCGGACCCACGATCAACCCTCGACAAGGACCCCGTCCAAGCCCCTTGATCCCGATCCCACTCCCCAAGTGGCTTCCAGGACACACCCGATGACACCACTTCCTGACACCACGCCACCCCCACCTTCGCTCCATTCGAATCCTCCATTCCGCCCCACGCGCTTTCCGCGCATCATGTTCGCTTGAACTCCCCAACCCGAACATCCCGCCGCCCCGAACACCACCCCGGACACCTCCCGATGCCCGACATCGCCGTGCGCGGCCTCTTCGCCACCCCCGTCGCCGCCGTCCAGCTCCCCGACGCGGCCGCCCGCAACGCCGCCCTGCGCGCCACCATCCTCGCCCGACGCGACGCCACCCCCTCGGCCCAGGCCTCCAGCGCCGGCGGCCGGCACTCCCCCCGCGACCGCCCCGCCTGGGGCGGCCCCGCCGCCACCGGGGTCCTCGACCTCGCCCGCCAGGTCGCGACCCGGATGACCGCCGAGCGCCACGGCCAGCCGGTCCGCCCCCGCCGGACCACCCAGGCCTGCGCCAGCGTCAACCGCCCCGGCGCCGGCAGCATCAGCCACGACCACCCCGGCGCCTTCTGGTCCGGCACCGACGACGTCGAGGACGGCGGCTGCGCCGACGACCCCACCCTCGGCGGCGGGTCCGGGATGCCCGGCCCCCGCGGCGCCACCCCCGGCATGCAGGCCCCCGCGCTGAAGTTCGCCGGCGAGGACGGCGCCTCCGCCGCCGGCGGCGAGACCATCCGCCCGCGCCCCGGCCTCCTGGTCCTGTTCCCCTCCTGGCTGTTCCACCAGGTGCGCCCCGACCGCGGCAGCGCGCTGCGCATCTCCATCGCCTTCAACCTCGGCGTCGCCGATGCCGCCTGAGCCCCGCCGGTGAGCGAGGACCGCGCCCCCCGCCTCCTGTCCCGCCGCCAGCAGGACATCACCGCCCTGCTGCGCGAGACCGGCCGCCTCGCCGTGGACGACCTGGCCATCCGCTTCGCCGTCACCCCCCAGACCATCCGCCGCGACCTGAACGAGCTCGCCGAGGCCCGCGTGATCAGCCGCGTGCACGGCGGCGCCATCATCGCGTCGGGCGTCGAGAACCTCGCCTACGAGGCGCGCAAGCAGGTCGCCCGGAACGCCAAGCGCCTGATCGGCGAGGCCGCCGCCGCCCTGATCCCCGACAACACCTCCCTGTTCCTCAACCTCGGCACCACCACCGAGGAGGTCGCCCGCGCGGTCGCCGGCCGTACCGGCCTGCTGGTGGTGACCAACAACATGAACGTCGCCCTGGAGCTCTACCGCAACACCGCGATCCAGGTGATCGTCGCCGGCGGCACCCTGCGCCCCTCCGACGGCGGCATCATCGGCCGCCTCGCCGCCGACGCCTTCCGCCAGTTCAAGGCCGACATCGCCGTGATCGGCACCTCCGCCATCGACGCCGACGGCACCCTGCTCGACTACGACCTGCGCGAGGTCCAGGTTTCCCGCGCCATCATCGAGAACGCCCGCCGCGTGATGCTGGTGACGGACTCCTCCAAGTTCAGCCGCCGCGCCCCGGTCCGCATCGCCCGCCTGGAGGAGATCGACATCCTCATCACCGACCGCCTGCCATCGCCCGAGCTCGTCACCCTGTGCCGCAACGCCAGCGTCGAGGTAATCGAGACCGGCCCGGAGGAGGGCGAGGCGCCGCCCTGACCCGGTTCCGCTCGCGCCGCTTTGAGCACTTGCCTGTTCGCTTTGCGCATGACAGAACACAAACCGAACCAAGCGCGGTGCACAACGCGCACAAACGGGAACGTCGTCGGTGGCCCTCACGCCAGCACCTCCGCCCTACGACATCGCCATCATCGGCGGCGGCATCAACGGATGCGGCGTGGCGCGCGACGCGGCCGGCCGCGGCCACCGGGTGTTCCTGTGCGAGCAGAACGACCTCGGCTCCGGCACCTCCTCGGCGTCGACCAAGCTGATCCATGGCGGCCTGCGCTACCTTGAATATTACGAGTTCCGCCTGGTGCGCGAGGCGCTGCGCGAGCGCGAGGTGCTGTGGGGCATCGCGCCGCACATCGTCTGGCCGCTCCGCTTCGTGCTGCCCTATCACCGCAAGCTGCGCCCGCGCTGGCTGCTGCGCCTCGGCCTGTTCCTGTACGACAACATCGGCGGCCGGAAGCGCCTGCCGCCGACCCGCTCGGTCGACCTGCGCCACGACGTCGTCGGCGAGGCGCTCAAGCCGAGCTTCACGCGCGGCTTCGAGTACTCGGACTGCTGGGTGGAGGACTCGCGCCTGGTGGTGCTGAACGCCGCCGCGGCGGCGTCGCTCGGTGCCACGGTCATGACCCGCATGCGATGCGTCTCCGCCGAGAAGGCGACTGGGCTCTGGCAGATCACGCTGGAGGGCGAGGACGGCGAGCGCCGCGTCATCCAGGCCCGCACCCTGATCAACGCTGCGGGACCCTGGGTGGACAGCGTGGTGCAGACGGTGGTGCGCGACAACACCCGTGCCCCGGTGCGGCTGGTCCAGGGCAGCCACATCGTGGTGCCGCGGCTGTACGATCATGACGGATGCTACATCTTCCAGAACGACGACAAGCGCATCTTCTTCGTTATCCCGTACGAGCAGGACTTCACCCTGATCGGCACCACCGACCGCGATTACGAAGGCGATCCGGCGGCGGTGGCCGCCTCGGCGGAGGAGATCGGGTACCTGTGCCGCTCGGCTAGCGACTACTTGCTGCGGCCGGTGACCCCCGACATGGTGTGCTGGACCTATTCCGGGGTTCGCCCGCTCTACGCCGAGCACGAGCAGGCGTCCGGCTCCGCCGCCCAGGCCGCTACCCGCGACTACGTGCTGAAACTCGACGCGGAGCCCGGTGCGCCCCCCCTGCTGACCATCTTCGGCGGCAAGATCACCACCTATCGCCGCCTGGCCGAGGCGGTGCTGGCGAAGCTCGACGGGCACCTGCCGCGCCCCTCCGGCCGGCCCCCCGGCTGGACCGGCACCGTGCCCCTGCCGGGCGGCGACTTCCCGCGCGACGGCTTCGACCGCGAGCTGGGCGCGTTGGCGGCGCGCTACGGCTTCCTGCCCCGCCCCCAGCTCCGCCGCCTGCTGCGGCTCTACGGCACGCGGGCGCGCATCCTGCTGGGCAAGGCCCGGACCGCTTCCGATCTCGGGCGGGACTTCGGCGCCGGCCTGACCGAAGCGGAGCTGGACTACCTAGTGCGGGAGGAATGGGTCCGGACCGGCGACGACCTGCTGTGGCGACGCACCAAGCTAGGGCTCCGGCTCGATCCGGACGCCCGTGCGGCGGTTGACCGGGCGGTAGGCGCGCGGGTGGCCAGCAGCGTCCCCCGGACGGTCGGAGCCGCTGCCGGGCTCCAGGCCATCCCATGATCCGGCCTCGACCATCTCGCCGGAAGGCCGGTCCAGGACGTCCGGGAGCAATCGCATCCTGGTGCCGCAGCGCAACCTCGCGCCCGCGGCGCACCAGCGCAGAACCGTTGCCCGGCAGGGCCTGCACAGGCGCCGGTCGCCCCGACGGCTCCGATCTGGCGCAAATGAAGGCTGATGCGACACCGGGCCCGGACAGGCAGCCAGTCCGCGTCCACCTCATCCGGGTGCACCGACCATGACCTCATCCCCTCCGTCTCCGGCGCACGTCCTGGTCATTGACCAGGGCACCACCTCGACCCGCGCCATCGTGTTCGACGAGCGCATGCGCCCGGTGGCGCAGGCGCAGGAGGAGTTCCCGCAGATCTACCCGCAACCGGGATGGGTCGAGCACAACCCGGAAACGCTTTGGGCCACCGTGCTCGGCACCGCCCGGGCCGCCCTGCAGAAGGCCGGGCTCACCGCGTCCGGGATCGCGGCGCTCGGCATCGCCAATCAGCGCGAGACCACCCTGATCTGGGAGCGCGCGTCCGGCCGGCCGATCCACAACGCCATCGTCTGGCAGGATCGCCGCACCGCTGCGGCCTGCGACCGCCTAGAGCGGGACGGCCACGCCGAGCTGGTCGCCGAGCGCACCGGCCTGCGCATCGACCCCTACTTCTCCGGCACCAAGATCGGCTGGATCCTGGACCAGGTGCCGGGCGCCAGGACGCGCGCCGCCCGTGGCGAGCTCGCCTTCGGGACCGTCGACAGCTTCCTGATCTGGCGGCTCACCGGCGGCCGGGTGCACGCGATCGACGCCACCAACGCCTCCCGCACCCTGCTCTGCGATATACGCAGCGGCGCCTGGGACCCGGAGCTGCTCCGCCTGCTCGACGTGCCCGCCTCGCTTCTGCCGGAGATACGCGATAGCGCCGGCAGCTACGGCGACGCGGTGCCCGACCTGCTCGGCGGCTCGGTCGCCATACGCGGCGTCGCCGGCGACCAGCAGGCGGCGCTGGTCGGCCAGTGCTGCTTCGAGCCCGGCACCATCAAGGCGACCTACGGCACCGGCGGCTTCATCCTGCTCAACACCGGCACGGTGATCAAGCGCTCGCGGCACCGCCTGCTGTCCACGATCGCCTGGCAGCGCAACGGCCGCCGCCACTACGCGCTGGAAGGCTCGATCTTCTCCGCCGGTGCCGCGGTGCAGTGGCTGCGCGACGGGCTCGGCCTGGTGGAAAGCTCCGCCGAGACCGGACGCCTGGCGGAGTCCGCCGACCCGGCGCAGCAGGTCTATCTGGTGCCGGCCTTCACCGGCCTCGGCGCACCGCATTGGAACAGCCACGCCCAGGCCCTGGTCACCGGCATCACCCGCGGCACCACCAAGAAGGAGCTGGCCCGCGCCACGCTGGAAAGCGTCGGCTACCAGACCCGCGACCTGCTGGCGGCGATGCTGGCCGACGACGGCGCGGATGCGGAAGCGGCCGGCCGCGAGCGCCGCGTGTTCCGCGTCGACGGCGGCATGTCGGCGAGCGACTGGACCATGCAGTTCCTGGCCGACACGCTGGACCTGCCCGTGGACCGCCCGGCGTTTCGGGAAACCACGGCGATGGGGGCGGGCTACCTCGCCGGTCTGGAGGCTGGGCTGTATCCGGAGCCGGAAGAATTCGCGCGCGACTGGATGCTCGACCGCCGGTTCGTGCCGGACGCGTCGGCCGAGGATCGCGACCGCCGCTATCGCGGCTGGCAGCGCGCCGTCCGGCTGGCTTTGGCGACCGACGAGGCTTGAGGCGGCAGCCTGCGATGCGCGTCCGTTTCCGCTGCGACCCCACCCTGCTCGACCTGCCGCCGCCGCTCGCAGCCCGCGACGCACTGCCGGACTGGCTGCGCACCATGCCCGTGCTGGAACAAGGATCCGCCGCCGCGACGCGACACCCTTCGTGCGGGCGAGCCGCCATCCCGGCCAGGCTTCGGCCGTGTCCGATGCTCAACCGCCTGCGGTGTTCGAGCTGGCCGCCTGCGGCTGGCCCGGAGGGTGCGCGCTGACGTCGCGCACGGCGAAAGGCGCGGTCAGTGTGCCGCCGCCGCCGAAGGTGAAGGTGACGGGCACCGTCGTTCCGGCCCGCAGGGTCGGGTTCGGCCCGTCGCCGGACAGGTGGTAGCTGCCGTGCACGAACGCCATCCTGCTTTGGCCGGGAACCGTCAGCCCGCTGCTCTGGTCGCTCCGCCCCGCACCACTGGCCTCCTCCAGATCCACGGCGTGGCAGCCGGGCGAGCGCCAGCCGGTCACCAGCTGCGGCTGGCTGCTGGCGTTGCGTATGGAGAAGAAGCCGATCACCGGCGTGTTCGGCGCCGTGGCGAACCAGCCGTTGCTGACGATCAGGCCCCTCGGCGCGGCGGCCAGCGCCGGCAGGGGAAGGAGCATCACGCTGGCGAGGATGACGCGGTATGTCATGAAGCCGTTCTGGTTCCTTCAATCCTATGGGCTGCTTCAAGCATGCAGGTTCCCGCAAGGGTGTGGCCACAGGAAACCGTCTTGTCACGGCCGACCTGGGGGCGCACCTGTCGTGACGCACGATCCAGTGGACTTGATCAGGACCTGCCGCATGCGTTGCCCGTTCTGCGGTCATGAGGATACGCAGGTCAAAGACAGCCGTCCGAACGAGGACGGTGCCGCAATCCGGCGTCGCCGCTTCTGTGCCGGCTGCGGCCAGCGCTTCACCACGGTGGAGCGGGTGCAGCTGCGCGAGCTGGTGGTGATCAAGTCCGACGGGCGCCGGGTGCCGTTCGACCGCGAGAAGCTGGCCCGCTCGATCCGCGTCGCCACCACCAAGCGCCCGGTGGACGAGGAGCGCCGCGAGCGCATCGTCAGCGGCCTGGTGCGTCAGCTGGAGGCTTCCGGCGAGACCGAGATCCCCAGCGCCCAGCTCGGTGAGCGGGTGATGGACACGCTGCGGGAGGTGGACGCGGTGGCCTATGTCCGCTTCGCCAGCGTGTATCGCGACTTCCGCGAGGCGCGCGACTTCGAGGCGATCCTGGGCTCGCTGGCGCCCGGGGCGCTGGCAGCAGGCCCGCGCGGGCCTGCCTCGCTGCACGGTCCCGATGCGCTGACGGACCGTCCGGAGGCTGGACCTGACCCGTCAAAGGGACGATGAAGCGCCCATGACCGTCATCCCACGCCGATCGAACCGCCTCGGGACTTCATCCTGATGGCGGAGGAGCAGGCTCCGCGGCGCCCTCGGACCCCGGCGCGGCACCGCACCCGGCCGCGCACCGCGGCACGGGTCGGCGCCGTGCAGGCCCTGTTCCAGAGCGAGCAGGGCGGGGAGAGCGCCGAAACCGTGATCGACCAGTTCGTGCGCCATCGCCTCGGCGAGCTGCCTGGCACCGGCGGCTACGAGGAGGGCCGCGTGCCCGATGCCGACGTGACGCTGTTCGGCCGCATCGTGCGCACGGCAGTGATCGAGCAGGACCGGCTCGACGCCATGATCGTCGCAGCACTTCCGGAGGAATGGCCGCTCGGCCGGCTCGACCCGGTGCTGCGGGCGCTGCTCCGGGCCGCTAGCGGCGAGCTGACCATGCTGGACGGGCCGCCGGGACGGGTTGTGATCAACGAGTACCTCGATGTCGCCCACGGCTTCTTCTTCGGCGAGGAGCCGCGCATGGTGAACGGCCTGCTCGACGCCATCGGCCGCCGCCTGCGGCCGCAGGACTTTGCGGCCGAGGCGCCCGGCGGCCCGGACCTGCCCGCTCCGGCCTGATCGCCCATGGACCGGCCCGCCGACGAGTTCGACTTCATCGCCCGCCATTTCCGGGCCCTGACCGGTCCCGGCGCGCTCGGCCTGTCCGACGACGCGGCGGTGTTCGACCCGCCGCCTGGCCGCTCCCTGGTCGCCTGCGCCGACGCCCTGGTGTCCGGCGTGCACTTCCTGCCCGACGATCCTGCAGGCAGCGTGGCAGCCAAGCTGCTGCGCGTGAACCTGTCCGACCTGGCGGCGATGGGCGCCGAGCCGCTGGGCTACCTCATGACGGTGTCGGTCCCGCCCGAGCTGCCGCCGGACTGGTTCACCGGGTTCTCCTCCGGGCTTGCCGCCGACCAGGACCGCTACGGCGTAGTCCTGCTCGGCGGTGACACCACGGCCACTGCCGGTCCGCTGGTGCTGTCGCTCACCATGCTCGGCCACGTGGCGCCGGGCCGGGCGCTGCGGCGGAACGGTGCCCGCGCCGGCGACTCGGTGTGGGTGACGGGCACGATCGGCGACGGCACGCTGGGCCTGGCCTGCCTGCGAGGCGAGCTGGCCGATCCCACCGGCACCCTGGTCGACCGCTACCGCCTGCCGCAGCCGCGGCTTGGCCTGCGGCTCGCCGGCATCGCCGGCGCCGCGATCGACGTGTCCGACGGGCTGGTCCAGGACCTGGGCCATCTCTGCCGCGAAAGCGGCGTCGGCGCCCGGATCGAGGCGGCGGCGGTGCCGGCTTCGGCCGCGGCGCGCGCCGCCGGTCCGGACTGGCTGGAGCGTCGCCTGACCGGCGGGGACGACTACGAGTTGTTGCTGGCCGTGCCCGCCGGTCGCGACGCCGCACTGCGTCGGGTGGCAAGGGACGCCGGCATCGCGGTCACCCGCATCGGCGAGTTTGCAGCCGGCGACAGGGTGACGATTCTCGACCAGGACGGGCAGGCAATGGCGATCCGGCGTCCCGGCTGGAGCCACTTCTGATCGGCGTCCTGCCCGCAGGATCCCGCAGCACCAGACGGGTTCCGTCGACGCGCGGCCGGTTCGGCGTGTCGCCGGCTCCCCTGACATGACCGACCGCTTCCGCATCCAGGCCGAGCTGTCCGCCGGGCTGCTCGACCTTCCCGTCGATCCGGCCTGGCTGGACGGGATCGCCGCCAGCCTCGAGCTGCTTGCCGGGCATGCCGCCCTGGTGATGGCGACGCCGCTGTCGCCCGACGTCGAGCCGGCTGCCGTGTTCCTGTCGTGAACGACGTTCACGATTTAGCGGCCGCCGTCGCCGGGCGGCAGCGCTCCGCCGCGTCGGTGGTGGAGGCGGCGCTGGACCGGGTCGCCCGGCACGATCCGGCGCTGAACTGCTTCACCCGGGTGCGTGGTGCGGCGGCGCTGGCGGAGGCGGCGGCCCTGGATGCCGCCATCGCCGCAGGCCAGCCGGCCGGTCTCCTTGCCGGGGTGCCGTTCGCGGTCAAGAACCTGTTCGACGTGGCAGGGGACACCACCGTCGCCGGCTCGGTCGTGCTGGCGGACGCGCCGCCGGCTGTGCGCGATGCCACGGTGGTCGCCCGGCTGCGCCGGGCCGGCGCCATCCTGCTCGGCCAACTCAACATGGACGAGTTCGCCTACGGCTTCGCAACCGAGAACCTGCATTACGGCGATACTGCTAACCCGCACGATCTGTCCCGCATCGCCGGCGGCTCCTCCGGCGGTTCCGCCGCGGCGGTCGCAGCCGGGCTGGTGCCGCTGAGCCTCGGCACCGACACCAACGGCTCGATCCGGGTGCCGGCCTCGCTGTGCGGCGTGTGGGGATGCAAGCCGACCTATGGACGGCTGTCGCGGGTCGGCGTGTTCCCGTTCGTGCACGGCCTCGATCACGTCGGGCCGCTCGCCCGCAGCGTGCGCGACCTGGCGCTGGCCTACGACCTGATGCAGGGGCGGGACCGCGACGACCCGTCGCAGTCGGAGCGGAGGGTCGAGCCGACGTCGGCCAGGCTGGAGGATCCCGTGCCGGGTCTTCGGGTCGGCGTGCTGCAGGGCTGGTTCCGTGACAACGCGTCGGACCAGGCCCTGTCGGCGGTGCAGCGGGTCACGGACGCGCTGAGTTGTGGCGGCGCGACGGTCGGCCCCGTCGAGCTCCCGAGCGCGGAGGCGGCGCGCTCGGCGGCATTCTGCCTGACCGGCGCCGAGGGCGGCGCGCTGCACCTGCCGTGGCTGCGCACGCGCGCGCACCTGTACGATCCGCGCGTGCGCGACCGGCTGATCGCCGGCGCGACGCTTCCCGCCGCGGTGCTGCTTCAGGCGCAGCGGATCAGGGCGAGGCTGCGGGACGAGGCGGCCCGGCTGTTCGAGCGCGTGGACCTGCTCCTGGCGCCGGCGACCCCGGTCGCGGCGGTGCCGCACGGAGATGCGACGATCCTGCTCGGCGGCAGGCAGGTGTCCGCGCGCGCCAACCTGGGCCTGCTCACGCAGCCGATCAGCTTCATCGGCCTGCCGGTGGTATCGGTACCGGCGCAGGCGCCGGAGGATCCGCTGCCGATTGGGGTGCAGCTGATCGCGCGGCCATGGGCGGAGGGCGTCGCGCTGCGCGTCGCGCGCCGGCTGGAACGCGACGGGGTCTCGGTCTGCCGGCGGCTGGCTTATGACTGAGGCGGCCCGTGCCGGGACCGGCGACTGCCCTCGATGCATCCCGGACGCCCGCCGCAAGCCGGACCGCTTCAGACCGCCCCGCCGGCGCCCCTGCGCATGACGGCAGGAGCATGACGCGCGTCGGCGAGGCGGCCTCGATCCGCCTGGTGCTGTCCTGCATGGCTGCGCTCGGCATCATCCTGGCGTTCCGTGTGCCGCCGATGGGCGGGTTCGACGAGGCGTTCCATTGGCGGCGCTCCCTGCAGGTGGCGGCACTGCATCCGCTGGCGAGCCGGCTCGGCCCGAACGACTGGGGCGGCCCGCTGGACGGGCGGGCGCTGCTGTTCGAGACGCGAGCCGATCAGGCCATCGCCGCCGGCGAGCCGCTATCGGTCGGCGAGACGGCGGCGTTGTCCGGCCGGCTGTCGCAGGCGCCGCACGCCGCGATGGTCGCCTCGTTCCCGTCGACCGCATCGTTCTCGCCCCTGGCCTACGTGCCGGCAGCGTTCGGCATCGACGCGGCCCGGATGCTTCGCCTCGGCCTGCTGTCGCAGCTGCATGCCGGCCGGGTGGCCAACCTGCTCAGCTACCTGTTGCTGGTCTGGTGCCTGGTGCGGGTGCTGCCGGTGGGCCGGCTGGCGGCGCTGGCGCTGCTGACCGGGCCGACTGCGCTGCATCTGGCGAGCAGCTTCAGCGCCGATCCGGTGGGCAACGCGTTGCCGTCCCTGTTCGCGGCCTGCTGCCTGCGCCTGCATCTCCATCCGGACCGGCTGTTGCCGCGCGGCTGGCCGGCGGGCCTCGTCACGCTGGCGATGCTGATCGGGCTGCTCAAGCCGACCGGCGTCGTGCTGTCCGGACTGGTGCTGCTCGTGCCGTCGGGGTGCTTCGCGACCGGACGTGCAGCCTGGCTGTTCCGCGTCCTCGCCGTCGCCGCCTGCTGCGCGACCACCCTGTTCTGGAACATCGCCTACCCGTTCGTGCCGGGCCGCTACTGGCACACCGGCGCGGAGCCGCAGGCCGCGGTGCAGGCGATGCTGCGGGCGCCGCTGCATACGGTATCGGTCCTGCTGCGCAACGGCTGGAACGACCGCTGGTTCTGGTGGGTCGACGGCTGGGGACGATATGGCGGCGGGCCGGGACCGTATCATTTCACCGTGCCCGTCGCGCTGGCTGGGGTGTTCCTGCTGGCGCTGCTGGCGCTCGCGGCGACGGATCGGCCAGGTATGCCGCCAACACGGCCGGCGGCGGCGCTGCTGGCGCTGCTGGCTGCCGGCTACGTCGTGCTGCTGCTGCTGGCGTTCCGGATTGGCTACGGGCCGCCGCTGAGCGACTTCATCGACGGGGTGCAGGGGCGCTACCTGCTCCTGCCGGAGCTGCTTCTGCTGCTGTCGCTGGTGCTGGTGCTGCCGGCCTGGCTGCGGGCGCCGAGGCTGGCGCCGGTGCTGCTGGCCGGCTGCCTGCTGCCTGACCTCGGAGCGGTTGTGGTCGCGCTCGGTCGCTTCGCCGGCGTATGGCATTGAGGCGGCCGCACCGGATCGCTCAGGGAGGCCGCGGCGTCCCTGGACGGATCGCCAGCAGCAGCGTCGCCAGCAGCCCGGGCAGCAGCGCGATCGCGACCGGCTGACCGCCGCCTGCCGCCGCCACGAGCCACAGCAGCGTGACCCACCACCATCGCGGGCCCGGCCGCGGTGACAGGAGGATCAGGACCAGCCCGAGCAGGCAGGGTGCCGAACGCAGCGCCGCCCCCGCCGCGACCGGCAGCGGATCGAGCGCGATGGCATTGTAGGTGGGAAGGCTGCCGTTGCCGGCGGGCAGCAGCCCACCGATCCAGGACGCGACCAGCCCCAGCAGTGCCAGCAGCCCGTGCGTGGTGCTGTCGAACAGCAGCATGAGCAGTATCAGCAGCAGGGGAAGCATCAGCAGGCCGAGCGCTGAAAGCCCGGACAGGATCGCCACGCCCTTGCCGAGCCGCCACGCCCAGCGGTCCATGGCGCCTCCGGCATCTGGACCAGGGGCTGGTCGTCCAGACAGGGGTGTGGAGGTCCGGGCGGGAATCGAACCCACATTCGCGGATTTGCAGTCCGCTGCATCACCACTCTGCCACCGGACCGGCGGATGCGGCCCGTGTCATGCCGCGGCGCGGAGGGCGGGTCAAGCGGCGGCCCGGATGCCGCGCTAGGCGCCTGCGTGGCCGGCACCTATAACGGCTTCCTCAGCCTGATCTACGGAGCACCATGAGCCAGTCCGCGTCCTCCATCGAGCCGGGTTTTCCCGATGCCGGATCCGGTAATTCCGGCAGGGAGTTCGCGCGCAGGCGGATGGTGGATACCCAGATCCGGCCGGTGCAGGTCAGCGATCCGCGAATCCTCCAGGCGATGCGCCAGCTGCCGCGCGAGCGCTTCGTGCCGGCGGACCGGGCGGACAGCGCCTACATGGACCAGGACGTGCCGCTCGGCGGCGGACGGGTGCTGACCGAGCCGCGTGTGATCGCCCGCCTGCTGCAGACGCTGGTGCCCCTGCGCGGCGAGCGCGCGCTCGTGGTCGGTGCCGGCACCGGATATGCCGCCTGCCTGATGCAGGCGCTCGGCACGACCGTGGTGGCGCTGGAGCAGAACCGCGAGCTGGCCGCGACCGGCCGCAGGCTAGTGGCGGAGTTGGCGCCAGGGGTCGACTACCGGGAAGGATCCCTGGCCGAGGGCTACCCCGCCGGCGGGCCGTACGACCTGATCCTGATTGACGGGGCGGTGCAGCAGGTGCCGCCGGCGCTGGCGGCGCAGCTGGCGGCGGGCGGCCGGATGGCCGGCGTGCTGGCGCTGCCCGGCCGCGTCCGCACCGCCTTCTTGGCCGAGGGCGCTCCGGCGGAGGCGTCTAGCCCGTTGCGGCCGCGGGCGCAGTTCGACGCGGCGACGCCGTTGCTTCCGGAGCTCACTCCGCCACCCGCCTTCAGCTTCTGAGCGCTCGGCAAGCGGCAGGACTAGAAGCGGCGCCGCGATCTGTGGCAGGAGAAGCATTCCGGCAGGAGTTCCGACCGATGCCGGCGATGTGACGGAGAGGGTGGGAATGCCGATCAGCCGAGGCGTGGGTGCGGGACTGGTCGCGCTACTGTATAGCACGACTGCACTGGCCCAGAAGTACGACGGCAGCGGCACGCCGACCTTCGTTCCCCATACGCTGCAGGAAGCGCTGGCGTCGGCCTACCTGACCAACCCGACCCTGCAGGCCGAGCGGGCGAACCTGCGCTCGATCGACGAGAACGTGCCGACTGCCGTCGCCGGCTGGCGGCCGACCATCTCGGTGACCACCAGCGGCACGCTGGAAAGCGGAGCGTCGTCTGCTGGCACCGAGAGCACGCCGGTCACCAACCCGTTGACCGGCGCCACGTCCGTCCAGCAGGTCGTGATCCCGGCTACCGCGCTGCACGGCCTGCGCGGCTACACCACCAGCGTGACGGCGGTGCAGCCGCTCTACGAAGGCGGCCGGACCACCGGGCAGACGCACGAGGCGGTCAACCGGGTGATGGCCGAGCGCGCCAACCTGATCTCCACCGAGCAGCAGGTGTTCGCCAACGTGGTCAGCGCCTATGTCGGCGTGATCGAGGACGAGCAGCTGCTGCAGTTGCAGATCAACAACGAGAAAGTGCTGGAGGAGCAGCTCCGCGCCACCAACGACCGGTTCCGGGTCGGCGAGATTACCCGCACCGACGTGGCGCAGGCCGAGGCGGCGCTCGCCAGTGCGCGCGCCACCCGGCAGCAGGCCGAGGGCACGCTGCAGACTGCGCAGGCCACCTACACCCAGCAGGTCGGCACGCCGCCGCCGCCGAACCTGATCCCGCCGCAGCCGCTGGTGCTGCCGGTGCAGAACCAGGGCCAGGCCGTCGCAGTCGCGGTGTCGAACAACCCGAACGTCATCAACGCCCTGTTCACCGAGGCCTCCGACAAGGATGCGGTGGACGTCGCGATGTCGGCGCTGCTGCCCAAGCTCAACCTCCAGGGCCAGTACATCAACCAAGCCGACCAGGGCCTCCCCCTCGAGCGCTCCTTCCTCAGCGAAGGGCTGCTGACCCTGACGGTGCCGATCTACCAGGGCGGCGCCGAGTACGCCGCGGTGCGCCAGGCCAAGCAGACCGCGCAGGCCGGGCGTCGCCAGGTGGACGTGCAGCGCCGCAGCGCTGCCGAGCTGGCGATCTCCAACTGGCAGAGCCTGCTGTCGTACAAGGCGTCGATCGACAGCAACCGCACCGCGATCCAGTCCAACATCATCGCCTTGGACGGCGTCGAGCGGCAGGCGATCGTCGGCACCAGCACCACGTTGGAGGTGCTGCAACAGCAGCAGACCCTGCTCACCGCGCAGGTGGCGCTGGTGCAGAGCCTGAGCAGCCTGGTGCTGAGCTCCTATGGCGTGGCGGCGGCGATCGGGCGGCTGACCGCCCGCGACCTGCGGCTGCCGGTGCCGCTCTACGACGAGACCGCATACTACAACGCGGTCAGGGACCGCGCCTTCGGCATCAACGATTATGCCGTCGGCCAGCCGGGACGCTGAGGCGATGGCCGGGTCCGCCGCCGAGCTGCCCGATGGCGACGGCTCGATGGAGACGATCCTCGCCTCGATCCGCCGGATCATCCGCGAGGACGAGTCGGCCGCGGCGCAGCCGCCCGAGCCGCCGCCGCCGCTCACCTCGGTCGAGGAGGAGGACGAGCTCCTGGTGCTGGAGCCGTCCATGATGTTGCAGCAGCACCGACCCGAGGAGGCATCGATGACCGCCGGCTCCCAGCAGGCAAGTGCTGCCCAGACGGCCGCGGCCCTTGCCGCTGCCCTGTTCGACGAGCCGGACCCGCCGCCGCCCCCCGCCAGACCGCAGCCGGCGGCGGTTCCGGTCGCCCCGGCACCGGTCCCCGAGCTGCTGTCGCCGCGGCCGACCCACGCGCTGGGGGACGAGCCGGACGATGACACCCTGCTGGCACCGCAGACGCGTGCTGCAGCCGCGCAGGCCTTCGCGGCGCTGCAGCAGGCGGTGCGGCCGGAGCCGCCTGCCGAGGCCGAGATGCGTGTGACGCGCGCGGGCGGCCTGACGCTGGAGGACATCGCGCGCGACGAGGTGCGCGGGCAGCTCAAGGCCTGGCTGGACGCCAAGCTGCCGGAGCTGGTCGAGCGGGTGGTGCGCCAGGAGATTGAGCGGCTGGTCCGGCCCGGCTGATCCCGCGGGCTTCCGCGCCACGAGGGCACCGATCATGAGTGCCGCGCGCGCGGCGCATTCGCGTCCGTACCTTCCGGGGCGGCCTGCGGTTCTTTAGGCTCGCGCGCATGCTGGACAAGACCTTCGACCCCGACGCGGCGGAACGCCGCCTCTACGCCATCTGGGAAGCGGAGGGCCGTTTCGCCGCCGCCCCGGGCAGCGGCGCCGTCCCGTATGCGATCATGATCCCGCCGCCGAACGTCACCGGCACCCTGCACATGGGCCACGCCCTGACCATGACGCTGCAGGACATTCTGGTGCGCTGGCGGCGGATGCAGGGGCGGGACGCGCTTTGGCAGCCGGGCACGGACCATGCCGGGATCGCCACCCAGATGGTGGTGGAGCGGCAGCTCGACGGGGAAGGGATCCGGCGCAGCGAGCTCGGGCGGGAGGCCTTCGTTGAGCGGGTCTGGCAGTGGAGGGCGCAGTCGGGCGGCGGCATCACCGCGCAGCTGCGCCGGCTTGGCGCGTCGCTGGACTGGTCGCGCGAACGCTTCACCATGGACGCCGGGCTGTCGGCGGCGGTGCGCGAGGTGTTCGTGCGGCTGCATCGCGAGGGGCTGATCGTCCGCGCCAGGCGGCTGGTGAACTGGGACCCGTCGTTCCGCTCGGCGATCTCCGATCTGGAGGTGGAAAGCCGGGAGGTGCGCGGGCACCTGTGGACGATCCGGTATCCGGTGGAGGGCGAGGCCGGGCGGTTCCTCAGCGTGGCGACGACGCGGCCGGAGACGATGCTGGGCGACACCGCGGTGGCGGTGCATCCCGAGGATGGGCGCTACGCCGACCTGGTGGGCCGGTTCGTGGTGCTGCCGCTGACCGGACGCCGGGTGCCTGTGGTGGCGGACGCGTATTCCGATCCGGAGAAAGGGACGGGTGCGGTCAAGATCACGCCGGCGCACGACTTCAACGACTTCGCGGTCGGGCAGCGGCACGGGCTGGCGATGCCGTCGGTGCTCGACGCCGAGGCGCGGATCGCGCTGGACGAGATCGTGACCGAGCTGCGGGCGGTTACGGGGCTGGCCGATCCGGCGTTCGTGCGGGGGCTGTCGGGGCAGACGCGGGAGGCGGCGCGAGCTGCGATCGTGGCGGAGCTGGATCGGCTGGAGCTGCTGGAGAAGGTCGAGCCGCACGTGCACCAGGTGCCGCATGCGGAGCGCGGCGGCGCGGTGGTGGAGCCGCGGCTGACGATCCAGTGGTACTGCGACGCGGGACGCCTGGCGGGGCCGGCGATCGAGGCGGTGGAGGACGGCCGGGTCGAGTTCGTGCCCCGGCAGTGGGAGAACACGTTCTTCAGCTGGATGCGGGAGATCCAGCCCTGGTGCATCAGCCGGCAGCTCTGGTGGGGGCACCGGATCCCGGCTTGGTATGGGCCGGACGGCCAGGTGTTCGTGGCGCATGACGAGGCGGAAGCGGCGCAGTTGGCGCAGGAGCATTACGACGCCACGGTCGCGCTGACGCAGGACGAGGACGTGCTGGACACCTGGTTCTCGTCGGCGCTGTGGCCGTTCTCGACCCTGGGCTGGCCGGAGCGGACGGCGGAGCTCGCGCGCTACTACCCGACCGACGTGCTGGTGACCGGCCACGACATCATCTTCTTCTGGGTGGCGCGGATGATGATGATGGGGTTGCACCTCCTGGAGGAGGTGCCGTTCCGGCAGGTGTTCATCCACGGGCTGGTGCGCGACGAGCGCGGGCAGAAGATGTCCAAGAGCAAGGGCAACGGGATCGACCCGCTGGAACTGGTGGACCAGTACGGGGCGGACGCGCTGCGGTTTACGGTCTGCGCGCTGACCGGGCAGGGGCGGGACGTGAAGCTGGGGGCGAGGCGGGTGGAGGAATACCGCTCGTTCGTGACCAAGATCTGGAACGCGGCGCGGTTCTGCGAGATGAACGGGGTGCGGCCGGTCGAAGGGTTCCAGCCGGAGGCAGCTCGCGGGCGGCTGGCGCGCTGGATCCTGGACGAGGCGGCGGGGGCGGTCGCAGAGGCGGGGACGGCGCTGGAAGCGTACCGGTACGACGAGTATGCGGCAGCGATGTACCGGTTCACGTGGAACCGGTTCTGCGACTGGTTCCTGGAGTTCGCCAAGCCGGTGTTCAACGCCGGCGGGACCGCGGAGGCGGCGGAGCTGCGGGCGGCGACGGCCCACGTGCTGGGGACGATCCTAAAGCTGCTGCACCCGGTGATGCCGTTCGTGACCGAGACGCTGTGGGCGGAGTTCGGGTTCGGGGCGGAAGGGAGCCTGATCGTGGCGACGTGGCCGGACGCCGAGCGGTTGTCGGGTGCGGACGAGGTGGCGCGGGAGCTGGACTGGGTGGTGCGGTTCATCGGCGAGATCAGGGCGGTCCGGGCGGAGATGAACGTGCCGCCATCCAAGGTGACGCCGGTGCTGCTGCGGGAGGCAAGCGCGGACACGGTGGCGCGGGCGGAGGCGTGGTCCGAGGCGATCGGGCGGATGGCGCGGGTTTCGGGGGTGTCGGTGCTCGACGGCGAGGTGCCGGCAGAGGTGGCGCGGGGCGCGGCGCAGGCGGTGGTGGACGAGGCGACGCTGCTGCTGCCGCTGGCGGGGGTGATCGACCTCGCGATTGAGCGGGCGCGATTGCAGAAGGAGCGGGCGCGGGCGCTGGACGAGGCGGCGAAGGTGGAGCGGAAGCTGGCCAATGCCGATTTTGTGGCGCGGGCGAAGCCCGAGGTGGTGGACGAGAATCGGGAACGGCTGACAGCGTTCCAGCAGGAAACGGCACGGCTCGACGCGGCGCTGCGGCGGATCGGGTAGGGAGAAGCGGCATGCCGAACTGGGACAAGGACAGGCTGCCGTCGCGGCACGTGACGGAAGGGCCGGGGCGGGCGCCGCACCGGTCATACTACTACGCGATGGGCCTGACGGAGCAGCAGATCCACCAGCCGCTGGTGGGGGTGGCGACGTGCTGGAACGAGGCGGCGCCGTGCAACATCTCGCTGAGCCGGCAGGCGCAGTCGGTGAAGAAGGGCGTGGACGACGCGGGGGGGACGCCGCGGGAGTTCACCACCATCACGGTGACGGACGGCATCGCCATGGGGCACCAGGGGATGAAGTCGTCGCTGGTGTCGCGCGACGCGATCGCGGACACGGTGGAGCTGACCATGCGCGGGCACTCGTATGACGCGCTGGTGGGGCTGGCGGGATGCGACAAGTCGCTGCCCGGGATGATGATGGCGATGCTGCGGCTGAACGTGCCCGCGGTGTTCATGTATGGCGGCTCGATCCTGCCGGGACGGTTCAAGGGCCGCGACGTGACGGTGGTGGACGTGTTCGAGGCGGTGGGGCAGCACGCGGCCGGCAACATGTCGGACGAGGACCTGTTCGAGCTGGAGTGTGCTGCGTGCCCGTCGGCGGGGGCGTGCGGGGGGCAGTTCACCGCGAACACGATGGCGACGGTGAGCGAGGCGATGGGGCTGGCGCTGCCGGGGTCGGCGGGGTCGCCGGCGCCGTACGAGGAGCGGGACCGGTTCGCGGTGGAAAGCGGGCGGGCGGTGATGCGGCTGCTGGAGCGCAACCTCCGGCCGCGGGACATCGTGACGATGAGGGCGCTGGAGAACGCGGCGGTGGTGGTGGGGGCCACGGGTGGGTCGACCAACGCGGCGCTGCACCTGCCGGCGATCGCGCACGAGGCGGGGTTGCGCTTCACCATGGACGACGTGGCGCAGATCATGCGGCGGACGCCGTACATCGCGGACCTGAAGCCGGGGGGCAAGTACGTGGCGCTGGACGTGCACCGGGTGGGCGGGATCCCGGTGATCCTGAAGTCGCTGATGGATGGCGGGCTGCTGCACGGCGACTGCATGACGGTGAGCGGGCGGACGCTGGCGGAGAACCTGGAGGGCGTGGAGTTCCCGCGCGACCAGGACGTGGTCTATCCGGTGGCGCAGGCGATCACGACGACCGGGGGCGTGGTGGGGTTGCGCGGCAACCTGGCGCCGGACGGGGCGATCGTGAAGGTGGCCGGGATGAAGGAGCGGCGGTTCGAGGGAACCGTACTCTGCTTCGACTGCGAGGAGGATGCGTTCGCGGCGGTGCAGGCGGGAGCGTACAAGGCGGGGGACGTGATCGTGATCCGTTACGAAGGGCCGAAGGGCGGGCCGGGGATGCGGGAGATGCTGTCCACCACCGGGGCGATCTATGGCCAGGGGATGGGGGACAAGGTGGCGCTGATCACCGACGGGCGGTTCTCAGGCGGGACGCGCGGGTTCTGCATCGGGCATGTGGGGCCGGAGGCGGCGGAAGGCGGGCCGATCGCGTTGCTGCGGAACGGGGACCGGATCACCATCGACGCGACAGAGGGGACGATCGAGGTGGCGCTGACGGAGGCGGAGCTGGCGGAACGGCGGGCGAAGTGGGTGCCGCGGAAGACGGACTACCAGAGCGGGGCGATCTGGAAGTTCGCGCAGCTGGTGGGGCCGGCGCATCTGGGGGCGGTGACGCATCCGGGCGGGGTGGCGGAGACGCATGTGTATGCTGATATCTAAGTCCACTACTGAACTAGAGCATTTCTAGGTTACGTAAACTCATATCCTGAGTTGGCGAGGTAGTTGC
>CAXTVS010000056.1:0-20313 GCA_964247735.1 uncultured Acetobacteraceae bacterium
TTGATCGCCACCGCCATCCCAGCCTCCAAACCATGAAGGCCAGCGAGTCACGTCAACGACGGTTTGGGAAAAACCACTCGAGTCAGAAGCCGCCACGGTTGATATCAGACCATCGTCACGGCAGGACCGTGCAGGCATCCTGGATTTGTTGCCGTTGCGCAACTTGGCCGGTGAGGACGCTGCCGCTCGAGCGGTTCCTGACTGCCCAGACCGTATGCGGAACCGGCAATCAACAACGATCCCGGCCTTGCCCATGAACATCCAGAGCATGATCCGTTCGCATCGGCTCATGGATCATGCTCCAGCTCGTTGTTCAGTCGAGCATCCTTGTCCGATCGAATGATCCGGTTGGATCGGCTGATACTCTAGCTCTCCGCCTCCAGCGCGCGACGCGCTTCCGCCAGCTTCGCCCCATCCTCCGCCGTCACCTCCGGCGGGGCCAGCTGCATCCGCTCCAGCGCCTGGATCATCGCCTCCACCACCACCAGCCGTGCGAACCATTTCCGGTCGCCCGGGACCACGAACCACGGCGCTTCCGGCGTGGCGGTGCCGGCGATCGCCCCCTCGTAGGCCTCCTGGTAGCGATCCCAGTGCGCCCGCTCGGCGAGGTCGGCGCTGGAGAACTTCCAGGTCTTGTCCGGCTCCTCCAGCCGCGCCAGGAAGCGCTGCCGCTGCTCCTCCTTGGAGATGTGCAGGAAGAACTTCAGCACCACCACGCCCTGCCGGTCGAGGTAGCGCTCGAAGTGGCGGATGTCCTTCATCCGCTGCTTCCAGAAGCCGCCGCCGCGCCTGGCCTCCGGCAGGTCCTGGTGCGCCAGCACCTCGGGATGCACCCGCGTGACCAGCACCTCCTCGTAGTGGCTGCGGTTGAAGATGCCGATCCGCCCCCGCGCCGGCACCGCGGCATGGATGCGCCACAGGAAGTCGTGGCCGAGCTCCACCGCGCCCGGCTGCTTGAACGAGGTGACGCTGACCCCTTGCGGGTTCACCCCGGACATCACGTGGCGGATGGTGCCGTCCTTGCCGCCGGCGTCCATCGCCTGGAACGCCGCCAGCAGCGCCCAGCGCCCGTCCGCATACAGCGCCTGCTGCAGCGCCGACAGCCGCTCCACCCCTTCGGCCAGCAGCGCCTTGCCCGCCTCCGCGTCGAGGTCGTGCGGCCCCTGGTCCTTCGTGTCCCGGTCGCCGAGCGAGAAGCCCCTGCCGCTGGTGACCCGGTAGCGCCGCAGCATCGCCTTGCGCACGTCCCGGTCCATCGCGCTCAGCCTTCGCGCCGCTTGATTGCGAGCGGGGCCGGCGCCTGGGTGTTGGGCATCAGCTCGATCCGGTTGACGTTCACCCGCGCCGGCAGGCCGATCACCCAGGCGACCGTCTCGGCGATGTCCTCCGGCAGCAGCGGGTCGGCGTTGCGGTAGATCGCCTGCGCCTTCTCGTCGTCGCCGCCGAACCGGACGGTGCTGAACTCGCTGCCGCCGACCAGGCCGGGCTCGATGTTGGTGACGCGCACCGCGGTGCCGACCAGGTCCGCCTTCAGGTTCAGCGCGAACTGCATCACGAACGCCTTGGTGGCGCCGTACACGTTGCCGCCCGGGTAGGGGTAGGTGCCGGCGATGCTGCCGAGCGTGATCACGTGGCCGCGGTTGCGCGCCACCATGCCGGGCAGCAGCGCCCGGGTGGTGCCGAGCACGCCGCCCACGTTGGTCGCCACCATGCGGTCCCAGTCCGCCATCTCACCTTCCCAGGCCGGCCCCAGCCCCAGCGCCAGGCCGGCGTTGGCGACCAGCACGTCCACCGCGCGCCAGTCCTCCGGCAGGCTGTGCGGCAGCGCCGCCACCGCCGACGCGTCCGACACGTCGAGCCGCACGGGCAGCAGGTCCGGACCCAGCTCGGCCGCCAGCGCGTCCAGCCGCTCCTGCCGTCGCCCGGTGGCGATCACCCGGTGCCCGTCGCGCACCAGCCGCTCCGCCGTGGCGCGGCCGAAGCCGGCGGTGGCGCCGGTGATGAGAACCGTGGAGCTCATGATGGATGCCCTTCCCCCGCCGGATCGGCGGCGTCCTGTTGAACAGTGTTCACGCCGAGCTCGGCGGCGAGCCGTTCCGGTCCGGCGATCAGCCGCCCGTCCGGCCCGTACAGCCGCAGGTCGAGCCAGGGCGGCCCGGGCAGCAGGGAGGCGGCACGGCGGCGCGCCGCGTCCTCGGTGCCGAAGTGCTCCTGCCGGTCCGGCGGCCGGCCTGCCCTGCCCGCCTCCGGCCCGGCCGGTATGCCCGGGACCGGGCTGTCGAGGTAGGCAAGGGTGAACGGCATGGGAAACCCTGGTCTGGCGTCGGGGGCGCGGCGCCGGGCGCGATCGCACCGGTGCCGCGGCTGCGAACCAGACGCACGCGCCGCGTCTTCGTTCAACCTGCGATGATTCCGCCCGCCGGCGCGGCCGATCTTGCGCCGTCCGGCCGCCTCGCCACATGGGGAGCCATGTCCGCTGATGCAGAGACCGAGGGGAGCCTGACCGGCCAGCTCCTGATTGCGATGCCGTCCCTGGCCGATCGCAACTTCGTCCAGACCGTGATCTTCCTGTGCGCCCATTCGCTCAAGGACGGGGCGATGGGGCTGGTGGTCAACCGCCGCCTGGCCGAGCCCGGCTTCGACGACCTGCTGGCGCAGCTCGACATCGTCCCGGTGCCGCCGCGCCGTCGCATCGTGCTGTGCTCGGGCGGCCCGATGGAAAGCTCGCGCGGCTTCGTGCTGCACAGCAGCGACTGGAGCGGCGACGGCAGCCTCACCGTCGACGACGGCATCGTGCTCACCGCCAGCCTCGACGTGCTGCGCGAGATCGCCGACGGGCAGGGCCCGAAGCGGGCGCTGCTGGCGCTGGGCCATGCCGCCTGGGGGCCAGGGCAGCTGGAGTCGGAGATACGCCAGAACGCCTGGCTGTCGGTGCCGGCCAACGACGCGATCGTGTTCGGCAGCGACCACGAGCGCAAGTGGCGTCGGGCGCTCGCCATCCTCGGCGTCGACCCGCTGCGCCTGGTCGGCGAGGCCGGCAACGCCTGACACGCGATGATGATGACGCCCCGGCGAACCGGGTGTCCGCCTGCCGCTTGAGGGCATGGCGGCCGTTCGCACGGCTCCGTCCCGGAGAACCACCATGACCATCCGCACGACCACGACCTTCTGCCTCGCCGGCCTGACCGCAGCACTGCTCGCCGGCCCTGCGGCCGCCCAGATCAACGGCGTCGGCGGTGGCGGTGCGGGTGCCCGGGGAGCCGGCAGCGGCGGTCCGTCGGCCGCCACCATCGGCGGCGGCAGCCCGAGCGCCGGCATGGCCGGGTCGGCGACGGGCGCCACCGGCCTGTCCGGTTCGGGCACCAACGGCCTCGGCACCTCCGGCTTTGCCAACCCGGGCATCCAGCCGGGCGTCACCACGCCGGGCGTCATGACCGCTCCCGGTGCCGGTGCGGCACAGCCGGTGACCGGGGTTCCCGCTCCCAGCCTGCCGGCGCAGGTGCCCGGCCGGATCGCTCCCCGGAGCGGCGGTCCGCGATAGGCCGGCCGGCTCCTACCAGACGAAGCGGGGAACCGCGACCGCGGGATCGAGACCGGCAGCGCGGGCCTCCGCCTCGGCCAGCCTCGGATCACGGCCGACGGCGTCCGCGTGGATGCCGCCGAGCACCCAGCAGGAGTCGAACCCGGCCGCCGCCGCGCCCGCGATGTCGGTGGCGAGCGCATCGCCGATGGCGAGGATGCGCCGGTCCGGCAATCGGAGCATGCGGCGCACCGGCTCGTAGACCTCGGGGTGAGGCTTGCCGATCTGCCGCACCTCGCCGCCCATCGCGGCATAGTCCCGCGCCAGCAGTCCGGCGCAGATCACCCGCTGGCCGCCACGGACGATCACGAGGTCCGGGTTGGCGCACACCATCCTCATTCCGAGGTCGGCCGCCCGCCGCAGTTCCGGCAGGTAGCGCTCCGGGTCGGTCTCGCCCAGCGCGTCATCCGGCCCGGTGTTGAGGACGAACGCGCCCGCTTCCGGCCCGGGCACGCGGACCAGGGCAAGGTCCTCGAACACGCTGGCATCCTTGTCAGGCCCCAGGTGCCACACCCGGTCGCCCAGGGTGGCGAACCACGGGTCGGCGCGGGTCAGCAGCGCGTCGCGCGTCGCCTCGCCGCTGGTGAGGATGCCGTCATAGGCGTCGTCGGGGAGGCCCATGCGGCGCAGGGTGTGCCGGGCGGCCTCGCTGCGTCGCGGCGCGTTCGACAGCAGCACCACGCGGCCGCCGGCGGCGCGCAGGCGGTGGAGGCACTCGATCGCACCTGGATAGGGCATCAGCCCGTCATGGATCACCCCCCACAGGTCGACGATGAAGCCGTCGTAGCGCGCCGACAGCGGGGCGATCCCGTCGAGGTGCAGCATCTCAGCGCCCGGTTCCGATCGGCCCGGCCAGGCGCGCCGCGTCCAGCGACGGCCAGCCGCCGGCGGCAAGTGCCGCACGCAGTTCGCGCTTCAGCCGCGGCAGCATGCCCGGGCCCTCGTAGGCGAACCGGGTGTAGATCTGCACCAGGTGCGCGCCGGCCCGCACCTTCTCCAGGATGTCGGCGCCGGTCTCGATGCCGCCGCAGCCGATCAGGGTCAGCCGTCCGGCGGACAACCGCGCCACCTCCGCCAGCATCGCCGTGCTGCGCGGCCGCAGCGGCCGTCCCGACAGGCCGCCCGCCTCCCCGGCGTGGCGTCCCGACAGACCCGGCGGACGCGCCAGCAGCGTGTTGGACACGATCAGCCCGTCGACGGCCGCTGCCAGGATGGTGTCCACGATTTCCGGCAGCACCGCGTCCTCCAGGTCCGGCGCCAGCTTCACCAGCAGCGGCGGGCGCGAAGGCGCCGCATCCGACACCGCGTCGAGCAGCTCGCGCATCCGTCCGGCGCCCTGCAGGGCGCGCAGGCCGGGCGTGTTCGGCGAGGACAGGTTGATCACCAGGTAGTCCGACAGCGGCGCCAGCGCCCGCACCAGCCGGGCGTAGTCGCGCGGCGGGTCCGCGTTCTCCTTGTTGATGCCGAGGTTGGCGCCGAACGGCACGCCCGGCCCGGAGCGGGCCCGCAGCCGCGCGAGCCGGGCAGCGAAGCGGTCCAGCCCCTGGTTGTTGAACCCCATGCGGTTGATCACCGCACCCTCATCGGGCAGCCGGAACAGGCGCGGCCGCGGGTTGCCGCCCTGCGGCAGCGGCGTCACCGTGCCGGCCTCCACGAAGCCGAAGCCGAGGCGCGCCAGCGGTCGCGGCACCCGTGCGTCCTTGTCGAAGCCGGCCGCGATGCCGATCGGGTTGGCGAAGCGCATCCCCATCGCCGACACGCCGAGCCCGTCATCCTCCCCTGCCTCCGCCCGGCCGGCGAGCCCGAGCGACAGGGCGGCGAGGGCCACGGAATGCGCCCGTTCCGGGGCGAGCCGGCGCAGCAGCGGCAGGGACAGCGGGGCGAGGCTCATGGCCGACCGTCTTGCCGCATCGGCGCCGCCGGTGGAAGACACGCTTGCCACCGGCCGTTCCCGCGGCGATCCTCCGCCCGATGTGGAACGAGCCCTACCTCGAGACCTGCTGCCGCTCCGCGCTGCACCGGCTGCTGCTGTGCGGCGGGGCCGGCCGTCCCGACGCGCACCGCGCCGAGCTCAAGGACGCGCGCTGCCTCGAACGGCTGGAACAGCTCGGCTTCGCCGCCCATGTCGGCGACCACTTCGCCCTCACCCCGGCGGGACGGGCGCGGCACGACCGGGAAATCAGGAAGGTCGCCTGAGCCGGCGCCCGCGATGAAGCACGAGGACGTCTGGCGCGCGCTCGACACGCTCGCCGCCGAGAAGGGCCTGTCCCCGTCTGGCCTCGCCCGCGCTGCCGGCCTCGACCCCACCACCTTCAACCGCTCCAAGCGCCGGACCCGGACCGGCCTGCGCTGGCCCTCCACCGAAAGCCTGTCGCGCGTGCTGCACGCCACCGGCGCCAGCCTGGAAGCCTTCACCGCCCTGGTCGGCGGCGGCCGCGCGCTCACCACCGGCCGGCACCACCATCGCGGTGGCCTGCGCCACCTGCCGGTGCTGCCGTTGTCCCGCCTGGGCGAGGCGGACCTGTTCGACGAGGCCGGCCATCCGCGGCGGGAGAACTGGGAGCAGGTCGAGGTTCCGCAGCCGGCCGAGCTGCACGACTATGCGGTCGGCATAGACAGCGCGCGCTTCGAGCCCGCGTTCCGAGAAGGAGGCACCCTGGTCGTTTCCCCGGACGCACCGGTCCGTCCAGGCGACCGCGCTCTGCTTCACGAAGGTCTGGTCGAACACGTCTCCATCGTTCTCGTCGCCAAGGGGAACGGAGCCCGGTTCCGGCTCCAGCCTTTCGACACCTCAATGGAGCTGCTGCCGGTGGATCGACTCGATGTCCGCAGGATGCACAGGATCGTCTGGACTGCCTGCTGACCGGCGGAACAGGCGAGCAGGCCGGTGACGCGGACGGTAGGGCTCAGGCTCAGGCGCCACGACCTACTGACGCCATCCAGGACAAGCGTCCTCCGGGTCATCGACCTGATCGATCGCGGACCGCCCTGCCTGGGTGAGATTTCTAGCGACGAATGGCGACCCTCATCTTGAAGCTTCCGGCTCCGCCTCGTTCCAGCGCAAGGATGACGAGATACGTGCCTGTGTCTGGCAGAACGCTCCTGACGTGCCGGGCATTGTCGTCATTTCCCGTACCTGCCAATGGTTGACCGATCGTCGTCAGGTCGTCCTGAACCTTGCTGAAGTCAGAACCGGGTTTGTAGATCGAGAAGTCGACGTTGTCGTCCGGGGCGGACAGATCAGCCGCAAGAGTCTGACCCGCCCCTGCCGAGAACTGATAGCAACGAAGGCCGGTGCGAACGAGAACGTCCGACAGAACAGTCGACGTCCTGCCGGCTGCAAACCGGATCTGCCTCACCGGAAGACAACCATCATCCTTCAAGGTGTCCGCCGACCCAAGGCTGGGTCCGACGATGGACAGGCAGGCCGACAGCGCCATGGTGTGAAACCTGGACAGCCTGGTGGCTGAGCGTAGTCTGATCATGGCGCCAGAGATGCCATTTTTTGATGCGTTCGCGCTTCAGAAAGTCGCTCCTAAATATAGCGGTAAACGTGGTGACCGCCAGCAGGAGAATATAAGGCTGGCAGGTCCCTGCTTCTCCTCTGCCCTTCCGCTTTTCGGAATCACTACTCTGCTTCGGCAGGCGCATTTCCTCGCCCAGTGTGCGAAGAATCGTTCGGCTTCTCGGACCGGGAAGAGAACGATAGCGGTGCCCGTTATAATGGCCGCGAGGATCTCGGCAACATTCATCCGGGCGATGGTCCGCGCTACAAGGGCCGTGGCTTCATCCAGCTTACAGGCCGCAGCAACTATGAAACCTACGGCAAGGCGCTCAGCCTCGACCTCATCAACCATCCTGAAATAGCGGACCGGGTCAAGATCGCCGTTGACATCGCGTGCGAGTACTGGACCAAGCGTCACCTGAATGTCCTCGCCGATAAGGACGACCTGCATGGCATCACTCGTCGGGTGAACGGCCTGGGCATGAAGGGCTTGGCAACTCGCGCGCTCTACTTGAAACGCGCCAAGGCCGCCCTGGGCGATGAGGGCTCAACAACTGCGGAAGCTCCGCTTCATTCAACCCATGTTCCCGGCATTGGAGAGGTCCTCGCGATATAGAAGCCGGGTATCGCGGTCCCGCCGCACCATGGGCGCGGCGCAGCATCACGATCCTGGTTGGCAGTCATGAGTTGCGGGAGAAGAGGGATGAGGGCACGCCAATGGGCCGTGTCCGAGGCCCACGGAGCAGTTCCACCCGAGGTGGCCATACGGCAGGTAGCGCTGCACGCTGCCCTGGCGCGTCCTCCCATGATCCGAGCTTCAGTCCCGACGTCGGTTCGGATGGCAGGAGCCGGGCGCCGCTCAACCCCGCCTGTGCCGGGGACAAGTCGCGCTCTTGATGGAGCGGCCCGCCAGCAGGCCGTCATCGGCAACATTCACTCCGCCGCAGTCCCTTCCCGTCCCATCTTCACGTCCCGGGTTTCCCGCCCCAGCATCACCAGCCCGGCCACCAACACCGCCACCACCGCGATCACGCCCGCCAGCGCCCAGCGGATGTCGCTGCCGGCCCAGCCGGCGATCCACACCTGAAGGTTGGCGTTGGGAGCCGCGAACAGGTTGCCGAGCTGGTACACCGCGCCCGGGAAGGTGCCGCGGATCGCCGCCGGCGAGATCTCGTTCAGGTAGGCCGGCACCACCCCCCAGGCACCCTGCACCGCGACCTGGATCAGGAAGCCGCCCAGCGCCAGCACCACCACGCCGTGCCCGAACGCCCAGAACGGAATCGCCGGCAGCGCCAGCAGGGCGGCGATCGACAGGGCACGCTTGCGCCCGATCTTCTGGCTGAACCAGCCGAAGAACAGGCCGCCGGCAATCGCGCCGAGGTTGTAGATCACCATCATCGTCACCACGGTGGCGTGCGCGAAGTGGTGGAACCGGGCCAGGAACAGCTTCGGATACAGGTCCTGCGAGCCGTGCGAGAAGTACAGCATCGCCGTCATCAGGATCGCCGCATACGCGCTCAGGCCCGCGTGCCGGCGCAGCACCGACAGGATCGGCTCGCGCGAGGCGTCGACATGGCGCACCCAGTCCGGGCTTTCCGGCACGGTGCGGCGGATGTAGAGCACCAGCAGCGCGGGCGCCGCACCCACGATGAACATCCCGCGCCAGCCGATCCACGGCTCGGCGATGAACAGCAGCGAGGCCAGCAGGTAGCCGGTCGGATAGCCGGTCTGCAGGATCCCCGACACGGTGCCGCGCCACCGCCCCGGCACGCTCTCCATCGCCAGCGACGCGCCGACGCCCCACTCTCCGCCCATGGCGATGCCGTACAGCGCGCGCAGGACCAGGAACACGGTGAAGCTCGGCGCCAGGCCCGACAGCAGCTCCAGGGCGGCATAGCACAGCACGTTGATCATCATGGTCGGGCGCCTGCCGTAGCGGTCGGCGATGCGGCCGAACAGCACCGCGCCCACCACCCGGCAGGCCAGGGTTGCGGTCAGCGCCCAGGCGGTAGCGCCGATGCTGACGCCGAAGGTGCGGGCCACGGTGTCGAGCACGAACACCATGATGAAGAAGTCGAACGAGTCGAGCATCCAACCCAGGTAGCAGGCGATCACCACGTGGATCGCCGAGCGGGAGTCCTGCCGAGATGCCGCCCCAGAGCCTGCCGTGTCGCCCGTCATGCCGCCTGCCCGATCCATGTCCCGCCGTCCGATGAGCCGGTCCGACCGGCACGCGCTGCTGCTGGCGATCATCCTCGCCCTGCTGGCCGGCTATGTCGATGCGCTGGGCTACCTCACCCTGAAGGGCTTCTTCGTGTCCTTCATGAGCGGCAACTCGACCCGGTTCTCGATCGCGCTGGCCGGCGGCGACCGGCGGGTGATCCTCACCGCCGGCAGCCTGATCGCGCTGTTCGTGCTGGGCGTGGTCTCGGCCGCGCTGGTCGCGCCGGAGGGGCCGGTCCGGCAGCGCCGGATGCTGGCCCTGGTGGCGACGCTGCTGGGCCTGGCCGCACTGGCGGCCAGCCTCGGCCGCGACCGCTGGTCGGTCGCGCTCGCAGCCGTGGCGATGGGGGCGGAAAGCGACGTGATCCGCAAGGCAGGGCCGGTCAACGTCACCGTCACCTACATGACCGGGACGCTGGTCAAGATGGGGCGGGCGATGGCGGACAGCCTGCGCGGCGGGCCGCGCTGGGGCTGGCTGCCGTACGCGCTGCTGTGGGCGTCGCTGGTCACCGGCGTCATGGCCGGCACGGCAGCCTATCCGGCGGTGCACCTGCAGGGGCTGTGGCTCGCGGCCGCCTGCTGCGCGGCGCTGGCCGCGGTCACGCGCCCCGATCCGGAGCGATGACGAACGCGCCGCCCGGGTTCTGCGCCGGGCCCTGAGACGTGTCGCGCCAGAACACGCTGCCGGCCAGGCGCTGCACGATCTGCGGCGGCAGGATCGTGCGCCGGTGCTCCCGCCCCACCAGCGGCCGCACCGCGTGCAGCCCGGGGGTGTTGAGCGCCGCGTCGAACGCCGTCCCGCCGTCGAAGCCGACCCGCGCCGGGTCGTGCTGCGCGAACGGCGGCAGCCCGAGCAGGTCGTAGAGCTGCGCCAGCACGCGCAGCGGCTCGTCGGCGAGCACGTCGTAGTCCAGCAGGATCAGCCGGTGCGCCCACTCGCCGTAGTACGCGTCCTGCAGCGCCTGCCACGCCGCGCCGAACGCGCCGGTCACCGCCATGAGCTGCTCCACCCGGTCGAACACGGTGGCGGGATGGGACAGGCCGTGCAGCCGGGAGACGAGAAAGGTGTTGCGCCGGAACAGCCGCTCGAAGCTGTCGAGGATCCACACCGGGTCGCGCACGCAGGCGATCACGAACGCGTCCGGACGCAGCGCGGCCAGCACGCGCAGGTGCGCGCACCAGGCGCGGTTGGTGTCGAACAGCACCGCGTCGTCCGGCGCGTCGCCGTGGTAGCCGTCGATCAGCCCGTCCAGCACCGCGCGCCGGCGCCGGTCGTCGAAGGCGGTCGCATACTCCCCCTGCCCCATCACCGGCAGCACCCGCTCGACCATCACCGCGACCGGGCTGCTCATCCCCGCACGCAGCAGCGGGTTCTGCCGCAGCAGGGCGGCGAGCAGGGTCGAGCCGGAGCGCGGCAAACCGGAGATGAAGTGGACCGTTCGGCTCATGCGGAGGAGATGACATGAAAATCAGCGCGCGCAACATCCTGCACGGCCGGGTGGTGGCCCTGGTCAAGGGCGCCACCACCGCGCATGTGCGGCTGGAGCTTCCCGGCGGGGCGGTGGTGACGGCCTCGATCACCAACGAGGCGGTGGACGAGCTGGGCCTCGCGGTCGGCCAGGTGGCGAGTGCCGTGATCAAGTCCTCCGACGTCATGATCGCGGTGGAGTAGAGGGCGATGGGGCTGCTCGTCGACGGGCGCTGGCAGGACCAGTGGTACGAGAACCGGGACGGGCGGTTCGAGCGCCAGGACAGCCTGTTCCGCAACTGGGTGACGGCGGACGGCGCGCCCGGCCCGACCGGCGCGGGCGGGTTCAAGGCGGAGCCCGGCCGCTACCACCTGTTCGTGTCGCTCGCCTGCCCGTGGGCGCACCGCACGCTGATCATGCGCAGCCTGAAGGGGCTGCAGCCGATGATCGGCCTGTCGGTGACGCACTGGCTGATGGGCGAGCAGGGCTGGAGCTTCGAGCCGGGTGAAGGGATGATCCCGGACCCGATCCTCGGTGCCGAGTACCTGCACCAGCTCTACGTCGCCGCGGTGCAGCGCTACACCGGGCGGGTGACGGTGCCGGTGCTGTGGGACCGCGAACGGCGTACGATCGTGTCCAACGAGAGCGCCGACATCGTGCGCATGTTCAACGGCGCCTTCGACGGCATCGGCGCGGCCCCCGGCGACTACTCCCCGGCCGCGCTGCGCCCGGAGATCGACGCGGTCAACGCGCGCGTCTACGCGACGGTCAACAACGGCGTCTACCGCGCCGGCTTCGCCACCACCCAGGAGGCCTACGAGGAGGCGGTGACGGCGCTGTTCGACACGCTGGACTGGCTGGAGGAGCGGCTATCCACGCAGCGATATCTTCTCGGCGAGGCGCTGACCGAGGCCGACATGCGGCTGTTCACCACCCTGCTGCGCTTCGACCCGGTGTATCACGGGCACTTCAAGTGCAACCTGCGCCGGGTCGTCGACTATCCGGAGCTGTGGGGCTTCACCCGCGACCTGTACCAGCATCCGGGCGTGGCGGAGACGGTCGACCTCGGCCACATCAAGCGGCACTACTATCTGAGCCACCCGGCCATCAACCCGAACAGGATCGTGCCGATGGGCCCGATCCTCCGCCTGGACGAGCCCACCGACCGGACGACGCGTTTCGCCGCCTGAGCGGGTCGCTCTCGTGCCAGCCTGCACCATCCGGGCGCCCTTGGGGGGGCACATGAGCGACCAACCAGACACCCTGATCCTGGAACTGCTTCGAAGCATTCCTGCCACCCAAGCCGAGCATGCCGCCGTGCTGGCACGACTCGACCGGCGCATGCCGGCCACCGGGTTCAACATCATGCGGATCCGCCGCGACAACGCCGGCGACGCCGAGACCCCGCTGGCCACGATCATGGACCTCGACGAGCGTCTCAGCCGCCTGGAGCAGGCCGCGCGCGAGCCGTCGTGATGCGCGTCCGTCGCGCGCCACAGGACCGCGGACGCACCGGACGTCCGGATGATCACGGACGGCTCGGTCCGCCCCGCCACCTATCGCCCGGGGCGGAGGACCGGTAATCTTCCCATCGCGTCCGGCAACGACCGGCACGCGGAGGAAACACACATGGATCGTCGCTCATTCCTGGCGGCATGCGCTGCCGCCGGCACTCTCGCAGCCGCACCAGGCCTCGCCCTCGCCCAGACCGGCCGCAAGCCGGTGGTCGGGCTGGTGATGAAGTCGCTGGCCAACGAGTTCTTCAAGGACATGCAGGAAGGTGCTGTGCGCCACGTGCAGGAGCGCGGCGACCTGACGCTGATCCCGCTCGGCATCCAGTCCGAGACCGACATCGACGGGCAGATCGCCGCGGTCGAGAACCTGGTGACGCGCAAGGTCGACGCCATCGTCATCGCGCCCGCCGACAGCCGGGCGCTGCTGTCGCCGGTGGTCAGGGCGATCCGCGCCGGCATCAAGGTGGTCAACATCGACGTGGCGTTCGACCCGGCGTCGATGCGGAAGCACGGCGTCGACATCGTGTTCGTGGGGCCGGACAACCGCGCCGGCGCCCGCATGTCGGGCGAGGTGCTGGCCAAGGCGCTCGGGCGCGGCGGCAAGGTGGTGATCATCGAGGGCAACCCGGGGGCGGAGAACGGGGTGCAGCGCAAGCTGGGCTTCACCGACGCGATCTCCGCCGGCGGCCTCACCCTGGTGGACAGCCGTACCGCGCACTGGGAGACCGAGGAGGCCAACACGGTGTTCTCGAACATGCTGACCGCGCACCACGACATCCAGGGGGTGATGGCGGCGAACGACTCCATGACGCTCGGCGTGGTCAAGGCGATCGACGCCGCCGGGCGGTCGGGCCAGATCAAGGTGGTCAGCTTCGACAACATCCCGGCGATCCAGCCGCTGCTCAAGGACGGCAAGGTGCTGGCGACGGTGGACCAGTTCGGCGCGCAGCTCGCCGGCGACGGCATCGACAACGCCATGAAGGAGATCGCCGGCCAGACCCTCACGGGATGGATCAGGACGCCGCTGAAGCTGGTCACCGCGTAGCCAGCGGGGGCGCGGGAGGAACACCGCGGATGACGGCGGAGCCGATCCTGCGCCTCCAGGGGCTGACCAAGCGATTTCCCGGCGTGGTGGCGCTGGACGGCGTCGACCTCGACTTCGCCGACGGCGAGATGCACGCGCTGGCCGGCGAGAACGGCGCCGGCAAGTCCAGCCTGATCCGTCTGCTGGCCGGCATCCACCGTCCGGATGCCGGCCACATGACCCTGGCCGGCGCGCCCTACGCGCCGCACTCGCCGCTGGACGCGATCCGCGCCGGCATCCGCGTGGTGCACCAGGAGTTCAACCTGCTGCCGGCGCTGAGCGTGGCGGAGAACCTGCTGTTCGAGCGGCTGCCGCGCCGCCGCCTCGGCTTCGTCGACCGGCGGGCGATGGAGCGGGACGCGGAAGCGCTCCTGGCTCGGGTGGGCCTCGCCGAGGTGTCGCCGCGCACCCCGGTCGAGCGTCTCGGCATCGCGCAGATGCAGCTGGTGGAGATCGCCCGCGCCCTGTCGAGCCGGGGCCGGGTGCTGGTGCTGGACGAGCCCACCGCCACCCTCACCCCGCGCGAGGCCGGACGGCTGTTCGAGCAGATCCACCTGCTCAAGCAGGGCGGCCTGACCATGGTCTACGTGTCGCACCACCTCCGCGAGATCTTCGCGCTGTGCGACCGGGTGACGGTGCTGCGCAACGGTGTCAAGGTCGAAACCTCCCGCACCGCGGACACCGATCCGGCCGCCCTCGTGCGCCAGATGATCGGCCGCACCCTGGCGGCGCAGGCGCCACTGGCCGGCGCGCCGCTCGGTCGGGAAGCGCTGCGGGTGGAGCATCTCCGCCCGCGCGGCGCGCCACCCGGAGCCGGCCTCGACTTCAGCCTGCGCCACGGCGAGATCCTGGGCCTGGCCGGCCTGGTCGGCGCGGGACGGACCGAGGTGGTGCGGGCGATCTTCGGCGCCGATCAGCTCGCCGGCGGCCGCATCCTGCGCGACGGCCGGCCGGTCTCCATCCGCTCGCCGCGCGACGCGGTGCGGGCCGGCATCTGCCTGGTGACGGAGAACCGCAAGGAGGAAGGGCTGGTGCTGCCGATGGCGGCGCGGGTGAACACCACCCTCGCCCGCCTGCGCCGCGTCACCCGGGCCGGCTTCGTCCGGCGCGGCGCGGAACGCGAGGCCACCGTGCGGATGACCGACGAGCTGGGGATCCGGCTCAGCGGGCCGGAACAGCCGGTGGTGCAGCTTTCGGGGGGCAACCAGCAGAAGGTGGTGCTGGCGAAGTGGCTGTTCGGCGACGACGCGCCGGTGCTGATGCTCGACGAGCCGACTCGCGGCATCGACGTCGGCGCCAAGGCGGAGATCTACGCCCTGCTCGGCCGGCTCGCCGCCGACGGGCGCGCGATCCTGGTGGTGTCGTCGGAGCTGCCCGAGCTGATGCACCTGTGCGACCGCATCCTGGTGCTGTCGCGCGGCCGGCTCGCCGGCGAGGTGGCAAGGCCTGAGTTCAGCGAGGAGCGCATCCTGTCCCTCGCCTACAGCCAGTTCATGCAGACAGCCTGAGGGCACCCGATGTCGGTCACCAACGCTTCCGCCGCCCCCGCCTCCCGCGGCGGCGGCATCGCCCGGCGCGCGCTGCGCGAGGCCGGGATCGGCCTGGCGCTGCTGGCGATGGTGGCGTTCTTCGCCGTTCTCGCCCCGGACTTCACCACGCACGAGAACGTGGCGAACATCCTCACCCAGATCACCATCAACCTGATCCTGGCCACCGGCATGACGTTCGCGATCCTGATCGGCGGCATCGACCTGTCTGTGGGCGCGGTGATGGCGCTGTGCGCCGTGGTCGCCGGCACGGTGCTGAAGCTGGACGGCCTGTCCGACCCGGTGGCGATCGGGCTCGGCATCGTGGCCAGCCTCGCCGTCGGCATGGCCTGCGGCGCCCTGAACGGGTTCGTGTCCTCGTTCTGGCGCGTGCCGAGCTTCATCGTCACGCTGGGCATGCTCAACGTGGCGCGGGGAGCGGCGCTGGAGGTGACCAACGCCCGCACGATCTACGACTTCCCCGACGGCTTCTCCGCGTTCGGCACCACCGAGGTGCTCGGCGTGCCGGTGATGTTCGTGCTGGCGCTGGTGCTGCTGGCGGCGGGCTGGGTGGTGCTGACCCGCACCGTGTTCGGCCGGATGATCTACGCGATCGGCAACAACGAGGAGGCGGTGCGGCTGTCCGGCCACCGCCCGTTCGTGTTCAAGGTGCTGGCCTTCACCGTCACCGGCCTGTGCGTCGGCATCGCGGCGCTGGTCTACATGACGCGCCTGACCATCGCCAACCCGATCCTGGGCATCGGCTTCGAGCTCAACGCCATCGCCGCGGTGATCATCGGCGGCACCAGCCTGTCCGGCGGGCGCGGCTCCCTGGTCGGCACCCTGCTGGGGGCGGCGATCATCGGCGTGCTCGCCAACGGCCTGATCCTGATGGGCGTGACCGACTTCGTGCGGCAGATCATCACCGGCCTCGTGATCATCGGCGCGGTGATCCTGGACTCCTACCGGGCCCGCCTGGCGGCGCGCGGCGCCGCCTGACGGTCAGGGCCGCACGGCGACGCGCTGCCGGGCGCTCATGAACGGTCCCTCCGGCGCGCGCGCCGGCGCGAAGCTGCCGAACCCGATCGGCGGCATCCCGGAATAGATCGCCTCCATCCCGCCGGCGATCCGGTAGGTCTCGTGCCAGATCCCGCCGGCCTTGGCGTTGCCGGCGAAGTCGCGCCACCAGCCCATGTGCTGCGAGGCCCGGGTGTAGGCCTCGAGGCTGTCGAAGTCGCGCCAGTACTGCCGGAAGCCCGGATGCATGAAGCCGAACCACATGTCCTCGTGCGACAGCAGCCCGGGCGGCAGGTTGGTCCGGATCTCGCGCAGGCCGCGCCCGATCCGCAGCAGGCTGCGCAGCCCCGCGAGCGAGGTGGCGCGGTAGCCGAGGTAGATCACGACCAGGTCCGGGTAGCCGGACAGGTCGACCGAACGGCGTTCGTAGGCCACGTCTGTGTCCTTTCCTGGTGTCGTTGCGGTGGATCAGCCGATCATCACGGTCTCGGTGGACAGGAGGAACGCGCAGGCGTGCAGGTCCAGGAACCGCGCCTCGTCCGGCCTGATCGTCGCCATGTACTCGTCCGAGGTGAACACCGCCTCGAGGCCGGCCACGTCGTCGGTCCAGATCTCGGTGATGCCGTCGAACCCGGCATCCGGCAGGCCCGGCATCGGCAGCGGCATGGTGTGCGACTGCACGTACCGCCGGACGTGCTCGCGCACCTCAGGCAAGGCGCAGAACAAGGGCGCATGGTTGTGCCGGTGGTAGTCGACGAAGGCCTGGTGGCTGATCGAGGGATGGCGACGCAGCAGGATGGTGAACTTGACCATGGCGACCTCCGGGTTGGGGGCCTCGGCGGCTGGACAACCGCGGCCTTTTGCTTACGTTGTATACATAGAGGGCTTGTATACGGTGTCAACATCAAGGCGCTATCATCATGGGGAGTTGGGACCGGCGCTGCTGGCGGCGGCGCTGGCACTTCTGGCCGAGGACGGCGTCGAGGCGCTGTCGCTGCGGGAGGTCGCCCGTCGCGCGGGCGTGTCCGCCATGGCGCCGTATCGCCACTACGCCGACAAGAACGCGCTGATCGCCGCGGTGGCCGCGCACGGGTTCGGGGCCCTGGGCGACGCGCTGCGTGCGGCCGACCAGGCCGCGCCGCCGGGTCAGGCGCTGGTCGCGCAGGCGGTCGCCTATGTCCGCTACGCGCTGGCGAACCCGATGCTGTTCCGCCTCATGTTCGGCGCCAAGCGGCCGGACGCGACGCCGGACGCGGCCCTGACGGCCGCCGCCTCGGCGACCTACGCGGTGCTGTCGGATCGGGTCGCGGCGGACACGCCGGCGGAGGACGACCGGGACGCCCGCACGATCGGCTGCTGGTCGCTGGTGCACGGCCTGGCCCTGCTGTTCCTGGACGGCGAGATCCGGTGGCGGCTCGACCAGCCGGACGACGCGATCACGCGCCGGGTCGCCGCCGCCATGCTCGGCCTGCGTCCGGGCGACGCGGGCCGCGGCGCGCCAGCCAGGCCGCCGTCCGGAGACGCCGGGACGGGACGATGAACCGCAAGCAGCGCCGGGCGCAGGACGGCGCGCAGCGGGGCCGTCACGACGCCGACGCGGCGGCCGAGCTGTTCGCCCAGGCGGTCCGGCATCACCAGGCCGCACAGCCGGAGCAGGCCGACGCGCTGTACCGCCGCGTGCTGGCGCGCGAGCCCGGCCATGCCGACGCGCTGCATCTGTCAGGCCTGCTCGCCTTCGAAGGGGGACAACACGACCGCGCCAGGGAGCTGATCGGCCGGGCGATCCGGATCGATCCGGCCAGGGCGCCGTTCCACTTCAACCTGGGGAACGTGGCGGTCGCCCTGCGACGGCACGACGAGGCGCTCGCCGCCTACGGCGCGGCGGTCAGGCTCCGGCCCGACTACCTCCCGGCCCATCTCGGCCTGGGCAACGCGTTGCGATCGGCCGGCCAGCCGGCACGGGCCGTCGCCGCCTACGCGGCCGCCCTCCGCATCGAGCCCGGCTTCGTCGACGCGCACGCCAACCTCGGGGTGGCGCTGAAGGAGCTGGGCCGGTTCGAGGACGCGATCCGTGCCCTGCGGACCGCGATCCGCCTCCAGCCGGACGCGGCCGGCCCCCACTACAACCTGGCGAACGCGCTGGCCGCGTCGGGACGGCTGGACGAGGCGATCGTCGCCTACGGGACCGTGCTGCGCCTCCAGCCCGGCTTCGCCGAGGCGCAGTGCAACCTCGGCAACGCGCTGGCCGCCGCGAGACGAAGCGACGAGGCGATCGCCGCCTACCATGCTGCCATGGCGGCGAAGCCGGATTACGCGGAGGCCTGGACCAACCTCGGCAACGCGCTCGGCACCACCGGCCGGCTTGGCGACGCCATCGCGGCGCAGGAGGCCGCGATCCGGCTCAAGCCCCGCTTCCCCAGCGCTTACTCCAACCTCGGGAACCTGCTGACCGACGCAGGGCGGTTCGACGACGCCGTCGCCGCGCACGAGACGGCGATCTCCCTCGACCCCGACCGTCCGGACGCCCAGTCCAGCCTCCTGATGACCCTGCACTACCGCGACGGAGCCGGACCGGACGTCGTTCCGGCTCCTGCACGACGCCACGCTGCGCTGGTCGAGCGGCCCGGGCCGCCGCGGCCGTTCGCCAACACGGTCGATCCGGACCGTCGGCTGCGCATCGGCTACGTGTCCGCCGATCTCGGCCCGCACCCGGTCGGCCACTTCCTCAGGCCGGTGCTGCCCTGCCACGACCGTGCCGCGGTGGAGGTGACCTGCTACAGCAACGGCGTGCACGGAGGCCGGGTGGCGGAGGCGCTGCGCCGGGCGTCGGACCGCTGGCGCAGCCTGGTCGGCCTGCCGGACGAGGCGGCGGCGGCGATGATTGCTGCGGACGGGATCGACATCCTGGTCGACCTGTCCGGGCACACGGCGGGCAACCGTTTGCCGCTGTTCGCACGCCGGCCGGCGCCGCTGCAGGCGAGCTGGCTCGGCTACTGGGGCACCACCGGGCTGTCCGCGATGGACGTCATCCTGTCCGACGCCGCGACGATCCTGCCCGGCGAGGAAGCCGGCTACAGCGAGCGGGTGGTCCGGCTGCCCGGCTCCCGGTTCTGCTTCGCGCCGATCGATGACGCGCCCCTGTTCGCGACGCCGCCCTGCACGCGCGGCCGGCCGCCCACCTTCGGCAGCTTCAACAACCTGGCCAAGCTCGGGCCGGAGGTGGTGCGGCTGTGGGCGGCGCTGCTGCACGCGGCGCCCGGATCGCGGCTGCTGCTGAAGTGGAAGTCGCTGATCGACGACGGCATGCACCGGAACCTGACGACGCGGTTCGCCGGGCATGGCATCGGCGCGGAGCGGCTCGTGCTGCGTGGCGAGTCCGCGCACCCGGCGATGCTGGAGGAGTACGGCGACGTCGACGTCGCCCTGGACCCGTTCCCGTTCTCCGGCGGCCTGACCAGCTGCGACGCGTTGTGGATGGGCGTTCCGGTGGTGACGCTGCCGGGATGGGCGCCGCAGTCGCGGCAGACCGCCGGGTTCCTGCACGCGATCGGGACCACCGGCTGGGTGGCGCGCACGCCGGAGGAGTACGTGTCGATCGCGCTGTCCCTCCTGTCCGACCCGCGGGAGCTCGGCCGCATCCGGCAGTCCCTGCGCGGCCGCATGGCGGCCTCGCCCTTGTGCGACGGCCGGGCGTTCGCACGCGGGCTGGAAGCGGCCTACCGCACGATGTGGCGCGGCTGGTGCGCGCGCGCCGCCTCCGCGTCGTCCTGAGGTCGACGCCGGTCGGCGACGCGCCTTAGGCAGGTCCGATGACGGCGATAGAAGCGAACTATGGCCCGGTGCCGCCTGTCCGGCTTCCGCCCGGGAGGGTGATCTCTTATCCTCGGACCATGGCAGCGGGGACACCCGCGGACGTGCCGTGCTGCGGCAGGCAGCCGAGGATCAGGAGAACACGATGGACGGAGACAACGTCGGAAAGTGCCCGATGGGGGGCAGCGGCGCCAGCGGAGCGGGCAACAGCGGAACGGGCAACGCCGCCAGCAACTCGACGGCCTGGCCGCGGTCCAACCGGGACTGGTGGCCGAACCAGCTCAACCTCAAGATCCTGCACCAGCACTCGGTCGACGCCAACCCGCTGAAGGAGGACTTCGACTACGCCGAGGCCTTCAAGACGCTGGACCTCGCCGCGGTGAAGCAGGACCTGTTCGCGCTGATGACCACGTCGCAGGACTGGTGGCCGGCCGACCACGGCCATTACGGGCCGCTGATGATCCGCATGGCCTGGCACAGCGCCGGCACCTACCGCATCGGCGACGGCCGCGGCGGCGCCGGCTCCGGCACGCAGCGCTTCGCGCCGCTGAACTCCTGGCCGGACAACGCCAACCTCGACAAGGC
>CAXTVS010000057.1:0-20297 GCA_964247735.1 uncultured Acetobacteraceae bacterium
CAGCGAGCGCTTCAGCGGCCGCTCGCCGCTGACCAGCCCGGCGGTGATCGAGGCCAGGCGCTGGGCCGAGGACGAGCTCGGCGACACCGGACGGCTGCTGCTGCGCGAAAGCGGCACCGAGCCGGTGGTGCGCGTAATGGCGGAAGCCGAGGACGAGGCGCTGGTCGCCCGCGTCGTCGCCGGCGTGTGCGAGGCGATCCGGCGCGCGGCGATGGCGGCCTGAGGCGTGCTCCCCCCTTCGCGTCCCGGCCGTCTCCTGATCGTGGCCGGCAGCGACTCCGGCGGCGGCGCCGGAATCCAGGCCGACATCAAGACGGCGACCGCGCTGGGCGGCTACGCCATGACCGCGGTTGCCGCGCTGACGGCGCAGAACACGCTCGGCGTGCACGGCGTGCTGCCGGTGCCGCCGGAGTTCCTGCGCCTGCAGATCGACTGCGTGCTGGACGACCTCGGCGCCGACGCCTTCAAGACCGGCATGCTGGGCAGCGCCGCCCTGATCGAGGTCGTCGCCGACCGCCTCGGGCGGCACCGGAACGTCCCGCTGGTGCTGGACCCGGTGATGGTGGCCAAGGGCGGGCACCGGCTGCTGGCCGGGGACGCGGTTGCCAGCCTCAAGCGCACCCTGCTGCCCCTGGCGACGCTGCTGACGCCGAACCTGCCGGAAGCCGAGGCGCTGTGCGGGATGCGGATCGAGACCCTGGACGACATGCTCCGGGCCGCGGACGCGCTGCTCACCCTGGGCGTGCCGGCGGTGCTGCTGAAGGGCGGCCACCTGCCCGGCGAGCAGGTCACCGACCTGCTGGCGACGATCGAGACGTGCGAGCGCTTCACCAGCCCGCGGATCGACACGCGCCACACCCACGGCACCGGCTGCACCCTGGCCAGCGCGGTGGCGACCGGTCTGGCGCAGGGAATGGAGCTGCGCTCCGCGGTGGTGCGGGCGCGCGACTACGTGCGGGCGGCGATCGCGGCCGCGCCCGGCTACGGCGCCGGGGCCGGGCCGCTGAACCACATGGTGCGGCTGGGGTGAGGCGGCGGGCGGCGGCGCTGCTCGCCGCGGCGCTGCCGGTCGCCGCCTGCGCCGACCAGCCGGCGACGACCGGATGCGTGATGCACGAGCTGGCGGCCCTGCCGGTGCTCAACGACCACCGCCAGCCGATCATCCGGGCGGCCGTCGACGGCGTGCCGGTCGCCTTCATCGTCGACACCGGCGCCCGCGTGTCCACCGTGTTCGAGGAGGCCGCCGCGATGCTGAACCTGCCGGTCAGCTTCGAGAACCGCCACGTGCTGGTCGGCACCGGCGGTGCCGTGTTCGCGCGCGACGCCACGATCCAAACCCTGCGGCTCGACCACCTGGTCGCGCGGGACGTGCAGCTCGTCACCGCCGGGCGCTGGCGCGGCCGGGTCGACGGCCTGCCGCTCGCGGGGCTGTTCGGCGGCGACTTCCTGGCCGGCTACGACGTCGCGTTCGACCTGCCGGCGCACCGCGTGTCGCTGTACCGGGAGCAGAACTGCGGCGACCACCTGCGGCCCTGGCCCGACGGCATCGCCTTCCGGATCCCGTTCCATTTGCACAACGAGACCGAGGTCGACCTGCCGATCGCGATCAACGGGCACGAGGTCACGGCGGTGCTGGACAGCGGCGCCGGCCGCAGCGTGCTGGACCGCGCGGCGGGGCGGGAAGGCGGCGCCACCGACGCGTCGATGGCGGCCGACCCGGCCACGTTCGGAACCGGCATCGACGGCAACCGCAACCTGATGCGGCTGCACCGGTTCGACAGCCTCCAGGTCGGGCCGGAACGGGTCGCGCCGGCGGTGGTGGAGGTCGGCGATACCGGGATCAACCTGCTGGGCGCCGACTACCTGCGCAGCCATCGGGTGTGGATCTCGTATCCGCACCAGGTGCTCTACGTGCAGCCGGTCCCGGCCCGGCACGCCGGACCGGGACCGTCCTGAGCATCGTGCGAGCCGATCAGGCGGCGCGGGCGGCCGCCTCGACCTGCAGCGCCTCGTCGCCCTCTATCGTCACCGCGACCGCGTGCACCACGGCGGCGATCCGCACCGCGGCCTGCACCTGCTCGGTGCTCAGCCCGTGCCCGCGGACGGTCTTCTCGTGGGCCTGCATGCACATGCCGCAGCCGTTGATGGCCGACACCGCCAGCGACCACAGCTCGAAGTCCACCTTGTCGACGCCGGGCTTGCCGATGACGTTCATGCGCAGGCGCGCCGGCAGGCTGGCGTAGTCGCCGCCGACCTCGTGCGTGAAGCGGTAGTACACGTTGTTCATGCCCATGATCGCGGCGGCGGCCTTCGCGGCGGCGAGCGCCTCGGGGCTCAGCTTCGGGCCGAACTCGGCCGCCACCGCCTCGATCACCAGCGGGCTGCGCGATGCCAGCGCCGACACCAGGAAGGTGCCGGCCAGCTGCTGCGTCGTCAGCAGGGTCTCGCTGGCGAGCGAGTGGAGGTTGAGCTTCAGGTCCTTGGCGTACTCGGGAATGCGTGTCTTGAGGGTCTCGATCGACATCGAACGTTCCTTGGAGTGGGAGAAGGGGAGCGGCCGAGGCTCAGGCGGCCTTGAGGTGTTCCTCGCCCTTGTTCCAGTTGCAGGGGCACAGCTCGTCGCTCTGCAGCGCGTCGAGCACCCGCATCACCTCCTGCGGGTTGCGGCCGACCGACAGGTCGTTCACCGCGGCGTAGCGGACGATCCCGTCCGGATCCACCAGGAAGGTCGCGCGCAGCGCCACGCCTTCGGTGCGCGACAGCACGCCGGCCGCCCCGGACAGCTCGCGCTTGATGTCGGCCAGCATCGGGATCGCGAGCTCCTTGAGGTCCACGTGGTGCAGGCGCCAGTTCATGTGCACGAACTCGCTGTCGGTCGACACGCCGTAGACCACGGTGTCGCGATCCGCGAAGTCGGCGTGCAGCTTGCCGAACGCCACGATCTCGGTGGGGCAGACGAAGGTGAAGTCCTTCGGCCAGAAGAACACCAGCTTCCACTTGCCCGCGTCGGTCGCGTCGGTGATCTCGGTGAAGGCGGTCCTGGGATCCAGCCCCTGCGGGCCGCCCTTGACGGCGGTGAGCTTGAACGACGGAAAGCTGTCGCCGACTGTCAGCATGGAAATCTCCGGAACCGATTGAAATGGGCGCGCGTCCGGCCTGGAAGCGCGGCCGTCTACACCAGCAGGATATGGTGCAGTGCGGCATGGGATCCAGTAGACCGTTCCTGATCCGGCGATCGTTCCCGTCGATGGGGCGGCTCGTCCGCCGCGGCGTGCCACGCGGCTGCCCGCGATTGACACCCTGCAGGGCCGCCTTTATGCCGCGCGTTCCTCCAGCGCTCAGCCGCTCACGAAGGTCGGACCATGAAGATCAGAAACAGCCTGAAGTCGGCCAAGGTGCGCGACAAGGATTGCCGCGTGGTGCGCCGCCACGGCAAGGTCTACGTCATCAACAAGAAGAACCCGCGCATGAAGGCCCGCCAGGGCTGAACCGAACGGGGCCGGACCGAGCCGGGCCCGCCCCATGCGGCCTCGTGCCGCCTTCCGGTTGCCGATGATCCGCCTGCCGGCGGCTTTGCTGCTCCTGGCCGCACCGGCCGTTGCCGCCGCTCCGGCCGTGCCGTCCACCACGCCTCCCGCCGTGGCGCTTCCCGCCGACCGCGCCTTGGCATCGCTTGAGGCCCTGCTGCTGCAGGCGCCCGATACCGCCCGGGCCGGCGCCGTCGCCGCCCGGCTCGAGGCGCTCAGGACCTCCCGCCTGTCGCCGACCGTGCTGCTCCTGCTGCACCGGGCGCAGCGCGAGCTGTCGGACGGCGCGCTGCGCGACGCACGCGACGACATGGACGACGCCATCGCGCTGCAGCCCGAGCAGGCGGTGCTGTGGCGCCAACGCGCCGCGGTGCGCGCCACCGCGGACGACGCCGACGGCGCGATCACCGACCTCGGCGGAGCCCTCGCCCGCGACCCCGGCGACGTTCCGTCCTGGTCGGCGCTGAGCGGGATCGAGGAGCGGGAGAACCAGCCCCGCCAGGCGTTCGAGGCCTGGGAGCACGTGCTCCGGCTCGACCCGATGATCGAGGACGGCGCCGGCCGCCTGAAGCGCCTGCACCGGGAGGTGGTCGGCGCGCCGAGCTGAGCCCGGCCGCGCGGCCGCGGCCCGGAAGCCGTTCGTGTCTCCTGCAGGCGGGACCCGATCTAGCCCCTGGTGATGATCAGGCCGAAGCAGGTCGTCGGGAACCCGTCGATGTTGAGCTTGAGATGCGGCGTGTTGCCTGCCCAGAACTCCCTCATCCCGCTGCTCCAGTCGTCGCGAAAGGGGGGCAGGTCGATGAAGTGGTCCATCGGGTCGTTGCCGACGTGGAAGTCCAGCGGCGCGACGTGATGTCCCTTGTCCTGGAGGCGGATGGCGAGCTCCTGGAAATGCCGACGCTGGAACAGGACGGTGATCCAGTTGTCGATCGTCTCGTCGTCGCGGGTGAAGTTGAATTCGGTGGTGTGCACGACGACGCCGCCGCTCCGCACGGTCGCCAGGCTGTTCTCGATGAAGGCGAGGCCCTTCTCGATGGAACCGAGATGTTCCAGGGCGCAGATGGACCAGGCGAAGTCGAAATCCCGCAGATGATCGGGAATCGCGTTCATGTCGACGTGTTCCAGCCGCACCTGGCGGTCGAACACGTCGCGCGGGACGAGGTGTGCGTGGAAGGCGACGTCCAGCGTCGCCGCATGCTGAGCCGTTTCCTGCCAGCCGCGTCCGACGGTCTCCTCCGGCGCGAGATCGGTGACGCAGACCTGGACGTTCCTGGACGCGAAGTAGCTCGGCAGCGGCTCCCTGCCGCAGCCGAAGCCGAGGCCGCGCCGTCCCGGCTCCAGCATGCCGGCCTCCCACAAGGCCTGCAGGAGGAACACGTACTCCCAGAGCTTGCGGTGGAACATGAGCGGAACCTTCAGCTCGGCCAGCCAGAAGGCCGCCCAGCCGCTTTCCATGTCGGCCTGCGTCGCAGGCTTCGAGCGCAGCGACACCCGTTCGGGATGGAGGGCCATGACGGCCGGCAGCGCCGCCGCGAGGTTGCGTGCCACCTCGTAGCCGAAGAACTTCAGGTTCAGCTGGATCGCGTCGACGTTCCGCGTCGTCCTCCAGAGCGGGTTGATGTTCGGACGCGACTGCGGACCGGTGAGGGCCAGCATCGCATGGATCTGCTCCGTCACCTGCTCGCGCACCATGCCCTTCAGCTCGTTCCGGATGCCCTGCAGCTCGTTCCGGATGCTCTCCAGCTCGTTCCGGACGACGATCCGCACCAGATTTCCGAGCAACCGTTCGAACATCACGGAGATCCTGCATTGAAGGCGGAAGCGGATCGAGCCGCGCCGATCGACCGTATCGCGCTCGGATCAGGCAGCAACCCCGCACGATCCCCATGGACCGGATCAGACGCCCGCAGGTCCAGGCCGAGCCGGACGCCGTCAACCAGATCGAGGCGCACGCGCTCGCGACCGGCCCTGGGTGCACCTGGCGCCGAAGGATGCGCCCGTTGAACAAAGGAGGCCGCGCCGGTCCCTCCGACGTCGGACGGCGTCTACCGGTCGGTCAGGCGCAGCTCGATGCGTCGGTTGCGCGCGAACGCGTCGGGCGTCTCGCCGCCGTCCAGCGGCTGGAACTGCGAGAATGCGGTCGCGGCCAGGTTCTGCGGCTTCACCCCCTCCGCGATCAGCAGCTTGACCACGGTGATGGCGCGCGCCGCCGACAGCTCCCAGTTGGTCGGGAACGCGCTGTGCGCGATCGGCTGCCGGTCGGCGTGGCCGTCCACCCGCATGATCCAGGGCAGGTCGGGCGGGATCTCCGCAGCGATTCCCTTCAGCGTGCGCGCGAGCTGCGTCATCTGCTCGCGCCCCGCCGGCGACAGCTCGGCGCTGCCGATCGGGAACAGCACCTCGCTCTGGAACACGAACCGGTCGCCGACCACGCGGATCCCGGGCCGCCCGGCCAGCAGCTTGGACAGCCGGCCGAAGAACTCGCTGCGGTAGCGCTTCAGCTCCTCGACCTTGTCGGCCAGAGCCAGATTGAGCTTGTTGCCCAGGTCGGTGATGCGGACGTCGCGCTCCTTCACCGCCGCCTGCGACAGGTCGAGCGCCTGCGCGATCGCGGTCAGCTGCTTCTGCAGCTCGGCCAGCTGCTGGTTCAGCAGCATGACCTGCCCCTGCGCGTCCGCGGTCAGCCGGTCCTGCGCCTGGAGCTTGAGCGCGTCGCCCGCCACCGCGGCGGACAGGGTGGAGGCGACGTCCACGTCCCGGGCGTGCTCGGCCCTGAGCGTCGCCACCGACAGTTCCAGCGCGTGGCTCTTCCCCTTCTCCAGCGACAGCAGCTGGTTCAGCTGCGCCATCTCGCGCGACAGCCGGTCGAGCGCCGAGGTCCGGCCGCTCAGCGTCACCGACAGGAACGCCTGCGCCAGCACGAACACCAGCAGCACGAAGATGATCACCATCAGCAGCGTGGACAGCGCGTCCACGTAGCCGGGCCAGGCGTCGAGGCCGTTGCTCCGGGCGCCGCGGCGCCTCATCGCGAGGCCGACGGGTTGAAGGAGGGTCCGCTCTGGCCGCCGGCGGCGGCGACGGTGCGCGTGAGCACGCGCAGCTCGTTGCGCAGCTCGGCCGTGCTCTGGCTCCGGCCCTGCTCGGTCTCGGCCAGCAGGCGCTGCAGCAGCCGCTCGATCGCGCGCAGCTCGGTCTGGCCGGCCGCCGCGTTGCCGCCGCCGTCGCCGAGCCTGGTCAGCGCCGGCAGCATCGCCTGCTGGCTTTCCGCCACCCTGAGCATCAGCTGCTGGTTGGCGCGAAGCAGCTCGGTCAGGGTGCCGAGCCGGTCGGCGAGTGCCGCCATGGTCTGGTTGTGCGCGATCCGCCCGTCCTCGCCGCGCGACAGCACGCTCTGCAGCCCGTCCAGGTTCTCCGCGGTCTGCTCCAGCAGCGCCTGCACGTAGGCCGGGATCGGCGCCTCGCCCTCTGCGGCAGCGAACCCGGAGGAGAACCGGGTGATGCCGGCCAGCCATTCCTCCAGCTCGTTGAAGAAGCGGTTCTGCGCCTGCCCGGCGGTGAGGTCGAGGAAGCCCAGCACCAGCGACCCGGCAAGGCCGAACATCGATGCCGAGAACGCGGTGCCCATGCCGGCAAGCGGCCCGGCCAGCCCGCCCTTGAGCTGGTCGAACATCTGGGTCACGTCGCCGGAGCCGACCGACAGGGTGGAGATCACCCCGCCGATCGAGTGCACGGTGCGCAGCAGGCCCCAGAAGGTGCCGAGCAGGCCCAGGAAGATCAGCAGCCCGGTCATGTAGCGCGACAGCTCGCGGCTTTCGTCCAGCCGCGACGACAGGCTGTCCAGCAGCGCGCGGGTGGCGGGCGTCGACAGCACCAGCCGGTCGGCGCGGTTGCGGCTGGCCAGCATGGAGGCCATCGGCGCCAGCAGGGTCGGCGGCCTGGGCGGCGCCAGTCCCGCGCGTGGCTGGCGCAGCGTCTCGATCCAGCGCACCTCCGGCGACAGACGCGCCACCATCACCAGGTTCCAGACGATGCCGAGCCCCAGCACCGCCAGGATCAGCCCGTCCAGGACGGGATTGTTCTCGAACGCCGCCAGCAGCGTCGGGTAGAGCATGGCGACCACGCCGGCCACCACCAGCAGGAACAGCAGCATGCGCAGCACGTAGGTGGTCGGGCGGGTCATGGTGCGGGACCTTTGGCGACCGGCAGCGGCGCCGGGATCGTGACGTCGCTTCCAGGGATGGGCGACAGCAGCAGGTCGACCCGGTCGGGCGGCGCCGATGCGTCGCCGGTGGCCGGCACCTCCATCACCCGCACGTAGATCCGGGTCGAGGCGATGCCGTCGTTGATCAGCACCGCGCGCGCCGCGAGCCCCCGCGCCAGCGCCAGCCGGCGCGGCGTCGACGGGTCGTCCGGCGTGCCGCCGCTCATCGCGTTGAGGTCGGCACGGGCCAGCGGGTCTGCCTTCATCCGGCCGGCGAAGTCGTGCAGCCCCTGGATGGTTGCGGGGTTCACGTCGGCGCTGCCGGCGCCGAAGCTGATCCGCGTGCCGCCGGCGATCGGCGACACCGTGCCAACGGCCGTCGGCACCACCACGACCGGCGGCGGCGGCGGCGGCGGATGCAGCGGCACGTTGATCACCGGGGCGCGGAACACTGGCGGCGGCGGCGGAGCAGGGGGAATGGTCGCGGCCGGCGCATGGGCGGCGGCGCGTGCCTGGGCCTGGGCCTTGGCCTGAGCCTGGGTCTGCGCCGCCGCGTGCCCGCCCTGGGTCCGCGTCGCCGCGTGACGGGGGGCATGCCCGGCATGGTGGGCGGGCGTTCCGGTGGCGTGTGCCGCCGGCGCCTGGTTGCCGAGGCCGTCGAGTGCGCCCGGGTTGGTGGTGACCTGGGCCGAGGCCGGCGCGATGCCCGCGCCCAGCGCCCCGACCAGGAGCAAGCCGGCGGGCGGCAGGGCAGGCACGGGACGAGGGATGCGCATCGCGCCGGACCGTAGACGACCCACGCCGGCCGCTCAACCGCGCGTGAGGCGGCGCCCGGGACCGCCGCTCAGGAGGCCGGGGTCCCGGTGCCGGACAACCCTGCCAGCACGATCTCGCGCAGCTTCGGGTGCAGGTAGGTGTTGCCGGCGACCACGTTGCAGTCGGCGTCCATCGCCTGGGTCTCGGCGTTCTGCGGGTCGGTGACGTAGCCGCCGGCCTCGCGCACCACCAGGATGCCGGCCGCGCAGTCCCACGGCTTCAGCCCCAGCTCCCAGAACCCCTCGTAGCGCCCGGCCGCCACCCAGCACAGGTCGAGCGAGGCCGAGCCGAACCGGCGGATGCCCGCGACCTGCGGCATCAGCCCGCCCAGCATGCGGGCGAACGGCAGCCGGCGCGAGGGCGGGCTGACCGCGAACGGGATGCCGGTGGAGAACAGCGAGTCCGACATCTCCCGCCTGGCCGACACGCGCAGGCGACGCTCGTTCAGGAACGCGCCCGCGCCCTTCTCGGCCCAGAACATCTCGTTGCCGGCCGGGTTGTATACCACGCCGGCCGCGAGCTCCGCGCTTCCGTCCGGCAGGCGCTTCTGCAGGGCGATGCTGATCGCCCAGTGCGGAATGCCGTGCAGGAAGTTGGTGGTGCCGTCCAGCGGGTCCACCACCCAGCGCCAGGCCCAGTTCTCCGAGCCGCTGGCGCCGCCTTCCTCCATCAGGAAGGCATAGCCAGGACGGGCGCGGGCCAGCTCCTCTCGGATGATGGCCTCGGCGCGCACGTCCGCCTGGCTGACGAAGTCGCCCGGCCCCTTGATGCTGACCTGGAGCTGCTCGACCTCGTTGAAGTCGCGCAGCAGCCGCTTGGCCGCCTTCTGGGCGGCGTTCTGCATCACCGTCATGACCGGGGAAAGGCGCTGCGGCACAGGAGGCTACCCCTTCGCGCGTTCCACGTAGCTGGCGTCGTCGGTGCGCACCACGATCCGCTCGCCGGCCTCGATGAACGGCGGCACCATGGTCTTGACCCCGTTGCTCAGCTTGGCCGGCTTGTACGACGAGGAGGCGGTCTGCCCCTTCACCACCGGATCGGCCTCGACGATCTCCAGCGTGACGTGCGGCGGCAGCTCCATGCCGACCGGGTCGCCCTCCACCAGCTTCACGTTCACCGTCATGTTGTCCTGCAGGAAGGCGGCACCCTCGCCCAGGATGTCGGCCGGGATCATTGCCTGCTCGTAGGTCTCGGGGTCCATCAGCACCAGGTTGGTGCCGTCGGTGTAGGAGTAGGTGTACTCCTTGTCCTCGGTCATCAGCCGCTCGACGGTGTCGGCGGTGCGCCAGCGCTCGTTGGTCTTGTTGCCGGTCTTGAGGTCGCGCATCTCGACCTGGATGAAGGCGCCGCCCTTGCCCGGGGTGATGATCTGCTGCTTCAGCACGGTCCAGCGGCGGCCGTCGTGCTCGATCACCTGGCCGGCACGGATCAGGTTGGCCTGCTGCTTCATGGACGTGCCTTGCGTGGAAGGGAGGACGGGCTTCTAGCCCTCCCGGCCCCCCGTCGCAAGAACGTGGGACGCGCCGCCCGGATCACGCACCGAGCCGCCGTCGGCCGCGAGATAGTCCGGGCCGATCGGCACCTTGCCGTGCCCGCCCGGGATGTCGAGCACGTAGGTCGGCCAGGCCAGGCCGGTGACGCGGCCGCGCAGGGCCGCCAGCAGCCGCCGTCCCTCGGCGATCGGCACGTGGAACCGCGCGGTGCCGGGGGCCGGATCGAGCTGATGCAGGTAGTACGGCTTCACCCTGGCCTGCACCATGGCGCGGAACAGGGCTTCCAGCGCGTCCTCGCTGTCGTTGACCCCACGCAGCAGCACCGACTGGCCCAGCACCGGCACCGCGCGCGCCTGCACCCGGCGCAGTGCCTGCCGCGCCGCTGCGGTCAGCTCGCGCGCGTGGTTGGCGTGCAGCACCAGCCACACGGCCTTGTCGCTGTCGAGCGTGCCGGCCAGCGCCTCGGTGAGCCGCTCCGGATCGGCCACCGGCACCCGGGAGTGCAGCCGGATCGTGTGCACGTGCGCCATCGCCTCCAGCGCGCGCAGGATGCGGCCGAGCCGGCGCGGCGACAGCATCAGCGGGTCGCCGCCGGTCAGGATCACCTCGCCGATCGCCGGATGGCAGCCGAGCCAGTCCAGCGCCCGCTCCAGCGCCGCCTCGTCCAGCATCCCGCCGCCCGGCCCGACACGCTCGCGGCGGAAGCAGAACCGGCAGTACACCGGGCACACGAGCAGCGGCTTGAGCAGCGCCCGGTCCGGGTAGCGGTGCACGATCCCCGGTACCGGCGAGAACCGGTCGTCGCCGATCGGGTCCGACAGCTCGTGCGGCGCGACCAGCAGCTCGGACGGGTGCGGCACCACCTGCAGCCCGATCGGATCGTCGGGTGCTGCGATCAGCGCCCGGAACGCCGGCGGGATCGCGGTGGCGTAGCGGGCGGCGACCGCGTCCAGCGCGACGCGGTCGCGTCCGTCGGCGAGGCCGGCCTCGACCAGTGCGGCGGTGGTTCTGATCGACGCGTCCATCGCCGGGCTGTACTGCCGGTGGGCCGTTCCCCGCAACCGGACCTTCCCGCATGAACGTCGTTCACACCAGCCACGACCGCCTGCCCAGCCTCCACGACCGGATGCCGCTGCTTCTGCGTCGCGGCCAGGTGGTCCGCGGCGTGCGCGCCTTCTTCGAGGCGCGCGGCTACCTGGAGGTGGACACGCCGTGCCTGGTGCCGACCCCGGGCGAGGAGGTGCACCTCCGTCCGTTCCGCACGGTGCTGGAACGCCCGGACGGCGGCCGGGAGCCGCTCTGGCTGCACACCAGCCCGGAATTCGCGATGAAGCGCATCGTGGCGGCGACCGGGCTGCCGGTGTTCCAGCTCGCCCGGGTGTGGCGCAACAACGAGGACGGCGCGCTGCATGCCCCGGAGTTCACCATGCTGGAATGGTACAGGCCCGGCGCCGACCTCCATTCCCTCCTCGACGAGACCGAATGCCTGCTGCAGCGCCTGCTGCCGCCGGTGGTGGAGCGGAACGGGATCCCAGTCCGGCTCGACGGCCGGTTCGAGCGCCTGACCGTGGCGGACGCGTTCTTCCGCCACGTCGGCGTCGACGTGCTGGGCACGCAGGACGACGCGGCGGCGCTGGCGCTGGAGGCGGGGGTGGCGCTCCGCTGCGGCGAGACCTGGGAGGACCTGTTCTTCCGGCTGCTGCTCGAACGGGTGGAGCCGGCGATCGGCCGCGACCGCCCGACCTTTCTCACCCACTGGCCGGCGGCGCAGGCGGCGCTGGCCTGTCGGGATTCCGCCGACGGCCGGGCGGCGCTCCGGTTCGAGCTCTACGCCGCCGGGATCGAGCTCGCCAACGCGTTCGAGGAGCTGACCGACCCGGTCGAGCAGCGGCAGCGCTTCGTTGCCGACCGCGCCCGGCGCGCGGCGCTGCCCGGCTACGATGCCGCAACCGACTGGCCGATGGACGAGGCGCTGCTCGCGGCGCTGCCCCACCTGCCGCCCTGCGCCGGGATCGCGCTGGGTCTCGACCGGCTGGTGATGCTGGGAACCGGTGCCGGCCGCATCGGCGCGGTGCAGTGGCGGCCGTGACCGGACCGCCGCTTGCGGGCGAGCCGGGGCAGCGCCAGATTTTCGTAACGTGATGTAGCGGGTCGTTTCCCGCCTTGCCCCCGACGCTACATCCTGCACCGGTTCAACGCTCACCTCCCCCTGGATCCTCATCCCATGACGCCGCAGAGACTGGTTCCCCTCGCCGCCGCCCTGCTCGCTTTGTCCGCCTGCGCCGTGCCCAGCCCCGCACAGCGCAGGGTGCTCGACTCGATGATCGGCCGGTCCGAACCCGAGCTGGTGCGGGCGTTCGGCGTGCCGAGCCGGACCTTCAGCACCGAGGGCCACACCTTCCTGGCCTATGTGGAGAACGATTCGAGCTACTCGCCCGGCTTCGGCGGGTTCTACGGCGGCGGCTTCGGCTACGGCGGCTATGGCGGGTTCGGGGGCTTCGGCGGCGGCTTCGGGCCCGGCTTCGGCCCCGGTTTCGGCTATGGCGGGTTCGGCGGCTTCGGCGGCGTTCCGCCGACCTTCTACTCGAGCACCTGCGCCACCACCTTCGAGATCACCAACGACCGGGTCGCGTCCTGGAGCGTGCACGGCGACGGCTGCTGATCCGGGGGACCCCCTGCGGTCGTTGCTTGCGCGGCTCGTTTCCAGCGCCTATCGAAGCCGGGGCGTCGCGCCGGTCGGGGCCGGCGCGTCGGCAGCGGGGGAGCGGGTGATGCGTTCGAACAAGTCGGCTTGGGCCCTGGCGCTGGTCGCGACCTCCGGCCTTGCCCTCGGCGGCTGCGAAAGCACCGCGCGGCAGGACCCGCTGTTCGTGCGCAACAGCACCGACGCCCTGGTGTTCGGCGACGTCGCCTTCTTCCGCGACCGGCCGATCAACGAGAGCCTGCGCAGCGCGCTGGAGCTGACCGACTACACCACGGCGCTTGACCGCGCCGGCCTGCTGACCCTGCTGCAGCAGCCGGGACCGTTCACCGTGTTCGCGATCCCGAACCAGCCGCTCGAAGCCGCCCAGGCGGCCTATGGCGGCCGCCTGCTCGACCCGGCCACCATCCCCTCGCTGCGCCGCCAGCTGGGCTACACCATCGTGCCCGGCAGCTATACCGATCGCGGCCTGCGCGAGCTGATCGCCAAGGCGCGCGGCCCGATCGCCCTGCGCAGCATCTACGGCGACGTGCTGACGGTGTCGCTGGAGCCCGCGACCGGCCAGCTGCTGCTCAGCAACCCGCAGGGACAGACCAACCGCATCTGGCTGTCGAGCATGCCGCAGTCGAACGGGGTGCTCTACGCTACCCAGTCGATGCTGAACCCCGGGATGCCGGCCGCGGTCACCCGCTAGGCTCCAGACTCACAACCACCACAAAATGATGGCGGCGAGGCGGGACGGGAGGCGACGTCATGCCGAACCGCCGGAGGCGACTCAGAGCGGGTTGTTCTCGTCCGCACACCCTTTCCAACGGTTCGCCCGTTCCCGACCGTTATGGCCGGCCTCATGGCCGCGGTGGCTCGGTCGGGGCGCGGGTGTCCATTCCATCTCCCAGCCGATTCCCGCAACTGCGAGTGATGGACACCATGGGCGTGGTCACGGCCCGTCGTAGCGCAGGAAGCCGCCGCAGTTCTCGACCAGTGTCGGACCGTCCGATCTGCAAGCTCCGTCGTCGGCAGATGTCCGGTGATGCACCGGGACGGCGTCCGACATCACCCTGTTCGACGATAGGTTCTCGGCATAGAGCGCCTGGCCGCCGGCAGCTCCGCCTCCCGGGGTCAGGCTGCTGCAGCCCGCAAGCGCAAGCCCCGCAGCGACGACCGCAGCCAACCTGCCCGCCTGCCGGCTGTTCGGTGAAGATCTCGACATGGTCAACCTCGACTTTGTTTGAACACGGTCGAGATGGCGTGGCCGCGCTTTCTGGACTAGACGGTTCGGGCTGGACAGAGCGTTCCCGATTTGGAACGATCCGCCATGATCGACCTGTCCGACCTGCGCGCCTTCGTCCGCATCGCCGAGTTGCGCAGCATCTCGGGCTCGGCGCGGGCGCTCGATGCGCCGAAATCGTCGGTCAGCCGGTCGCTGGGCCGGCTCGAGGCGGCGCTCGGGGTTCCGCTGGTCGAACGCTCGACACGGAACCTGCGCCTCACCGACGCCGGCAGGCTGTTCCATTCGCACGCCCTGCGCATCCTGAACGACGTCGACGAGGCCGAGACGGCCCTGGGCAACTTCTCCGGCGAGCCGCGCGGGATCCTGCGGATCAGCGCGCCCTATGCCTTCACGCTGGGCGTGCTGGCGCCGATGCTGCCGTCGTTCCTGGAGCGCCATCCCGCCGTCGAGGTGGTCCTGGAAATGGAAAGCCTGCGGTCGGACGTGCCGGCCGGGGAGGCCGACCTCATGATCCGGATCGGCCCGTTGCCCGACAGCGCCATGGTCGCCCGGCGCCTCACCACCGTCGAGCTCTGGACCTGCGCCAGCCCATCCTACCTGGCGGCGCGCGGCCTGCCGTCCGCCGTCGCGGACCTCGCCGCCCACGACGTCGTGGGCCTCGTCGAGCGCGGGTTGCACTGGTCCTTCCACGATCCTGAAGGTCGGACGGAGGAGGTCGAGCTGCATCCCCGGGCCGTGGTGCCCGACGTGGCCCTGACCCAGGTCGTGCTCGCCGGCGGGGCGGGAATCGGGCAGCTGCCGGACTTCATGGCCGATTCCGCGATCGGAAGGGGCGAGCTGGTCCGCATCCTTCCGCAGATGCGGCCGGCAACCGCGGATGTCTACGCCCTCTACCCCAGCCACCACAGCCTGTCCGCCAAGGTGCGGGTCTTCATCGACGCGCTGGTCATCCGCATGGCGGCACGGCGCGCCGCATTCACCAGGGCAGTGCACTGATCCGACCGGCTCGCCACCTGGAAGATTCCCGCGATGGAAACAGATCGGGCATCTTGACCGTCGACCACGTGGACCTGCCACGTCCTCGTCGTCGCGGGCATCCCCGGCCGGCTGGCGTCCGCGGCGCCGTCGGCAGGCTCCCGAACCCGCTCGGTGGGTGTCGTCGTGAGTCCGCGGCTCCGGCATCAAGCGGGTGACCCGTACGTGGCGCCGTGTGCCGTGTCCCCATGCTCGGGCAGATCGCGTCGGCGATCTCGTCGCCGGGCTTGCGCGGCGTGCCGGGGCGTTGGAGGGCGTACCTAGAACCGTCGGGACATCCATCCAGCCAGTCCGCTGTGAAGCGGCGGCGCCACCTGCCGACTGCGTTGGCATCCGTCCCGACGTCGCAGGGATCGCCGGCTGTTTCTCGCGTCCGGGCCAGCGACAGCAGCTCCCGCCTTCCCGCAGCAGCGTCCGGATCGAACGCGGCGGCCTTGCCCAGCACCAAGCGGATCCGCGGTTGCCCGCATGGGACTGCGACCGGGATGCTACCCCGCGATGGCGGCGTTCATCGCCCGCACCCCGGCGCCGGGACCGCCGGGGTGGTTCCAGATCGCACCGACCACCGCCAGGAAGTCGGCGCCGGCCTCGACCAGCGGTCGGCAGTTTTCCGGCGTGATGCCGCCGATCGCGACCACCGGCAGCTCCATCATCTCCGACCACCAGCGCAGCAGCTCCGGATCGGCGCGGGTGTGGGTCCGCTTGGTGGCCGAGGGGAAGAACGCGCCATGGGCGACGTAGTCGGCGCCGAGCTCGCCGGCCACCATGGCGGCGTCGCGGCTGTCGTAGCAGGATACGCCCAGCTGCAGCTCGCCCAGCAGCTTGCGGGCCCGGGTGACGTCCATGTCGTCGGCGCCGACATGGGCGCCGTCGCATCCCGAACGGACGGCGAGGTCGGGCCGGTCGTTGAGCAGGAAGGCGACGTCGCGCGCCTGCGCCACCGGGCGGAGCAGGTCCACGGCGTGCAGGATCTCGTCGTCGGACACGTGCTTGAGGCGCAGCTGCACCGCACCGACGTCGCCAGCATCCAGCGCCTCGGCGAGCAGCGGGACGAAGTCATGCGGCACCAGCGCCGGCGGCGTCACCAGGTAGAGGCGGCAGCGCTCCGGCATCGCGACCGTCGATCAGGCGCGGGACGCGGCGGCGCGGTGATCGCCGGGCGGGCCGGGACGGGCGCGGGAGGAGGGCCTGATCGGCATCGGAACACTCCTGCGCGGCGAAGCCCGGCCACCGGATCTAGCCGACCCGATGCGGCTTGTCATCCGCCGGCACCGCGTGCGAGGGCTCCCAGCCACGAGTCGAGCCTGCGCCGCGCCTCCGGCTCCGCGAGGTCCAGCGCCGTCGGCCGCGAGTCGAGGACGACCGCGCCGAGGGGGCCGGCGCGCTCCAGCACCGCGGTGCGCTGCGGGCAGGCCGGCGACAGGATCAGGCCGCGCTGGCCGAGGCGGATGGCTTCCGCCGCGCGCCCGGCCGCGTTCCCGCAATCCAGCAGGTCGTTCCGCAGCACGGCCGGATGCAGCGGCGCCGCCGCGTCGACCAGGGCCCGCCACCAAGCGGCGCCCATGAAGCAGGGGGCGTCCGGAGCGGACAGGAGCGTGATCGCGCCGCAGCCGGTGCGCAGGGCGGCCTGCAACGCCACGCGCGCGTCGTCCAGGCCGTGGATCACGACCACCGGGGAGGAGGGGCTGCCGGCCGTCATGCTTGACGTTCAAGTCGTTGCGCGCGAACAGTCAAGCGGGACGTGAACCGGGTGTGGGGTGCGGGTGGCGCAGCAGGACCAAAGGCAGCAGGACCTGGCGTCGCCGGACGACGGCGCGATCCTTCGGCTCGAGGCAGCACTCCGCCGGATCGCCGCCGCCGCCGGCCGCAGGCAGGACGAGCTGCGCATCGCCGAGCTGACCGCGCGCGCCGCCCAGCACGAGGCCGAGCTGCTGCTGCAGGCGCAGGAGGAACGCAGGCAGGCCGACCGGCAGCGCGAGGAGGCGGACGCACTGCAGCGCGTCGACGAGCAGGCGGCGCAGCGTGACGAGGAGATGCGCGAGCTGGCGGCGCGACTGGACGGGCTGATCGCGATGGTGCGGGCGGCGATCCCGGACTGGACGCCGGGGCAGGACGACACGGCGCCGGGCAAGGCGGGCGTGGCGTCGGCCGGAGGGGGATGACAACCGATGGCCCAGGTCACGGTGCGGATCAACGGCTACGCCTACGCGGTCGGCTGCGAGGACGGGCAGGAGCCGCACCTGCAGTCGATGGCGGCGCAGGTGGAGCGGCGGATCGAGCGGATCAAGTCGATCGGCGGGCAGAGCGGGGAAGCGCGGCTGCTGGCGCTGGCGGCCCTGCTGATGGCCGACGAGCTGCACGACCTGGCAGCCGAGAAGCTGCCGTCCGGCACCGCCAGCGCGCTGGCCGAGGGCGAGCAGGCGCGCACGCTGATGATCCAGCGGGCGCAGCTGGTGGCGGGGCTGGCCGAGCGCGCGGAAGCCATTGCGGCGGCGCTCGAGCGCGACTAGGTATGGTCGGGCGGGGCTACCCGGTTCGTCAGGCAATTCAACCCCCGAGCCGATAAGCACTTCCTCGGTGACTGGCACTGTCGCGATCCTGGTCGCGTTACCTGGTTGCCACCTGCACTAGCGGGTTCAGGGAGGCTGACAGTCCAACGGCCATGGTGGCTCCGCGCCTTCCTTCATGTCGCTAGAGGGCCCGCAGGAGGCCAAGCGCGCCCTGCGCGCGCTTTTCCGTGGCGGTCCGCGCCAAGGCGACGAATCCGCCCTGGTCGACGCGCTGCTGGCGCTGCCGCTGCCGCCGGACCTGGTGCTGGCGGGGATCTGGCCGCTGCCCGGGGAGCCGTCGCTGGTGCGGGCCTGGGACGTCCTGCACGGGCGCGGGCACCGGATCGTGCTGCCGGAAACCACGCCGCCCGGCACCGCCCTCCTGTTCCGGTCCTGGATGCCCGACGCGGTGCTGCGGCCGGGCCGGTTCGGCACCCTGCATCCGGACGGCCCGGTGCAGCGGCCGGACATCGTGTTCGTGCCGCTGGTTGCCTGGGACCGGCGGCTGAACCGGCTCGGCTATGGCGGCGGCTACTACGACCGGACGCTGGCGGCACTTGCACAGGCGGTCGCGGTCGGCGTCGGCTTCGCCTCGCAGGAGGTGGCAGCGGTGCCGGTGGGGCCGTATGACGTGCCGCTCGACGCGATGGTGACCGAGCACGGGCTGGTGACGGCGGAAGGGCAGGGCTTTGAGAATCTTGTTTCTGGGCGACATCGTCGGGCGCAGCGGCCGTGACGCGGTGGAGGCGCGGCTGCCGGAGCTGAGGCGCCGGCTCGGCATCGAGCTCGCGGTGGTGAACGCCGAGAACGCCAGCCACGGCTTCGGCCTGGCGCCGGCGATGGCGGACACGCTGTTCGCCGCCGGCTGCGACGTGCTAACGCTCGGCAACCACGCCTGGGACCGCAAGGAGCTGATCGGCCATATCGGCAGCACGCCCCGCATCGTGCGGCCGCTGAACTTCCCGCCGGGAACGCCGGGTGCCGGCAGCGTGGTGGTGAGCCTTGCCGACGGACGCAAGGCGCTGGTGGCGAACGCGATGGGCCGGCTGTTCATGGACCCGCTGGACGACCCGTTCCGGACCGTGCCGGAGCTGCTGTCGCGCCACCGGCTGGGGGTGACGGTGGCCGCGATCGTGGTCGACTTCCACGCCGAGGCGACCAGCGAGAAGGCGGCGCTGGCGCACCTGCTCGACGGCCGGGTGTCGCTGGTGGTGGGCACCCATACCCATACCCCCACCGCCGACCACCGCATCCTTCCCGGCGGCACCGCCTTCCAGGCCGATGCCGGGATGTGCGGCGACTACGACAGCGTAATCGGCATGGGAAAGGAGGCCGCGGTGGCGAAGTTCGTGCGCAAGATGCCGGGCGAGCGGCTGCAGCCGGCGGACGGCGAGGCGACGGTCTGCGGGCTGTTCGTGGACACCGACGACGCGACCGGACTGGCCCGCCGGGTGGCGCCGCTGCGGATCGGCGGCCGGCTGTCGGCGGCGATGCCCGACGCGTGAGGGATGCCGGCTAGGAGCCGCGCAGATAGGTGACGATGTCGATCAGCCCGGCGGCGGACACCGGCAGGAGCAGCAGGCTGAGACCCAGCACCAGCAGCAGCACGGTCAGCACGTTCTCGGCGCGCGATGGCCGCGCCGGCTGGTTCCGCCGCGTCAGGAAGTCGATTCCATCGAAGGGCACGGCCGGATCTCCTCGTGGCCAGGAGCAGGACTATCGTCGCATCGCCCACGCAGTTGCAAGGCCGGATGAAGCCTGACCGGCCAGGTCGGCAAGGCTGTCCGGATCGAGCCCCTTGCACAGCGACGGACCGCTCAATCAAGCGCCTTTGCGGCGGCCCCCTTTATGGCCCCGCAGAGGGCGGACGCAGCGGCTGGACAGTCCCGGCCCGCGTGCTGCTCGATCGTCCGGATGTCGCCCGTGTCGAGGGTGGAGTTGATGTGGTCCAGAACGAAGGCTTCCAGCCTCGGCTGGCGACGGATCGCCGACGCGAGTTCGGGCAGCGTCCACCACCTGTCGACAAGCAGCCTTGCCACCGCCTCGGAAGAGCCCTCCGCCATCGCCCCGTCGTCGCATGGGCCGAACCGGGTCTCGTACGACGCCACCTCGCGCCAGCTCGACAGGTGATCGGCAGCAGCTTCCGCAGCATCAGCCTGCCTGCCTGTGCAGGTTCCGGTCGCGCAGGCCGGGACGGGCAGGCCCGGCGAGCACAGGGCGACCAGGACGGCGAGCGGCCTATGGATGCGCATGGAGCGCACCCCCGACGGGGCCGTGTCGCGCGACGACCGCGTCGTTGCCCCGGATCTCGATGGTGGTCAGCGGGTCGTTCCTGATGGCGGCACTGATGCCGGCCATCGCGTCGTCGGTGGTCCGTATGCATCCCATCGTCGCATGGGGCGGTCCAGGCTGATGCGCAGCGTCGGCCCGGCCGGAATGCACGCCGATGCCAAGGTGACCGGACATGTTGAACCTCAAGATGCCGTAGGAGCCGTAACGACCGTTCGGGTTTGCCGGGTGTGGATGGGGCCGGAAGGTGTCGGCGAACGCGAAGGTGCCGTTGGGCAGGTGCTGCAGCGTCGCGTGACGGTCGACAAAGGTGATCTGATGGCTCGTGCCACCGTATCTCATCCTCGACATCGACCCACGCGGCTCGCCGTCCGGGACCAGGATCGAATGGGGCGGACGTGCCTATCGCAGCGGCGGCTCGTCGAAGCCGCGCAGCTTGCGCGAGTGCAGGCGGT
>CAXTVS010000058.1:0-19896 GCA_964247735.1 uncultured Acetobacteraceae bacterium
GCGACGACCTGCTGGTGACCCCGCGCAGCGCCCTGCTGCTCGCCGCCCTGACCGGGTTCATCCGCGGGCGGTGAGCCGGCGCCGGCCAGCCGCAGCCGGATCACGCCCTTCACCGCGTCGGGATCGACCGGCCTGCCCTTGCGGAGCACCTCGATCAGCCCGTCGCGCGCCAGGCCGCAGGCCGCGTCGCGGACCGGGCTCATCAGCCTCCGCCATCCGTCGCCATAGGCACGGGCCACCTCGCTGGGGCAGATCGACCTGCCGGCACCCCGCTCCGTCACCCGGCGCATGATCTCGGCGCGAAGCGCGCCGGAAGCAGGCGCGGGAGCCTCCCCTGCCACGCCGGTCAACGCAGGTGGTGCAGCAGCGCGTCGGTCAGCTCGCGCGTGCCCGCGGTGCCGCCCAGGTCGCGCGTCCGCACCCCGGCCGCCAGCGTCGCGTCGATCCCGGCCGTCAGCCGGTCCGCCACCTCGACGCGGCCGACATGACGCAGCATCAGCCCGGTCGACAGCAGCATCGCCAGCGGGTTCGCGATCCCCTTGCCGGCGATGTCCGGCGCCGAGCCGTGCACCGCCTCGAAGATCGCCGCGTCGGTGCCGATGTTGGCCCCCGGCGCCATGCCGAGCCCGCCGACCAGGCCCGCGATCAGGTCGGACAGGATGTCGCCGAACAGGTTGGTGGTGACGATCACGTCGTACTGCCACGGGTCGAGCACAAGCTGCATGGCGCAGGCGTCGACGATGCGGTCGTTCATCTCGACCCGCCCCTCGTACTCCTTCGCCACCTTGCGCCCCTCCTCCAGGAACAAGCCCGTCAGCGCCTTCAGGATGTTGGCCTTGTGCACCACCGTCACCCGCCTGCGGTTGTTCTTCACCGCATAGTCGAAGGCGTACTCGACGATGCGGCGGCACTCCGCCCGCGTGTTGAAGCCGGTGGACATCGCGATCGCCTTCAGGTCGTGCCCGATCGGCAGGTAGTGCTCCATCGCCGCGTAGAACCCTTCCAGGTTCTCGCGCACCAGCACGATGTCGATGTTCTCGAACCGGCCGCCGCCGATCAGCGTCCGCGCCGGGCGCAGGTTGGCGAACAGCTCGAATTCCTGGCGCAGGGTGACGTTGATCGACTTGAACCCGCCGCCGACCGGCGTGGTCAGCGGCCCCTTCAAGGCGAGCCCGGTGCGCCGGATGCTCTCCAGCGTGGGCAGCGGCAGCGGGTCGCCGCAGTCCGCCACCGCGGCCATGCCGGCCAGCTGGCGGTCCCACCGGAACGGCGCCCCCAGCGCCTCCAGCACCTCGACCACCGACTCCGCGAGTTCCGGGCCGATGCCGTCGCCGGGGATGAGGGTGGCCGGGATGCCGCCCTCGACGGTTCGCGTGTCCGACATGGATGGGTTCCTTCTCAGGGCTGGAGCGGTGCGCAGGCGGCCTGGAGCCACGCCCGGGCCGGGTCCGGCAGCGCCGGCCCGACCTCCGCCAGCACGCGCGCATGGTAGCGGTCGATCCACTCCCGCTCGACCGGGGACAGCAGGACGGGATCGATCAGCGCGCGGTCGAACGGCGCCAGGGTCAGGGTCTCGAACCGGAGGAAGCGCTTCTCCCCGTCTGGACCGGCCGGCTCCACCAGCAGCAGGTTCTCCAGCCGGATGCCGTAGGCGCCCGGCAGGTAGTAGCCGGGCTCGTTCGACAGGATCATGCCGGCCTCGATCGGGATCGGGCGTGCGGTCGGCGCGATCCCGCACGGCCCTTCGTGCACTGACAGGAAGCTGCCGACGCCGTGCCCGGTGCCATGGTCGTAGTCGAGCCCGGCCTGCCACAGCGGCGTCCGCGCCAGCGCGTCCAGCCGGCCTCCATGCACGCCGACGGGAAATTGCGTCCTGGCCAGGGCCACGTGCCCCTGCAGCACGCGGGTGGCGTGCTCGCGCACGGCAGCGGGTGCGGCGCCGGGACCGCTCCACACGGTGCGGGTGACGTCGGTGGTGCCGCAGCGGTACTGGCCGCCGCTGTCGATCAGGTAGACCTCGTCCGGCTGCAGCCGTCGCGCCGTTCCGGGCGCCGCGCGGTAGTGGATGATCGCGCCGTTCGGGCCGGTGCCGGAGATCGCCGGGAAGCTTTCCCCGAGGTAGCCCGGCGCCTCGCGCCGGAACGCGTCGAGCCTGGCGGACAGCTCGGTCTCGCTCTGCCCGACGCCGTGCGCGGACAGCCAGTGCAGGAAGCGGCACACGGCAATCCCGTCGCGGCGATGCGCGTCCCGCGCGCCCTCCTGCTCGACCGGGTTCTTGCGCGCCTTGGGCAGCAGGCACGGGTCCGGGGCAGGGGAGACCACCGCGCCACCCGCGCGAAGGCTCTGGCCGAACCAGGACGCGGTGCCGGCCGGGTCCAGCCGCACCTTGCGCCCGGACAGCCCGGCCAGGGCGGGAGCGATCGCCTCCGGCGCCTCGACCCGTACCGCGTTCCCCAGCCACGCGCGCAGCGCGGCGGACACCTTCTCCGGCGCCATGAACAGGGTCGCGCGCTCGTCCGCCTCCAGCAGCGCGAAGCCCAGCGCGAACGGGGTGAAGTCGAGGTCGCCGCCGCGCAGGTTGAACAGCCAGGCGATCGAGGCCGGGTCGCCCAGCACCACCGCGTCCTCGCCCGCCTCGCGCAGCACCGCGGCGATCTCCGCCCGCTTCTCCTCGGCGCTGCGGCCGGCAAACTCCAGCGGATGCGGCACCGCCGGCGCTGCGGGCGGTGCCGGCCGGTCGGTCCAGATCGCGTCGACCGGGTTGCGCGCGGTCGGCACCAGCTCCAGCCCGGGCTTGCGGTAGCGCGCGAGCGCATCCTCGCTCAGCAGCCAGGGATCGTAGCCGATCCGGGCGCCCCGCTCCGGATGCCGCGCCGCCGCCAGCCAGGCATCCGGCGGCTCCCGGGTGAGGTGCAGGCGGCGATAGCACGTGCCGTCCACCTCCGCGTCGAGCTGCAGCACGTAGCGCCCGTCGGAGAACACCGCCGCGTCGTCGGCGAGCACGATCGCGGTGCCGGCGCTGCCGGTGAAGCCGGTCAGCCAGGCCAGGCGCTCGGCATAGGGCGCCACGTACTCGCCCAGGTGCTCGTCGCCGCGCGGCAGGATGAAGCCGTCGAGGCCGTCCGCAGCCAGCACGGCCCGGAGGGCGGCCAGCCGCTCGGCGGCGGTGCGGTCGGTCTGCGTCATGCGGGCTCTCCGGGATGATGCGACGCCGGCGCCGGTCCGGCGCCGAGCAGCCGGTGCATGAACACGAGGTCGAGCCAGCGGCCGAACTTCCTGCCGACCTCGGGCAGCCGCGCCGCCACGCTGAAGCCGAACCGCTGGTGCAGGGCGATGGAGGCGGCGTTGTCGGCGGCGATGCCGCCCACCATGGCATGCAGCCCGGCCTCCGTCGCGTGCGCGACCAGGGCGGACAGCATCGCCCGGCCGTGCCCGCGCCGCTGCGCCGCCGGGTCGACGTAGAGCGAGTGCTCCACCGTGTGGCGGTACCCGTCATGCGGCCGGAACGCCCCGTAGGACCCGAACCCCTGCACCGCGCCCTCCTCCACCACCACCAGCACCGGATGGCCGGCCGCCCGTCGCTCCGCCATCCAGGCGCCGCGCGTGTCCAGCGTCGCCGGCGTGATGGTCCAGAGCGCGGTTCCGCTCAGGATCGCCTGGTTGGTGATCTCCAGGATGCGCGGGAGATCGTCCGGGCCCGCGTCGCGGATGACGCCGGTCACGGCCGCCCCGGCCGGCGCAGCACCAGCGTCGCCCAGTCGCCTTCGAGCAGCAGCCGCTCCAGCAGCAGGCCCTGCCGCCGGTGCGCCGCGAGCACCATGCGGACCTGGCTGTCGAGCAGCCCGGCCAGGATGGCGGTGCCCCCCGGCGCGAGTCCCCGCCCCAGCTCCCGCGCCATGCGGCACAGCGGGCGCGCCAGGATGTTGGCGAACACCAGGTCCCGGGGACCGCCGCGCCGCACCGCCGGCGTGCGCCAGCCGTTGCCATGGCGGCAGGCCAGCCGGCGCCCCAGCTGGTTCATCCGGGCGTTCTGCGCCGCCACCCGCACCGACCACGGCTCGATGTCCACCGCCAGCACCGGCCGGTGCAGCAGCCGCGCCGCCGCCATCGCCAGGATGCCGGAGCCGGTGCCGAGATCCAGGATCCGGCGCGGCCGGCGATGCGCCACCCGCTCCAGCGCCCGCAGGCAGCCGCGGGTGGAGCCATGCTCGCCGGAGCCGAAGGCGATCCCGGCATCCAGCGTCAGGGTGATGCGCGGACCGGGGAGGGCGCGCCCCAGGTGGGTGCCGCGTATGGCGAAGCGCCGGCCCACCTGCTGCTCGGGAAAGCTCTCGTAGGTGCGCGCCAGCCAGCCCTCCGCCTCGGTGGCCGCACGCCGGAGCGGCGCCGCAACCCCGGTCGCCGCTTCCGCCAGCGCCAGCGCCGCCGACAGCGCGGCCTCGCCGCTGCCCTGGTCCTTGACCCCTTCGACCCGCCACACCGTCTGGCTGTCGTCGGCCTCGAAGATGCCCACCGTGGTGCAGACCGACGCGAGCGCGTTCTCGTACGCCTCCACCGCCGCGTCGGGCACCGTGACGTGCACGGTCTCCAGCAGGGTAGCGTGGCGCCGGGTGATCACGCTCACCCTGCCGCTCCCGTGCCCGGACCGACCACCGGCTCCACGTAGGAGTCGAGCACGCGCTTGAACCCCGCCCGCTCGAACTCGACGTCGAGCTTGTTGTCCTCGGCGCCGGTGACCACGCCGTAGCCGAACTTCTGGTGGAACACCCGCGCACCGACCGCGATGCCGCCGGAGCGCGACGGCCGGGCCGGCTGCTCCCACGCCTCCACCGTGCGCGGACGCCGCGCCACCAGCGGGAACTGCCCCCCGAACCCGCTGCCGAACACCGGCGGCGCGCTGCGCATCTGCTCGCGCGCCAGCGAGGCCGAGCCCATCTGCTCGACGTGCTCCTCCGGCAGCTCCTCGACGAACCGGCTCGGCACCGAGCTCTGCCAGTTGGCGTAGATGCGCCGGTTGGCGGCGTGGCTGATCATCGCCCGCTTGCGCGCCCGGGTGATGCCGACATAGGCCAGCCGGCGCTCCTCCTCGAGCCCCTTGTTGCCGCCCTCGTCCAGGGTGCGCTGGCTCGGGAACAGCCCTTCCTCCCAGCCCGGCAGGAACACGCTGTCGAACTCCAGCCCCTTGGCGCCGTGCAGGGTCATGATGTTGACCCGGTCCGCACCGGCGTTCTCGTCGTTCTCCATCACCAGCGACACGTGCTCCAGGAAGCCGCCCAGCGTGTCGAACTCGACCAGCGCGCGCACCAGCTCCTTGAGGTTGTCGAGCCGCCCCGGCGCGTCCGGCGACTTGTCCTTCTTCCACATCTCGACGTAGCCCGTGTCCTCCAGCAGCGCCTCCACCACCCGGACATGCGGCGGCCCCGCCAGCAGAGACTCGTCGCTTCCCTGCGCCAGCGCGTCCCGGCCGCGCCCCAGCGCCGCCATCAGCAGCCCGAGCTGCTCGCGCACCCGTCCCTTCAGCGTGCCATCGGCCAGCAGCTTCAGCACCGCCGCCGTCATCGGGATGCGGTCCGTCCGCGCCACCACGTGCAGCGCCTGCATCGCCACGTCGCCTACCCCCCGCCTCGGCACGTTGATGATCCGCTCGAACGCCAGGTCGTCCGACGGCTGGTTCATCACCCGCATGTAGGCGATGGCGTCGCGTATCTCCTGCCGCTCGTAGAAGCGCAGGCCCCCCACCACCTTGTAAGGCAGCCCGAGCGTGATCATCCGCTCCTCGAAGGCGCGGGTCTGGAACCCGGCGCGCACCAGGATCGCCATCTCCGACAGGCGGTGGTCGTCGCGCTGCAGCTGCTCGATCCGCTCGCCGACCATCCGCGCCTCCTCATCGGAATCCCACACCGACGCGACCATCACCTTCTCGCCATCGGCATCGTTGCGGCCGGGACGCAGGGTCTTGCCGAGCCGCCCCTCGTTGTGCGCGATCAGGCCCGACGCCGCCGCGAGGATCGGCGCGGTCGAGCGGTAGTTGCTTTCCAGCTTGACGATCTTCGCCCCCGGAAAGTCCTTCTCGAAACGCAGGATGTTCTCCACCTCCGCGCCGCGCCACGAGTAGATCGAGTTGTGGGTGACGATGCCGTTGGCCACGAAGTTGTGGGTGTTCTCGACGTCGAGGTCGAACACCTCGGCCGCGGAAACCTCCTCGATCGCGGTGATGGCGTCGTACAGCCCGTCGACCGCCGCAAGCACCATGCCGGGCCGAAGCTGGGACGTCGGGCGCAGCGTGAGCGCCTCGCCGAGCAGGTTGGCCTTGCGTATCAGCGTGACAGGCATGCTCGCCGCGATCCGGGTCTGGATCGCCGCGACCTGCTCCATGTCCCGGAAGCTCGACTCGTAGCGCCAGTTCCGCGGGTTGCGCTTGTAGAACCGTGCGTTCAATCCCGCCGCCTGGATGGCCGCGCGCCCTTCGTCATCGCTGCCGCTCACCGCGACGCGATGCACCGGCGTGGATCCCCGCTTGCCGGCGAACAAGGTCAGGATCAGGTTGCGTCGTCGGCCCCGGGCTGTCTGAGCCACATGGTGCGGCTGGTTGATGTCGAGGCCGTGGTCCTCCATGAGGCGCAGCGCCCCATCCGTCGCGCCACGAAGGCTGTGGATCCGATCCAGACGGGCCTGATCCCGCACCAGACTCGCTTCGGGGCCCGAGCCTCGCGCGCCGGGATCGCGCGCGACGAACGGCAAGGTCGAGACGCCGTATTGCAGGCTCAGCAGATGTTCGCACTCGCGTGCATCCGCTTCCGAACCGAACGCACCCACAAGCCAGACAGCGTCCGCATGCTCCTGCACGCTGCGCTGCTTGAACCCGATGACCGGGCGCACCTGTCCCCTGGTGTAGACCTGTGACGTGCCGAGCCGGTATCGCCCGCCCTTGCACATCAGGTAGGTGTAGTACCGTTGAGGACTGCGATCCAGCACGACGTCGGCGAACTGGATGTGTTCCGCCGTGCTGACCAGCTCGCGGCCTGCCTCGGTGCGAACCCGCATGAGCGCGCGGTTGGACCGTCGCGCGTGCACCCGCAGCACCCGGGACGGACGGAACAGCCCGGAACCGTAGCAGGACAAGACGCTGTCGCCGGCCCGCACCTGCTCGACGCGGCGTTCCGACCGGTCGCCCATGGTGATCAGGGTGCCTGCCGCGACGCACTGGTCGTCGTCGCCGACGCAGCAGATGTTGGCGGGCTGGCCCTCCCGCTTGGCCAGCAGCCGCAGCCAGAGATACTGGATGGTGTTGGTGTCCTGGTACTCGTCGACCAGGATGTAGCGGAAGAACCGGTGGTACTGCGCCAGCACGTCCGGCCGCGTGCGCAGGATCTCGACGATGTGCAGCATCAGGTCGCCGAAATCGGCCGCGTTCAGCTGCGCCAGCCGCGCCTGGTAGTCGGCGTAGATCTGCCTGGCCTTGCCGCCGGCGAAGTCGGTGTCCTCCGACGCCGTGATGCGGTCCGGGGTCAGCCCGCGGTCCTTCCAGCGCTGGATCGCCCCCATCAGCCCCGGCGGCGGCCAGCGCTTGGCGTCGATCCGGTGCAGCTCCATCACCTGCTTGAGCAGGCGCAGCTGGTCGTCGGTGTCCAGGATGGTGAAGGAGGCGGTCAGGCCGACATACTCGGCGTGGCGGCGCAGCATCCGCGCGCACAGCGCGTGGAAGGTGCCGAGCCACAGCCCTTCCACCGGCCGCTGCAGCAGGTGCCCGACCCGCTCGCGCATCTCGCGCGCCGCCTTGTTGGTGAAGGTCACCGCCAGCACCTGCCCCGGCGAGGCCCGCCCGCTCAGCAGGATGTGGGCGAAGCGCGTGGTCAGCACCCGGGTCTTGCCGGTGCCGGCCCCGGCCAGCACCAGCAGCGGCCCGTCGAGGCTCTCGACCGCCTCGCGTTGCTCCGGGTTCAGGCGTTCGAGATAGCTGTCCATGCCCGACCCTATCTAGACGCCCCGGCGGTCCGCCTCAATGCGGCGGCACTTGCCCCTTGATCTTCGGCACGACCGGCACGCATGCTGACGAAACGTTAGTCCGTGGAGAAGGCGGTGTCCGACGCGGCCGCTTCGACTGCCCCGCCCGCCTTCCGCAGCACCGGCCCGCAGGGACATCGCGGCCGCATGCGCGAGCGCCTGCTGTCGCGCGGCGCCGACACGCTGGCCGACTACGAGATCCTGGAGATGCTGCTGTTCCTCGGCATCCCCCGACGCGACACCAAGCCGCTGGCCAAGGAGCTGATCAACCGGTTCGGCAGCCTGTCCGCGGTGCTGACCGCCGAGCCGGAGCAGCTGGCGCGGGCAAGCGGCGAGCTCGGCCCGGACGCGATCGCGGTGCTGCAGCTGCCGCGAGCCGCCGGGCTGCGCCTGGCGGCGGCGGAGGCCCGCGAGCGGCCGGTGCTGAACAACTGGGACCGGCTGCTGGGATATTTCGACACCGCCCTCGCCGGCGCGGTGCCCGGCCAGCTGCGCGTGCTGCTGCTCGACAACCGCAACCGCCTGCTGGCCGACGAGGCGGTGGACGACGCGCCGGAGCGCCTGCCGCAGCAGGTGGCGGGACGGGCGCTGGCGCTGCACGCCACCGCGCTGATCCTGGTGCGCGTGGTTCCCGACGGTCCGGCCGACAGGACCCTGCCCCGGCGCGAGGCCGCGCTGTGCGGGCAGGTGGCGACCGCGGTGTCGGCGCTGTCCATCACCCTGCACGACCACATCCTGGTCGGCGCCGGCAGCTGGATCAGCCTGCGCCAGAAGGGGCTGCTGTAGCCTGGACCGCTTCCGTCCGGGAACCGGACGCCGGCTCGGCCTCTGACACGGCATCCCCTCATGCGGAGCGATGCCATGCACCTCGAAGGATCCTGCCACTGCCGCGCGGTCCGGTTCTCGCTGGAGTCCCGGCATCCGGTGCCCTACCAGCGCTGCTACTGCAGCATCTGCCGCAAGACGCAGGGCGGCGGCGGATATGCGGTGAACCTGGCCGGGGACGCCGACACGCTCCGCGTCGAGGGCCGCGAGCACGTCGCCCGCTACCACGCCGTGATGCGGGACGCGGAGGAGGAGACACGCAGCAACGCCGAGCGCGTGTTCTGCAGCCTGTGCGGCAGCGCGCTGTGGCTGTTCGACGACAGCTGGCCGGAGCTGATCCACCCGTTCGCCTCGGCGATCGACACCGCGCTGCCCGTCCCGCCCGAGCGCACCCACCTGATGCTGGACTTCGCCCCCGCCTGGGTCGAGCCGGAGATACGGTCATCCGACAAGCGGCACGGCGAGTACCCCGAGGAGTCGATCGCGGACTGGCACCGGCGGCTCGGGCTGGAGGCGGACTGAACGGCCGCGCCGCCTTCCGACACGGTGCACGAGCCGCGCACGCGATCCTGGCACACCGTGCCGGTTTGTTGCAGGATGGCACCGAACGACAACCGCGGAGTGGACAGCATGTCGGACGGGTTTGCCGATGCCGGCGCGGCCGGCCTGCTGTCCCGGCCGATCGTCGTCGCCCCGACCCGCGCGCCGTCCCGGCCCGAACCGGCCGAAGCCGACCAGGCGCTGCTGTCCCGCACCCTCCGGATGGCGATGCCGGCCTGCGAGGACGTCGACGGGCTGGCGGGCCGGGCGCTCACCCGGTTCGGCTCGTTCGCCAGCCTCCTGGCCGCCCCGGTGCGCGAGCTGCGCAGCGTGGCCGGCTTCGGCACCCACAGCCTGGCCGCACTCAAGCTGCTGCACGAGGCGGCGCTGCGCCTGGCGCGGGCGCGGATGGAGGGACGGCCGGTGCTGGCCGACCGCGCCGGGCTGCTCGACTACCTGACCGCGATCCTGGCGCGCGAGCGGATCGAGCAGTTCCGCATCCTGTTCCTCGATCCGCACGGCCGGCTGCTGGCGGACGAGGCGCAGGCGCGCGGCACCGTCAACCACACCCCGGTCTACCCGCGCGAGGTGGTGCGCCGCGCCGTCGAGCTGCAGGCGCACGCGCTGGTGCTGGTGCACAACCACCCGAGCGGCGACCCGACCCCGTCGCGCGAGGACCTGTCGATGACCAAGCAGGTGTCGGACGCCTGCGCGGTGATGGGCGTCGGGGTGCGCGACCACCTGATCATCGGCAACGGCCGCTGGACCAGCTTCCGCGACGAGGGCCTGCTCGCGTGATGCCGGCTACCAGGGTTCGGCGCCGGCGCTGCTGAAGAAGCCGCCGGTCGGCCCGTCATCCGGCAGCAGCGCCAGCCAGACGGCCGCCTCGGCACCCTCGGCCACGGTCTGGTGGCCGCCGTGGTTGTTCAGGTCGGTGGCGGTGTAGCCCGGATTGGCCGCGTTCACCTTGATGCCCGTCTGCCTGAGCTCGGCCGCAAGCTGGATCGTCAGCATGTTGAGGGCCGCCTTGGAGCCGTTGTATCCGATCGGCTTGACCTGCGAAAACTGCCAGTCCGGGTCGCTGTTGCGCGTCAGCGAACCGAGCCCGCTCGACACGTTGACGATCCGCCCCGAGGCGGACCTGCGCAGCAGCGGCAGCATCGCCTGCGTGACTGCGAGCGTGCCGAACAGGTTGGTCTCGAACACGCGGCGCACCGCCTGAAGGTCGGCGCTGCCCGGCATCCCGTCGCCCTCCGCGACGATGCCGGCGTTGTTGACCAGCACGTCGAGTCGTCCGTGCGCGGCATCCAGGGCAGCCGCCGCGTCCCGGATCGTGTCGGAGCGCCCGAGGTCGATCGGGACGAAGCGCACATCGAGGTTCTCCACGGCCAGGCTGGCTGCCGCCGCCTCGCCACGCGCGGCATCACGCGCACCCAGCATAACGATCATCCCGGCATGGCCCAGCTGCCGGGCGATCTCGAAGCCGATCCCCTTGTTGGCGCCGGTGACGAGTGCGATCCGGGGAGAGGGGTTCTGCATGGCCGGCGTCCTTGCTTCCGCGTGGAAGGCTACGCTAGGCCTCATCGGGTTCCATGCGAAGCGGCCCCAGCGCCGCCTCGATCCCGAACGCGCCGGGCAGGGCGCCGCGCGGGAACAGCCGGTTGACGTGGCCCATCTTGCGGCCCGGACGGGCCTCCGTCTTGCCGTAGTGGTGCGGCAGCAGCCCGTCCGTCCGCAGGATCTCCGGCCACAGCGCCATCTCCTCCGGCCCGACCAGGTTCTTCATCAGCGCGTCGGAATGCCGCGCCGCCGGCGGCAGCGGCAGCCCGGCGACGGCGCGGACGTGCATCTCGAACTGGCTGACCGGGCAGGCGTCCATGGTCCAGTGCCCGGAGTTGTGCGGACGCGGCGCGATCTCGTTGACCAGCAGCCGCCCGTCCGCCGCCAGGAACATCTCCACCCCCAGCAGCCCGACCAGCGACAGCGCCTCGGCGATCCGCACCGCCAGTGCCTGCGCCTGCGCCGCGACCTCCGGCGGCACCGGCGCCGGCGCCAGGGTCAGGTCGAGGATGTGGCGGCGATGCCGGTTCTGCGCCGCGTCGAAGCAGCGCACGGTGCCGTCCAGGCCGCGGGCGACCATCACGCTGAGCTCGCAGGCGAAGTCGACGAACCCTTCCGCCACCAGCGGGTGCGGCGACAGCGCCTCGAACGCCGCCCGCAGCCCGTCATGGTCGCGCAGCACGCGCTGCCCCTTGCCGTCATAGCCGAGCCGCGTGGTCTTGAGCACGAACGGCAGGCCGAGCACGCCCGCGGCCTCGTCCAGCGCCGCCGCCGTGTCGACCGGATGCCACGGCGCCAGCGGGATGCCGGCCCCGGCCAGGAACCGCTTCTCCGCCACCCGGTCCTGGCTGATGCGCAGGATGGCGCCGTCGGGACGCACCGGCCGCATCGCCGCCAGCAGGTCGAGCCCGTCGGCGCTGACGTTCTCGAACTCGAACGTCACCACGTCCACCGCCGCGGCGAAGCGACGCAGGACGTCCGGATCGGAATGCGCCCCCAGCGTGACCGCCGTCGCGACCTGCGCCGCCGGTCCGTCCGCCTCGCCGGTCAGGATGTTGGTGCGGTACCCGAGACGGGACGCGGCCATCGCCGACATGCGCCCGAGCTGGCCGCCGCCGACGATGCCGATCACGGCGCCCGGCGCCAGGGCCTGCGCCGCCGCCGCCGTCACGGCGGCGGTGTGTCCGAAGCCGGAACCTCCGGAACCGCCGCGGTCTGCAACGACCGCCAGGCTTCCAGCCGCGCCTTCAGCGCCGCGTCGCCCAGCGACAGGATGGCGGCCGCGAGCAGTGCCGCGTTCACCGCGCCGGCGCGGCCGACCGCCAGCGTTCCCACCGGCACGCCGGCCGGCATCTGCACGATCGACAGCAGGCTGTCGATCCCGTTCAGCGCCTGGCTCTCGATCGGCACGCCCAGCACCGGCAGCAGGGTCCAGGCGGAGCACATGCCCGGCAGGTGGGCGGCCCCTCCGGCGCCGGCGATCACCACCCGGATGCCCCTGCCGTCGGCCGCGCGCGCATACTCGGCCAGCCGGTCCGGGGTGCGGTGCGCCGAGATGATGCGGGCCTCGAACGGGATGCCCAGCGTGTCCAGCTGGGTCGCGGCGTGGCTCAGCGTGGCCCAGTCGGACTGGCTGCCCATGATCAGGCCGACCAGCGGCCCGCCGGACTCGTCCGGCCGCTCGACGATGGGATCGAGCCCGATGTCGGTTTCGCTCATCTCCGCTCCCTCAGGCGATGCTGTCCGGGATCAGCCGGGATTCCAGCCAGGCGATCTCGTCCTTCAGCAGCAGCTTGCGCTTCTTCAGCCGCTGGATCTGCAGCTGGTCGATCGGCTGCGGGGCCAGCCGGCCGATCACGGTGTCGAGGTCACGATGCTCGCTGCGCAGTTCGTGCAGCCGGCGCAGCACGGTGTCTCGGTCGATCAGCATGGACCACCGCATAGCACGCGGCGTCCTGCCCCTCCACTCGATGAGGTGAAGCGCCGGCGGCATTTTGCGGTGGCATCGCCCGACGCCGCGGGTCTAGCCTCGACCGGTTGAACCCCACGAACCGGAGGCATCATGAGCCTGCAGTCACGGATCGAAAGCCTGAGGACCCGCCACGCCGCGCTGGACATGCGGATCTTCGACGAGGACACGCGACCGGCTCCGGACCAGGGCATGCTGAACCGGCTGAAGCTCGAGAAGCTGCGGGTCAAGGAGGAGATGGAGCGCCTGCGCGGGCAGACCTAGCGGCGCCTCGCATCGGCCGGGGGAGGCGGCGTCACGCCGCTTCCTCGTCCACCGGCTGGGGCGGCGGCACCGGGACGTGCTGGCCGTCCCGCACCAGCCGCTCGTTCGCGGCCGCGACCATGGCGTTGAGGTCGGTCTGGCTGCACAGCCCCAGGATCACCGGATCGCGCGGCTTGATGTTGGCGCTGTTCCAGTGCTGCCGGTCGCGCACCTTGGCGATCGTCTCCTTGGTGGTGCCGAGCAGCTTGATCACCTGCACCTCGCTCAGCTGCGGGTAGTTGCGCAGCACGAAGGCGATCGCGTCCGGGCGGTCGTTGCGCTTGGCGACCGGCGTGTAGCGCGCGCCCTTGGACCTGCGGGTGACCGGGTTCTTCTCCGACAGCACCGTCAGCCGCGCCTCCGGGTTCTTCTCGGCGCGCGCGATGTCCTCGGCGGTGACCTGGTGGTTGGCCACCGGGTCGTAGCCGACGATGCCGGCTGCCACCTCGCCGTCGGCGATCGCCTGCACCTCCAGCGGATGCATGCCGCAGAACTCGGCCACCTGGGTGAAGGTCAGCGCGGTCTTCTCGATCAGCCACACGGCGGTGGCCTTCGGCATCAGCGGCAACGTCATCGGACTGTCCTGTTGGCTGCGTCGCGCGGATCGGCTGGCGCCGGTCGGGGACGGATCGGTCGCGGATGGAGGCGGCCCGGGCGGGCACGGCATGGGGCGGATATGGGCCGCACGCCCGGACGGGGTCAAGACGAACCGTCGCGGGCAAACGAAAGGGGGCCGGTCGCCCGGCCCCCTCCCATCGATGCGACCCGAGGCCGGTTCAGGCGGCCTTGGTGTCGACCGTCCTGCTGCCGTCGTTGGCAGGACCCGACAGCGTCGCCTGCGTCGAGCCGATGGCGATCCGGCGCGGCTTCAGCGCCTCCGGCACCACACGCTTCACCGTGATGCGGAGCAGGCCGTTGTTGAGGTCCGCCCCCTCGACCTGGATGTGGTCGGCGAGCGCGAACCGGCGCTCGAAGGCGCGGGCGGCGATGCCGCGATACAGCAGCTGGCTGCCGTCCTGCTCGCCCTCGACCCGACCGGCCACCAGCAGGGTGTTGTCCTGCACGGTCAGCTCGATGTCGTTCGGGCCGAAGCCGGCAACGGCCATGGTCAGCACGTAGCTGTCCTCGGCGGTCTTCTCGATGTTGTAGGGCGGATAGGACGGCGCGGCGGCCGTCTGGGCCGCGGTGTCGACCAGGCGCGCGAGGCGGTCGAAGCCGATGGCGGTGCGGAACAGCGGTGCGAAGTCGTAGGTCATGGAAAAAACCTCCTGAAGAAGCAAGGTTCGATGGCTCCCCGCGAGGGCGGAGCCGGTCCGGCGTTTCGTCCGAAGCCCCATCAGGGCGCCTCCGACGGCTCCAGAAATGGAAAGTGCCGCCCCTGGATCAAGGGCGGCACTCCGAAAAAATTCGACCCGGACGACGGCCGATTCTAGCCCTTGCTGCGCACGCCCAGCCCGGCGAACTTCTTGTTGAACTTGGCCACCTGGCCGCCGGTGTCCATCATGCGCTGCACCCCGGTCCAGGCCGGATGCGACTTCGGATCGACGTCGAGACGCAGCGTGTCGCCTTCCTTGCCGTAGCAGGAGCGGGTGGTGAACTGGGTCCCGTCGGTCATGACGACGTTGATGGTGTGGTACTGCGGATGAATGCCGGGCTTCATGGTTCCAGGGTCCTTCGATGCCGCCGCCGATGCCGACCGGGGCGCGATGGGGGGCGTATAGCGAAGCGGCCGGCCTGCCGCAACGACCGGACCTGCCGGCGGCCCGCGTCAGTCGGGCCTGCGCACCGCCCTGTCGGTGTAGCGCCGGAAGGTGGCGTCCGCGGTCCTCTTCTGCTCCGGCGAGAAGCTGGCGTAGAGGGCACGGAACGGCGGCAGCAGGAGCTGGACGTTGCGGGCGTTGGCGTCCTCGATGGTGCCGTACGCTTCCAGGTCGCGCACCGCGTCGGCGGTCGCGTGATCGCGCTGCCGGCTGGCATAGGCGGCGTCCATCCGCACCACCGTGTCGCGCAGGGCGCCGGCGAAGCCCTGCCACAGCGGCTCCTGCGCCGGGGTGATCCGCAGGCTCGCGTGCAGGTGGGCGATGTGGCTCTCGATCCGGGCACCTTCGCTCCGCCCGAGGCCGGCCTGCGGACCGGGTGCGGCCGGGGAACTGCCGGCGGGCACGGCCACGGCGGCCGCCGGCTGCGCCCGGACCGGACCGGCGGCAGCGGACAGGGCCAGGCCGGCGGCGAGGAAGGCGGAACGGCGGCAACGCTGGAACATGGACCATCCTCTGCCCGGGGCGGCGACCGGAACCGGGGAGGCCCGCGATGAGCATCCTGTCGGTCCAGTCCTGGGTCACCTACGGGCATGTGGGGAATGCGGCGGCGCTGTTCCCGTTGCAGCGGCTCGGCGCCGAGGTCTGGGCGATCAACACCGTGCAGTTCTCCAACCACCCCGGCTACGGCAGCTTCGCCGGGCAGGTGACCGACGGCGCCGCGGTCGCGGCCCTGGTCGGCGGCCTCGACGCGCGCGGCGTGCTGGGGGAGGTCGACGCGGTGCTGTCGGGCTACCTCGGCCAGGCCGCCACCGGCGAGGCGGTGCTCGACGCCGTGGCGCGGGTGCGGGCCCTGCGCCCGGACGCGCTGTACTGCTGCGACCCGGTGATGGGCGACCGCGCCGGCGGCCTCTACGTCCGTCCCGAGGTCGCAACGCTGCTGCAGGGCCGCGCCGTGGCCGCCGCCGACCTCCTGACCCCCAACCTGTTCGAGCTGGAGCTGCTGGTGCCGGCGCTGCGGGACGACCCGCCGCCGAGCCTGCCCCGGGTCGCCGAGGCGGCACGGGCGCTCCGGGCGCGGATGCGGCCCGAAGGCCCGGCGCTGGTGCTGGTCACCAGCGTCGAGGCCCGCGAAACCCCGCCCGACAGCGTCGACCTGATGCTGGCCAGCAGCCGGGGAACCGTGCTGCTGCGCACGCCGCGCCTCCCCGTGGAGGTGAACGGCGCCGGCGACCTGCTCGCCGGCCTGTTCCTGCTGCACGTCCTGCGGCTGCGCGACCCGGTCGCGGCGCTGGAGCAGGCGACGGCCGCGGTATGGGGCGTGCTGGCGCGGACCGCCGAGGCCGGGCGGCGCGAGCCGATGATCGTGCAGGCGCAGGACGAGCTGGTCGCGCCGTCACGCCGTTTCAGCGCGGCGCCGTTCCTGTAGGCTCCGCCCGGCACCCTCCAAGGAGCATCCCCATGGCGATCAAGACTCCCGCCCTGCACACCCCCGGCTGGATCGGCGAGTTCCGTTCCTTCATCATGCGCGGCAACGTGGTGGACCTGGCGGTCGGCATCATCATCGGCGCCGCCTTCACCACCATCGTGCAGAGCCTGGTGAAGGACATCTTCACCCCGTTCATCGGCCTGCTGGTCGGCAACATCGACTTCTCGAACATCTTCTTCACCCTGAAGGGTCCGCACTACGCGACCCTGGCCGAGGCGCAGAAGGCCGGCTCGCCCACGATCAACGTCGGCGTGTTCCTGAACGCGGTGATCCAGTTCCTGATCGTCGGGCTGGCGATCTTCTGGGTGGTGAAGCTGCTGACCCGGATGCACGTCCGGGAGGAGAAGACGGAAGCGCCCCCGGCACCCAGCCAGAGCGAGCTGCTGCTGGCCGAGATACGCGACCTGCTGGCGGACCGGCGCGCCGGCGCGGCCCGGCCGCCAGCCGACAGCCTCTAGCTGGCGGGCGCGCCGGCGGCGATCGGCTGGATGAACAACGTGTGCCGCGGATAGGAGATCAGGACGCGGTTGAAGCGGAGGAAGTCGCGGCCGAGCAGCGTCTTGCCGGTTCCCACGACTGCCACGTCGAAGTGGAAGTTGTTCATCCGCTCGTCGCCGACCTGCAGGCTGCCGAACCGGTGGCGGCGTGCCCCGACCAGATGCATGTCGGCGCCGATCGTGTTCCGGACCTGGTCCGCGTCCAGCCCGTCCAGCGTCACGCCGGCGGCGAGCGCCCCCTTGCGGTCGATCAACGTCGCGGAAGCGCCGGTATCGAGGATGGCGGTCATCGGCCGGTCGTTCAACCGGATGTCGAGCACGACCTGGCCGCCTTGCTCGTGGAACGGGACCTCGAAATAGGGCGGGTCGAAGGGCCGCATCGCGGCGTCGCAGCCGCTGGCGTGATAAAGGGCGAAATGCTGCCGGGGCACGTCGACGTCGACATCGTAGTTCGACAGGAAGTCGTTGCCGAACAGGCCGACGATCGGCAGGCCATCCACCGGGCTCGGGAAGTCTCCCACAACCGGCAGGTTGAGTTCGTGCGCGATGCCGCGGCCGAGGGCGAGGTCGTGAACGGTCACCATCGGCGCGACGGTCGCGCCGCCGACGCCCTGGATAAAGGTGAAGCTGGCATCCGCCGCACGACGAAGCCCGAAACGCTGGACGCCGTTGCGCGACACGGTGGAGATGAACGCGCCGGTGTCGATCAGCAGCGCAACCTTCCGGCCCTGCAGGGTGGCCTCCACCGCCGTGATCCCGACATGCGGCAGCAGCGGGAGGTCGGCGACCGTGTCGACCCGGCAGCCTTGCGGCCCGGTGGCGCAGCCGGCCAGGAGCGCGCCCAGCAGCAAGGCCGGCAGGGTGCGCAGGATCATCGTCACCCTTCCCGGTGGACCGGCCCGTTCCAGCCGCTATCGAAACGATTACACGGGCAGTCCGGCTGGGGTCAAGGCGACGGCGGCGAAGCCTCGACGCCGCCGTCGCGACCGGTCCCGAGACGACCGCTCAGCCGGCAACCGGAAACGTCGTCCTCCACCGCACCCCACAGGTCATGCCAGCGCGACGGATCCGGCAGCGCCGAATGATCGGGCAGCCGCTCCCGGCATCCCGTCTCCCCTCGTCCTGCCGACCTGTTCCTTGACCCCTCTCGCGGCTCAAGCCGGGCGAACCGGCGTCCGACGGACTCCAGGCGCTGCGCCGCCGCGCAGCGCGGACGGGCCATGGGCCGCCATCGTCACACCGATCCGCCGATGCGGCTCGACCAGGTGCCGGACGACCTCGGCAGTCCAGGATGGATGTCCATCTTGAGGCTGAAATCCTCCAGACGACCTGGTCGGGCCGCCCGGAAGAACACCTAGGCCCTCATCTCCGCCGGGATCTTGCCGCCGTTCTCGGCCAGCTTCTGCACCACCGCCCTGTGCAGGGCGATATTCTCCTCCGCGGTTCCGTCCGCGCCGACATGCACGTCGAGCTCGTCCGCCAGGGTCTTGCGAGCGGCGAGGCTGGAATCGAGATCCAGCAGCTTCAGCAGGTCGACGATCGAGTTCTGCCAGTTGAGGCCGCCGCCCTTCTGCGCGTCGAGCGCCGTCAGCACCGCGCCGATGTCGACCGATTGCAGGGATGCCGCCGCCGGCGCTGCAGGGGGCGCGGCGCTGGCCGCGGTGGCGTCCGTGCCGGCAGGGGCCGGGATCGTGTCGACCGCCGCAACGGTGTCGGTGGTTGGTGCCGGAGCTGCCGTGACGGCCGCCGTGTCCGCGTCCGCGCCTGGCGAGAAGGTGGAGCTGGCATAATGCACGATCTTGTCGACGATCGATCCGAAGAAGCTCATGGAAGGCTGCACCCCATCTGAAGGACCGGTCGGCGCCGGTGCCTGGTCAAAGCGTGCCGGCCGCTGCGCGGTTCCGATCCGGTGCGGCCGGTGCTAGAAGCGGTGCCTCGTCCCGTCCGAACCAGCGAAAGGCGATCATGCTTCGAGACCATCCCGGGCGTCGGACGAAGCGGTTCGCGCGATGGGCCGGTCTGCTGGCGACGACCCTGGCCGGGTGCGTTCAAGCGGGACCGCCGGAAATGCGCGTCGATGCGGGCGCCAATCCGCTTAGCCTGATCGACAGCTACCTGATCACCCACGGCATGGCACTCAGCTACGTCCGTTCCGGTCGCGCCAGCCGTGCCGACATCATCCAGCTGGCGCAGTATGACCGCGCTGCGATGTTGGCGGTAGGCATGGCCGCACTGCAGCCCGGCGACGGGCACGACCAGCAGGCGGAGCACGCGCTGCGGGCGCTGGTGGACTTCACCGGCGACAACGACCTGCGTCCCGATACCCCCGGCCAGCCGGGAGCGGCTGCCATCCCCTGAGCGCCCCGAGGCGGGGCAGACCGTCGAGGGCCGGCGTCGGTGCCGAAGCCGAGCGGCGGCGTCCGGCGTGTCGGTCACGGCGCCGGCGCGGATGACGCGTTGGAAGTCCGGCTGCACGGCCGCGCGGCTTGATACGTCGACGATGCAGGTCGGCTCACCGTCTGCTCCGCGTTCCGTGGTCCCTAGGCACGGCTGAAGCCGTCCACGGCGATCGGCAGCGGCAAGCCCCGCTGGTCGCGGCCGCCTGCAGACCGGCGGCCACCCGGCCGGGCTGTTCAGCCCGGCCGGGCACGCACCGGCGCCGCCTTCTGCGCGTCGCGGCGCAGCCGCTTCTCGCCCAGCAGCAGCAGGATGGGTGCTGCGATGAAGATCGACGACGAGGTTCCCACCACGATGCCGAACAGCATCACCGAGGCGAATCCGGCCAGGGTATGGCCGCCGAACAGGGCCAGCGGAAGTGCTGCCAGGAACACGGTCGACGAGGTGCCCAGCGTCCGGTTCAGCGTCTCGTTGATCGACAGGTCGATCAGCTCGCGCAACGGCATGGTGCGGTACTTGCGCAGGTTCTCCCGCACCCGGTCGTAGACCACCACC
>CAXTVS010000059.1:0-19406 GCA_964247735.1 uncultured Acetobacteraceae bacterium
CGGCGCAGCAGCGGGCGCGGATGCCGGTGCCGCAGCCGGTGCCGCAGCCGGCGCCGCGTCCGGTTGCGCGGCCGGCTGCGACGGCGCCGGGCCGGCGGTCTCGGCCAGGGCGGACAGCGCCGGGTCGGCGATCTCGCCCATGCGCAGGTCCGACGGCCGGAACAGCAGCGGCGTCGCGCCGGCGCGCGGCGGCACCTGGCGCAGCAGCACGAGCCCGCTGATCCGGCCGACCCGTTCCCATTCCTGGATCGGGCTCACCAGCCGGCACCCGCCGCGGTTGGCGATGCGGTCGACCCAGCGCGGGTCGCGACGGTGCAGGTTGTGCCCGTCGTTCAGCGCCCAGGTGGTCCAGGGCACGATGCAGCCGAAGCTCGGGGTCACGACGTGATACCGGTCTGCATACCGGTCTGCGGCCAGGCCGGCGGCGGGAAGCAAGAGCATCAGGCCTGTTGCTGCACACAACCGCATGGTCCACCTCCCCGGGACGTCCAGAAAACGAGAGGTTATGGCGGCATCGTCCGCGCTTGGCTATTCCGGTCCGGAACGGGCGCGGCCTGCCGGCAGGCCGGTGCGGCCTATGAACGCCGCCCCGGCTGGCCGATGATGGGCAGCGATGCCGAGATCCCTGCCTGCCGACGATGCCGGCTTCACGCTGCTCGAGGTGCTGGTGGCGTTCGTGATCGCCGCCCTGGCGCTGGGCGTGCTGTTCGAGGGCGCGGTCGAGGGCCTGCGCTCCACCCGGGTGTCCGACCGCACGGAGGAGGCGCTGGCCCGGGCCCGCTCGCACCTCGCCACCGTCGGCCACGGCGTCGCCCTGCGACCGACCACGCAGGAAGGCGATGACGGCAGCGCCTTCCACTGGAGCCTGCGGATCGTGCCGCAGCAATCCGCCGCCGGCAGCGGCGGCCCGCAGGCGCCGCGGCTGGTGCTCTATGCGGTGCAGGTGACGGAGTCCTGGCCGGATGCCGGCTCCGGCGACGGCACACGCGCCGTGGTGCTGCGCACGGAGCGGCTCGGCACCCAGCCGCCGGCCGGGCCATGAACGACGTTCACGAGGCGTCGGCCGGCGGCCAAGATTTGCAACGAAGTGCAAGCCTTCCGGACCGGGACGGCGGCTTCACCCTGCTGGAGATCGTGGTCGCCCTGGTGGTGCTGGGGATCCTGCTGGTGACCCTGTCCCGCGGCACCCAGTTCGGCCTGGCCGCGTTCGACCGACAGGACCGCATGATCGGCGTCGGCGGCCGGCTGGAGGCGGTCGACCGCACCCTGCGCCGGCTGATCGTGCAGCTCGACCCCGGTACCGGCACCGACGGCGACACCGTGGTCGGTACCCGGCACGTGCTGGTGTTCCGCAGCCGCCTGCCGCTCGGCGAGACCGGCACGGCCGCCGACCTGCGTTTGTCGGTGGACGACGCCCATCACCTCGTGCTGGCCTGGCTGCCGCATCGGCACGCCAAGGCGGTGGGCACGCCGCCGCCGCCGCATCGCGAAACCCTGCTCGACGACGTGGACGCGATCGATCTCGACTACTGGGGCGACGGCGCCTGGCACGGGCAGTGGAAGGAGATCGCGCCGCCGGCGCTGATCCGGATCCGGATCGTGTTCCCCGACGGCGACCCGCGCCGCTGGCCGGACATCGTCGCAGCACCCGCCCGCGACCAGGCCAACGGCTAGGAACGTCGGGGCAGGGCAGCAGGTCGGGGGGCGTTTTCAGGCGGCACCGGCTTGTGCTCTACCCTGGTCGCACCATGATGCGCGATGCCCTGACTTGGTGGACGAGCCAGATGCTCGACCTCCTGCCGGCCCAGCTGGTCCGTCCCGATCCGGCCACGGCCGGGGCGCTGCTGGTCGAGCCGCTGCCGTCCGGCAGCCGCCTGCTGCGTCGCCGCGGCACCGAGGAGACCCTGCTCGGCGTGTTCGCGCTGCCGGCGGACGAGGACGCCTTCGCCGCCGCCCTTGCCGCGCAGTCGGCGGCCGCACCGGGCAGCCCGGTGCTGCTCCGCCTGCCCCCCGAGGCGGCGCTGCGCCGCGACGTGGTGCTGCCGCTCGCCGCCGAGGCCGGGCTCGACCGCGTGCTGGGCTACGAGATGGACCGGCTGACCCCGTTCAGCGCCGACGAGACCTTCTTCTCCTGGACCGTGCTGCGTCGCGACCGCGAGGCCGGACGGCTGCACCTCCGGCTGTCGATGGTGCTGCGGCGGCCGCTGCTGCCGCTGCTGGACGCGCTTCGGGCCGCGTCGAGCCCGGCGCGCGCGATCGAGATCCCGCCCGGGCTGCTGATCCCGCTGGCCCGGTCGCCGTCGGCCTCCGCGTCCCGCACCCGACGGCTGCTGGCGGCGTCCGGCATCGGCTGTGCCGTGCTGGCGCTGCTGGCGGTGGTGCTGCCGTTCGCGCTGCAGGCGGTGGCCGCCGCCCGGATCGACCGGCGGATCGATGCCCTGCAGCCGCGCGTGGCCGCGGTGCAGGCGCTGCAGCGCCGTGTCGCGGGCTCGTCGGTCGGCGCCGACCTGGTGATCGCCGAGCGCCAGCGCCTCGGCAACACCCTGGCGGTGCTGGCCGCCCTGACGCGCGTGCTGCCCGACGACACCTACCTGTCCGACCTGACCCTGCGCCAGGGCCAGCTGACCATCAGCGGCCAGTCGCCGCAGGCGTCGAAGCTGATCCCGGCGATCAGCGCCGACCCCGCCTTCTCCGCGCCGGCCTTTTCCGCGCCGGTGACCCGGATCGAGGGCCAGAACACCGACCTGTTCTCCATCCGCACCGGGCTGGCGCGCTGATGGCCGCCTCGCCGGCCGCACCGGTGCGCCTCGGGCGGGTGTCGCTGCCGACCGGACGGCCGGGACGGCTGCTGGCCGCCGGCCTGCTGCTGCTGCTGCTGGTGCTGGCCTGGGAGCTGGTCGGCAGCCCGCTGCGCGACTGGTACGGCGAGCGCGCCGAGGCGCTGGCCGGGCGGCAGGCGCTGGCGGTGCGCATGCAGGCGCTGGCCGCCCGGCTGCCGGCGCTGCGCCGGGAGGCCGAGGCCGGGGCAGGGCGGCCCGGCCCCGTGCTGCTGATCGACGGCAGCAGCGACGCGATCGCCGGGGCCGCGCTGCAGGGGCAGGTGCAGCAGATGGCGGGCACGCTTGGCGCCAGCCTGTCCAGCAGCGAGATCCTGGCCGGCGCCGCCGCCGGCGCGCCCGGCAGCGGCTACCGCCGCGTGGCGGTGCGCATTTCCGTCACCGCGCCGTTCGAGGTGATGGTGCGGCTGGTGGCCGCCATCGAGCGGGCGACCCCGGTCATGCTGATCGACGACTTCGAGCTGCACGGGTCGCGCATCCAGCTGGTGCAGAACCCGCCGCTGGAGGCGTCGCTGACCGTGCTGTCCTTCCGCCGCGGCGAGGCCGGCTCGGCCGGCCGCCCCGACGCCGCGGACCCGGACGGGGGCGCGCCGTGACCGCGGGACGGCCGGCGCTGCAGCCGCGTCCGCTGCTCCTGCTGGCGGCCGCGTGCGCGTGCCTGCTTGTCGGGCTGCTCGCACTTGAATATCACTCCGCCGTGATCAGGGAGATGCGCCTGCCCCTTCCATCCGCCCCTGCCGCCTCCGGGCGCGCAGCACCCGTGACGCGCGAGGCCGTGCTGCCCGATCCGGCCCATGTGCGGGACTGGACCGGCACGGTCCTCGCGCGCCCGCTGTTCAGCGCCTCGCGCCGCCCGGCCGCCACCGTGACCTCCGGCCCGCAGCAGCCGCGCCTGGCCGGGATCGTGGTGGGTCCCGCAGGCCGCAGGGCGATCTTTGCCGGCAGCGGCGATGCCCGCGGCAGCGTGGTGGCGGCGGGCCAGCAGGCCGGCGCCTGGCACGTGGTGTCGATCGAGGCGGACAGCGTGCGCGTGGTCGGCCCCGACGGTCCACGCGTGCTGCGGCCGTCGCGCGACGACAGCGCCCGCAGCGGCGCCGCCGCCGGAACCCTGCCGCCGCATCCCTCGATCCTCGACCTGCTGCGCAACCGGCCGCTGCAGCTTGGCGGGGCGGGGCTGCCGTTCGCCGCCGGCCTGCGCCCGCCGCCGCCATGACCGCCCGCCCTCGTTCCGGCCGCCCTCGTTCCGGAGCAGCCGGACGGCTGCTGCTGTCCGGCATGCTGGCGCTGGCCGGCTGCAGCGCGCCGGCGGACAGGCCGGTGATCCGGCCGCTGCGGCCGCTCCCGGCCTCCGAGAACCAGGTCGCGACCCCGCGCCTGAACGGCTATGTCGGCACCACCGACCAGCCGCTGTCGCCCACCGTGAGCTATGGCCGCGACCGCGTCCCGGTGCTGCGCAGCACCGGCGCGGACAACGGGTCCGGCAGCGTGATGCTCGACTTCGCCGACACCGACATACGCGACGCGGTGGCGCAGATCCTCGGCAGCCAGCTGCACGTCACCTACACCATCGACCCGGCGGTGAAGGGCACGGTGACGCTGCACACCGCGGCCCCGCTGTCCAACGCCCAGCTGCTGCCGGCGCTGCAGACGCTGCTGTCCCAGGTCGGCGCCACGCTGTACCAGGCCGGCGGCATCTACCGCGTGGTCGCCGCCGGCACGCCGGGCGCGTCGGCGGCACCGGGCGGTCCCGCCTCGTCGGCAGGCGGCGGGTCGGCGCCGCCGGTGCTGGCCAGCGGCGAGTCCCTCGCCGGCAGCGCCATGGTGCCGCTGCGCTACGCCGGCGCCGAGGACCTGGCCAAGGCGCTGCAGCCGTTCGTGCAGTCCGGCGCCCGGATCACCGCGGTGAACGGCAGCAACGCCCTGCTGGTCAGCGGCGATCCCAACGTGCGCGGCACCCTGATCAGCCTGATCCAGGCGTTCGACATCGACGCCCTGGCCGGCCAGTCCTACGCGCTGCTGCCGGTCGACACCGGCGGCGCCAAGGACACCGCGACCGCGCTGCAGGAGGCGCTGCGCGGCCGCGGCGGCTCGTTGTCGCAGGTGGTGCGCGTGGTGCCGATGACCCGCGTCGACGCGGTGCTGATCGTCGCCAGCGAGTCGCGCTACATCGACGACGCGACCCGCCTGTTCCGGCTGATCGAGGCGCAGCGCCGCACCACGCTGCGCGCCTGGCACGTGTACTACCTGCAGAACAGCCACGCCAACGACGCCGCCTACGTGCTGCAGCAGGCCTTCACCCCCAACGACGTCACCGCCCAGCCGACGCCGACGCTGCAAAGCCAGCAGAACGCGCAGCAGGGGCTCGGCGGCAGCAGCAGCGGCGGCCTCGGCTCCAGCGGCGGGCTGGGAACCGGCGGCGGCCTCGGCTCGACCGGTGGTCTCGGATCGACCGGGGGCCTCGGCTCGACCGGCGGCCTGGGGTCGACCGGTTCGACCACCGGCCTCGGCGGCGGCGGGCTCGGCGGCGCGACCACCGCACCCGGCACCGGCGGCGGGCAGTCGGCCGGCGCCAACCCGCTGCTGGGCGGCCTCGACAGCTCGGGCGGCGGCGCCGAGCTGCACAGCATGCGGATCATCCCCAACCCGCAGAACAACGCGCTGCTGGTCTATGCCACCGGCCAGGAGAACGACACGGTCAGCCAGATGCTGCGCAAGATCGACATCCTGCCGCTGCAGGTGCGGATCGACGCGGTGATCGCCGAGGTCACGCTCAACGACGCGCTGCAGTACGGCACCCAGTTCTTCTTCAAGTCCGGCGGCATCAACGGCGTGCTCAGCACCGGCGGCCCCTCGACCATCACCGGCCCGATCGCCACCGCGGCGCTGAACAGCACGCTGCCCGGCTTCGTGATCGGCGGCGCGTCCGGCAACGGCGGCGCGCCGCTGGCGATCAACGCGCTGCAGGCGGTGACCACCGTGCACGTGCTGAGCTCGCCGGAGCTGCTGGTGCTGGACAACGAGCAGGCCCGCCTGCTGGTGGGCCAGCTGGTGCCGATCCAGACCGGCTCGCAGACCAGCACGCTGAGCACCGGTGCCGTGTTCAACCAGGACAGCTACCAGCCCACCGGCGTGATCCTGCAGGTGACGCCGCGGGTGAACAACGGCGGCCTGGTGACGCTGGACATCTCCCAGGAGGTCAGCTCGGTGGTGCCGGGCAGCTCCAGCACCCAGGCGGCCAACCCGACCTTCAACGACCAGTCGGTGGTCTCCCGCGTGGTGATCCAGGACGGGCAGACGGTGGGCCTCGCCGGGCTGATCACCGACCAGTCCAGCCGCGCCAACAGCGGCATCCCCTGGCTCAAGGACATCCCGATCCTGGGACTGCTGGCCTCCAGCCAGAACAACTCGCGCCAGCGCACCGAGCTCCTGATCCTGATCACCCCGCACGTGCTGCACGACCAGCGTGACGCCCAGGCGCTGACCGAGGACCTGCGCGACACGCTGGTGAACGCGGCCGCGGTGCCGGACGAGCTGACGCCGATGCACCAGACCGGCAGCTCGGACCCGGAGCGCCGGATACGCAACGCCGTCGGGCTCGGTCCCTGACCCGCATGGCGGCAGCTTCAGCCCGGCCCCCGGTCCGCGAGCGCGGCTTCGCGCTGCTGATCGTGCTCTGGACCCTGGTGCTGCTGTCGCTGCTGGTGTCGGCGATGGCCGCCTCGGGCAGCCTGCGCACCCGCCAGGCCGGTGACCTGCGTCGCAACGCCCAGCTCGAGGCGGCGGCGGATGGCGGGATCGACCTCGCCGCGTTCCACCTGCTCGACCCGTCCCTGCCCCCCGCCGGCGGGCACTGGTTCGCCGACGGGCGCGAGCACCGGGTCCGGCAGGCAGGCGGCCTCATGCTGTCGATCCGCCTGTTCAACGAAGCCGGCAAGATCAACCCGAACCGGGCGCAGGCGCCGCTGCTGGCCGCCCTGCTGCAGGCCGCCGGCGCCGACGCACGCACCGCCGCCGGCGTCGCCACCAACATCGTCGCCTGGCGCTTCTTCGGCAGCGCCGGCGCCGACTACCAGGCAGCCGGCCGCGACTACCTGCCGCCCGGCGGCGCGTTCGAGTCCCTGGGCGAGCTCGGGCTCGTGCTTGGCATGACGCCGAAGCTGCTGGCGGTGGTGACGCCGCACCTGTCGCTGTATCACGACGGCGACCCGGACCCGACCGTGGCCGATCCGGTGGTGCGCAGCGCCCTGCTGCTGCTGAGCTCCAACCCGAACGTACCCGTTCCGGCCGGCACCACGCAGGGCCCGCCGGACGAGAGCGCGGTCACCATGGTCGTAGACGCCGAGGACGGCGCCGGCCACCGCTTCAGGCGCCGGGCAATCGTGCTGGCCGGTGCCGGCAACGCGGGCGGCTCGGGAGGGCAGATCGGTGGAGCCGCGGGAGCTGCAGATGGGCGTCCGTTCCGGGTGATGTCGTGGGATGCGCCGGCCGCCTGAAGGCTGCTACCCAGCGTCGGCTAATGTGTGACAGGTCATCGTGCCGAGTTGGAACAAGCAATTGCCTGCGTTCCGATAGAAACGATGATCCTAACCTGCTGGAGCACGTTATCCGGCGCGCTTGTACAATCAGTTCGTAACTCCGAGTTCTCAATCAAGTGGCAAGGTAGATCATCGATGACCGGTCGGAAGCTGTTGATGTTGAACGCTCAGGACGCTGAACTCTTCGTGTCGACCGCCTACACGACGCTTCTCGCCCGCCAGCCTGATCCGACCGGCCTCGCCCTCTACGTCACCTCCCTGGTCAATGGTCACATGACACCAGCAGAGCTGATACAGGTCATACAAGACTCGCCGGAAGCCCAGGCGAGAGCCGCGAGCGCGACGACCGCCCCGCTGGTCATCAGGATGGGCGGATCAACGTACCGAGTATCCGGGAACAGTGCCGATCCTTACTACCGGGATTCCATCAATGCCGAGACCTCGTTCGCGACCATGGGCAAGGTGCTGTCCCGGTTCTGCCCCGAAAACGCACAGATTGTCGATATAGGAGCAAACATCGGTTTATCGGCCATGTTCTTCAGCAGCCTACTTCCGAAGGCAAAAATCCTTGCGCTTGAGCCGAGTGGACGGAATTTTCGATACCTGGACCAGAACCTACGTCAGAACAACTTGTCGACGATCGAAACGCGACAGGTTGCGGCATCGAACGAGATCGGGATACTACGTCTACACGAAGAACCGGATTTCGGCGCAGGAAGCTATGTTGTCAGCGAACAACACTCTGCTGGTGTAAACGCTTCCCCTATCGAGGTCCAGGCAAAGCCACTGGATCAGATAGTTGCTGAGGAACGACTTGAGCGCATCGACTTCATCAAGATCGATGTCGAGGGGTCGGAACTCGACGTGCTGAACGGCATGCAAGAAACTCTGCGACGTTTCAAACCAATCATCTTCATGGAGATTAACACCTGGGCACTAATCGCTTGGCGAAACCTGACACCACGCACCCTGTTGAACCGGTTCATAGAGCTCTGTCCCAAGGCTTTCTCCTTCGTGAACGAGGAACTCGTTTCGATCGCTTCACCAGAAGAGCAGCACCACTTCCTGTTCAAGCATCTCGTGCAGAATGGCTGCATGGAGGATGTCGTCGGTTGCCCGTATGGCGGACGGTTGCTGAGCTCATAGACTTTCGCAACTGAAGCCGATTGATCACCCTTGCTGCGCTTATCTGATGATCACCAAGCCGTTTGTCGACTGGTTGCCGTCAACCACTCGTTGATCGGGGCGCACTACATCCATCGGTGGTGCCGAAAGGAACAGCTCCGACTGTCCAACTGCCGTCATCCTCATGGTAGCGTGAGCGGGACTGGCATCGGCATGTGAGAAATCCTCATACAAAGAGCCGATCTGCACGTTGCTGGAAGCGTGCATGTTCAAGTAGCTGAGCGTGCTGTGATCCGTGAACTCCTGCCATAGGCGGCCGACCTGAATTACCGCCTGCCCCTCGATTCTGATCGCCGCGGCGTCTTTCATCGCGACCGGCGTGCTTCCCGGCTCGGTCCATTCCTGCGCCTGGCTGTCAATGCTATCAGCCTGGAAATGAACATTATAGCCGGTGATCCATATACACCAACGCGTAGAATCACAATGGATCGTCACAATGGTATTCTTGGTTGCCGGTCCTCCACGGACGCTCGCGGACTCATCATCAGACTGGTCAAGCCGGACAGCAGAACGTGCTCCGAACACGAAAAGGTTGTCGATGAGCCCCGTGTCGGCGCGCTGCAACCACAGCACGTCGAAGTGGTTCTGGATGTAGTTCATCGCCGGTACCTGATGCGTCCAGTAAGGCCAAAGGTGAAGGTCTCGATAGGTGTTGGCGTCGTAGGATTTGTCCACCTTGACAGCATTGTCGAAGACCTGCCCGTAGAGGCCATCAACCTCAAGACGGCCCGAAAGATGGGCAAAGATCCCGTTCGTGATGGCGAGAAACATCACGTGCTGAAAACGAATCAAGCCATACGTCGACTCGACACGGAAAAAGTATGGATAGGGTGTCGGTCGCCAAACTCCGACCGCAGGAACAGCAGGCTGCTTCTCGAATATGCCGATATTCTCGAGAAGAGATCCCCGGCTCGCCAAACCTGTGATCGTCACCGGAGTGAAGTTCTGGCGGTCCACCACTAGCCAACTACCGGCCCCCAAGTCCGCTTTCCCGGACGTATCTCCTGCAGGTTCCGACCAGCCGCTTCCCACCCAATGCAGCTCGATATCCCGTTGCATGACGGGAGACTTCAGGAGGTAGGTGCGGGCGAGAAAGACGAGCCGGTTTTGCTTGGAACGGGCGAGGGTCGCGATCGCCCGGTTGATGCTGGGAGCGTCATCGTCCCCATCCTGCTGCTGTCGGAAACAATCAGGCACCACGGGAGTACTGGCGGAAGACGCGGCCTGATCGCATAAAGATTCCGCCAATACTCCTTGAGTCCGCGCCGCTCCCGATCGGCAAAGGCAGAGCACAATGAGCGTCAGCCAACTAAATGTAGAAACAGAGAACTTGAACAATTCGACATCCTGTGGCACGAAGCATGATTTATTGTCTCCAGATGTGCCAAAAGTCCTTTCAGCTCGATCAGGAACTCATGGCATCCAGCAAGTCAGCTCGGACCGCCGCGTCGGAACGAGGAGCATACCCGAGCGCAACTAGCCCGACAGAAAGCCGGCGTACGTCATCTGTGCTGGCCTCGGGTATTTGCCCCTCCACAGACAAGTCGATTTCCACCTCGCCCTCTTCTCCGACAGCTGCCAGAACACGAACATCAAATGACTGGTTGAACGGTACGGGAATTGCGGGGCGGCCGGACAAGGCCTTCATGGGAAAGCTGTCCGACTTCTCCGAAACCAGATTGGTGATGATCTCAAGGCGTGCACCTCCATGACTGGGAGCGCCGGCGAGCTTGAGATATACGACGACCTCAGTACGGGGAGGGTGCCTTGTCTTGAAAAGAAGCCTCGCCTCGTTCCCACGCATCCATACGCCGAAACCCTCCGGCGTTCTCCAACCCTTGTCGAGGATGAGGCGTATGGGACGAGCAGGATAATTGCGCGGAATGACATGCCCTAGGCGCAGGTCGCTCGGCTTGAACAGTTCGCCGGCGTTCAGGATCGGACCATGCCATTCACTGGAACGCTTGGAGCGAAGCCTTGCTATCTGCCCAAGCAACTCGCGGCCGACAATGTCCCATGTGCGCGGCTTGAAGTTGTCGCGGATGGCTATTGTTCTCTTTTGCCGGTACTCTGTGTCGAACATCAGGCGACGCAGGACATCGAGCCCGCTTCGCACACTGTAGGGGTCTACGTAATCTACTAGATCTCCACCGACCTCAGGAATGGAGGAAGTGTTGGAGGCCATGCATGGCTTACCATGTGCCAGGCTTTCGCCGACCGGCAATCCCCATCCTTCAACAAAGCTTGGGAACGCGGTGAACAGGCAGTTCTTATACAAGGTTTCAAGCTGTGCATCACTTAGGTCGTGCAGGATGTGTACATGTCCATCCATGTAGTTGGTCGCCCGTAGTTGATCCATCAGGTCATTTACCCGCCAGCCGTGCCGGCCGACGAACACGAGGTCGGGCGGATTCAACCCTTCCTCGCGCAGAAGCTTCCACGCCAGAATCAAGTACGAGTGATTTTTCCGTGCCTCTATGGTCGACACGCTGAGAATGTAGGGTCGTGTCTTCAAAATCCTGGTCATAGCCGACCAAGTGTCCGGCGTCTGCACGTGGTCATCGTCCTTGATCACGTGCGCGAGAAGGACGGACTTTACCGGGATCGGCCGGATACCGTGCCGAGCGATATACTTCCTCACCTCCTCAGCGGTGTATTCCGAGATCGTCAAAACGAAGTCGAATACCGCCAACCCGTCGCCAAAAGACAAGGCGAAATCGCTCACAAGATGGGCGTCGCAATATTCGGGATGGGTGAGAGGAATAAGGTCATAGATGTACACGCCGACGCTCACTCCGGCCATCTTCAAGCGTGCGTATCGCGTGGCATCGCCGTTGAAGCCCCAAAAGGCGCCAAGAACGAAGTAGCATTGGCCGGCGACCGGTAATATGGGAATCGCGGTTTGCTCTACCTGGTTGAGCAGAGCCCTCAGCCTTCCATGCTCGACGTGCCGGCCAGTGCAATAGATGATGAGGGACTTGACGAGACCAAAATTCAGCCGCCAGAAGCCGCCCGAGTCGGATCTGCTGCGAACGAATGCGAAGGAACTCGATCCCGAAACCTCTTCCAGCGTCAGTATGTGGCTGAGTATTCCCACCTGAACTCGTTGAATTCCAGACACCGTCACGTGCGCGTTCAGGTAGCCAAGCAAATCATCCACTTCGAACAACACTAGTTCGGCGTTGCCGCTTTGCTCGATGGTGACGAAGTCGTTGTTGCCGCGGCTGCCGAGGCGCTCCAACTCGTCGAGGGCGGCCTTGGTCGGCCTGATCTCGGCGGACTGCGCGTATGCCTCCTCGGCTTCCTCCAGCCGCTGCTGCAGTTTCAGCACGTGTCCTAGATGCAGGTAGCCGTCATCGTCGCGGGACAGTTCCAAGGCTCGCCTGTAGGCTGCCTCCGCATCCGGCAGTCGTCCCTGCTCCTTTAGGGCGTGGCCGAGCTGGATCCAGATAGGGCCGTCCTCAGGGGTCTCCGAAAGATACGCCTTGTAGAGGCGCTCCGCGTTCGACCAGTCCAGCAGATCGCGCGCCTCGTCGCCTTGCTGGCGAATCCTGGTCGGGCTCCTGTTCAGGGACGAGAGGATGCGCTGCGTCGTCTTGATCATCGTTATCCTCTGGTCGTGCCACTTGGTCGTCTACCTAATCCCACCAGATCCTGCCGAAGCAAGGGTACAGGGGAGGCGATCAACCTGTTGCCGAGCGCCGCCACGACGGCGAGTGTTGATTTGCCAACCCATCGCATCGTTCCGGAGCCGACCACAAACGTGGACCATGGCATCCAAATCGGTTATCCACCCCTGCAACCGCAAGCCGGATCTCCTTCATGCCCACAGCCTTCATCACCGGGATCACTGGCCAGGACGGCGCCTACCTGTCGGCGCTGCTGCTGGAGAAGGGCTACCGAGTGGTGGGCCTGGCGCGTCGGTCGGCATCGGCGGACATGGTCAGCGCCCGGCTGCGCTGGCTCGGCGTGCTGGACCGGATCGAGCTGGTGGACGGCGACCTGCTCGACCTGTCCTCCCTGATCCGCATCGTCCAGCAGGTCGAGCCGGACGAGGTCTACAACCTGGCCGCCCAGAGCTTCGTCGCCGCCTCCTGGCAGCAGCCGCTGCTGACCGGGCAGGCGACCGGGATCGGGGCCGCCAACATGCTGGAAGCGGTGCGCCTGTCGCGGCCGCAGGCGCGCTTCTACCAGGCGTCGTCGTCGGAGATGTACGGCCTGATCCAGGAGAAGGTGCAGTCCGAGCGCACGCCGTTCTATCCGCGCTCGCCCTATGCGGTGGCCAAGCTGTACGCGCACTGGATGACGGTGAACTACCGCGAAAGCTTCGGGCTGCACGCCTCCTCCGGCATCCTGTTCAACCACGAGAGCCCGCTGCGCGGCATCGAGTTCGTCACCCGCAAGGTCACCGACGGGGTGGCGCGGATCAAGCTGGGGCTCGCGCGCGAGCTGCCGCTCGGCAACCTCGAGGCCACGCGCGACTGGGGCCACGCCCGCGACTACGTCCAGGCGATGTGGCTGATGCTGCAGCAGGAGGTGGCGGACGACTACGTGGTGGCCACCGGCCGCACCACCTCCATCCGCGAGCTGTGCCGGATCGCCTTCTCGCACGTGGGCCTGCACTACGAGGACCACGTCGTCACCCGCTCCGACCTGATCCGTCCGGCCGAGGTGGACGTGCTGCTGGGCGACGCGTCCAAGGCCAAGGCCCGGCTCGGCTGGCAGGCCGAGACCCGCCTCGAGGACATGATCGCCGAGATGGTCGAGGCCGACCTCGCCCGCCATCGCGCCGTGCTGTCCACCACGCGCTGAGCCGCCCGCTGCCATGAGCCTGGCGCCATGAGCGGGCGGCGCATCCTCGTCAGCGGCCTCGGCGGCTTCGCCGGCCGGCACCTCGGGCCTGCGGTGTCGGCGTCGATGCCGGATGCGGTGCTGCTGCCGCTCGGCTGCGACGTCACCGATGCTCCGGCCGTCGACGAGGCGGTCCGCCAAGCCAGGCCGGACCTTTGCCTGCACCTGGCCGCGGTCGCCGCCATACCCGTCGCCAACGCCGAGCCCGACCGCACCTGGTCGGTCAACCTGCACGGCACCCTCAACCTGGCCCGCGCGGTCCGTCGGCACGCGCCGACGGCGCCGTTCCTGTTCGCGTCCAGTGCCGACGCCTACGGCGCCTCGTTCCGCAGCGGCCGGGCGCTGGACGAGGACGCCCCGCTGTCGCCGATGAACACCTACGGCGCCACCAAGGCTGCCGCCGACCTCGCCCTGGCGGCGATGGCGGCGGACGGGCTGCACGCGATCCGCCTGCGTCCGTTCAACCATGCCGGGCCCGGCCAGTCGCCCGACTTCGCCATCCCCGCCTTCGCGCGACAGATCGCGCTGATCCGTGCCGGCCGGCAGGAGCCGGTGCTGCGGACCGGCAACCTCCAGCCGTTCCGCGACTTCCTCGACGTGCGCGACGTGTGCCGCGCCTACGCGTTGTGCCTGGCCCATCCCGACCGGCTGCCGCCCGGCACGGTCCTGAACATCGCGTCCGGCACCGCGCGACGGATCGGCGACGTGCTGGACGGGCTGCTCGCGGCGGCCGGCCTGTCGGTGACGGTCGAGAGCGATCCCGGACGCGCCCGGCCGACCGACATCGCGCGTGCGGCCGGCGACGCCACCCGCCTGCGGGACACGTTCGGCTGGGCGCCCGAGATCCCGTGGGAGCGGACGCTGCGCGACGTGATCGACGACTGGACGACCCGGATCGCAGCCGAAGGCTGAGGCCGCGCCGTCCGGCCTGCCGGAGCTGTCCTTGTCCCCTGGAAGGAGCCTCGTGCCGATGACCCGTCCGCTGGCCGACCGCCTGGTCGAGCGCTTCTTCCGCTACCTCGCGATCACCAGCCAGAGCGACGCGCGCGCCACGGTCGTGCCCAGCACGCCAGGCCAGTGGGAGATGGTGCGCCTGCTGGCGTCCGAGCTGGAGGCGCTCGGCCTGTCCGACATCCACCTCGACGCGCACGCGGTGCTGACCGCGCGCCTGCCCGGGACCGTCGCCCACGCCCCCCGGATCGGCTTCTGCGCCCATGTCGACACCGTCGATGTCGGGCTGTCGCCGCACGTCCATCCGCGCCTGCTCCGATACGACGGCGCCGACTTGTGCCTCAACCCGGAACGCGACATCTGGCTGCGCGTCGCCGAGCATCCCGAGATCGCACTTTATGCCGGACAGGAGGTGATCGTGTCCGACGGCACCAGCGTGCTGGGCGCCGACAACAAGGCGGCCGTGGCGGTGCTGATGACGCTGCTGGACACCTTGGGCCGCGAGCGGCCGCCGCACGGCGACGTCGTCGTCGCCTTCGTGCCGGACGAGGAGATCGGGCTGCGCGGCGCCAAGGCGATGGACCTGTCCCGTTTCCCGGCCGACTTCGCCTACACCATCGACGGCTGCGAGACCGGCGAGTTCGTGTTCGAGACCTTCAACGCGGCGCAGGCGGCGATCCGGATCGAGGGGGTGACCGCGCACCCGATGTCGGCCAAGGGGGTGCTGGTCAACCCCGTGCTGGTGGCAGCCGACCTGATCGGGCGCTTCGACCCGCTCGACACGCCGGAGCACACCGAGGGCAGGGAGGGATACTGCTGGGTCAACGGCATGACCGCCAACGCCGCCACCGCCGAACTGTCGATCCTGATCCGCGACTTCGACGACGCCCGCTTCGCCGCACGCAAGCAGGAGGTCTCCGACGCGGTTGCGGCGACCCGGGCGGCGCATCCGCGCGCCACCGTGTCCTGCCGGATCACCGACACCTACGCCAACATCGCCTCCAGCCTCGGCAACGATCGGCGCAGCCTCGGGCTGATGCAGGCAGCGTTCGAGGCGGAGAGCATCGCCCCCAAGGTGATCGCCATGCGCGGGGGCACCGACGGCTCGGCGCTGTCGGCGCGCGGCATCCCGACCCCGAACTACTTCACCGGGGCGCACAATTTCCACTCGCCGTTCGAGTTCCTGCCGGTTACGGCGTTCGAGCGCTCCTACCGGGTCACCGAGCGGATCGTGCGCCTGGCGGCCGCCCCGGACCGGACCGCCCCCGGCCGGGTTCCGGGCTGAACCGTTCCAGCTCCTCGTGGTGCAGCAGGTGGACGTCGTTGGTGCGCGCGAGCGCCACCGCGGCGGCGGTGTAACGGGCGTTGGACACCACGGCCGCGAATCCGGCCCGGTGGTGCAGCCGTGCCGCGGACACCTGCTGCACCGCCGCGTTGCCGACAGCGCTCCGGTAGAGCTTGCACTGCACCACCAGCAGCGCGCCGTTCCGCCTGGCCAGCACGTCGGCGCCCTGGTCGCCGCTGGCGACGGTGACTCGCGCGTCCCAGCCGGACCGGCGCAGCAGGAGCGCGCAGTGGTGCTCGTAGTCGATCGGGTCCATGTCCGGGTGGAACACGCGGGGATCCCCGGTCCCGGCGCGCGTGCCGTCCCGATCGGACGCTGACGCGGCCCGCTCGATCCGGTGCAGGACCCTGGCCTCGATGAGCGGCCATTGCCCGTCCAGGTGGCGCGAGGCCAGAAGCGGCAGCAGCCTGGTCCTGCAGAAGTAGCGCTTCTCCTGCTGCCACTTCTCCAGCCGGACGGTGCCGTAGCCATCCGACGACACCAGCTGCAGCCGCCTGACCTGCAGCCGGTCCCGCTGCGACGCGATCTCGGCCGAGACCACGCCCAGCGCCCGGACGCGCCGCTGCCAGGCCATCCAGAAGCGGCCGATCCGCCGCAGGCCGGTCGCACCCACCGCCAGCGCGAGGCCAAGAAGCGGGAGGAGCGGTCTTGCAGGAGCGTGATGCAGCGCCGGCGCCGAGAACCGCGGTGCCGGGCTGCCGGTGACGTCCCCCGGACGGAAGAACAACGGCGGTTCGCCCGCGGCCGGGGGCGTCCGACGCAGCAGGAGCAGGCCGTTCCTGACGCCGATCCGCTCCCAGTTCTGGTCCGGCGACACGACGAAGCAGTGGCTGCCCGCCGCGATCCCGTCACGAACCGGCATCCGGGAACTCGGCCTTGGTTCCGAACAGGCCAGGAGCCTGGTCACGCCGTGCAGGAGCGGAGCGGCGCCGGCGGATCGCGACAGGAGGGACAGGCAGAGCAGGGCCGGGAAGAACGGCGTCGCGCGAATCGGGACCTCTCCCGGAAGGCAGGGATGACCGCTTCCTACGGCGTCGCCTCCGCCTGGGCCAGGGCTTCCCCGTTTGCTCGGAGCGGGACAAGCCGGCAAGAACAGCCGATGTTCAGCTGTCCCTGGCTGGACGTCGGGACGCCGACTACTGACACGGAAGTGTATAACGTGATCGTGATGACAGTAGAAGCGTGACGCAACTCTCTGTAGATGCAGCAATTATTCGGCAGCTAGATTACGACCCGGAAATGACGTTAGGCAAGTTCTTAACGGCTCTATAACGAAACAAACGTTAGAATTTCGTTAAAAGAGCTTGGAGCTCCTCATGTCGACTCAAGCCGCATCCACGATCTTCGTCGGCAGCTCGCTCGACCTGAACGACCTGGCCACTGCCGCGATCGCCGATCCGCTGCTCGCCGATGGCAACGTCGGCTTCTACGGCCACATGAGCGGCGTGGTCACCTCATTCGAGGACGGCACGGAGCAGTCCCTCCTGTCGGAATGGGCCGGCACCGGCTCCGGCCTGGTGGAGCTGTCGCAGGTCGAGCCGATGGCCATCATGTCGGTGACGGTCGCCAACACCGGCACCACGGCGATCACGGTGCCGGTCGGGCAGCTGGTGTCGTCGGCCGGCGGGGTGCAGTACCAGATCTGCGAGATGCCGCGCCTCGCGGCCGGCTGGTCGGCCGGCGGCACCGGCGACGGCACGTTCGGCAGCTACACCATCCAGCCCGGCCAGTCCGTCACGCTCTATGCACAGGCGCTGCTCGACGGCCCGTCCGGCAACCTGCTGGCGAACCAGGTCACGCAGATCGCGATCCCGGGCGCCGCCGTCACCGCCTCGAGCCTGATCACCGCAGCGCCGCAATGGGGCGCCGGCACCGTCACCCTGGTCAACAGCTCGAACACCAGCCAGATCATCTACGAAGGAGTGGCCGTCACCGGATCGGGCGGCAGCTACGAGATCGGCGTCGACCCGACGGTCAACGGCTTCGTCGCCACCGACGCCGACTCCAGCTCCGGCTACTACGTGCTCAAGGCGGGCGGCACCATCACCGTGCCGATCGCCGCCACCACCGCCGCCACCGCCGCCACCGCCAACGGTGTCGTGCTGCAGGAGCAGGCCGAGGACGCGGCTGCCAACTCGATCACCGGCGGCAGCCTTCCTGCCGGCGTCAGCATCGTCGGCTCCAGCGCCATCACCACGCAGGGCGTGACGCAGGCGGCCGAGCAGGAGCATGTCAGCGCGCTCGGCAGCGACACCGGCTTCTTCACCGACGCACAGGCGGGCCTGTTCACCACCGAACAGGGCTATGTTCCGACCGAGGCCGACGTCAACACCTACAACGACTACATCTGGACTGCCGAGGACCTCGCCAACTGGAAGGCCTATGTCGACAGCGCGCGCGCCGTCGGCATCCTGAACCTGGCGCCGATGCTGTCCGAATTCGAGACCGTCGACTTCGCCACCTCCGACGCCACCGCCTATGTCCGCGCCGCCGCCCTCTACAGCGGCGGCATCGCCTTCGACATGCCGTCCTGGTTCTTCCTGGCCCGCGAGCCGGCCTACCAGCAGAGCATCGAGGAGGAGATCCGCTGGGCGACGCAGAACGGCCTGCGCTCCTCGATCACCCTGTCCCCCGAGAGCGGGAACGACGAGAACTTCCTGGCTGACACCCAGCAGGTGGTGGCGATCCTGCGCGCGGCCGGTGCCCTGCCCACCCAGTTCGTGGTCAAGGACGGCGGCGTCACCGGCACCGACGTGATCTACTCGACCACCGATCCGAACTCGCTCAACAACGTCGCCAACTGGCTGTCGAGCCTGACCCTCACGCCCTCGAACTCCGAGTCCGGCCTGGAGAACCGCGGCACCGCCGCGCGTCCGGACGACCTGATGACCGGCGTGCAGCAGAGCGAGACGCTGGTCGGGCCGTCGGTGAAGCAGCCCTTCTCGGTGGCACAACTGTTCGCCGAAAGCCCGAACACCCAGGCCACCCTGACCGTCACGGTCGGCAACTCCGCGCTCGGCCACCTCGTGGCCGCAACCGGACTCGGCACCGTGTCGGCGAGCGGCGCCGTGTTCACCGTGTCCGGCACCATTGCGGACCTCACCACCGCCCTGCAGTCGCTGGACTTCGTCGACGCCGCCGGCGTCGCCGGCACGACCACCCTGACCACGACGGTCCTGGATGCGGCCGGCACCATCACCGGCACCACCGCCCTGGTCATCGACAACACGATCACCCTGTCTGGCGTCCCCGCCACCGCGACGGTCAACGCACCGCTGATGGTGGATTCCTCCCTGTCCCTCACCACGGCGACCCAGGGCACGATCCTGACCGCCGTCGTCACCCTGTCCAATCCGGCGCTCGGATCCTTCTGGGGCACGGCCGGCGCCACTGTGTCGTCCAATGGCGGCACGCTGACCATCAACGGCACCGCGGCGACGCTGCAGGCGTTCCTGCGCCAGATCGAGTTCATGCCGGCGCCGTCCGTGTCCGGACCGGAGGTGGCGACCGTTTCCGTCACCGACGGCACCGACACGATCTCCTCCAGCACCGCGATCGCGGTGGCGGTCGCGACCGGCCTGACAGCGGACAACGTTCCGGTCAGCGCCGTTGCTGCCCCCTTCATCGTGAACTCTCCCTACGCGGATCTTCTGCTGGCCAAGACGAGCAGCCCCGGACAGGTGGTGGGGGTGACGGTGACGC
>CAXTVS010000060.1:0-19316 GCA_964247735.1 uncultured Acetobacteraceae bacterium
AGGAAACGCCTCGCTCTCTAGCCTAAATCCGTTACCAATCCGACAGGCCGCTAGATGAGAGAGCTGTCGCATCAGGTCGCGGTCCCGATGCACTATAGGTGCAACGGCGTATGGAAGGCCCATTTTGCCGGAATGAGCCCGGTATGAGGTCGGAAGGAGGTCGGTATGATGCTGGCCCGTATAGTGTTCCTGCCGCCAGCACTTCGCCACCCTGCCTGGCGGCGTCTCGTTATTCAGAACGATAAGACCCTCGTCTCAATCGTTAGACGGGCGTATCGGTCTCAATGCTCTATAGTAGCCGCCTAAGAAATGGGGCAGCACGCTAGGCTGTCTGAACACAGCTGAGTGACTGATGACCTTTAAGGGGTAGTGCGTTTGAAATCGGTTTCGCTACAAGCAATCCTATTCTCGCTTATGACGCTCTTCACAACCCAAACTACCCTATGCAAGGAGAATAGGGGTAGGGGCATGATTCTTAACGCTTCGACCTCCTCAACGGTAGTCTTCGATCCAAAGATCAATGGTTGCGAGCGAGGCTACGACGTCGCAGACGCACCGGCCAGAGCTTTTCGGGACGACCAAGGAATCGTGCACCTGATCGCTACCAATCACCACAATCGGGCACTGCTCGGACATAGCCTTACCCAGACCAGCCACGCCTGCCCAATCATCTTCCGAGCGGCGGAGGAATTAAATGCCGCTGCTTACAACGACTACGGATGGCTGACCAGTTTCTACACGTCGAATGGCAAGGACGTCTTTGCTCTTGTTCACAATGAATTTCATGCCTTCGAGTCCAAATCGGCCTGTCCTTCGGGCGATAGGGTAAATTGCATCGAATACTCGATCACCTCGGCTATCTCAGAGGATGGTGGCAAGACCTTCATCCGCTCCAAGCCGAAGGCCCTGGTTGCATCGTTGCCCTACAAATTCAATGCAACCAGGCGCAAGCTTTCGGGCTACTCAAATCCAAGCAACATCATTAAGTTCCAGGGCTTTTACTATGTCCTGTTTGCAGCACTCGATCCGAGGAGCAACATGTCCGGCGTATGCTTGATGCGTAGCCGTGACGTCGCGGACCCAAGCGGATGGCTCGGCTGGGATGGTGCCACCTTCAGCATCCGCTTTGTAAACCCGTACAACAAGCCACAACCTAGCGACAAGCAGAAGTCATGTCAGCCAGTCGGCGGTGGTAATTTGTTCTACTCGCTTGGAGGCGTAAGTTTCAACAAGCCTGACAACACTTTTGTTGCGGTAATGAGAAAAAGCAGGTGGGATCGGCAGCTACCCGGTCAGCCGTCGGGGATTTACCTCAGTTCGTCGCATGATCTGATTAACTGGTCAGTCCCATCGCTATTGCTCGGCGATAACACGGCCTATCCCGATGGCCATACGGATATGCTGTATCCGGCTCTACTTGATCCACATGCTAGAGACCCGAATTTCCTAGAGATTACGGATCATCCTCTCTTGTTCACCAGCGATGCTGTTCAAGGACAGAGCTTCGACACCCATAAGCTAGTTTATCGTCAGACAACAATACAACTGCCTTGAAGCTTCCTAGCTATCTTGATGGGATACCAAATGCGCGCGCAGCTTAGCAGTTCAACCTTCAGCGATGCCCGGGTACAGGCGTTCAGTCATCCGCTTGTTGCACCACCACCCAACGGTTTCAACGGTGGCGTGGTGATTGACGACCTGGACGAGCACAAGAAGCTAAGGCAAAGCCGTTATTGGCAGCCGGTTGATCGGTTTAGGGACGACGTCGATTATACAGGGCACATCCGGGGTGAATGGACCTACGCCGGTCCTGTCTACCCACATTTTGGGCATTTTATGTCGGAAATGGCCCATAGAATGCTTCCTGCGATAGCGCATAGCGACGCACCACGCATGCTGTTCGTCGGCATCAAGAACGATGTTGCCATGAACACGTACGACAAGTTGCCAGCCTTCCTGAAAGACTTCCTGCAGTTTTTTCGGGTCCAGCCGGACAACCTGAAGATCGTCAACGAGCACTCGTTTGTTGAGACCCTACATGTCGCCGAAGCTGGATCCGACTTCGGCGGCGGCCCAAAGTCTGGGTATCTGGACGATCTACGCGACTTCAGCATCGAGCGCCTCCAAAACTTTGGTTCGACGGCGCCTGTTCTCGATAAGGTCTACGTTTCGCGGGGCATGCTTCCAGTCGGCGGTAGTTTCCTAGGCGAACGCTATCTGGAAGAGGTTCTGGCCGAGGAGGGCTTCTCGATTTTCTACCCGGAACGTCACTCCCTTGTCGATCAAATGAGCGTCTACCATCGTGCCAAGATCCTCATTTTTTCAGAAGGCTCGGCATGTCACGGGACGGAACTACTTGGTAAGGGCATGATAGACCGGTGCCTCTTCCTGGCGCGTCGAAAGGATCATGTCGACATCTTCAGCAGGGTACTCAAGCCACGGGCAAAAGACTTTATGTTGGCCGAGTCTTCCTTTGGATTGGGGTCCATCGTCGGCAAGCATGGCGATGCTCCGGCCGGTCACGCTGGGGTCTCTTTACTAGACGTCCAGCGCCTAACGGCCTTCTTCCGGAAGCATGATGTCTCTCCACTCCTGAACTTCAGCATGCAGAGATATATGGAAGCTGCGGAGGAGGATCTTGCCCGATATTGCTTCCAGACCCTCAAGCGCAGGCTGATCACGTCGATCGATGACATGACCAAGCTCTATGACAACTTCGTTTCTGCTCGGAAGGAGATCGAGCGTGGCGTCGAGATAAATGGGACTGAGGTCGTCATGCCTGAAAGCGCTCGTGCGGTGCCAAGATGGTCCTGAACCGTCTCATTCTGTCGGTCGACCTAGAACGAGGATCCGATCAATGATCTCTGGAACCCCTCCGGCCCGTTATAGACTTCTACGAGAGTTCGTAAGGCCTGAGCATCTATGGCCTTTCGATCCGAACCCTACCTTGAGAAGCATTGCTAGAGCGGTGTTTGTCGCGGAGCCGGCTCTACGACATGTAGCACTAGCTGAGCGTCCAGGCTTCGGCATCGAGATCTTCCTTGATAATGATGAAATAGCCGCGACGTCGAAGCAGTTCATCATCGCTGCCGCACCCGTCACAGCTAGCGTTAAATTTAGCCATGACTTGATGCCTACAGAAGGAAGCGACCAAACAATGGCTTCTGCCCGAAAGAGTGTCCCTCTATCAGATCCGGGACAATCGGTAGTAGCCATGCTGAAACCATCTGAGACAAAGGCCTTGAAGCGGAAATCACGTTCGATCACTGAGAGAAAAACAAAACTGGTGCTTTTAGACACATAAGTCTGGCGGTTTGGAGCACTCCATCGGCAGGACATTTCGACCAGCAGAGCAGGCTTGGGCGAGTGCCCGTATCGCTGCGGAACGCCTCCTCCGTCGCGGTCGCGTAGGCGCCGCGCGCTGGTACTCGGCCAAGCTGGCGTGCGCCGATGCCGCTTCCCGGACGATCGCGACGGCGGTCGCCGGCTCGATGGCTAAGCGGATCTTGCGACGGCCTGTCACTGGCTAGGCGCTTCTACAAGACAGAATGTCTAATAGTAACACTCTGTCCGACACTAGCCTACCGGTCAAACGCATGGAAGCATGCATGCGCATGTCGACGCGTTGATGCGTTGAAGCACCCGCACGCTGCCACGCATCCGCGCGTCAGCCCTTCTCCCGGTCGAGATAAGCAGACAGCGCCGCCTCGATGATCCCCTGGTGCGTCATCCGCTCCCCGGTCGCGTCCTCCCGCGCCGCAACAAACCTGCGCAGCCGGCGGTACTGCTCCGCGGTCAGGCGCAGGCTCAGGGTGTGCGCGTACGCCTTGGACGTGTTGGCGGGCGGCTGCGCCCTATCTGGCTCGGCCGGCGTCGGTGCCGCTGCCTGTCCGCCCTTTGGCACCGTGAGATCGTCCAGGCTTCCCTTGGGGCGTGTCGGCATCGGGTCCTCGCAGGATGGTTTGCACTTAGCGCCAGAGCTCGGCGCCTTCTTCAGCCGCCTTGCCGGTGAACTCGACCGCTGCCTGTCCGCTGATTGAAGCGGCAGGGAAGTCGGCCTGGAAGGTGAACTGGGCCGGCGCCACTCGGCCGAGGGCAGCGAGCTGCCGGAGGGCGCTGGCCAGCAGCCGCGTCCGCGGCGGCACCTGCGACAGCACGAACGCCGATCGGGGATGGGCTGCCAGGCTGGCCGCGATCGGCGCGGCGGCCAGAAGATCGTCGGGCGTCGGGCGCACTGGCACCAGCACCACGTCGGCCCGGCCGAGCAGTTCGCGAATGAAGGCGGGTTGCTGGGTGGCGTATCTACTACCAGCAGCCCGACACCGGCCTCTGACAGCGCGTTCGACGGCCGCGCCGGGTCCAGCTTCACCAGCGCCGGGGCCGCGGCCTCGCGCCGCTGATACCAGCCTGTCGTCGTGCCCTGCGGATCCAGGTCCACCATCGCGACCTGCATCTCGGCCGAGGCGGCGACCGCCAGATCGCCGCCATCACCGCCGCGAATTGCGCCGCCCCGTCCGACTGCCGGTGCACCAGCCGCGCCAGGTCCCGCCGCGTGAAGGTCGACTGCTGCTGCGTCAGCGCCTCCAGCGCCAGCGTCGGCTCGGCCAGCAGCCGCGCGCCGTTGCGCCGCGCGATCGCGCGATGTTCGGCCGCCCGCTCGGCGTCCTCCTCCCGCAGCGCCCGCCGCGCCCCGGCCGGACCGATCTTGTTCTGCGGCTCCAGCCCGAGCCCGCGCTCGGCGTAGGAGCGGTGGTCGATCCGCGCATCGTGACCCGCCTCGGCCAGCCGCTCGTTGGCCAGGACCGCCCAGCGCTCGCGCCAGGCGCGCAGCAGCGCCTTGTCGTTCCAGTCCCGGTGCTTGAGGCCGAAGCCGTCTTCTCCGGCCGCCCGCAGCGTCAGCAGCAAGTGCGCGTGCGGCTGCGCCTCGCCGTCCGAGGCGATGCCCCAGTGCACGTTGAGGTCGGCCACCATGCCGCGCGCCACGAACTGCTCGCGCACGAAATCCCGCACCAGCGCGATCGCCTCCGCCTGAGGAAGCTCCCGCGGCAGCGCGATCTCGATCTCACGCGTCAGCACCGCGTCGCGACGCCGCTCGATCCGCTCCACCTCGTTCCACAGCAGCGTGCGGTCGCGCCAGCGCTCGGGTGCGCCCTTTGGCAGCAGGATCTCCGAGTGCACCACCTACCGGGTAGCCGCCCTCATGCTGGAGGTGGCGGGGTCGCCGTTGCCCGTCACCTCCAGCCGTCGCCTCGAGCGACGTCAGCGGGAAGTTGAGTTTTCGATTGCGAAACAGCTAATACCAGGTAGCGGAGAAGAAGATCATGGCGTCGGCCGTGCTGTGCACGATCAGTGACCCAAAGGTTCAGGCCTTCCTGAAGCTGCTCCGGTGGCTGGAGAACTATCCGCGAGACGATGTCTAAAACCAGATGTATGGCGGACTGACCTTCACCGACATGACCCGGCATCCCAACCAGCTGCATACGCGCTGGGGGAAGACCTCCAATGCCGCTGACGGCTACATGTTCCTCTACAGCACTTGGCTCGAAGCTGTGCAGCAAGGTGTGGTGTCGGACTACACGCCAGCCAGCCAGGATGCGCTCGCCTGGTGGAAGATCGGCAAGCGTCATGGTCAAGCGGCTGTCTGCGGGGCCGCGCCACTTTGGGTGAGGCATTCAAGCTGCTGCGGCTGGAGTGGTCATCCCTTCCTGGCGCCGGTCAGGATCAGGTCTCGGTGCAGGCAGCAAGGAACCGCTACGAGACGTATCTGATCTCCTTCACGCACGACAAGAAGCCGACCGCAGCTGATGGAGCCACACGGGAAAAATCATTCTCCCGATCGTGGCCCTCTACATGATCCTCCCGGCAGTCGCGAGTGCTGCACCGAAGACTGTCACCCACACCCTGAGCTGTGGCCCTGCCACCATAACGGCAACCTCGACCACCGACCCGCATGTGCCACCGGACGATGACTTCGCCTGGCTTGCCCAGAAGCTCACCCTGACCGGAGCGCACGGCCACCAGGCCATACCCCTGCAGGCCGATCCGAAGGCGAGCATGATCGCGGTCGGCCAGCAGAGGGCACTTGACGCTGCGGTTGTCTCCTGGGCTTGCCTGACGAGCAGCCAGGGCAAGACCTACGCCCTGCTCGACATCAGATGCATGCGCGAGAACTACGATGGCGTTTGCCATGGCCAGAAGGAATGGGTCCGGATTATCGGCACCGATGGCGGTCGTCCTGACGCCGGCTATGCTCCGCAGGATCCACGCTACGACGCGCTCCACAAACGGCTCGGGATCAGCGCCGACAACGTCCAGCTGACAGGGATTTTCTGAGGGAGCTGGTTCACGCGGAACGACGCTGGTAGCTTCTACGACTGCCAGAGCTGGAGCCAGCCATTCCCGCCTTCCAGCTTGCCTGGAAGCTCCTCGAGGATCTGCTGTCCTGTGACACCAGCAACCGGTGTCACCTTCCAGCCCCGCATGACGTACCAGGCCTCGAGCGGCGTCAGCGGGAACGGCTTGTCCGGTGGCCAGACCGGCCGGACCTTTTCGCGTTTCACCTCGGGATGATCCGCCAGCTCCTCCGGTGTCGCGGCACCCTCAATCTTGATCGCGGCGCAGTAGGTCTGGTTGAGCCTACTGAATTCGATGCCCGAGATCTTCCCGATCTCGATCAGCTTGCCCAGGCTCGTCTTCGCCAGCACCACGGCGACTGGATGATCGAGCGGCTTCTCGCCCTTCAGGATGCCGATGATCTCGTCGTCGGTCGGACTGCTGCCTGTGGCCGCTTCGATGACCTGCTTCAGGGTGCGCATCCCCGTTCCGGACTGCTCGCTCATCGCCCACCCCTCCATCGTCTCTTCAGGTTCATGACATTGGTCCGTGCTGAAGGCTGAACCTTGATCGAGTGCCAGGTATCCGACCTTCAAGCCGGGGATGAAGCCTGCCATGGGTTCAGAAGCGACGCACCCGTGGGAACGAAATCAGCCAGGTTCCGGGTCGCCACCGTCATGCCGTGGGTCAGCGCTGTCGCTGCGATCAGCCCGTCGCGAACCGGCCGGAGATCCGGGACGTGCAGGGCGGCACTCCGACGTGCCACGACCGTGTCGACGGGCAGGATGCGCTCGGAGAAGCTGGGGCGCACGTGATCGTCCAGCCAGGTGCGCAGGATCGCACCCTTGGCAGGGTCGCGGCGCTCGGCGAGCAGCACGCCGATCTCCAGCTCCTGGATGACGACCACCGACAGGAAGAGGCTCCCGACCGGGATGGCCCGCGCCCATGCCGTCACGTTGGCATCGGCCTTGCCAGCCCTCGCCTTGCGCAGCTCGGAGATCACGTTGGTATCGAGCAGGAACATCAGGAGAAGTCGGCTGGCCGGGCGAGATCACCTCCGGGAGGAAGCTCGAGCTCCACGTCCTCAACGCCGAGCGGCATCCCCAGCCTGTCGATGATGCTCTCCTGCCCCCCGATGAGCTGCTGATACGCCTCGATGCTGAGCAGCACATGGGCAGGCACACCGCGGTCGGTGATGAACACGGGACCTGCCGTTGCGGCCTTCTTGGCCCGACTGGTGTCTTGGTTGAACTCGCGGCTCGACAAGGTCGTGATCGGCATGCCCATACTCCCATCAAGAAGTAGGTATGTTGCTACATCTCCTATCTTGGTCAAGACTGAGCGTATTGACCAGGATTGCGACGGCATGAACCGTCCAGCTCGGTGCAGCCGGCTGCGTCAAGTCATGGACCGCGTGAAGGTAGCAACCGCCCACCAGCCCTGCTCGTATCTCCGGTGATTGGTTTGCTCAGCACCTTCTCATTGGAGCCACCGCACCATGCCGCTTGATCAAATGGGGAGCTTTCCTGGCCGGCCGGATCGTCAGCCTAGCCACAACGTGCTGGGCGGCGCACTGCAGGCCTGCTCGACCGAGCCACTTACCGGGTTCTTTCGGGATGGATGCTGCAACACCGGACCGCAGGACCGCAGCAGCCACACCGTCTGTGCGGTGGTGACAGCCGAGTTCCTGCGCTTCAGCCAGGAGCGCGGCAACGACCTGTCCACGCCTCGGCCCGAGCACGGTTTCCCCGGGCTCAGGCCTGGCGACCGCTGGTGCCTCTGCGCGCCGCGGTGGCAGGAGGCGCTCGAAGCTGGCTGTGCTCCTGAAGTGGCGCTTGAGGCGACTCATGCCGGCGCGCTGGACCACTGCGCGCTGGCGGACCTGGAACGTCATGCTGTCCAGCGTTGAAGGGTGTGCGACACACGACCGGATGGACGACAACGACAACGGGTGGAGCGAAGTGCTGGACCCCGCGGTCTGATGACGCTCGCCATGCCTTCGCCGGAGGCCAGCTGCCCTCGTGTGCGGGATCGATTCGTCCGGCGGTTCCAGTCAGGGCGCCCACTCCTCCGCCTCGCCTAAATGCTGCGTTGCACCCGAAGCCTGGTAACCGCCAGCGGGCCCTGCCAGAACTGCATCCATGTCAGACACGTCCAGCCGCGGCCACGCGATCACGATGCATTCTTCGCCTGGCGCAGGCATCGAACCGGCGCACGCCGCCTGGGGCGCGGTGCTCTCGCTGGCACTCGGCGTGTTCGCGCTGGTCACGGCGGAGTTCCTGCCCGCCAGCCTGCTGACACCCATGGCAAGCGGCCTCGGCGTCTCCAACGGAACCGCCGGACAAGCCGTCACCGCGACGGCACTGGTTGGCGCCTTTGCCGGGCCGATCGTCGTGGTCGGGCTCGGCCGGATCGACCGGCGGGTTATCGTACGCGCGCTGGTGCTGCTGCTGGTGGTGTCCAATCTGCTGGCGGCCCTGGCCTCCACTGTCTGGATCCTGTTTGCGGCACGGGTGGCGCTCGGGTTCGCACTCGGCGGCTTCTGGTCGCTGGCGCCCGCCCTGTGCCTGCGCCTGGTGCCGCAGCGCTTGGTCGCGCGGGCGATCTCGATCATCTTCACCGGCGTGTCCGCCGCCACGGTCTGTGCGGCACCGCTCGGCGCCTATCTCGGCGACCTGATCGGCTGGCGCATGACGTTCCTGTCGGCCGGCGGACTGTCCGTGGCCGCCCTGCTGGCGCTGTTCGCAACCCTTCCCCGGCTGCCGGCGACGGACGCTCCGGGCCTTGGCACCTTCCTGATCCTGCTGCGCCGGCCGCGCATCCAGGTCGGCATGCTGACCCTGCTCCTGGTGATCTCCGGGCACTTCGCCGGCTTCACCTACGTGCGGCCGTTCCTGGAACAGGTGTCGCACCTGCATGCCGCACGGATATCGCTGGTTCTGCTCGTGTTCGGCGTCGGGGGCTTCTTCGGCAACCTGGCCGGGGGCGTCGTTGCCGGACGAAGCGCCAGGCTGGGCGTCGGGCTGGGCTCCCTGCTGCTGGCAGCCGCCTCGCTGCTGCTGCTCGGCTACGGTGCCGCGGCATCCGTCACCTTCGCGGCACTGACGGCCTGGGGATTCGCCTTCGGCGCACTGCCGGTGGCGCTGCAGACCCTGACCACGCAGTCGGCACCCGACCATGCGGAAAGTGCCGGTGCCCTGCTGGTGACGATGTTCCAGATCGCGATCGCCACCGGGGCCATCGTCGGCGGCCTGCTTGTCGACGGCTTTGGCGCCCGCGGGGCGATCGGCTATTGCGGCCTGGGAGCCGTGGTTGGCAGCCTGGTGATGTTCGGGCTCGGGCGGAGCAGCGCCGTCAGGTCAGAGGGTATCGCCGTCTGATCTCAACTTGGCTGCTGCCCAGCATTTCTGGCCCTCGCTTGATGATGTTGACGAGACGGCTCTTTGTGCACACGTCTTGTGCGCACGAGGAGTTCGGAACGGTCTGGAAGACCAGCCAGGGAGCGGCCAGCAGATCCGGGTCGGCGTTCGTGAACTCAGGGGCAGCCTGACCCGCTACCTGCGGGAAGCGCGTCAGGGAACAGCCATGCTGATCACCTCCCACGACGTAGTCATCGCCGAGATTCATCCTCCTTCTATGGCCCGTCGTCCCGCACGCCAGCCCGGCGCGCTCAAGGGCCAGATCCGGATGGCAGATGACTTCAACGTCCTGCCTGCCGGTGTGCTGGCAGCGATGGAGAAATGAAGCTTCTCCTCGACACCCATGCCTTGCTCTGGTGGCTGTCCGACGATCGACGACTTGGCCAAGGCCCTCGGACGCTGATCGCCGATCCCGGCAACGACATCCTGGTCAGCGTCGTCTGGCCGGAAGTAACTGAACGCCGTTCTGCTGCGCATAAGCGGACAAAGCTGGAACGGCGTGGTCTGGCTTTGGCGCCAAATCAGCGGTTTACGCCGGCTTGGCAGATTGGGCGGGTGCTGGCGCGGGTGTCGGCAAACACCTGATTCCCGTCAGCCTCGTGCCGGGGGCTGGAACCACCCGGTTCGGGGCCAGAATTCCATACGGCAAACCCTGTCGGAATGATCTACCCTCCGGAAACCCCTCCCTCAGGGTTTTCCGTGCATGCTGGTCGGCTACATGCGCGTCTCCACCGATGGCGACCGCCAGGTGCTCGACCTGCAGCGGGACGCGCTGCTCGCTGCCGGCGTCGACGAGCGCCACCTGTTCGAGGATCGTGCCAGCGGCAGCCGTGGCGATCGCGCCGGCTTAACCAGGGCGCTGGCATTCCTGCGGCCGGGCGACTGCCTGGTGGTCTGGAAGCTGGACCGGCTGGGACGGTCACTGCCGCACCTGCTGGCGACCGTGAACGACCTCAAGGCGCGTGGCATCGCCTTCCGCTCGCTGACCGAGCAGATGGACACCATCCCGCAGGGCGAGTTCCTGTTCCGATCGCGCGCGAGGCCGGCCGCAGCACGGTGCAACACATCGCCGGCTACGAGCGGCAGCGCCGGCAGGCGACGCTGGCCGCCGTCACCCTCGACCGCGCCGTCAGCCTGACCGACCAGGCCATCGACCTGTTCGACTGCCTGATCGGGGCGATGTTCCGCAAGGCTGAGGGACGCCATGCCCGCGCCTTCCAGGCGACGGCCGCGCCATCAATGAGAAGGTCCGCCTCTACGCCCGCGTCGGCGCCGCCCTGATCGCAGCGCGCGAGGGCAAACAGGACGCCTTCGAGGCGATCACTGCGGTGATCCCCGGGACCGCTTCCGCAGCACCGTCGCCGAGGCCGGAGCGCTGGCGCGTTCGGAGGAGTTCGATCCCTACCAGGCGCTGGCCGAACACCACGCCGGCATCCGGCGCTGGCCGCCCGTCTTCCTCGAAGCCTTCACCTTCCAGGCCGTGCCGGCCGCGGCGTCGCTGATGCGCGCCCTCGACGTGCTGCGCACCATGAACCGCACCGGCAGCAGCCGCCTGCCGGCCTCCGCGCCGACCGGCTTCGTCGGGCAGCGCTGGGCGCGCCACGTGCTGCCCGGCGGCAGCATCGATCGGCGCTACTACGAACTCTGCGTCCTGTCGGAGCTACGCGACCGCCTGCGTGCCGGCGACGTCTGGGTGACGGGCAGCCGCCGCTACCGCGCCTTCGAGGAGCGGCTCGTCGCTCCCGCCACCCTGCAGGCGATGCAGCATGACGGCACCATGCCGCTCGCGGTCGATGCCGACTTCGAGCGCTTCATCGCCGCCCGCCGCGCCGTGCTGGACGAGCGCCTGGCGACGGTCGACGCCCGCGCGGCGAACGGGCTGCTGCCGGCCGTCACCCTCGACAAGGGCGTGCTGAAGATCGCGCCGGTCGAGAAATCCACCCCGCCGGAGGCCGAACTCCTCGCGGATCGGCTTTACGCCATGCTGCGCATCCGGATCACCGATCTGCTGGCGGAGGTGGCGCGCTGGACAGGGTTCCCGGACTGCTTCCCCCACCTGCGCACCGGCGAGACCGCCGCCGACCCGCGGGTGCTCATGGCAGCCCTCCTGCCGATGGGCTCAACCTCGGCCTGACCGCATGGCCGAGGCGTGCAGCATCGCGAGCCTGGGACAGCTCGCCTGGACAGCCGACTGGCACATCCGCGACGAGACCTACGCCCTGGCACTGCAGCGCCTCGTCGACCAGCAGCGGCGCGAACCGCCGGCGGCCATTTTCGGCAGCGGGCTCGCCTCCTCCTCGGACGGCCAGTTCTTCCGCGCCGGCGGCCACGGCCGCGATGCCGCCCGCTTCAACGCCCACTACGGCGACGAGCCCGGGGTCAAGTTCTACACCCACCTGTCCGACCGCTACGCGCCGTTCTACACCAAGATCATTGCAGCGACGGCCGGCGAAGCCGCGCACGTGTTGGACGGGCTGCTCCATCACCAGGGCGAGGCCGCATTCCAGCGCCACCACACCGATGGCGGCGGCGTGTCCGACCATGTCTTCGCTCTCTGCAGCCTGCTCGGCTTCCTATTCATGCCGCGCATCCCGGACCTGAAGGACCGCCGCCTCACCAGCTTCGCTCAGCCCTCGGCCTACCCGTCGCTCCAGCCGCTGATCGCCGGGCGCATCGACGTCGGCCTCATCTGCGCCTACTGGCCGGAGATCCTGCGCGTCGCCGTCTCGATCCGCACCGGCACGGTGACCGCGTCCCTGATCCTGCGCCAGCTCGCCTCCTACCCCAGGCAAAACGGCGTCGCCGCCGCGCTGCGCGAACTGGGCCGGCTGGAGCGCACCCTGTTCACCCTGGACCGGCTGGACGATCCGGAGCTGCGCCGCCGCACCAGCCAGGAACTCAACAAAGGCGAGTCACGCAACAGCCTGGCCCGCGCGGTCTTCCTCCACCGCCTCGGCGAGATCCGCGGCCGCACCTGCGAGAACCAGCAGCACCGCGCCTCCGGCCTCAACCTCGTGGTGTCCGCCATCATCCTCTGGAACACCCGCTATCTCGGCCGCGCCCTCGCCGCCCTGCGCCAGGTCGAGGAGGTCCCGGACCACCTCCTCGCCCACCCTTCGCCGGTCGGTTGGGAACACGTGAACCTCACCGGCGACTACGTCTGGGCGTCCGATCGCACTGTGGCGGAAAACCATAGCGGGTTGAGGCCACTCAGGGCCGTCCAGGAGGTCGTCCGCAAGGCCGCCTGACACCTGTGCCGTTCCTGGTCTGTCCGCTTATGCGTACCAGCCAGGCATTCCGTTACCTCCGGCCAAGTTGCGTTCCGTCGCCTCCGTTGAGATCATTACTTCCGTGCTGCCGACCCACCGTGCTTGCTGCCGCTGCCGCCTCACGTGCATTCGTATGGTTCTCAGGACAGCCAGGGAGGACCCTCAGCGGTGACCCGAAGATCACCGCCTCTGGTCACCAGTAGTAGCTATGCGGCTTCCGGCTGCCGGTCCGCTCGAAGCAGGCATCCTCGACGTCAGCGGACCCGCGGATGATCCGACGGATCAGTAGCTTATCGCCGCGGCGTCCGGGCCGTTCATCGTAAAGCCGGACATGCCAGCCCGGCGCTTCCCCGATGCGGCTGTGGGTCAGCTTCCAGCTGCGACCCAGGCGGACCGCCCAGCGGTGATCCTTGCCCCACCGGTAGCTGTGGTGGTGTGTGCGAGACATGTGACCAGGTGTCCTGGCCGCACGGACTGAGTTCCGGGCGTGCCTACATGGCCGCCTCCTCCGACTTCAGATGAAGCGGCGGTCTATCGCACACCCAACTCCGAGCCAACTCCCATCCGAGGCGATTACGTGATCGGATTGGCTCCCATGCCGCGGTAGGCTCACCGCCCAGCAAGGAAATCGCCTTCTTTGCGACCTTCAAGGGAATGCGCCTGTCATTATAGATCTGCCAGAAGACGCGGCTCTTCGTTGCTCTGTTGAGATCAGCCAGGGTCATGTTCAGCATCGCTGCCCGTTGTCGGATGCTGTCCAGCAAGGGATCACGCATGCGCACCAGAGGACGCTTCTTGGCCTTGATGTGGTAGCGCCGCATGGCGTGCATGATCTGGTACCGCCTGAGTCCCATTCCTTGCGGTTTGGCCACAAGTAAGACCAGTGCTCAACATCAACCTGAGATGACGCAGGTCACTGGTCGTCCAGACATGTCGCTTGGCCTGGATACCTAGTGTCGCGGCCCGGTTCCGGATCGCGCAATAGGTTCGCCCTCGACGAGCTCGGCGTGCCTTCGAGCAGTCAGGGTATGCATCCCGGATGGTCGCATCCTCAGCCGCCGACCAGGCACGAAGACCCCGAGCCTCCAGCCGCCGTGTCGTTGTCCGTCTTGCGACCTCCGCTGAGATGGCACTGCGGTAGACATGGCGGGAGAGCTCCATCTGCCCGGATCCTGTCCGCTGGGAACGAGGACAGCCTGCTCCCGCGAGCATCGTTAGGTCGATCGATTCCTTTGCCCTGATAGACCGCTAGAAGCTGACCCGGCTGCCGGCGACTAGGTTACTCCTTCTCCCGCACCACCCGGCCGCAAACCGGCATCGCGCAGAAGAGCGGACGTTCAGGGTCATGCCGCTCCTGTGTACAAGACCATGGATGCGTCCGGGGCATGGCATGGGAGCCGCCCGACAAGATAGGGTCGGCCGATGCAGGATCACGATCAGCATGCCGCTCCATCCCAGGCGGCCTTCTGCCTCAACTGCGGCGCCGGGCTACCCGAGCGCTGGTGCTCGAGCTGCGGCCAGTCCGACGAGGCGCGTCATCGCTCGCTCGGCCACCTCGTGGCCGAACTCGCCGAGGTGCTGACCCATGCCGACAGCCGGCTGTGGCGCACGCTCGGCCGTCTCGCCTGGAGGCCCGGCCAGCTCACCCTCGACTATCTTGAGGGCCGCCGGATCTCGCAGCTGCCGCCGCTCCGCCTGGCGCTGATCGCGCTGTTCCTCCTGTTCACCGTCGCCTCTCTGCTCGCGCGCCCGATGCACGTGCCGCGCATCCCGGCAAGCGAGCTCGCCGAGGTGCAGCACGAGATCTCGGGAAGCATGGGTGATCTCAAGGAAGCGCGGAGCGACGTCCAAAGAAGCGCGCAGGCCCGCGATCTCGATCGGTGGGTCCGGGTCCGGGTCTCGCACGCGGTAGCCGAACCCGCGGAGTTCGTGCGCTTCATCGCGGATTGGGCGGAGCGCTTCGGGATCCTGATGCTGCCCGCCTCCGCACTGATGCTCGCGTTGCTGTTCCTTGGCCGCGGCTTCACGCTGTTCGACCACCTCGTCTTCTCAATGCACTCAATCACCGCGAGCGCGATCGTGGTGCTCGCGGTAATGCTGGGCAACTGGGTGGGTTTCGGTGCAGCGAACCTGCTGCTGTTGCTGCCGCCCGTGCACCTGTTCAGGCACATGCGCGACGTCTACGGCACTGGTACCGTCGGCACGCTGTGCCGCATGGCTCTGCTTGGTCTGGGCTCGCTCGTGATCTTCGGCCTGCTGGTGGTCTTGCTGGTCCTGCTGGCTGTTACGGTCAGCGGTTAATGGCGTCTAGCTGCCTGCAATCAAGCTACCCGAGCGTGTGTTCACCATTGGGCCTCCCGCCTCTCCTTGTCCCGCACCACCCGGTCTCACACCCTGCGCACAGAGTTGGCGTTCGGCGGCTCGCCGCGGGATCCGACGATCCCCTCCAGCACCATGATCCGAGCGATCTCGCTCCACTGCAGGCCGTTCCAGCCGTTCCGGTGCTGCCTGGCCTTGATCACCTTGGCGTGGTTCGCCAGCAGCCAGGCATAGACCGGCTCGCGGCTTCTGCAGGGGTCGAAGATCTCGTCCCACTCCTTCCGGCCCATATGCCGGAAGCGGGGCTTGTCCCGTTCGGCCACGGCGGCGGCGAGACGCTTGGAGCGGAGGGCGATGCGGTCTTGCATGGCCTAAGGCTGGCGGCCCTCGGCGCGAACGGGGAGCAGATTTTCTGGCAAGTCGATGGACGCCGGAACGTCCACCGCCAGCACCCCCAACGTCCATTAGACGGACGTCAGGCGTCCACCAGGGCGACGTCTGACGACAACTCGACGCCCGTCGTACGCCCGTGCCACGCCCATGACACGTCCATCCCGCGTCCATAGAAACGGCCTTCATGCACCATTGCACCTGTAGTGCATGACGATGGGTGCTTGCCGCAACTCGGCGGGCACCAGACGGCGCTAAGACCGGTCTAGCTGGGCGACAGGTCGCACAGCTTGTGCATCCTGTCGTCATGCTGCTCCGCTCCGTCGCCCTGCGTGCTTCCTGGCTGGCTCTCATTGCCGGGCTGTCGGACGGGCTGGGCTGGCTGCAGACCGGCCTCTTCGCAGCCCAGATGACCGGCAACACCGCCCTGCTCGGCGTCGCCCTGGGGGAGCGCCACTGGCACAGCGCCGGAGAGAAGGCGACGGCGATCCTCTTCTTCTTCCTGGGCACCCTGGTCTCCCGCCTACTGCTGCGTCCGAAGCTGGGACCGCGTCGAGGCAAGGCGTTGGCGGTCCTGGCTGCCACTGCGGCGGTGGTGATCGCTGCCTTTCTGCCCAAGCCGGTGAACGTGCTCGTCCTCGGCGCGGCCCTGGGCGCACAGAACGCTGCCTTCAGCACCTTCGGTGGCCAGAACATCAACACCAGCTTCATCTCCGGTGACTTGCAGAAGCTCGCGCAGGCGATCACCAAGCATCTAACCCGGCGGCATGTGGTGGACGGGGATCGGGTCGTGCTGGTTGCCGTGCCGTCGCTCCGGCTCGCCTATGTTGCCGGCGCCGCACTCGGCGTCATCTGCCAGCACAGCCCTGACCCTGCCCCTGCTTGTCCCCGCGGTGATGCTCCCCCTTGCCCTGCTGCTGCCGGAGGATGACAGCAGAGCGTAGCGACCGGGGACCGGCAGGGGCTCGAGCACGTCCGCATCCTGAAGGCGGTCGTGGATCAGGCAGTGCAGGGCTGGAGGCGCACAAGGATCTGGGGTCACGCCACGGAACGGGCAGGATAGCACGGTAGGCGGGGGCGAACCGGGAACATGCTCACGCTGCGGCGGTGAGTGGTTCGGCCGACATGCCGCGCAGCGGCCTGAACCCGTCCGGGCCGAGTGTGTTGCCGGCACCCCAGAGGTAGTCGCCGGTCAGGTTGATGTGCTGCCAGCCAGGCGGCGCCAGGTGGGCCAGCAGGGCATCCGGGATCACCTCGCCGCGGCGGCGCACCGCGTCCAGCGCACGGCCGAGATAGACGGTGTTCCACAGTGCGATGGCGGCCGTGACCAGGGCGAGGCCGCTGGCCCGGTGCTGCTGCACCTCGGCGGTCCGGTCGCGCAGACGCCCGAGCCGGTGGAAGCAGACGGCGCGGGCGAGCGCGTTGCGGGACTCGCCCTGGTTCAGCGCCACGGTAGCCTGCCGTCGCAGGGCAGGCTGCTCCAGCCAGTCCAGGGTTGGAGGGTGCGCTCAAGGCGGCCGACCTCGCGCAGCGCCACGGCCAGCCCGTTCTGCCGCGGGTAGTTGCCGAGGCGCCTGAGGATCAGCGACGCGCTGACCACGCCGGTGCGGACCGAGGCCGCAAGGCGCAGCACGTCGTCCCACTATGCCGTGATGGCCTTCTCGTCGGACTTGCCTGCGATGAATGGCGCCCGCGCCGGCCAGGTGCCGGGGGTGCCAAAGGCATACAGCCGACGCTCGGCCAGGTTTGGGATGCGCGGGGCGAAGCGGATACCCGAGGCATGCGCCAACGCGACACATGGTCGCTGACGCCGCCGCCATCCGTGTGGTGGGCGGAGATGCTGAGGTCGGCTTCGTGATAGAGCAGCCCGTCAATGACGTGCGCCGCCTCGCCGGCCCCGGTGATGGGCGCGGTGTAAAAGGGCGCGTGGCGGTCGGAGACGTGTGTGTAGAACAGCGCCGTTGCCTCGCGTCCGTAGTGGGCGTTGAAGGCGCCCACGGCCTCGCCGTGCCCGGCGGTCGGGAAGTGCTGGCCGTCCGAGCTGGACACGTCGGCAGCCCCGAACAGGGCGGCCAGCGGCTGGCTGTGCTGGGCATTGGTCAGGATGGCGGTGCCGCCGCGGTAGGTGTCCTCGCGCAAGTCCATCCTGCGTTCCAGGCGAGTTGGCGGTAGCTGGCCAGGTTGCAGGCATCGGCCATCCGGGTCAGGCCAGGTTGGTCGCGTCGGCCAGCACAGCGGTGAGCACCACCCGCGGGTCGGCGGCGGGCAGGCTGGTGTGCAAGCGGGTGAACGCGCGACTGAACCCGGTCCAGCCGTCCACCCCGGCCAGCATGTCCGTGACGCGGACGCCCGGCACCATGCCATAGAGCCGGTCGGCGGCCGCGTCTGCGGCTTCGGGCGTGACCGCCTTCAGCGGCGTGACCTTCAGCTCGCCCTCCTTGATCCGCACGTCTTCCAGCGTGTCGGCCGCAGCCTTCGGCCACCTCGGCCAGGCGCCGGTCCAGCAGGGCGCGGAGCTGGTCCTCCACGGCCCGCCACTGCCGGCTGCCCTCAACCCAGATGTCGCCCGAGCGCAACCGGCCACGCAGGGTCAGGAGCGTGGCTGCCTCCCAGATGCGGCGCTCGTTGCCGCCGGCAGGAGCCGCGCCCAGCACGGCGTCGCGTCAGGCTAGCTGGAGAAAGCTGACGGGCAGGCTGCCCGGCCACCGCCGCCCGCCGCTGCTATACGCAGCCTGCAGCAACTCGACGGCGCGCAACGTGCTGGCGGCGGCCGGGGCGGCCCGGAGTTGGAAGGTGGCGAGGAACAGCGGCCCGAGCCGGTGCAGCACCGGCCAGGCCCGCGAGGCGAGCGCCGGCAGGTCCGCCTTGTCCGGGCGGGCCAGCTTGTTGGCCTCGGCGATGCTGGCGGCTAGCCGGTCCCAGCCGACTGAGCCCGCCACCGCCCCGTCCAGATCGGCGCCGTCCGCCTCGGCCTCGACCAGCGCCGTGCCGAGCCTGGCCAGCAGACGCACCTTGTCGTTCACCGCGCGGGCGTCCCGCAGCACAGCTTCCTCCTCGCGCGCCTCGGCGCGGCGGAACATGCGGCCGACCGCACGGTCGAACAGGGCCACGCCGTCGTCGGTCAGCTGGATCGCCGTGTCCAGCACGGTGGCGACCAGGGTGGCCCGGCGACGCAGCGGCGACAGGTCCCGCAGGTGCTGTGCGGTGAACCGCGCGCCCTCGCGGGCCAGCTTGCGCAGCCGTTCGGGATGGACGCCCTCGGCAATGGCGGGCTTGAGCCCCACCTCGCGCAGGCAGGTAAGCTGTTCGGCGATGCGCGCCAGCGCACGGTGGCCTGGCGCCCCGGGTGGCTGGCGCGCCCAGGCCAGCACGCTGGTCGCCGTGCCCTCCTTGGGGTGGAGCAGGGCATCAAGGGCGTCCACCTGCGCCATGGACAGGACCTTGGTGAGCTGGTCGGCGACGTGCCGCTCGGCCACGACCAACACCGCGGCGATGAGCCGCTCCAGGACGGACGGGCCGGGAGCAACGATCTGGCGGCGGCACTCGTTGTGGCAAGCGCGACCGGCAGCAGCCAGGCGAGCATGTC
>CAXTVS010000061.1:0-19312 GCA_964247735.1 uncultured Acetobacteraceae bacterium
CCGCCGACAGGTTGCGCAGGTCCGACGGCGTGACAACGCGGTCAAGAAGGGGGTATTTTACCGCGCCCGGAAGATCTGGCTGGTCCATGTCTGATGCGCGTCCACTCGCGCCGGATGCGTGGGATCCCCGCCTGGAAGCGAGGTCGCACCTACCGGCCTGGTTCAAGGAGGCGTGCTGCCGTCCCGTGTCGGGGAGAACAGGATCGCCTGATTGCCGATGCTTTAGTGCGATCCGTCCCGTCGCGACAGGGTTGCCAAGGCGGCTGTTGCAGAAATGCCATAACAACCGAAGGCAGATGTTTGCGACGGCGACAGGGTTTGCCGTATAGGGCCTGGATCATCCGCCTTGTCACGCCGTCCGCCGACCCTCTCGTTTTCTCCTTCTCGAATCCGTGATTGCTGGTGCGGCGACCCGCCACCATCATCATCGCGGACCGTTGTGTGGGATTACCGAGCGGGCGGCACGACCGGCTGACCGGGTGTGGAAACGACCGCCGCCGGCGGGGGAACAGGAGAACAAGTTCGCATGGCCGTTCCGATCATGCAGGCCGTCCGGGTCGGTGCCTATGTCGTCAAGCAGCACCTGTCCGGCCGCAAGCGCTACCCGCTGGTGCTGATGCTCGAGCCGCTGTTCCGCTGCAACCTCGCCTGCGCCGGCTGCGGCAAGATCGACTACCCGGCGCCGATCCTGAACCAGCGCCTGTCGGTGCAGGAATGCCTCGACGCCGACACCGAGTGCGGCGCGCCGGTGATCGCGGTGGCCGGCGGCGAGCCGCTGCTGCACAAGGAGATGCCGGAGATCATCGCCAAGCTGCTGGCGCGGAGGAAGTATGTCTACCTCTGCACCAACGCCCTGCTGCTGGAGAAGAAGCTCGACGACTACAAGCCGAACCCGTTCTTCTCCTGGGACGTCCACCTGGACGGCGACAAGGAGATGCACGACGCGTCCGTGTGCCAGGACGGCGTCTACGACCGTGCCGTCGAGGCGATCCGCAAGGCCAAGGCGCGCGGCTTCCGGGTGTCGATCAACTGCACCGTGTTCGATGGCGCCAAGCCCGAGCGGCTGGCCGCGTTCTTCGACCAGGTAATGGCGATGGGCGTGGACGGCATCATGACCGCGCCCGGCTACGCCTACGAGCGGGCACCCGACCAGGCCCATTTCCTGAACCGGCAGAAGACCAAGCAGCTGTTCCGCGACACCTTCCGTCTCGGCAAGGGCAAGAAGTGGAAGTTCACCCAGTCTCCCTTGTTCCTGAACTTCCTGGCCGGCAACGAGACCTACCAGTGCACGCCCTGGGGCAAGCCGCTTCGCAACGTGTTCGGCTGGCAGAAGCCCTGCTACCTGCTGGGCGAGGGCTACGCCAAGACCTTCAAGGAGCTGATGGAGGACACCGCCTGGGAGCAGTACGGTACCGGCAACTACGAGAAGTGCGCCGACTGCATGGTGCACTCGGGCTACGAATCGAGTGCCGTGATCGACGCGGTGAAGCGGCCGCTGCACATCATGAAGGTGGCGCTGCGCGGCCCCCAGACCGAGGGTCCGATGGCGCCGGAGATCTCGCTCGCGAACCAGCGGCCGGCCGAATACAACTACGCCGAGCACGTGGACGCGCGGATGGGCGAGCTGGCGGCAAGCAAGGCGGCATCGCGCAAGGTGCCGGTCGACGCGGCGGAGTAGCCGTCTCGGCCGGTTCCGGCCAGGCGACATGGTTGCCGTGATCGCGGTCCGTTTCTCGCGGCTCCTGTGCATCGCGCTTCTGGTCGCCGCCACCGGCGCGCAGGCGCAGGCCATCGACGGGTTCCGCATCGGCGACCGTTACGCCGATGACGCCCTTGGCCATCCGGCACCGGACGTTGTCGGCGAGCCCGGCCCCTGCCTGGCACGCAAGTGGACCCTGCTGAACGGCACCGCCCTGTCCGTCACCGACGACACCGCCACCGGCAGGGTCGTGTTCATCGAGCAGGACGGAACCGGCCGGCCCCCTCCGCCCTGCCGGGCCTGACCCTGGGCGACACCAGGCTCCGCGACATCCGCTCCCGCTTCGGCAGCAACGGCTTCGGCTTCAACGGCACCGCCGCGTTCGAGCAGGATGACGAGCTCCTGGCCGCGAACTGCTACCGACTGGTCGGGTCGGACGCCGTGCTGGCCTTCGTCACTAGGCAGAAGCTGTCCGCGATCCCATCGCAGGACGGCGGGATGAAGGTCGACACCGGACAGGGCGTGCTGCACGCGATCATCCTGTCCGACCGCGGCACCCTGGACCGGCTCTGGGGACCGGACGAGAGGCGCGATCCGTCGGAACGGCCGGTCAGGTTGGACTAGGCCTGCTTGCCCTCAGCCGTGCATGCGGGAGATGTCGAGCAGGATGGCGGTTTCCTGCTCCTTCTCCTCCAGCCGGTGCCGCACCAGGTCGCGTATGCTGATCATGCCGCACAGGCTGTTGCCGTCCATCACCGGCATGTGCCGCACGTGACGCTGGCTCATCAGCGCCATCACCTGGTCGAGCCGGTCCTCGGCGCGGCAGGTGATCACCGGCGCCGTCATCGCCTTCCTGAGCGGCTGGTCGAGCGCCGCCGGGCCGTTGCGTGCCAGCAGCTTGACTAGGTCGCGCTCGGAGAAGATGCCGACCACCGCCTCCTTGTCCTCGACCACCACCGCACCGACGCGCCGCTCCGCCATCAGCGCCACCGCGGCCGACACGGTCCGGTCCGGCCGGAGCGTCGCGACCTGGTGGCCCTTCTTCTCCAGGATGGTGGCGATCAACATGCGTGGGTCCTCCGTTGCCGGTGATGATAAGGGCGTCCGGGTGCGGTTGCGATGGCTGCCGGCTACATGATTGTCGGGCTGGTTGCCAGCAAGGCGCGGGCCAGGAGGCCGGCCGCGTCATTCCGCCGCCGCCCTGAGGCCTGCGCCGGCGGCGAGCGGGCAGGCGGGCAGGGCGGCCAGCAGGAAGGCGCCCAGCAGGAGCAGGTCGGGATGCCAGTCCAGCCCGGCCTGGGCGGCATCCACCGCGGCCGCGCCGAAGATCAGTGCCGGCGTCGCCAGCGGCAGCACCAGCAGCGGCAGCAGCACCCCGCCGCGACGGGCGCCGAGCACGATCGCCGCCGCCATGCCGCCCAGCAGCGACAGCACCGCGGTGCCGAGCCCGAGCCCGGACAGCAGCACCGGCAGGACAGTGACGGGCAGGCCCAGCATCAGCCCCAGCGGTGCCGCCGTGAGCAGCAGCGGCAGGCCGGTGCACAGCCAGTGTGCCGCGATCTTGGCCAGCGCCACCGCCGGCGCCGGCAGGCCGCACAGCATCAGCTGGTCGAGCGAGCCGTCCTCGAGCTCGGCGCCGAACAGCCGGTCCAGCGGCAGCAGGGCCGCGAGCAGGGCGCACACCCAGACGATCCCCGGCGCCATGCGACGCAGCAGCTCCGGCGACGGTCCGAGCGCCAGCGGGAACAGCGCACCGGCCAGCAGGAAGAACAGCGTCGCCGCAAGGGTGTCGGCGGCATGGCGCGTCGACAGGCGGAGGTCGCGCCCGAGCACGGCGCGGAACCGGGCGATGGTACCCGCCGGCCGGCTCATGCGCCGAGCCGCAGCACGGCGGCGTCCGGCAGCGGCAGCCCGACATGGGTGGTGGCGACCACCAGGCCGCCGGCGGCGCGGTGCGCGGCCAACACCGCGCCCAGCCGGTCCAGCGCCGCGTCGTCGAGCCCGAGCGAGGGCTCGTCCAGCAGCCAGAGCTGTGCCTGGAGGAGATGGACACGCGCCAGCGCCGCCCGTCGCCGCTGCCCGGCCGACAGCAGCCGCGCCGTCAGGCCGGCCAGCGCCCGGAGGCCGAACAGGTCGAGTGAGGCGGAAACGTCGCCGCCGCCCAGGCCTGCTGCGAGCAGCAGGTTCTCGCGCAGGGTCAGGCCGGGCTTGAGCGCGTCCTGGTGGCCGAGATAGGCGATCCGGCCGGCATGCGCGGCAGTGTCGGCGAGGGCGTCGCCGCCGTCCCAGAGCAGCCGGCCGGCGTCGAGCGGGCAGAGCCCGGCCAGGGCGCGCAGCAGGGTCGACTTGCCGGCCCCGTTGGGCCCGGTCAGCAGCAGCGCCCCGCCGGGTCCGAGCGCCAGGTCGAGCCCCGCCAGCACCAGCCGCTCGCCGCGCAGCACCGCGAGGCCGGTCGCCTGGAGAAGCGGCGGGGAGAGCCTCGGCTCGGCAGAAGGGGTCATGAGCCGTCCGGGGAGGTGCGGTGCCGCGCCGGCGCTTGTGTCGCGCAGGCGGGTCGGTATGTTCTTGATCGACCGGATTTTCAAGCCATCTGCCTGGTTCCTCCCCGTTGCCGCACGGCGCCGGGGCGCAGGATCGGCCGCGGCGTGGACCCGGATATCTCCTGGGAGGGGCAGCATGAAGTCGGTGGGTCACGATAGTCTCGGCGTTCGCCGCACACTCGATGTCGACGGCAGGACCTATCACTACTTCTCCATCCCCGAAGCCGCGAAACGGCTCGGCGACGTGTCGCGCCTGCCGGTGAGCCTCAAGGTGCTGCTGGAGAACGTGCTGCGCTTCGAGGACGGCCGGACCTACCGGGTGGGCGACGCCGAGGCGCTCGCCGCCTGGGTGAACGAGGGGAGCAGCACCCGCGAGGTGCCGTTCAAGCCGGCCCGCATCCTGATGCAGGACTTCACCGGCGTCCCGGCGGTGGTGGACCTCGCCGCCATGCGGGACGGCATCGCCGCCCTGAACGGCGACCCGCAGAAGGTGAACCCGCTGGTCCCGGTGGACCTGGTGATCGACCACTCGGTGATGGTGGACGTGTCAGGCACCGCCGACAGCCTGCAGCGCAACGTGTCGATCGAGTTCGAGCGCAACGGCGAGCGCTACGCCTTCCTGCGCTGGGGCCAGGAAGCGTTCGAGAACTTCACCGTGGTGCCGCCGGGCGCCGGCATCTGCCACCAGGTGAACCTGGAGCACATTGCCCAGGCGGTGTGGACCGGCGAGGTCGGCGGCGAGACCTTCGCCTATCCGGACACGCTGTACGGCACCGACAGCCACACCACCATGGTCAACGGCATGGGCGTGCTGGGCTGGGGCGTGGGCGGCATCGAGGCTGAGGCGGCGATGCTGGGCCAGCCGATCGCCATGCTGATCCCCGACGTGATCGGCTTCAGGCTGACCGGCCAGATGCCGGAAGGCGCCACCGCCACCGACCTGGTGCTCACCGTCACCCAGATGCTGCGGAAGAAGGGCGTGGTCGGCAAGTTCGTCGAGTTCTACGGCCCGGCGCTGGACACGCTTCCGGTGGCGGACCGCGCCACCATCGGCAACATGGCGCCCGAGTACGGCGCCACCTGCGGCTTCTTCCCCGTGGACGCGCTGACGCTGGAGTACCTGCACCAGACCGGCCGCGACGAGCACCGCATCCGCCTGGTCGAAGCCTACCTCCGGGCGCAGGACATGTTCCGCGACGCCAACACGCCGGAGCCGGTGTTCACCGACACGCTGGAGCTCGACCTGTCCACCGTCGAGCCGTCGCTGGCCGGGCCGAAGCGGCCGCAGGACCGGGTGGCGCTGAAGAACGCCGCGTCCGCCTTCAACACCGAGCTGACCGGCAGCCTCGGCGTGCCGGCCAACGACGCCAACCGCCGGGTGGCGGTGGAAAGCACCAACTACGCGATCGGCCACGGCGACGTGGTGATCGCGGCGATCACGTCGTGCACCAACACCTCCAACCCGGCGGTGCTGATCGCGGCAGGCCTGGTGGCGCGAAAGGCGCGCGCACTCGGGCTGAAGCCGAAGCCCTGGGTCAAGACCTCGCTCGCCCCCGGCTCCCAGGTGGTGACCGAGTACCTCGACCGCGCCGGCCTGTCGGAGGATCTCGACGCGCTCGGCTTCAACACCGTCGGCTACGGCTGCACCACCTGCATCGGCAATTCCGGGCCGATCGAGGACCACCTGGTCGACGCGATCGAGCACAACAAGCTGGTGGCGGTGTCGGTGCTGTCCGGCAACCGCAACTTCGAGGGGCGCATCAGCCCCAACGTGCGGGCGAACTACCTGGCCAGCCCGCCGCTGGTGGTGGCGTACTCCCTGCTCGGCACGATCCGCGAGGACATCACCACCGTGCCGCTCGGCACGTCGGCAGACGGCCATCCGGTATACCTGCGCGACATCTGGCCCTCCAACAAGGAGATCGCCGACCTGATGGCGAGCTCCATCTCGCGCGACCAATTCATTGAGCGCTACGGACAGGTGACCCGCGGCACCAAGGAATGGCAGGAGCTGCAGGTCGCCACCGGCTCCGAGACCTATCAGTGGGACGGCGGCTCCACCTACGTGCAGAACCCGCCCTACTTCGCCGGAATCACCATGGAACCCAAGGACAAGGGCGACATCCTCGGCGCCCGCGTGCTGGCGCTGCTCGGCGACAACATCACCACCGACCACATCTCGCCGGCCGGCTCGATCAAGAAGAGCGCGCCCGCCGGCGTGTATCTCGGCGAGCACCAGGTGCAGCAGAAGGACTTCAACTCGTATGGCAGCCGACGCGGCAACCACGAGGTGATGATGCGCGGCACCTTCGCCAACATCCGGATCAAGAACGAGATGGTGCCGGGCGTCGAGGGCGGCGTGTCCAAGCACTACCCGGACGGCGCGCAGGGCTCGATCTACGACGTCGCCATGCAGTACCAGGCCGAGGGCACGCCGCTGATCGTGTTCGGCGGCAAGGAGTACGGCATGGGCTCCTCGCGCGACTGGGCGGCCAAAGGCACCGTGCTGCTCGGCATCCGCGCCGTGGTGGCGGAAAGCTTTGAGCGCATCCACCGCTCCAACCTGGTCGGCATGGGCGTGCTGCCGCTGCTGTTCAAGTCCGGGACCACGCGGGAGACGCTCGGGCTCAAGGGCGACGAGATCATCGACATCAAGGGGCTGGACCGCATCACGCCCCGCATGACGCTGACGCTCGCCGTCACCCGCGCCGATGGCTCGACGCTGGACGTGCCGGTGATCTGCCGCGTCGATACCCTGGACGAGGTCGAATATTACCGGCACGGCGGCATCCTGCAGTACGTGCTGCGCGGCATGGCGCAGGCCGCCTGAGCCAGGCACGGCGCGGCCTGATCCCGGCTCGTCGCGCTGACGCCGTCCGCGGGCGCTGACCATGACACCGGTCCGGGACCTCCCGGACCGGAGCCGGTCGTGCTCATACGCGACCTGCGCAAGAGCTTCGACGGGCAGGTGGTGCTGGACGGGATCACCCTGTCGGTCGCGGCGGGCGAGCTCGTGTCCATCATCGGGCCGTCGGGGTGCGGCAAGTCGACGCTGCTGCGCTGCCTGAACTTCCTGGAGCTGCCGGATCGCGGCGAGGTGCGGCTGGCCGGGCACGCCCTGCGGCGCGACGGCGGCCGCTGGGGCCGGACGGACGAGGCGCTGGCGCACGCGCTGCGGGCGGAGGTCGGCATGGTGTTCCAGGGCTTCAACCTGTTCCCGCACCGCACCGTGCTCGACAACGTCCTCCTGGCGCCACGTGTGGTGAAGCGCGCCGAGCGCAGACAGGTGCGCGAGGATGCGATGCGCCTGCTGGACAAGGTGGGCCTGTCGGCGGTGGCAGGGCGCCATCCGGGCACGCTGTCCGGCGGGCAGCAGCAGCGCGCGGCGATCGCGCGGGCGCTGGCGATGGCGCCGCGCGTGATGCTCTACGACGAGCCGACCTCGGCGCTCGACCCGGAGCTGGCGGAGGAGGTGCTGGGCGTGATGCGCCAGCTCGACGCCGAGGGCATGACCCAGCTGGTGGTGACGCACGAGATGCGCTTCGCCCGCGCCGCGTCCGACCGCATCGTGTTCATGGACGCGGGCCGCATCGTCGAGGAGGCCGCACCCGACCGGCTCTTCACCGCACCCGCGGACCCGCGCACGCGCCGCTTCCTCAGGCAGTTCCTGTGAGCCTCGCCCGGCTGCTGCCCGGCGTGGTGGCGCTGGTGTTGCTGCTGGCCGGTGCCGCCTCCGCCGAGCCGCTGCGCTGGGCGTCCGACGCGCAGTCCGGCGCACCGTTCGTGTTCCACGACCCAGCCGACCAATCGCGCCTGACCGGGTTCGAGACCGACATCATGGCGGCACTCGGCAAGCGCATCGGCATGACGCCGGTGTTCGTGCAGAACGACTGGGACGGGCTGATCCCCGGGCTGCAGCGCGGGCTCTACGACGTGGTGATCGACGGCATCGAGATCACGCCGGAGCATCAGGCGGCGATCGACTTCTCCGAGCCGTACTACCGCACCGCCGAGCAGATCGCGGTGCGCCGGGACGCGGTCGGCCTGGACAGCATTCCCGCCCTGCGCGGGCACGTGGTAGGCACGCTCAAGGACACGCTGAGCCAGCGCCTGCTGGAGCAGGCAGGCGGCATCGCGCTCCGCTCCTACGACGACGAGATCAACGCGTATTCAGACCTGGCGAATGGCCGGCTCGACGCGGTGATGCTCGACGCGCCGATCGCGCTGTACTACGCGGTGCCGGACCCGCGGCTGAAGCTGGTGGGCGGCCCGATCGGCGCATTGTCGTACGGCATCGCGATCGCGAAAGGGCACCACGCGCTCAAGGCGCGGATCGATTCGGGCCTGGACGCGATGCGCCGCGACGGCACGCTGCGCCGCATCCTGCAGCGCTGGGCGATGTGGACGCCGGAGATGGCCGCCTTCACCGGCGACCACTCGACAGAGGTCGTGCCGCCGACGGCCTGGCAGCACTGGCTGGAGGCGACGCGGCCGGTGCCCGGCTGGCGCGAGCGCCTCCTGCGCTATGCCGGCTTCCTGCCGCTGATCGGCCGGGCGGCGCTGATGACGGTGGCGGTGTCGGCCTGCGCGATGGTGCTGGCGGTGGCGTGGGGGCTGGTGCTGGCGCTGTCGCGCCGCTACGGGCGCTGGCCGCTGCGCATGGCCGCCACGGGCTACATCGAGATCGTGCGCGGCACGCCGCTGCTGATCCAGATCCTGTTCATCTTCTACGGGCTGCCGTCGCTGGGCGTGCGGCTCGACCCGTTCCTGGCCGGGGTGGTGGCGCTGGGTCTGAACTACGCCGCCTACGAGGCGGAGAACTACCGCGCCGGGCTGCAGTCGGTGCCGCACGGGCAGATGGAGGCGGCACTTGCATTGAACATGACGCAAGGACAGGCGGTGCGGCACGTGCTGGTGCCGCAGGCGTTCCGCTTCGTGGTGCCGGTGATGACCAACGATTTCATCTCGCTGCTGAAGGACTCCTCGCTGGTCAGCGTGATCACCCTGACCGAGCTGACCCAGGCCTACGTGCGGCTGTCGACCACGTACTACGACTATCTCGGCACCGGCCTGCTGGTGGGCGGCGCTTACCTGCTGCTGGGGCTGCCGTTCGTGCGGCTGGCCCGCCTGGCGGAGCGCCGTCTGGCTGCGGGGCAGGTGCGGGCCGCGCGCCGCTGATCCGGCGGCAGGGCAACTCACGTCCGCGCGCAGACCCGGTTCCGGGGCAGGGAGCGGAAGCCGCCCGCGTCGAGGAGGAAGTAGGACGGATCCGCAGGTCCCTGCTCGTCGAGCTGCCCGAACACGACGACGAGGTGGCTGTCGCTCCGGTAGCGCACGGGCTGACGCAGCCTGATCGGCCAGTTGCTGATCGTCTTCGGCATCCAGTGGACGTCGCCGGTGCGGGCGTCCACCGCCGCCAGCCGGATGCAGCCCGCGCCGCAGCCGATCTCCGCCAGGAGGAAGGATCCTGCGGCGGTCATCCTGCTGGTCCTGATGGCCCACAGCAGGTCGTCGCCGTGGTCCCGTGTCAGGGAGTCGTTCCCGTGGATGGCGGGGGCGGAGCGTGATCGGCCTTCGGTGCGGGATGGCACCGGAACGCCCGGTCGGTCGGTGCCGAGCACGCTGGAGCTGCGGCGGCGATCGCGATCCACGCCCACAGGATAGGGTCCACCATCAACGCCGGCTCCTGGATCCCGGCTGCTGCAGCCGATGCCCGGATGCGCCCCGCATGTCTCCGGCATCCTGCCGAACCGGCGGTCACGCCGCCACCGGGCGCGTCCCGGCAGCGGGACGAAGGCCGAGCGCCACCGGGATCGCCAGGGCGCACATCAGCGCCATCGGCCAGAACGCCCCGGCGCCGAACCGGCCGTAGAGCGGCCCGGAGGCCAGCGTCACCGCCGCCTGCATCACGCCCATGGCGACCGTGGCGTAGAACGCCTGCGCGGTGGCGGCCAGCTCGGTCGGCACCACGCGGCCGATCACCTCCATGCAGGCCAGGTGCAGCAGCGCGAAGGTCAGGCCGTGCAGCGGCTCCACCAGCGCCATGACGCCGAACCGCGCGGTCAGCGCCGCGGTGCCCCAGCGGACGATCCCGGCCACCCCCGACAGCACCAGCGCTCGCCCCGGGCCGAGCCACCGGAGCAGCCGGCTGCCCAGGAACGAGAACACCGCCACCTCGGCCGTCACCGAGATCGCCCACAGCACGCTGGCCTGCGCCGCCGACAGGCCGGCGGACCGCCAGCGGATCACCTCGAACCCGTCATGCAGCGCGTGGCTGCCGCCGATCAACGCCGCCACCAGCATCAGCCGGCGGAACACCGGAATCCGCAGCAGCGTGCCGAAGGACTCCCGCTCCGGCGACGCGGCTCCGGCGTCCCTCGTCCCCGCGACCCGATTCGGGATCATCGGCGTCAGCACGGCGGCGGCGGCCAGCAGCCCGGCGTTCAGCCAGACGATGACCCCGAGCCCGGACCGGCCGACCATCTGCCCGGACACGAGGGTGCCGAGAATGAACGCGGCCGAGCCGGTGGCCCGGACCCAACCGTACTCGAACCGCGGCTCGGCCTGCGAGGATCCGAGCGCCAGGGCGTCGGCCAGCGGTGTCAGCGGCGCCAGCACCGCGGCATGGGCGACGCTGACGGCAAACAGCAGCGGCAGGCCGCGTGCCGGCGCGTAGCCGAGCGCCACCAGCGCCGACGCGGCGGTGAAGCCGCCAAGGATAGCGGCGGGCAGGCCGGTGCGGTCCGCCAGCCGGCCGCCGAGCGGGCCGGACAGCAGCCGGATCGCGGTTCCGCCCGCCAGCACGACACCGATCGCGCCCGATCCGAGGCCGTCCTGCTTCAGCAGGCCGGGCAGGAACGGCGAGGCGACGCCGAACGCCGCGAACAGGGCCGCATAAAGAAGAAGAAAGCGCGGCAAGGGCGAGCGGACGGGCACGCGGCCAGCATGACCGGTTCGTGGGGCGGTTGCGACCACACAAACCGCGTGAGGTCGCTGCAAATCGGTCGCACCGTCCCATCTCCACGCTCGATGCCCCAGCAGCGCCGTGCCTCCGTCGTGTTCGTGCTGGTGACTCTCGGCCTCGACGCCCTCGGCGTCGGCATCATCGCCCCGATCGTGCCGGGACTGGTGCGGCAGCTCGCGCACCTGCGGCCGGAGCAGGCGGCACCCTGGGTCGGCGCGCTGGTCGCCGCCTACGCCGCGATGCAGTTTTTCGCCGCCCCCATCCTGGGCGAGCTGAGCGACCGGTACGGACGACGGCCGGTGATCCTCGCCTCCGTGTTCGGGCTCGGCTGCGACTACGTGCTGCTGGCCTTCGCTCCCAACCTGTGGTGGCTGTTCGTCGGCCGGCTGATCGCCGGCGCCACCTCCGCCAACGTCGCCGCCGCCACCGCCTACATCTCGGACCTGACGTCGCCCGAGGACCGGCCCCGCCTGTTCGGGCTGATCGGCGCGACCTTCGGCGCCGGCTTCGTGGTCGGCCCGGCGCTGGGCGGGGTGCTGGGCGAGGTCTGGCTCCGGCTGCCGTTCATCGCCGCCGCCGCCCTGTCTTTCGTCAACGTGTGCTTCGGGATCTTCGTGCTCCCCGAGAGTCTGGCGCGGGACAAGCGGCGCCCGATGACCTGGTCGGCGCTGAACCCGTTCAAGCGCCTGCTGGAGGTGGCACGGGACCGGTCGATGACGCGCCTGGCGGTATCCTGGTCCTGCACCTGGATCGGCCTCGGCGCGGTGCAGAGCAGCCTGGTACTGTTCACCAACTACCGCTTCGGCTGGGGCGCGATGCTGGGCGGCCTGGTGCTGGCCGGGGTGGGGCTGAGCCAGGCGGTGGTCGAGGGCCTGCTGCTCGGCCGCGTCACCGGCCGCTTCGGCGAGCGGCGCACCGCCATCATCGGCTACGTGTCGGGTGCCATCGGCTACGGCCTGCTGGCGCTGGCGCTGGCCGGCTGGACGATGGGGCCGGCGGTGGTGCTGATCGCGATCGGCGGCTTGGCCACCCCGTCGGTCCGGGCCATGGTGTCGGACCGCGGACAGGCGGACAACCAGGGCGAAATGCAGGGCGTGCTGGCCGCCGTGGAAGGGCTGACGGCGGTGGTGGCGCCGCTGCTGACAGCCGGGCTGTTCTACGCCTTTACCGCCCACCTGGTCCCGGTGGTGTTCCCGGGGGCGCCGTTCGTGCTCGCCGCCGGGTCGGGGATCATCGCCGTGGTGCTGCTCCGGCACCTGTAGGCGGACGGGGCCGGACCCGGCCCGGTCACGCGGGAAGGGCGCGCGGCCGCAGCGCCGGCAGGCAGTCGCCGGCGGCGTCGAACAGGTAGGCCAGCTCGCCGCGCACCCCGATGGCGATCGCCGTCGCGCGCTGCACCTCGCCGTGGCCGTGCGTCTTGACATCGAGCCGAACGCCATCGTCCAGCACCACGTGGGCCAGGATCTCGCCGCCGAGATGTTCCACCAGCTGCGCCTGGCCGGTCATGGTGGCCTCCGCCGGGCCGCCCGGCGCCTCGTTGATGCCCAGGTGCTCCGGGCGCAGGCCGAGCGTCAGGGCTTGGCCGTCCGCCAGCCCCTCGGCCGAAACCGGCACCACGATGGTGGCTCCGCCGGGGATGCGCACGGTGACGCCGTCCGGACCGCTGGCGACCACGGTGGTCTCGAACAGGTTCATGCGCGGGCTGCCGATGAAGCCGGCGACGAACAGGTTGCGCGGCTGCCGGTACAGCTCCAGCGGCGCCCCGATTTGCTCGACCTGGCCGCGGTTCAGCACCGCGATCCGGTCGGCCATGGTCATCGCCTCGATCTGGTCGTGGGTGACGTAGATCATGGTCGCACCCAGCCGCTCGTGCAGCCCGACCAGCTCGACCCGCATCTGCACCCGGAGCTCGGCGTCCAGGTTGGACAGCGGCTCGTCGAACAGGAACGCCTTGGGCTGACGCACGATGGAGCGGCCGATCGCGACGCGCTGCCGCTGGCCGCCGGACAGCGCCTTCGGGCGGCGGTCCAGCAGGTGGTCGATCTGCAGCACCGCGGCGGCCTCGCGCACCCGACCCTCGATCTCGCCCGCCGGCACCTTCGACACCTTGAGGCCGAAGGCGATGTTCTCGCGCACCGTCATGTGCGGGTAGAGCGCGTAGGACTGGAACACCATCGACACGCCGCGACGCGCCGGCGCCCAGCGGGTGACATCGTCGCCGCCGATGGAGATGCGGCCGGCGGTGGGACGCTCCAGCCCGGCGACCGTGCGGAGCAGCGTGCTCTTGCCGCACCCCGAGGGGCCGACGAACACCATGAATTCGCCGTGACGGACCTGCATCGAGATGTCGTTGAGCACGCCAAGATCGCCGAACGACTTGTGCAGCCGCTCGATCTCGACTTCCGCCATCGCGTTTCTCCCGTCCTGCCGCCGGTTCTCGTTGACTTGTTCTTGTCGTCCCCATACACGCTTGGAAGAAGAAGAACAATTCGAGCCGGTCCCGGCAGGTCGTTTCACGTGCGTCCAGACGGGACCGGATTGGTGCGATACGCTCGCGACGCGCACAAGACGCGCCGGGCCACGAGGGGAGGACCGGAACATGAAACGCTGGAGCCTGGGTGTCGCCGCGGTCGCGGCGGCCTGCATCGGAAGCGCGCGCGCGGAAGCCTGGTCGCTCAAGGAGGCGGCGGCACCCTACAAGGGGACCTCGATCACCGTGGTCGGCCTGGACCGGCCCAGCTACAAGATCGCCCAGACGCTGACGCCGCAGTTCGAGAAGGAGACCGGCATCCACGTCAACTGGAACATCTTCCCCTACGAGGACACGCTCAAGGAGGAGACGCTCAACTTCGTGTCGGGAAGCCAGCAGTTCGACGCGATCCTGTCCGACGTGGTGTGGCCGGTGAACTTCGCCGATCCGGGCTGGGTGCTGCCGCTCAGCCACTTCACCGACAACGCGAAGCTCGCCGACCCGGCGCTGGACATGAAGGACTTCTTCCCCGTCTGGCTCGCGAGCTTCACCGTCAACGGCAAGCTGTACGGGTTGCCGTTCGATTCCTATGCCGGGCTGTTGTACTACAACAAGTCGATGCTCAAGGCCGCCGGCTTCGACGGGCCGCCGAAGACCTGGGCCGAGCTCGCGCAGACCTACGCGCCCAAGCTCACCGACAAGGGCAAGGGGATATACGGCTACGCGCTGCAATCGGCGCGCGGCGAGACCCAGACCGCGGACGGCTTTGCCCGCTTCCTATGGCCCTGGGGCGGCTCCTTCATCGACATCGCCAACAAGACGATCAAGGTGAACGATCCCAACTCGGTGGCCGGCATCACCTTCCGCCAGAGCCTGCTCGGCAACATGCCGGACGGCATCGTCGCCGATGACCACAGCCAGGTGGTCGAGATGCTGTCGCAGAAGCGTGCGGCGATGATCACCGAGTGGTCGGCGTTCTACCCGACGCTCAGCACCTCCGCGCTCGGCTCCGACCTCGGCATCGCCCCGGAGCCGAAAGGCCCGGACGGCGCCTATGCCGCGTTCGGCGGCTTCTCCTACATGGTCAGCGCGCAGGTGAACGCGAAGCACCAGAACGCGGCCTACCTGTTCATCCAGTGGCTGACCTCGAAGGAGATGGCCAAGCCGCTGATCGAGGGTGGCGCCGTGGTAGCGCGGATCGCCGCCGATACCGACCCATCGGTGCAGGGCAGCCATCCCAACCTGGCGCCGATGGTCGAGACTTGGCGCAACTCGGTGGTGCCCGACTGGCGCCCGCAGCTGGAGTGCTACCCCCGCTTCTCCGACATCGTGTCCGACTGGGGCTCGCGCATCGAGCTGAAGCAGGTCGCGGTGCAGTCCGGTCTCGACAGCATGGCCAAGGACCTCACCGGCTACATGCAGACCTCGAACTGCTGGGGCAAGAGCAACGATCCGCAGAAGGCGATCGCGCTCTACAAGTAGCGGCAACGGTGCGGCAGATGGATTGCGGTCGTTGAGTGATCCCGTCATCGACCGGGCCCCGCCCCTGGCGGCGTCGCCGCCAACCCGGCGCGAGCGGCTGGAGCCGTGGTTCTTCATCGCACCCTCGGTCGTGCTGCTGCTGCTGATCGGCCTGTATCCGACCATCTACACGCTGGTCGCTTCGCTGCAGACCTGGGTGATGGGCATGGCGCCGCCCTCGTTCGGCGGCATCGACAACTATCTCCACGCCTTCACCTCCAGCGACTTCCTGGGCTCAGTGCTGCGCACGCTCGTGCTGATCGTGGTCACCCTGCCGATCGAGCTTGCGTTCGGCATGATGATCGCACTGGCGCTCGACTCGGAAAGCTTCCCGCTGCTGCGCCGGCTGCTGCAGATCTGCTTGGTGATCCCGATCGCCGTCACGCCGTCGGTGGTCGGGCTGCTGACCCAGCTGATGTTCAACGACCAGCTCGGCATCATCAACTACTTCATCCGTGCGCTGGACCTGCCCGGCATCGACTGGCTCGGCCGGCCGGCCGCGGCGTTCGGCACCGTGATGGTGGTGCAGGTCTGGGAATGGACGCCGTTCGTGGCACTGGTGCTGTCGGCGGCGCTGTCGACGGTGCCGAAGGACATCGACGAGGCGGCGATGCTGGAGACCGAGCGCTGGTGGCCGCGCTTCCGCGACATCCAGCTGCCGTTCATGTGGCCCGGGATCACCGCGGCGCTGGTGTTCCAGACCGCGTTCACGATCAAGGAGTTCGACATGATCTACTCGATCGAGCGCGGCGGCCCCGGCACCGCGACCGAGACGGCGGTCATGCAGATCGAGCGGATGGCGTTCCGCGGCTTCGACGTGGGCCTGGCCTCGGCGGAGTCGATCCTCATGCTGATCGTGTCCATCCTGCTCGCGCGCATCTACATACGCGCCTTCTACCGGGAGATCGATTGAGCATGGAGCGCATTCGCCCGGCGCTGCTGCGCGCGCTGCACGGGCTCGCCATGATCGCCGTGCTGGTCGTCATCCTGTTCCCGATCTACTGGATGGTGGCCGGCTCGCTGAAGACCGAGCAGCAGCTGTTCTCGATCCCGCCGCGCTGGATCTGGACCCCGACGCTCGCTGCCTATGTCGACGCGATCACCGACTCCAACGTGCTGGCGACCCTGCTCAACTCGCTGATCGTGGTGTCGTCGGCGGTGCTGCTGGGCCTGGTGGTGGGCGCGCCCGCCGCCTACGGCATCGCGCGCTACCGCTTCCGTGGCCGCAAGGACGTGTGGTTCTGGTACGTGACCAACTGGATGCTGGTGCCGGTGGTGGTGCTGATCCCGTTCTACCTCACCGCGTCGAAGCTCCACCTGATCAACAACCTCCTGGTGCTGATCCTGGTCTACCAAGTGTTCATCGTGCCGCTGGTGGTGTGGCTGATGGTGGACCAGTTCTCCTCGGTGCCGGTGGCGCTGGAGGAGGCGGCCCAGCTCGACGGGCTGAGCCGGTTCGGCATCTTCCTGCGCATCGCCCTGCCGCTGGTGAAGCCCGGCCTCGCAGTGTCGGCGATCCTGTCCGGCATCTTCGCCTGGAATGACCTGCTCTATGCCTTCATCCTGACCCCTTCGCCGGACAGCCGCACCGCGTCCACCATCGTGCTGTCCTACCTCGGCGGCTACGTGATCCCCTGGCCCAAGGTGATGGCGAGCGCCACCCTGGTCTGCGCTCCGGTGATCATCGGCGGCATCGTCGTGCACAAGTACATCGCCCGTGGCCTGACCATGGGCGCGGTGAAGTGAGCGGACGCCGCGCCGCCGGTGCCCTCGCTGTGCCGACCGGCTGCGGGACCATCGCCCGGTGCTATCTCAATCTGGATTGGACCCAAGGGGTGCTGCCGCACCAGCATGTGGTCGCGCTCTATGCAGTCAGTAGAACTTCGTGAAGATGCAGAAGGCGATCCCGTACGCCCCGGCTATGGCGGCGGTGTGTCGGATCGGCTGTGGAGCATGGAGGATGTGATGGCACTGATTGATGCGCAGGCCGGCTGATGAGTAAATGTGGGCCGTGTGAGCCGCGGGCGAAGGCGGCATGACATGGGCATCCAGCCCTGGCCCGATTTGGCTGCCGCCTACCGCGAAAAGATTGCATCCGGAATAGGCGACGAGCCTTTCAGACTGGCTCTAGGCGCCGTTGCCCAGATCGCCGCAGATGTTGAAGGATTTTCCCTTTACGGGGCGCTCTTTGGGTGGACCTCAATGCATGATTTCTGCATTCAACAAAGCGCCCATGAACCTTACACACGTCCATACCTGCGCCTGACGCCGAGGGTATCCAGCGAAGTTGAACTTCGGTTCGCCGACACTCCGGTCCAGCCAAGCCAGTGGCATCGCATCGTGCCTGCCAAGCAGGTCAGCCGCGAGTTTCGCAAGTTCTTGAACAGCGTCCGATGGGTGGAACGGCGATCCCAAGATCGCCCCTGCACTTGGATCTCGGCTTTAGGGGCAATCTGAAACCAAGACGCTATCCGCCTGACCAGACGCTTGCATCGCCGCAGCCGCGGGACTAGAACGCGTCTTCACCTTTATCTTCCGCTTCATCGGGGGGTGGCCTTCACGGGCCGCCTTTTCTGCTTTGGACACAGATCTTCTCCAACTCACCGGCCTGGACGCGCGCATCGCCGCCCTGGTGGCACCCACCCTCCTGGACATGGGCTACGAGCTGGTGCGCGTGTCGGTGACCGGCAGCACCACCCCCACGGTGCAGATCATGGCCGATCGCGCCGACGGTTCCCTGATCGGGGTGGCGGATTGCGAGGCGATCAGCCATGCCGTCGGCGCGGTGCTGGACGTGGACGACCCGATCCGGGGCGAATGGAACCTGGAGGTCAGCTCCGCCGGGATCGACCGGCCGCTGACCCGGGAAAAAGACTGGAACCGGTTCTCCGGCCACTTGGCGCGCGCCGAAACCAACATCCCCATCGACGGGCGCAAGCGCTTCGCCGGCATCGTGCTCGGCGCTGCGGACGGGATCGGGCGCATGCGGGTCGAGGACGGGTCGGAGGCGGCGCTGCCGCTGGCGGAGATCCGCAAGGCGCGGCTGTTGCTGACTGACGCGCTGATCGAGGCGTCTGCACAGATGGCCGGCATCACCCACGACGCCGACGACCCGGACGCGCCGCAGGTGCCGAAGCTCCACCCGGAGAAGCCGGTCGCGCGCCAGGCCGACGGCCGCCAGACCGGCGCCCGCATCGGCGGCGCCAGGGTCGGCGGCGACCGGACGGGCAAGGCGCTGCTCGGCAAGGCGCCCGCCGGCAAGACGTCCCCTGGCAAGGCGCCGGCCGGCAGGAAGCCCGGCCGCAAGACACACTAGCCTTCATCCTACCCGGACGAGCATCAAGAGGTCATCGCCATGGACACCGCCGTTTCCCGTCCCGAGCTGCTCCTGGTCGCCGACGCAGTCGCACGCGAGAAGTCGATCGACCGCGAGGAAGTGCTGGAAGCGATGGAGCAGGCCATCCAGAAGGCCGGCCGCGCCAAGTACGGCCACGAGAAGGACATCCGCGCCACCATCGACCGGCGCACCGGCGACGTGCGCCTGTCGCGCTGGACCGAGGCGGTGGAGGTGGTGGAGAACGAGGAGACGCAGATCCCGGTCCACATCGCCGCCAAGTTCAAGCCGGAGATCAAGGTCGGCGAGCACCTGGTCGACCCGCTGCCGCCGATCGACTTCGGCCGCATCGCCGCGCAGACCGCCAAGCAGGTGATCGTGCAGCGGGTGCGCGAGTACGAGCGCAAGCGGCAGTACGACGAGTTCAAGGACCGCGTCGGCGAGATCGTCAACGGCACGGTGAAGCGCACCGAGTACGGCAACCTGATGGTCGAGATCGGCCACGCCGAGGCGCTGCTGCGCCGCGACGAGCTGATCCCCCGCGAAAGCTTCCGCAACTCCGACCGCGTGCGCGCCTACATCTACGACGTGCGCGACGAGCCGCGCGGTCCGCAGATCTTCCTGAGCCGCACCCATCCGGCGTTCCTGGCCAAGCTGTTCGCGCAGGAGGTGCCGGAGATCTACGACGGCATCATCGAGATCAAGGCGGTGAGCCGCGATCCGGGCTCTCGCGCCAAGATGGCGGTGATCTCGCGCGACAGCTCGATCGACCCGGTGGGCGCCT
>CAXTVS010000062.1:0-18242 GCA_964247735.1 uncultured Acetobacteraceae bacterium
TGCGGCTTCACCTCCGTGCTGCTGGTGCTGCTGCTGGGGCAGAGCCGGGTGTTCTTCGCCATGTCCACCGACGGGCTGCTGCCGCGGCTGTTCTCCCAGGTGCACCCGCGCTGGCAGACGCCGTGGCGTTCCAACCTGTTCTTCATGGTGCTGACCAGCCTGCTCAGCGCGTTCCTGCCGATCAGCCAGCTCGGCCACATGACCTCCATCGGCACCCTGCTCGCCTTCATCATCGTGTGCATCGGCGTGCTGATCCTGCGGGCGCGGGATCCGGGCCGCGAGCGGGGCTTCCGGGTGCCGTTCGGGCCGGCCGTGCCGGTGCTGGGTGTCCTGTCCTGCGGCGCGATCATGGCCTCGCTGGACGGGCTGACCTGGATCCGGCTCCTGATCTGGCTGCTGATCGGGCTGGCGGTGTTCTTCGGCTACAGCCGGCGGCACAGCCGGCTCGGGCGCGCACTCTGACGCCGCCCTTCCGGTCCGGCAGGTCGCGTCGTATGCAGCGGCTCCCGCTGCCATGGAGCCCCGCATGACGGTCGGCCAGTTCCCGTCCACCCGGCTCCGGCGCAACCGGCGCGACGGCTTCACCCGCCGCCTGGTGGCGGAGAACAGTCTGTCCGTCGACGACCTGATCTGGCCGGTGTTCTTCACCGAGGGCAGCGGCACCGAGACCGAGGTGTCCTCGATGCCGGGGGTGAAGCGGGTGACGCTGGACCGGCTGGCGGCGCACGTGGCGCCGGCGGCGCGGCTCGGCATCCCGGCGCTGGCGCTGTTCCCGGTCACGCCGGTCGAGCAGCGCGACGCTGAGGGCACGGAGGCCGGCAACCCGGACAACCTGATGTGCCGGGCGGCACGGCTGCTGAAGCGGGAATATCCGGAGCTGGGACTGGTCGGCGACGTGGCGCTGGACCCGTATACCGACCACGGCCATGACGGGGTGATCCGCGACGGCTACGTCGCCAACGACGAGAGCGTGGCTGTTCTGGTGCGGCAGTCGCTGAACCAGGCGCAGGCCGGGATCGACATCCTGGCGCCGTCGGACATGATGGACGGGCGCATCGGCGCGATCCGGGCGGCGCTGGACGCACAGGGGCTGATCCACACGCGGCTGATGAGCTACGCGGTGAAGTACGCCAGCGCGTTCTACGGACCGTTCCGCGACGCGCTCGGCTCCGGCGGGCTGCTCAAGGGGGACAAGAAGACCTACCAGATGGACCCGGCCAACAGCGACGAGGCGCTGCGCGAGGTCGAGCTCGACCTCGGGGAAGGTGCCGACATGGTGATGGTCAAGCCGGGGATGCCATACCTGGACGTGATCCGGCGGGTGCGCGACCGGTTCGGGGTGCCGATCTTCGCCTACCAGGTCTCGGGAGAGTACGCGATGATCGCGGCGGCGGCGGCGAACGGGTGGATCGACCGCGAGCGGGCGGTGACCGAAAGCCTGCTGGCGTTCAAGCGGGCCGGGGCCAACGGCATCCTGAGCTACTTCGCGGTGGACGCGGCCCGCCTGCTGCGCGGCTGATGCGCCGTCGCAGCCTGGCGGTGCGGGCGCTGCGCGGGATCGCGGCCGGCCTCGGCGCGCTGCTGCTGGTCGTCGTGCTGGGCATGGGCGGCGCGTTGTTGGCGACCCTGCCGCCGCGGCACCAGACGCTGCACCTCCCCGGGCTGCAGCATCCGGTGTCGGTGAGCATCGACGACACGGGGGTGCCGCGGATCGCGGCCGCGGACCTGCTCGACGCGGCGGCGGCGACCGGCTACCTGCATGCGCGCGACCGCATGTTCCAGATGGAGCTGACACGGCGGGTCGGCTCCGGCCGTGTGTCGGAGATCGCCGGGCCGGGCGGCCTGCCGATCGACCGCACCATGCGCACGCTGGGCCTGCGGCAGCTGGCCGAGGCGGCGTATCCGGCGCTGCCGGCGGACACGCGGGCGCTGTTCGACGCTTATGCGCGCGGGGTGAACGCGGCGGTTGCGGCACGAGGACGCTTCATCGCGCCGGAGTTCCTCCTCCTGGGACGGCCGGAGCCGTGGACGCCGGTGGATTCGCTGCTGTGGGGGCGGCTGATGGGGTTGTCGCTGGCGGGGAACTGGCGCGTCGAGCTGGACCGGCTGGCGCTGTCGCAGCGGGTTCCGCTGGCCCGGCTGCTCGGGCTGTGGCCGGCGGAGGCGGACACGGCGGCGCCCCAGGCGGCGTGGGCGGCGCCGGCGCGGGCGGCGCCGGGACTGTCGCGCCTCGCGGCACGCACCGACCGGGCGGTGCCGCGCTTCCCCGACCCGTTCACCCTGCCGGGGGAAGCGTCGGACGAGTGGGCGGTGGACGGGGCGCACAGCGTCACCGGGGCGCCGATCCTGGCCGGCGATCCGCACCTCGCGTTCGGCTTCCCGGCGATCTGGTACCTGCTGCGGGTCGACGTGCCCGGCTACGCCCTGATCGGGGCGACGGCGCCCGGCATCCCGTTCCTGGTGATCGGCCAGAACGGCCACGTCGCCTGGACCTTCACCAGCAGCAGCGCCGACACCCAGGACCTGTTCGTGGAGACGCCGGTGGGCGGCGGGCGCTACGCCACGCCGGACGGGCCGCGGCCGTTCGCGGTCAGGCGGGAGGTGATCCACGTGCGCGGGGCGCCGGACGTGGTGCTGACGGTGCGCGGCACCCGGCACGGTCCGGTGATCAGCGACATCCTGGCGCCTGCCGACCCCGGCGGCCGGGTGCTGGCGGCGTCGATGGAGAACCTGGCTCCGGAGGATCCCGCGCCGGGGCTGGCAGCGCTGGACTTGGCCGGGGACGTGGACGCGGCGGGACGGGCGGCGGCGCTGATCACGGCGCCGGTGCAGAACCTGCTGGTGGCGGACCGGAGCCGGATCGCGCTCTTCACCACCGGCCGTGTGCCGGTGCGCCGCTCCGGCGACGGCAGCTTTCCGGTCGACGGCGCCAGTGGTGCCGGGGACTGGGTCGGAGAGGCCAGCGGCCGGGCGCTGCCGACGATCGTGGCGCCGGCCAGCGGACGCCTGCTGAACGGCAACGAGCGGACGTCGCCGCCGGACTTCCCGGTGTTCATGGGCCGCGACTGGCCGGGATCGTGGCGGGCGGACCGCATCCGCGCCCTGCTGGACGCCGCGCCGCGTCACGACGTCGCGGGCTTCGTGCGGATGCAGACCGACGTCACCAGCGCGTTCGCGCAGGCCGTGCTGCCGGTTCTGCTGGCGCGGACGCCGCGCCCGGCACCAGGAAGCCTGGCAGCGCGCGCGCTGGCGCTGCTCGGCGGCTGGGACGGCGTCATGGCGACGGATCGGCCGCAGCCGCTGGTGTTCAATGCCTGGATGCAGCGCTTCGTCGCCGACGTGCTGGACCGGGACGGGATCTCCGGGGCCGCGGGGCCGTGGGAGGACGTGGCGGCGCTGCTGCTGTCGCCGGCCGGCGGCGGCTGGTGCGGCGGCGACTGCATCCCGGCGCTGGGGCGGTCGCTGGACGAGGCCGCGCGCGACCTCGGGGCCACGCAGGGGCCGGACCCGTCCGCGTGGCGGTGGGGGACGGCGCATCATGCGGTGTTCGAGAACGCCTTCCTGCAGGCGATCCCGCTGCTGCGGCGCCTGGGCCGCCGCGAGGTGGCGGTGCCGGGCGACGACAGCACCCTGTTCCGCGGCGGCAGCGGCCTGCTGGACGACTTCCGGTCCCGTCACGGCGGCGCGTATCGCGGGGTGTACGACCTCGCGGACCCGGAGCGGAGCCGGTTCGTGGTCACGCCGGGGCAGTCCGGCAACTGGCTGTCTGGGGATGCGTGGAATCTGATGCAGGACTGGGCGGACGGTTCTACACTGCTGATCGGACGCACTCCCCGACGGGTCGCCGCGACGATCTCCCTCGTGCCGTGAGGCGCGGGCGCAGGGATGGCATGGGCGACCGAGCAAGGAGCGGAGCCGGAGACCGGATGCGAGCGGCATGACCTATACAGCGCCCAAGCGGCCGCAGTTCTTCTACACCACCGCCCCCCTGCCCTGCCCATACGTTTCCGGCCGCACCGAGCGCAAGGTGGTGACCGAGATCGCGGGTCCCGATGCGGAGGCGCTGCACGACCGGCTGTCGCGGGCAGGGTTCCGTCGCAGCCACAACATCGCCTACGCGCCGGTCTGTCCGGCGTGCAACGCCTGCGTGCCGATCCGCATCCCGGTGACGCGGTTCCAGCCCGGGCGCACCCTGCGCCGGATCCAGAGGCGCAACGCGGCGGTCGAGGGCTTCGAGGTGCCGGCGCGGGCGACCACCGAGCAGTACGCGCTGTTCAAGCGCTACCAGCAGGCCCGCCACGGCGAAGGCGACATGGCCTCGATGAGCTTCTACGACTACCGGGCGATGATCGAGGACACGCCGATCGAGACGGTGCTGGTGGAGTTCCGCGACCCGGAGGACGAGCTGGTGGGCGTGTGCCTGACCGACCGGCTCGGCGACGGGCTGTCGGCGGTGTACAGCTTCTTCGCGCCGGAGCATGCGGCGCGCTCGCTCGGCAGCTTCGCCATCCTGTGGCTGATCGAGCGCTGCCGGGTGCTGGGGCTGCCGCACGTGTATCTCGGCTACTGGGTCTCGGACAGCCGCAAGATGGCCTACAAGGCGCGGTTCCGGCCGAGCGAGATCCTGTCGATGGGCGCGTGGCGGGAGCTGGAGCGGCCGTTGGTGGACTAGAGTGCGGCGGGACCGGTCGTGACGCCGCTGCCGCCGCAGGTCCTGGTGCTGAAGGTGCCGGACAGCACCGTGTTCCTGGGGCCGCCGGGCCCCGGGGAGATGTCCGAGCTGGACTCGGTGGCGATGCTGGACAAGCTGGAGGTGCCGAAGGGCGACATCTGGCAGGTGACCAGGCTGCGCGCTGGTTCACCTGTACAGCTTCTTCGCGCCCGAGCATGCGGTGCGCTCGCTCGGCAGCGACACTGGTCGGTCCCAGGCCTTGGTGGGGCAAGGTCGGGACGCCTCACGGCGCGGAAGGATCTCCCGGATGCAGCCCCCTCAGCGTCCAGCGCCTGCTGCGACCCAGAAACGTTGCAAGATATAACGGCTCGACATCGACGCGCCAGAACGACCCGGGGTCCGCATCGAGCGCCACGATGACGGCGGCGCGGATGACCGAGGGGTGGGTGACGGCCAGGACGCGTCCATCGTGATGCCTCATGCTGTCCAGCCAGCTCTCGACCCTCCCCAGAAGATCCGTCACGGACTCGCCGCCATGAGGGGAGGCGGCCGGGTCGGTCATCCACCGCGACAGGCCGGCCGCATCGGACGCCTGTATCTCTGCAAGGGATCGTCCCGCCCAGCGGGGCATGTCGATGTCCGCCAGTGCCGCATCGGCGGTGGCGTCCAGTCCGAGGGCAACGGCAGTCTGCACCGCACGCAGCGCAGGACTTGTCCACGCCGCATCCACCCTGCCCAGGGCCTCCGCCAGCGCCGCCGCCTTCCTGGCGCCGAGCGGCTCCAGCGGTTCGTCGGCGGGAAACGCCGCCTGCCGCGTGGCCGCGGTGGCGGCATGGGCAACGAACGTGAGGCGGAGGCTCATCCGGTTGGACATCCGTTTGACAGCGGGGTTCTACCGGTCTCTATCCGGTGGTGGCCATGGATATGGAAGCCGGTGTGAGTCCGGCACGGTCGCGCCACTGTGGATCGAAGGCTGCCCTAGGGCGCCTCTCGAAAGTCAGACCTGACCAGGGCCTCGTTTCCAACCCGACGGGACGCTCGATCCCTTGGAGTGCATGCCGATGTCCGACACCGCCATAAGGTCCCATGCTCCTGCCGCGCCCATCCCGGTGCGCGAGATCCTGCCCTGGATCATCTTCGGCGCCCTCATGCTGCTGGCGATCTACTTCGTCGGCGCCGAGGAGGGTGCGACCTCCCTGGTCAAGGGAATGTACGTGCACGAGTGGGTGCACGACAGCCGCCACCTGCTCGGGTTCCCCTGCCACTGAGCAGGGAGGGTCGTCATGGTCAGGACCCTGCTCATCCGCGGGATGCTCGTCGGCTTCGTTGCCGGGCTCCTCGTGTTCGGCTTCGCCAAGGTTTTCGGGGAGCCGCAGGTCGATCACGCCATCGCCTTCGAGACCGCAATGGACGACGCCAAGGCGAAAGCCGACGCCGCGCGCGGCATCCACGACGTGCCCGACCCGGAGCTCGTCAGCCGCCCGATGCAGGCGAGCTACGGCCTGCTCACCGGCGTGATGGTCTACAGCACCGCGTTCGGCGGCCTGTTCGCGCTCGTCTTCGCCTTCGCCAACGGCCGTGCCGTCGCGCTCGGCCCGCGCGCCGTGTCCGGGCTGCTCGCGCTGACCGGCTTCATGGCCTTCTACCTGGTGCCGAACCTCAAGTATCCGGCCAACCCGCCGTCGGTCGGACACCCCGACACCATCGGCATGCGGACCGAGCTGTATTTCGCGATGATGGCGCTGTCGATTGCCGCCATGGTCGGGGCGACGATGCTGCGCAGGCACCTCACGGCCCGGCACGGCGCGTGGGCTTCGGCGCTGCTTGCGGCCACGTTCTATACGGTCTGCATGATCGTGGCCGCAGCCGTGCTGCCCTCGATCGACGAGGTCCCGGGGAACTTCCCGGCTGTCGTGCTGTGGGATTTCCGGCTCGACTCGATCGTCATGCAGGTCATCATGTGGACGACGCTCGGGCTCGGCTTCGGCACCCTCGCCGAGCGGGCTGCCTTTCCAGGATCTCGCGGGAACCGGCCGCTGGCGCCCGCCTGGCGATGACCTGGTGCGGCCGGCACTACAGGGCACCACCGCATCTAGAAGCCCTGCCAGCCGCGGCGGACCATCCGCCCCGGCTGGCGCGACTGGCTAGAACCCGGACGCGGCCGCCCAGGCGGCGATCGCCTGGTTGGCCTCGTTCGGACGCTCGAAGATGCTGACGTGCCCTCCGTTCGGCAGCAGCGCCAGTGTCGAGCCCTTGATCGCGGCCTGGATCTGCTGCGCGATCGGAAAGGCGTAGACGCCGTCGTCCACTCCCTCGATCACCAGGGTCGGCACCGCGATCGTCGGCAGCAGCGCGGTGTAGTCGGGACGAAGCACCAGCGTTTCCGCACCCCCCTGCGCGCCGTCGACCGACGCCTCGGCGATGATGTCGTCGAACGCGGTGCCGACGCTTGGTGTGTCGAGCAGCGTGGCCCCGGTCAGCAGCGTCGGCACGATGTTGGGCAGGATCGACGGCACCCCCTGCTCGGTCGCCTGCACCCCGTAGCCGATCCACTCCGCCTTCTCGACGGTCGGTGCCGTGGCGGCGACCGTGTCGATCAGGATCATGCCGGCGAACCGCGACGGCGCCTCGCGATACAGCTCCTCCGTGACCAGGCCGCCCATGGAATGGCCGCCGATCACCGCCTTGGCGATGCCGAGACGGTCGAGCAGCGCCAGCACCGCCTGCGCGTAGTAGGCGGTCGACGCCGAACCGCTGGTCGCCGTGGACTGGCCGAACCCCGGCAGGTCCAGGGTGATCACCTGGAACCGGTTGGCGAGCCCGGTCTGCTGGTAGGTGAACAGGGCACCCGACAGGGGATAGCCATGGATGAGCACCAGCGGCGTGCCGGTGCCCGTCACCTGGTAGAAGATCTGCGCGCCGTTGAAGTCGAACGTGCTGCCCTGGCGGTATCGGCGGCGACGGCCTGCTGGTGCGTCGGCGTCTGCGCCTCGGCCTGCACGACCGCGGCGACGCTCAGCAGGATGGGTAGAACGAGCGAGGCTGACTTCACGGCTGTTCTCCGACTTCACACAGACAGCCACGACGCGCTGTCCGCGAGCGGAGCCGGAAGCCGGAATCCGGAAGGTAGCGAGAGGTTTCTCGGTGTCGAGACGCCCGCGGCATCGTGACGGCGCACGGCGGGATCCTGCCGCGCCGTCCGCCGCCTCAACCCGGCAGGAAGTCCGGCACCGACAGGTAGCGCTCCCCGGTATCGTAGTTGAACCCCAGCACCACCGCGCCCGGCGCCAGCTCCGGCAGCTTGGCTGCGATCGCCGCCAGCGTCGCCCCGGACGAGATGCCGACCAGCAGCCCTTCCTCCCGCGCCGAGCGACGCGCCCACTCGCGCGCCGCCTCCGCCTCCACCTGGATCACCCCGTCCAGCACCTCGCGGTGCAGGTTCGCCGGCACGAAGCCGGCCCCGATCCCCTGGATCGGATGCGGCGCCGGCGCCCCGCCGGAGATCACCGGCGACGCCGACGGCTCCACCGCGAACACCCGGAGCCTCGGAAAGCGCTGCTTCAGTACCTGCGCGCACCCGGTGATGTGCCCCCCCGTGCCCACCCCGGTGATCATCGCGTCGATCCCGTCCGGGAAGTCCTCCAGGATCTCCTGCGCCGTGGTGCGCACGTGCACCTCGACGTTGGCCGGGTTCTCGAACTGCTGCGGCATCCAGGCGCCGGGGGTGTCGGCCAGCAGCGCCTGCGCCCGCTCGATTGCCCCCTTCATCCCGCCCGCCCGCGGCGTCAGCTCGAAGGTGGCCCCATAGGCCTGCATCAGCCGGCGCCGCTCGACCGACATCGACTCCGGCATCACCAGCACCAGCCGGTAGCCCTTCACCGCTGCGACCATCGCCAGCCCGATGCCGGTGTTGCCCGAGGTCGGCTCGACGATGGTTCCGCCCGGTTGCAGGGCGCCGCTTTCCTCCGCCGCCTCGATCATCGCCAACGCGATGCGGTCCTTGATCGATCCGCCCGGGCTGCTCCGCTCCGACTTGATCCACACCTCCGCCTCGGGGAACAGCCGCGCCACCCGGATGTGCGGCGTGCCGCCGATCGTCCCCAGAACGCTGTCGACCTTCATCTGCTTTCCTCCCCGAGTGCCCGTGTATTGCCTTGGGCCACGCGTGCACACGGTGATAACACAATTTCCCGACGGAGCCGTCCAGGCCAGGGCCTAGTTCTTCGGCCCCTTCTCCTTGTCCTTGCCCGGGTTCGACGCGTTCACCAGCTCCGGCGTCCGCTTCGCCGCCAGCGTCTGCACGTTCGCCGTGTCGATCCGCTTCGTGCGCACGAACGGCACCAGCACCTCCGGCCTGCCGCTCTTCAGCGCCCGCGCGATCCCTTCCAGCACCCGCACGTCGGCATACCCTTCCTCGCCGTCCGGCTCCGGATCGCGATCGTTCAGGATGCAGTCGGAGAAGTACCTGAGCTCGCCCCCGAACTGGTCGGTGTTCTTGAAGCTCTGGTGCGACTTCCTTTCGCCGATCACCTCGGACTGCTCCAGCGACATGCCGAACATGTAGCCGGGCTTGACCTGCACGCTGCCCTTGGTGCCGAGCACCACATAGCTGTCGATCGTGTTGGCGTAGTAGCTCACCACGAACTGCGCGATCCGGTCACCGGGAAACCGCAGCGTCACCGCTACCGTGTCGTCGAAGTCGCCGGAGAACCCCGCCTGCGGATGGCGCGTGCCCACCGCCGAGACCACCTCGATCGGCTCGTCCTCGAACACGGTGCGTGCGGCGTTCACCGGATATGGCCCCATGTCGAACACCGGTCCCGCCTCGATCCCGTTGCTGGCACGGTGGTTGGCCGGATCGACCATCTGCGCGAAGGAGGAGCTGAACGACACCAGCTCTCCGAGGTCGCCGGCGCGGATCTTGTCGACCAGCGACAGTGTCGCCGGCTCGAAGTGCAGCCGGTATGCCACCATCAGCTTGGCGGCCGACGCCTTCTGCGCGTCCAGGATCTGCTGGCACAGCGCGGTGGACACCTCCAGCGGCTTCTCCACCAGCACGTGGATGCCGGCCTGCAGCGCCGGCACCGCGAACTCCGCATGACGCCAGTTCGGCGTCGCCAGGTAGATCGCGTCCACGGTGCCGGAACGCAGCATCTCCTCGAACCGGTCGTAGCCGTAGCAGGCGGTGACGCCGTACCTCTCGCCGACGGCCCGCGCCTTCTCCACGTCGCCGGTGACGAACGCGCTCACCACCGAGTTGCCGGTATGCGCCACCCCCGGCAGCATCGCCTCCTGCGTGATGTCGCCCAGCGCCACCATCGCGTAGCGAACCTTGCGCTCCGACTCCAGGCCGAGTGCCGACAGGATGCTCATCGCCCGTGCTCCTCCGATGCGTCGGAAGCGAACACGCCCATCCGGCGATGGCTGCGCCCGCGCCGCGTCACGATCGGATGAGCGGCCGGCAGGCTGAGCCGTCAGCGCGCCTTGCCGAAGCCGGCGAACACCTGCCGGTCCTTGTTCTCGCGCATCAGGGTGGAGAAGCTCGGGATGGTCTCGAAGCCGAGCCCCTGCGGCAGCCCGGTCTCGGGATCGGCGGCGACGGCGCCGTAGGCCGCTCCCGCCACCTTCTCCCACTTGCCGGCCGGCTTCTTGACCTCGAGGTTGACCACGGTGGCCTTGAGCACCATCCGCACGATCGCCTCCTTCGGGCTGGACGGCTTGGTCAGGCTCGGCATTCCCGCCATCATCTGCCAGCCGTTCCGCAGCGCCCAGTCGATCAGTTCCTGCTGAGTCATGCGACGATCCTCGCCTGCCTGCGTTGCAACTGTGCCCGAACGCCGCGCCGCCGCAAGACCACCGCCCTTCCCCGCACCGATCCGGACGAACCGCATGACCTACCAGCCCGCCGCCGACCGCTACGAGGCCGCCCCCTTCCGACGCTGCGGCCGATCCGGCCTGATGCTGCCGCCGATCTCTCTCGGCCTGTGGCACAACTTTGGTGGCGTGGACGTGTTCGAGACCGGGCGCGCCGTGATCCGGCGCGCGTTCGACCGAGGCGTTACCCACTTCGACCTGGCCAACAACTACGGTCCGCCCTACGGCTCGGCCGAGGAGAACTTCGGCCTGATCCTGTCGAAGGACTTCACGCATCATCGCGACGAGCTGGTGATCTCCTCCAAGGCCGGCTGGGACATGTGGCCCGGCCCCTACGGTTCCGGCGGCTCGCGCAAGTATCTCCTCGCTTCCGCCGACCAGAGCCTGCGACGCATGGGCCTGGACTACGTCGACATCTTTTACTCGCACCGCCCCAGCCTCGACGTGCCGCTGGAGGAGACCATGGGCGCGCTGGTGCAGCTGGTCCGGCAGGGCAAGGCGCTCTATGTCGGCATCTCCTCCTACGGTCCGGAGCGGACCCGGCAGGCGGCCGAGATCCTCCGCAGCGAGGGCGTGCCGTTGCTGATCCACCAGCCGTCCTATTCCATGCTGAACCGCTGGATCGAGACCGGGCTGCTCGACACGCTGGACAGCCTCGGCACCGGCTGCATCGCCTTCTCGCCGCTCGCCCAGGGTCTGCTCACGACCAAGTACCTCCACGGCGTGCCGGAGGACGCGCGCGCGGCCAAGGGCCGGTCGTTCAGCCGGACGCTGCTGTCGGAGGACAACCTCCACCGGGTGCGCGGCCTGAACGGGATTGCCGAGGCGCGCGGACAGAGCCTGGCACAGATGGCGATTGCCTGGGTGCTGCGCGACCCGCGCGTGACCTCGGCCCTCATCGGCGCGCGCACCGTCCGCCAGATCGACGACTCCCTCGACGCGCTCGGCAACCTCCGGTTTTCCGCCGACGAGCTGGCAGCGATCGACCGGCACGCCACCGAGGGCGGGATCGACCTGTGGCGCGGCGTATCGGAAGAGGTGCCGGCCTAGGCCCCGAGTAGCTCGATGGTGCGCGAGACCACCCGGTCCTCGTCGTAGCACGCGAGCGCACGCGCCCGTCCCGCCTCGCCGAGGCGGCGGCGGAGCGCCGCATCGGCAGCGAGCAGGCGCAGCGCCGAGGCCAGTTCGTCCACCGCCCGAGGCCGGACCAGCAGGCCGGTCTCGCCGTCGACCACCTGCTCGCGCGGGCCGCGTATCGCGGTCGCCACCACCGGCAGGCCGCACAGCATCGCCTCGATCACCGACATCGGCAGCCCCTCGAAGTGGCTCGGCAGGGCGAAGATGTCGGCGCTCGCGAGCAGCGCCGGGATGTCGGTCCGGTAGCCGAGCCGGCGCAGGCGCGGTCCCAGCACCTCCGGCCTGGCGGCGGCCTCGAACGCGGCATCCAGCGTCTCGCCGTGGTCGGAGGACAGCCGGTCGCCGACCACCCAGAGCTCGGCCTCCGGCACCTGCGCCATCGCCGCCAGCAGCTCCGGATGTCCCTTGTGCCGCACCAGCCGGGACACGACGATCACGACCACTCGCTCCTCAGGCGTTCCGAGCGACGTCCGGACCTGCGCGCGCAGCAGCGGATCGGGCTGGAAGACGGCAGGCGATCGCCCGTTGCCGATGCCGATCGCGCCGCTGTGGATCCGGAGGCGACGGGCGTCGACCGCCTCCTCTTCGGACACGGTGAAGTACCGGTCGGTGACCCGGCCGGCGAGCCATTCCAGCAGCAGCGACACCAGCCGGCGCGGCAGCGGCCCCGGCTGGTTGAACAGGAAGCCGTGGCAGGTGTAGGCGATGATCCGCACGCCGCAGATCCGTGCCGCCAGGCGCGCCAGCACGCCGCTGATCGGCATGTGCGCGTGCACGAGGTCCGGCCGCTCGCGCCGGATCAGCCGCACCAGCGCGCGGAACGCCAGCACCTGCGCCAGTGGCGACAGGCTGCGCGCCATCGGCAGCCCCTCGACCCGGAACCCTTCGTCGCGCACGTCGCCCAGCAGCGGCCCGTCGGCGCACACGCCGACCACCTCGTGCCCGCGCGCCCGCAGGCCGCGCATCAGCGGCAGCAGGAAGTGCCGCAGCGAGAAGTCGACGTTGGTGACCTCGAGGATCTTCACCGGCCGGCGGCGCTGGTATGTCAAGGTTCGGCGCGGATCAGCGCCCAGCGGATCGCCTTCGCCGCCGGCGGATCGTCCGCGGGCGCCGCATCCTCGGCATTCGCCTCCGCCGTTGCCGGCTGCGGCAGCACGGCGATCACGACCTGCAGGCTCCGGCGCGGGGTGTCGCCGCCGAGGTAGATGCTTTCCTCGACCGACAACCGGCCGCTGTCGACCCGGAACCGCCAGGAGCTGCCGGACGGCAGCGTCAGCAGCACCGCACCCCCCTCTTCGGCCGATCCCGGCTCGTCGCCTTCCCGCACCGCCTTCACCGAGGGATGCAGGTGGAAGCGCAGCACGAAGCGGTTCGACCGGCCAACCAGGGAGTCCTCGCCGCGTATGTCCTCGCCGCCATCCGCGATGTAGATGCGCCGGTGGTGCACCGCGCCGAAGTTCGGCACGTAGCCGTCGTGGCTGAGGTCGAGCCAGTGCGCGCCGCTGGCCTGCCTGTGGTCGAGGGTGACGTGCGCCGGACGCCGCGACACGGTGCCGGCGCGGAACTCCGACGAGCTGGTGTCCTCGACCGACAGGGTGGAATGGGCGGCGGTGGCACGCAGCGCGTCGCGCCAGGCGGGCAGCATGCCGGTGCCGCAGTTGGTGATCAGCCGCTCACGCCCGGCCGACATCTCGAACGACAGGGTGCCGGCATGGGCGGTCCCGTCGAAGCCGGCGGGCGGCGGCCCGGCGTCGACCAGAAGCAGGCTGCGCCCGGACAGGATGCGGACGAACCCGCCGTCCGGCAGGCCCGCGGCGATCACCCGGCCACGGGTCGCCTGGCTCAGCACCAGGTCGACCAGCACCGGGTTCTCCTCGTGGCTGCCGTTGAACAGAGCCAAGCCCCCGTCGCCGTGGCGCAGCGCGCGCAGCACCGGGCTCATCCGGTCGAGTGCCGCCGCCAGCGCCAGCGGCGGCCCGATCTGCCCTGCCTGCATCAGCGCCCTGATCTCGGCCAGCTCGCGCAGGGCGTGGAACTGCGCGCCCGGGCTGCGCTCGGCGTGGCTGCCGTCGGCCAGCACCTGGCGGCCGATCTCGGGCCCGATGTGGCGCATCGCCCGGGTCAGGAAGCCCGACTGTTCCGGCAGCGCCACCGCCGCCGCCAGCAGCCCCTTGAGGCAGGTCAGGGCACGATGGTCGTGCTGGGTCGTCGGAACGCTGGCGGCCAGGCTGCGCGCGTCCACCATCAGCCGCGCCATCAACCGCTGCCGGAACGCGTCGTCGGCGGTGGCGGCGAAGAAGTCGTAGTGCGACAGCCAGGCGGTGATCCGGCTCGCCACCACCGGCGGGGTGCGGGAAGCGGGATCGATTGGCGGCCGGCCCAGCCAGTCCGACACCAGGGCGCGGGCACGCAGGCGGCCGCCGTCGGTGCCGAGCGCGCGCAGGTCGCGCAGCCAGGAGAAGCCGTGCGCGTGCGCGCGAAGCAGCGGCGGCACGGCCGGATCGCCCCACTGGCCGCCGGAATGCGCCGGCTGCGCATCGCCCCGCCCCGGCCGCAGCGGGCCGACTGCGCCCGCGAACACCAGCTCGCCCTTCATCAGGCGCGCGCCGCGCCCGGTGTCCCCCGGCCACAGGTCGCGGATCGACACCGAGGGTGCCTCGGGAATGCGCCCGCCGCCGAGGCCCGGCAGGCGGGCGAGGGACAGGCGCGCATCGCGGGTCCAGTCGCGCACGGCCATCAGCAGCCGGTCCCGCTCCGCCGGTCGTCAGACCGCATCAGGACCGGCTCCGGACCCGTCCGGCCGGCCGACCGCGGCCGCACGGAGGGCCGCGATCGCCGCCGCATAGTCCGGCTGCCCGAACACGGAGGTGCCGGCGACCAGGGTGTCGGCGCCGGCGGCCACGCTGAGTGCCGCGGTGCGCGGATCGACGCCGCCGTCGACGATGATCGGGATCTCGCGGCCGGTGGCGTCGGCCATCCGGCGCAGCCGCCCGATCTTGTCCAGCTGGCCGGGGAGGAAGCTCTGGCCGCCGAAGCCGGGGTTGACCGTCATCACCAGGATCAGGTCGGCCAGGTCCATCACCCCCGAGATCGCCTCCGCCGGCGTCGCCGGGTTGAGCGCGATCCCGGCCTTCACGCCGAGGGAGCGCACCAGCTGCATGGAGCGGTGGGTGTGCGGCCCGGCCTCGATGTGCAGGTGGATGTGCTCGGCCCCCGCTTCGGCAAAGGCGTGGAGGAACGGGTCGACCGGCGCGATCATCAGGTGGACGTCGAACGGCAGCCGCGACCGCGGCCGCAGCGCCTTGATCATCTGCGGGCCGAACGACAGGTTCGGCACGAAGTGGCCGTCCATGACGTCGAGATGCAGCCAGTCGGCGCCGGCGGCCTCGACCGCCTCGACCTCCTCGGCTGCCCTGCCGAAATCTGCCGCGAGCAGGCTGGGTGCCACGACAACCGTTCTGGAGGACGAGGATGTGACCGACATGACCGGTTTGTAGCAGCAAGTGACGAGCCGGACGCAAGCCGGCACGGCCTCGCATCAGGCACGCACGAACCGTGCGGCGAAGAAGCCGTCCATGCCGCCCAGCTCCGGCCAGAACCCCGGATGGGTGCGCAGCCAACCTTCCTCCGTGCGCGCTTCCGGCAGCGCCGCCAGCTCCTCCGCGGTGAAGGGATCGGGACGCAACCCCAGCCGGACTGCCGCTTCGGCCCGAAGCGCACCCTCCTCCGGCTGCAGCGAGCAGACCGCGTAGACCATCCTGCCGCCGGGACGCAGCATGCGTGCGGCCGCCGCGATCAGCCGGTCCTGCCCCTCGACCAGCGCCGCGATGTCGGACGCGCGCTTGAGCCGGAGCACGTCCGGATGGCGGCGGACGGTTCCGGTGGCGCTGCACGGTGCATCGAGCAGCACCGCGTCGAACGGCGCCGGCGGGATCCACGCGACGGCGTCCGCGACAACCGTGTCAACCTCAAGCCGGAGCCGGGCGAGGTTCCGCTGCAGCCGGAGGAGGCGGCGCGCGTCACGCTCCACCGCGACCACCCGGGCGCCGGCGGCGGCGAGCTGCGCCGTCTTGCCTCCCGGGGCCGCGCACAGGTCGGCGATCCGCTCCCCGGCCTGCGGCGCCAGCAGGCGCGCCGGCAGGGCCGCAGCCGCGTCCTGCACCCAGAACGCGCCGTCGTCGTAGCCGGACAGGCCGAGCACGGAGGTGCCGGCCGGGAACCGCACCGACCCGGTCGGCAGGACGACGCCGCCTTCCGGGGCGGCCGCACCCGGCGCGAGGCTCAGGTCGAGCGGCGCTTCCCGCACCAGCGCCTCGCCGATCCGTCGCGCCGAACCGCCCCAGGACGACCACAGCCAGGCCGGCACGTCGAGCCTGGGACCGTCGAGTCCCTCCAGCGCCTCGGTCCCGGCGGCGGCGACGCGGCGCAGCACCGCGTTCGCCAGGCCGGCGAACGGCGCCAGCCCGCGGCTCCGCAGCAGCGACACCGTCGTGCCGACCGCGGCATGCGGCGGCGTTTCCAGCAGCAGCAGCTGTGCCGTCCCCATCAGCAGCGCCAGCCGGACGCGGGACGGCGGCGCCCTGGCCAGGAAAGGCTCGAGCACCGCGTCCAGGGTTCCCATGCGGCGCAGCACCGTGGCGGCGAGGCGATGCGCCGCGGCCCGGTCGCGCGCCGACACCCCCGACCCGGCCGGGTCCGCGCCGTCGAGCGCGTCCTCGAGCGGGCGCCGCCGCTCGAGGACGGCGACCAGCACGTCGAAGGCGACCGTGCGGGTGGGATCGGGTCCCGGATCGTGCACGGGGGAGCTGCCTGGGCTTAATCGTTCGTTCATGCACACCGGAACACAATGCCCGTCGACAGATGGCACGGGGCCGGACGGCGGACCAGGGCGGGGCAGGCTGGACATCATGACAACGCAGGCCTGGACGGTGCAGTCCCGTGCCAACGCGCCCGTTGCCGACGTGCACATCCCGTTCACCGCCCCGCTGCTGGCGGGAGTACGCGGACGCCGGCAGCGAGACGGGCTCGAGTTCATCCTGCCGAACCCGTCCGGCGGCCGGGGCACCTACGTGGTGAGCTGGGCCCAGGCTGCAGGGCTCGCCGCGCCGACGCTGCACGACACGGTCCTCGCCAAGCGGTTGCACGACATCCAGAGCCTCACGCCGGCAGCAGTACGCGGCGTGGCACGCACCGTGGCGGCCGAAGGCTATGCCGGCCGGGACGCGGCGGAAGCGGCCAGCCGTTCGCAGACCAAGATCGAGGCCGAGACGCTGCGCCTGTGGGCGATGTTCCTGTTGGCGCTGATCCAGCGGTCGGAGGTCCCGGGCCCGGAGCAGGGGCGCATCCTGGCAGGCCTCGGCAACGCCGGGCCAGGCGTCGTCACCGACGGGTTCGTCGCCGCGGCGGGCCGGGTCGGGTGGGAACCGGCCGCGCTGTCGGACGCGCTCGGTCAGCTCTCGGGCGCCTTCCTGCCGATCGGTGGCAAGGGGCGGGCGCACCGGCTGCTCGGCCTCATGGAAGCCCTGCATCCCGCGCTGCTGTCGGAGCAGACGCAGCATGCACAGGACGCGGCCTTGTCGCCTGCCCTTCTCGCGCGCACGACCAACGGCGTGTCGCAATGGCTCGGCCCGGCGACGGCCGCGCTGGACGAGGCCACCCGCGCACTGGCCGATCCGGCCGCCCTGCTCGTCCGCTGGCGGACCGATCCGGCCGGGGCACTGGGTGCCGCACGACATGTCGAGGAGACGTTGGACGGGTGGGACCGGATCTGCCTTCTCTGGCTCGACGCCGACACCTTGTCCGCCCGTCTCCGCCTGCTGCCGGAGATCGGGCTGCTGGTGCGACTGGCCGGCGCCGCCACAGCCGGCGATGCCGACGCGGCATCTGCCGGCAAGGCGCCCGGCACCGCCGGCGGCCAGCCGGGCGCTCCGGACGCCGCGACGGCACAGGCGCAGGCGCAGGCGGCACGACAGGAACGCGAACCGGCTCGCGGCGCGCCGGCTCCAGGCCTGGTCGAGCGCAACGAGCGCATCAGGGCACGCGAACTCGCGTTGGAGCACGGCGATGGCTGACGGAGACAGGCCCGCTGCGGACGGCGTGCGTGCGCTGTCGAAGGAGTTCCGCAACGCGAGCGACGAGAAGATCCTCAAGGTCACGCGCATGATCGACCTGCTGCCGGAGCGGGGCGAAGCCGATGCCCTGCTGGAACCGGTGCGCGCGCGGCTCGCCGCCCTTCGCCCGACCCGTCGGATGAACCGGACGCGGCTGCTGTTCACCCCGTTCGACCCGGTCATGGTGTCGGGCGCGGCCTGGCGTCCGGGCGACCTCAGCATCCCGCGCTCGATCCTGGCGCCGGTCTCGGCGCTGATCTTCGGCTCCGGCGACGGCATCCCGTCGCTCCCGATCACCCTCAAGGAGGGCGACGAGGCGCAGCTCACGCGGGCAGGCGGGCCGCTCTGGCAGGCTGCCGCCGCCTGCCTGGCCAACGTCTCGATCCCGGCGGCCTGGGAGACGCCGGACTGGCAGAAGCAGAACGGCCTGACGGTGCCGATGGTCATGC
>CAXTVS010000063.1:0-18233 GCA_964247735.1 uncultured Acetobacteraceae bacterium
GCGCGAAGTCGCAGCTCGACGAGGCGCTGGTGGTGGCGCATGGCACGATCGGCGGGGTCAAGGCCGTGGTCGCGGTGATGGCCTACGAGTTCATGGCCGGCACCATGGGAGCCGCCCTGGGCGAGGGCTTCGTCGCCGCCGCCCGCCTGGCGGTGCTGCAGCAGGCGCCGCTGATCGTGTTCACCGCTTCCGGCGGCGCCCGCATGCAGGAGGGCATGATCAGCCTGATGCAGATGCCGCGCACCACCGTTGCCGTGCAGATGGTGAAGGATGCCGGCCTGCCCTACGTCGTGGTGATGACCAACCCCACCACCGGCGGGGTCACCGCGTCCTTCGCCATGCTGGGCGACATCCAGATCGCGGAGCCGAACGCGCTGATCGGCTTCGCCGGGCCCCGGGTGATCGAGCAGACCGTGCGCGAGACGCTGCCGGACGGGTTCCAGCGCTCGGAGTTCCTGCATGAGCACGGCATGCTCGACATGGTGGTGAAGCGGGGCGACCTGCGCGACACCCTCGGCCGCCTGCTCCTGCTGCTCAGCGTCAAGGACGCCTTCGCCCACGCCGCCTGAACCGGCGGACCCGCTGCCCGTCATGGCACCAGCCGCTCCGCCAGCCTTGTCGCCCGAGTTCAGCGGTCGCAGCGGCGTCGTGCTGGAGCGGCTGCAGCGCCTCTACCCGTTGCTGATCGATCTCAGCCTGCATCGGCTGGAGGACCTGCTGGGCAAGCTTGACCATCCGGAGCGGCGCCTGCCCCCGGTGATCCACGTTGCCGGCACCAACGGCAAGGGCAGCACCTGCGCCAATCTCCGGGCGATCGCCGAAGCGGCGGGGCTTACGGTGCATGCCACCACCAGCCCGCATCTCCTCTCCGTGACCGAGCGGTTCCGGGTCGCCGGGCGCCTGGTGGACGAGGCGGCGCTCATCACCGCGCTGGAACGCATCGAGGCGGTCAACGCCGGTGCGCCCATCACCGTGTTCGAGGTGCTGACGGCCTGCGCCTTCCTCCTGTTCGCCGAGACGCCTGCCGACCTCGCGATCGTCGAGGTCGGGCTCGGCGGCCGGTTCGACGCCACCAACGTGCTGCAGGCGCCCGCTTCCTGCGCCATCACCGCCCTGTCGATGGACCACGAGGCGTTCCTCGGCAACACCCTGGCGGCGATTGCGGGCGAGAAGGCCGGCATCATCAAGCCGGGGCGTCCGGTCGTCACCGGACGCCAGCCCGCCGAGGCGTTGGCCGTCATCGAAGCCGAGGCCGGCCGCCAGGGCGCGCCGCTGCTGCTGCGCGACCGCGACTGGCGCCTCGATCCCGGCCCGGACGGTCTGCGCTACCACGATGCTGCCGGCATCCTCGACCTGCCCCGTCCAGGGCTGCTCGGGCCGCACCAGCACGACAACGCCGGACTTGCGGTCGCCACCCTGCGCGCCGCCGGCCTTGTTCTGCCGGACGCTGCCTATGCCGGGATCGCCTGCACCCGTTGGCCGGCCCGCTTGCAGCGCTTGCACGGGCGCCTGGCCGACGTGCTGCCGCCGGGCTGGGAGCTGTGGCTTGATGGCGGCCACAACCCCGGCGCCGGCGCGGCCTTGGCCGGCGTCCTGGAAGGCTGGACCGACCGTTCGATCCATCTGCTGGTCGGCATGAAGCAGACCAAGGATCCCGCCGGCTTCCTCCAGCCTTTGCTGCCCCTGGCCACCAGCGTCTGGGCGGTGGCCGAACCGGGCCAGCACCTCGCCCTGCCGGTGGAGGCGATTGTCGCCGCGTCGCGCGGTCGTGCCCTGCCGGGTCCGACGGTTGCCCAGGTGCTGCCCCGTCTGGCCCGATCCGACGTGCCGCCTGCGCGCGTGCTGATCTGCGGCAGTCTCTACCTCGCCGGCGAGGTGCTGAAGGCGGACGGCTGGACGGCTGGCTGAAGCGCCGGTTGCGTTTCCTTCCGCCGAGGTCTTTGCTTGTTCCACGACGACCGGCGGAGCCTTTGATGCGCAAGGTGATCTTCGACACCGACCCCGGGGTGGACGATGCGATGGCGCTGTGCCTGCTGGTCCGCAGTCCGCAGCTCGAGCTGCTCGGCGTGTCCACCGTGCACGGCAACGCCGACATCGATACCGTCACCCGCAACGCGCTGTTCCTGAAGGACCGGCTCGGCTTTGCCGCCCCGGTGGCGCAGGGCTCCGGGGTGACCTTGACCCACAGGCAGGGCGAGCCCGCCCGGCACGTGCATGGACAGAACGGGCTGGGCGACATCGACGTTCCGGACCAGGTCGATGCCGTGCTGGACGGGCGGCGCGGCCATCGCATGATGATCGACCTGATCCGCGCGAACCCGCACGAGGTGACGATCATCGCGGTTGGCCCGCTGACCAACCTGGCCCGCGCCCTGGACAAGGATCCGGAGGTCGCGCGGCTGGCGCAGGGCGTGGTGGTGATGGGCGGCGCGTTCGGCAGCCACGGCCACACCGGCAACGTATCCCCGGTCGCCGAGGCCAACATCGCCAACGATCCCGAGGCGGCCGACAAGGTGTTCACCGCACCTTGGCCGGTGACGGTGATCGGCCTCGACGTGACCCAGCAGGTGGTGATGGACGGGGCGTATTTGGACCGCCTGCGCCGCGACGGCGGCGAGGACGGCCGGTTCCTGCACGAGGTGTCGCGCGGCTACCACGCCTTCCACCAGCGCTCGCGCCGGCTGGACGGCATCTTCGCCCATGACTGCCTGGCCGTGGTCTACGCGCTGCGGCCGGACCTGTTCACCCTCAGGCGTGGACCGGTCCGGGTGGTGTGCGGCGGCCTGGCTGCCGGCCAGACCATTCAGAAGCCGAAGGACTCGCCGTTCCCGCTGGGCGCCTGGGACGCGCACTCGGCGCAGGCGGTGGCGGTGGACGTCGATGCCGAGGCGGTGCTGTCGGTCTTCGCCGGCAACTTTGTCGACCGCTAGAGTCCATCCCTAGCGTTTGGCGCCGGGTCTGCATTGGGGACGCCGGTGAGCAGGTAGCAGGCGCATCCGGCGCTGCGCGATGCGTCCGGGTCCGGCTCGATCAGCGACTCCACCGCGATCCGGCGCAGCCGCAGCACGACCGTGTCCGCAGGTCCGTCCAGGATCACGTCGAAATCCTCCGCCACCACCGACAGCCAGTAGGCGACGCCCTGCCGCTCGGTCAGGATGATCGGTTCCTGCGAGCTGACCGTCAGCCCGTTCTCCAGCGCGGTCGCCGCCTCGACGCCGTTGGTGATGTGGTACAGGTAGGAGTCGTTGCGATCGGTCGGACGAAGGTTGCGCGGGTCGACCTGCTGCAGAAGCACGGCGTGCGGGTCGAGATGGTAGGAGCCGGAAGAAGCCTCCGGCTCCCGGGGCGGATCGGGTTCTGTGACCGGCGCCAGGACGGGCTCGGGCTCCGTCGCTGCCGCGACGGCGTCCGGTTCGGCCGTGCCGAACAGGTCCGGCTCGGCATGCTCCGGAACCCTCGTCCGGCGCTGGCGCGAGACCGGGCGGGACGTCGCGGCCGGCTGCCCGCCCGGATCGGGCAGCGGCAGCTCATGGGTCTGCATGTCCACGTGCAGCGCGCTGCGGCCGCGGGAGCGCGCCGCCTCGATCCGGCGGCGCAGTCGTGCGTCGGAAGGCGGTTCGGCCATGGCAGGCGCGAACTTGGCATCGCAACCGACCGCGCGCCAGTAGTGTGCCGCCGCTTCCGCCGCACAGCGCGCGGTGCCGATCCGGCGCAGCACGCGTCCGGTCTCGTCCTCGATTCTGAACACCGGCCGGCGGCTGACCGGGCTGACGAGGCCGGCCTGCCTCGCCCGGATCCTGGAGCTGTTCGACACTGTGCGTTCGATCATGTGTTGCCGCAGCCGGCTGGATCGGGCCGCCTCGTCGCAAGCGCGATCTCCGCCTTCCGGGCTATGCTGTCATACAGCCTTCTTCTATGGGCGCCCAAGTCTGGGCGTCAATCGGCGCGGGACCTCAGCGGCGTGTCCCGGCCGTCCTGCCCGATGGGGCGGAAGCCGCCTCGGCGGCCGGCGCCAGGTCCTCTTCCAGCACGGTGATGTGGATCGAGTAGGACACCTCGCCCTCGTCCTCGTCGCGGTGCACCGTGCCGATCACCTCACGCCCTACCGCGATCTCGGTCGTGGCGCCTTTCCGCGGCGGCGCCACCACGTTGACCTGCTCGTTGCCGAGCAGCTTGCGCAGGTAGGACTGTACCCGTGCGATGTCCGTTCCGTTCATGGTCGACCTTTCAAGGGGAGCTGGGCGTCGAACGCCCGCAGGCCGCGTGGGATAGGACGGATTCGGGCAAGCTGGAAACCGTTTATTCGCGCGAGAGGCGGGTGACGCCGCCGATCAGCCGGGACCGGGCCGGTCCTGCGACTCCGGAGGATCGAGTGCCGCGAACAGGCTGGCGGCGAGTGCTGCGCGGGAGAAGTGCCGCGACACGTAGGCACGCTGGATGGTCGAGCATGTGCTCCAGGCGCGGTCGTCGCGCAGCAGCGACACCACCGCGTCGGCCAGGGCAGCTGCGGTGTCGGCAACCCGCGCCGCCTGCTCCAGGCCGGGCAGCCCTTCGGCGCCGATCGTCGTGGTGACCAGCGGCAGGCCCTGCTGCATCGCCTCCACCACCTTGCCCTTCACCCCCGCGCCGACGCGGAGCGGCACGATGCCCACGCGGGCTGCGCGGTAGTGCGCGTCGAGTTCGTCCTGGTCGAGGCTGCCGGTGACGACCACGCCGTCGCCAGCGAGAGCCCGCACCGATGGGGTCGGATGGGAGCCGGCCAGCACCAGGGTCGTCTGCGGGACGGCGGACCGCACCAGCGGCAGGATCTCACGCACCAGCCAGATGGCGGCGTCGACGTTGGGCGGATGGGCGAAGCCGGCGACGAACAGGATGGCCGGCTCCGGTGGCGGTGCGGTCCGGGTGCGGAAGCGGTCGAAGCTGAAGGGCACGATCCCGTAGGCGGCCGCTCCCGGCACCGACCGTCGCACCAGGGCGGCCTCGACCTCCGACGGGTAGAGCAGCACGTCGAACACGCCCCAGAGCCGTCGCTCCAGCCGCTCCATCTCGTCGGCCTCGCCGGCCAGCGACGGGTCGTGCGTCAGCGCCGCCTGACGGCGCATGCGCAGGTGGTGCACGTCGACGCCGTAGAAGCTGAGCCGCGCCCGGGTGTGGCGCAGCAGGTCAGAGATGAACTCGACGGCGACCGTCGGCCGCATCGTCAGCACGTCGTCGAGCGCGTGGCCGTTGCGGGCGATCCAGTCGCCGAACCCTTCCGGCAGGCGATGGTCGAGCACCTCGATCCCCATGGTCTCCAGCAGATGGGTGTACTGGTTGTGGACGCGGTTCTGCGGCCAGAACTTGACCAGCCAGCCGGCATCCCTGAGCGCGGACAGGATCGACATCGTCGAGCGCGAGCCGGCGTCGCGGTCGGGTTCCGGCACGTAATGGTCGATCACCAGGATGGCACGCCGTCCGCGCGCGTGCTCGCAGGCCCGGAGCGGGTCGATGCCGGGCGCCATGTGTGCCTCGGCCAGCAGGCGCGGCCAGCGGGCCACGATGCGGTGGCGGTTCACCTCCTGCTGTGCCTTGATGCCGATCGTGACGTCGGTGCCGTGCGACAGGCCCTCGTGATGGATCACCACGCTCGCCGGCTGGTAGATCACGCGCAGGCCGCGGGCGCGCAGGCGGAAGGCGAGGTCGACATCCTCGTAGTAGGCCGGCGCGAAGGCGGGATCGAAGCCGTGCAGCGCCTCGAACAGGTCGCGCCGGAGCAGGATGGAGGCGCCGGACACGTAGTCGGTGTCGCGCAGGGTGTTGTACTGCGGCAGGGCCGGGTCGTCGCCGCGCCCGTAGTTCCAGCCGGTGCCGTCCTGCCAGATGATGCCGCCCGCTTCCTGCAGCCGCCCGTCGGGAAACAGCAGCTTAGAACCGACCAGGCCGGCATCTGGCAGCGCGTCCGCCACCCGCAGGAGCGCGTCGAGGAAGCCCGGCATCGGCTCGGTGTCGTTGTTGAGGAACAGCAGGTAGCGGCCGCGGGCGTGCAGCGCCGCCTCGTTGCAGTTGTGCAGGAAGCCGAGGTTGGCGTCACGGCGCAGCAGGCGCAGGCCGACCACCTCGTCCAGCAGCGCCACCTCCGGATCCCCGGACGCGTCCTCGGCGAGGATCACCTCGAACGGCGTCTCGGTCTCGGACGCGGCGATGGCGCGCAGGCAGCGCAGCGTGGCCGGCACCTGGCCGTAGGCGGGCACGATTACCGAAACCACCGGCGCCCGCGACGTCGGCAGCACCAGCGGCGGAGGCGCTGGTGCCGGAAGCGCTTCCGGCTTGGTCGGAACGGGGATGGCCTCGGGCAGCGATGCCGCAGCGGGCACATCCGCTGTCGCCGCAGTGAGATGGTTCGGAGAAGCGAGCCGCGCCGCGCGCCAAGTGGCCCGCTGCCGCAGCCGTGCCGGCCATTGCAGGGTGAGGGTCCACCACCCCGTCCGCAAGGCGCGCCGGCCGGCGCGGGCTAGACCCGGATGACGGTCCAGCACGCGACGCAGCGGCCAGGTGGCACGCCAGATGGCGCTGGCTTGGAACGCCTGGAGGTGCCGCTGCAGCAGGGCGATCTCGGCGTCCTGCTGCGCGATGCGGGCTTGGAGGGGAGCCAGCAGGGCAGCGACGTCGACCGGTTCGGATGGCAACGGCTGCGGAAGCGGGCGCCGGAGCAGGGCGTCCTGCGCCTGCTGCGCGTGCCGCAGCTCCTGCCTCAGTGCGGCCAGACGCGCCTCGGCACGCAGCAGCAACAGGCGCAGTGCTGCATGCTCGATCTCGTTCTCGTCCGGGACGCAGGCAGTCATGACGGTTTCCGGGCCAATGCCGTATCCGCTGGCGGACGCAATGCGGTTCCGCTCAATAGGGCGCAGGCCGTCTCGCGTGAAGCGCTGTGCCGTCAGCGGCACGGAGCCGGAGGGTCAGGCCGCGCGTCCGCGGGCGATCAGCTCGAGCTCGATCTTGACCTGGGGGATGTCGAAGCCGCTGACCAGGCGCATGGTCGCCGCGGGACGGGCGTCGCCGAACGCGTCGCGCAGGAACGGGAAGCAGGCAGGGAACGCGTCCGCGTCGTGCACCAGGTAGGTCACCCGTACTACGTCCTGCATCGACAGGCCGGCCGCTTCCAACGAGCGTGCGCCGTTCGCCAGCGCCTGGCGGCATTGCTCCGATAGGCGGCGCGGGAAGTCGCCCCGGCTGCGGTCGAAGCCGGTAATGCGGCGCACGCATACCTCTTGCCGTCCGCTGACCGGACGACGCTCGATCGGTGCGGCGTCCGGTTCCTGGACCTGCGTCGTCGTCGACGTCGTCAGCATGGAGCCCCCGGCATGTATTCCTGCTCACAAATGCGTTATTATTAATGGATTTTCAACTCATATTGAGACGCAGGTCGGGTTGTTGCGATGGTGTTCCGGAGCCGCAGTCCAGGAGGCTGATGTGCAGGGTCAGCTCCGCTTCCATGGCAGTTGCGCCGTCCGCCATGGGGTCGGCGTCCTGCTGCTGGGCGGATCCGGGAGTGGCAAGTCCGATCTGCTGCTGCGGCTGATCGACCGTGGCTTCGGTCTGGTCGCCGATGACCAGGTGCTGGTCGAGGACGGGCAGGCGAGACCGCCTCCGGCATTGGCGGGATTGGTCGAGGTGCGCGGGCTCGGCCTGCTGCGCCTGGATCACGTCGCTCCGGTGCCGCTGGGTCTGGTGGCAGCCCTTGATGGGAGCGTGGCCGGCGCGACCTCCGAGGGGGAAAGGCTGCCCGAGCCTCGCCCGCATCCGGTGCTCGGCCTGCCGATGCTGCGTATCGCCGCGTTCGCAGCGTCCTCGGCGTTGCGGATCGAGATCGGGCTGGATTGCATTCTGGGCCGCCGGTTCCTCGCCGTCGGCGGGCTGTAGAACCCGACCATCGCAACGCACCTCAAGAATATCAGCCCTGTTCTTCATGCATGGGTGAGGCGATAATGCTGCAGCGCAGCCTGCTGTCCATCCCTATGTTCCCACCTGAGCGGGGAACGGTCGGGCAGATCGTCAGCGCGTGGCGGACCGGACCGTTAACGACTTCTGGACAGCGAGCCGGCCTTGCTGCGATTGCTGTGCCGCATGGTGACGGAAGACGGACATGCCGACAGGATGGAGCGTTGCCGACGAGGCGGCTGGTTGCGCATCGTGACAGCTCATGAGTTGCCGACGTCGGCTGTACCCGACGTCATGTTGCCGGTCGCTTCATGATCGGTCTCGTCCTCATCACCCATGGCGAGATCGGCAGCTCGCTGCGCACGGCCATGGAACACGTGGTCGGCCCGCAGCAGCAGATGGAAACGCTGTCCATCGCCGCGGACGACGACATCCAGGCGCGGCGGCGCGACCTCGAGGCGGCGACGGAGTCCGTCGATCGCGGCGACGGCGTCATCGTCCTCACCGACATGTTCGGCTCCACGCCGTCCAACCTCGCGGTGGCGATGCTGGCCCGGCCTGGCACCGAGGTGATCGCCGGGTTGAACCTGCCGATGCTGGTCAAGCTGGGCAAGATCCGCTCGCACAGCACGCTCTGCGAGTGCATCGACATCGCCCAAACGGTCGGCCGGAAGTATATCGCCGCAGCATCCCGCCTGCCCGAGGCCTGCCTCGGCGGCGCCGCCTGCTGCCGGTCGGAGGACGAGACCGTCCGCGGCCTGGCCCAGGATGCGCCGGACCCGTCCACTCCCCGGCGCGTCGCCGTGCTGGCCGGCTGAGGCGCGGGTCGACCCTCCGGCATGGTTCCGGCCGACCAGACGCCGGCGGACATACCTGTCGACCGACTGGTCCGCACCGTCACGATCGTCAACCTGCGCGGGCTGCATGCGCGGGCGGCAGCCCGGTTCGTGACCACGGCCGAGCGCTTCAACACGCCGGTGGACGTGTCGCGCGACGGCGAGGTGGTGTCGGCGCGCTCGATCATGGGGCTGATGATGCTGGGTGCGGGACGCGGAGTGCGCATCCGGCTCGAAGCCGACGCGGATGGCTGGGACGCACAGGAGGCGCTCGACGCCCTGACGGCGCTGGTCGAGTCCGGTTTCGATGAGCACGATTGACGGCGATCCGGACGGGAAACGTTTGAAGCGGCGCCGCGCGCCGGCGCGCGGCGCCGCGCGCAAGCGGCTACCGGCCGCTCCGGAGCGTCAGGAACTGCGGTTCACCGGCCTCGGCGCTTGTTCCGGCATCGCCATGGGCCCGGTGGCGTTCGCTGCCGAGGTGCCGGCTCCAGCCACGGTGCGGCGGCTGGACGAGGCCGAGGTGGAGCCGGAACTGCGTCGGCTCGACGAGGCGGTGCAGCGCTCGGTGCGCCAGCTGGAGAAGCTGAAGGCGCGGCTCGCCTTCCTGTCCGAGGACAGCCAGGCTGAGATCGCGCCGCTGCTCGACGCCTACCGGCAGATGCTGGGCCCGTCCCGCCTGCTGCGCCAGGCGGCGCGGCGGATCGCCGAGGATCGGCTGAACGCCGAGGCGGCAGTATCGGACGAGGCGGACGCGCTGGCGCGGCGCCTGGCCGCGCGGGGATCGGGTCCGGGATCCGGCGAGACCGGGTCGGATGCCGAGGATGCCGCCTCCGCGTCGCGGCAGGCGGAGGAGGTGCGGGAGATCGGCCGCAGGCTGGTGCGCAACCTGACCCGCGCGCCGTTCCGGTCGTTCGCCGCCCTGCCGGCGGGCTGCATCCTGGTCACCGAGCAGCTTCGTCCGGCCGACGCGGCGCTGATCGACCCGTCGCGGATCGCCGCGGTAGTGACCGACGAGGGCGGTACCTCCGACCACACCGCGATCATGCTGCGGGCACTCGGCCTCCCATCCGTGCTGGGCGTCGCCGGCTTCACCGCCCGAGCGCAGGCCAGCGTCCACGCGGCGGCGTCCGCCGGGACCGCGATCCAGGTCGTGGTGGACGGCGAGGCCGGGCTGGTCACGCTGGACCCGTCGACGGCGACGATCGAGGCCGCCCATCGTGCGGTGGTTGCCTATGCAAGCGAGCGCCAGCGCCTCGGCCGGCTGCGCCGGCTGCCGGCGCGGTTGTCGGGCGGCGAGGCGGTGGAGCTGCAGGCCAACCTCGAGCTGCCGGCGGAGCTGCCCCTGATCGCCCAGGCAGGTGCTGCCGGAATCGGGCTGCTGCGTACCGAGTTCCTATTCATCAACGCCGACGAGTTGCCGGACGAGGCGGTGCAGGCGGACGCCTATCGCGGCGTAATCGAGGCGATGGGCGGCGACTGCATCACCATCCGCCTGCTCGACTGGGGAGCCGAGAAGCAGAGCGAGGCGATGGCCGGGTTCCTCGCCCCCGGTGACCCCAATCCGGCGCTGGGCCTGCGTGGCCTTCGCCTGCTGCTGCGTCATCCGGCGGTGATGGAAACCCAGCTTGCGGCGATCCTGCGCGTGTCCGGTGACGCCCATGTCCGCATCATGCTGCCGATGGTGACGACGCTGGCGGAGCTGCGCGCGGCGCGCGAGATCTACGAGCGGGTCGGGCGGCGCCTGCGCCGGCGCGGCGTGCGCCTGCCCGACAAGCTGCCGCCGCTCGGCATCATGGTGGAAACCCCAGCGGCGGCGTTGAGTGCCGAGACCCTGGCGCTGGAAGCCGAGTTCCTGGCGATCGGCACCAACGACCTCGCCATGTACACGCTGGCCACCGATCGCGCCTCCACCGAAATGTCCGCGCTCTACGACCCGCTGCACCCGGCGGTGCTGCGCCTGATCGGCCAGGCCACCGACGCGGCGCTGCGTTCCCGCCGGCCGGTGTCGCTGTGCGGCGAGATCGCCGGCAGCCCGCTGGTGGTGCCGCTGCTGATGGGGATGGGGCTGCGCTCGTTCAGCATGAACGCGTCGGCGATCCCGCGGGTGAAGCAGGTGGTGCGACAGGCCTCGCTCGACGAATGCCGCCGGCTGGCGCGTCGGGTGCTGGAGGAAAGCGATCCCGGCGCAATCGCGCAGCTTCTCAGCGCATTCGCCGCGCGATAAGACACCGGCCGTCGCGCCGGCGATCCGACGCGGTCCGTCCTCGCGTTGCGGGCGTGTGGTGCCGGGGCCCAGCGGCGGCCGGACGCTGCGGTTGCGGCGCAAGGTGCAGGCCACGTGCCACGCCAGGGCGGGACGGACGGCGCTTTCGGATGAGGACCTTGTCAGCCATGACCGACGACATCCTGCCGATCCGGCGTGCGCTCATCTCGGTGTCGGACAAGACCGGCCTCCTGGCGCTGGCGCAGGCGCTGGCGGGGCACGGGGCGGAGCTGCTGTCCACCGGCGGCTCGGCCATGGCGCTGCGCGAGGCCGGGCTGGCCGTGCAGGACGTGTCGTCGCATACCGGGTTCCCGGAGATCCTGGACGGCCGGGTCAAGACGCTGGTGCCGCAGATCCACGGCGGCATCCTGGCACGGCGTGACCTGCCGGAGCACCTGGCGCAGATGGAGGCGCACGGGATCGCGCCGATCGACCTGGTGTGTGTCAACCTTTACCCGTTCGAGACGACGGCGGCATCCGGCGCGCAGGCTTCCGACTGCATCGAGACCATCGACGTCGGCGGCCCGGCGCTGATCCGGGCGGCGGCCAAGAACCACGCCCACGTGGCGGTGCTGACCGATCCGGGCCAGTACGGGGCCGCGATCGACAGCCTCCGGACCCTGCGCGGCATCACGCTCGCCGACCGCCGCGCCTGGGCGGGTGCGGCCTATGCCCGCACCGCCGCCTATGATGCCGCGATCGCGACCTGGTTCAACGCCGAGCGCGGCGACCTGCTGCCGGCACGGCTGGCCGTTGCCGGCGTGCGGCGGGAGGCCCTGCGCTACGGCGAGAACCCGCACCAGGGTGCCGCCTTCTACACCGACGGCAGCAACCGGCCCGGCATCGCCACCGCGGTGCAGGTGCAGGGCAAGTCGCTGTCGTACAACAACCTCAACGACACCGATGCCGCGTTCGAGGCGGTGGCGGAGCTCGACCGGCCGGCGGTGGTGATCGTCAAGCACGCCAATCCGTGCGGGGTGGCCGAGGCGGCCGACCTGGCCGAGGCCTGGCGGCTGGCGCTGCGGTGCGACCCGGTGTCGGCGTTCGGCGGCATCGTCGCGGTGAACCGGGTGCTCGACGAGGCGGCGGCGACGCGCATGGCGATGATCTTCACCGAGGTGATCGCGGCACCGGATGCGACCGACGGGGCGAAGGCGGTGCTGGCGGCGAAGAAGAACCTGCGCCTGCTGCTGACCGGGAGCCTGCCCGATCCGCGCACGCCAGGCGTGGTGCTCAGGAGCGTGTCCGGCGGCTTCCTGGCGCAGACGCGCGACAACGGATGGGCGGACACGTTCCGGGTGGTGACGAAGCGGGCACCGACCGAAGGGGAGTTCGCCGACCTCCGGCTGGCGTTCCGGATCGCCAAGCACGTGAAGTCGAACGCGATCGTCTACGTGAGGGACGGCGCCACGGTGGGCATCGGCGCCGGACAGATGAGCCGGGTGGACTCCGCCCGGATCGCAGCTGCCAAGGGCGAGGAGGCGGCGAGGGCGGCCGGCCTCGACCGGCGGCTGACCGAGAACAGCGTGGTTGCGTCCGACGCGTTCTTCCCGTTTGCGGACGGGCTCGAGGTGGCGATCGAGGCCGGGGCGACCGCGGTAATCCAGCCCGGCGGCTCGATCCGCGACGCGGAGGTGATCGCCGCCGCCGAGAAGGCGGGGGTGGCGATGGTGTTCACCGGGATGCGCCACTTCCGGCACTGATCCCGTGTGATGCTTCGAAGACTTCACCTGATGTCGCGAAGCATTTGCATCGGTGCGGGCTCGACTTGAATTCCATGCCGTTCGGGGCAAATGATCGGCGATGCGGAAATTTGATGAGCTGACCGAGCGCGAGCTGCTTGCCCTGGCCGTCGCCAGCGAGGAGGAGGACGGGCGGATCTACGCCGACTTTGCCCACGCGATGCGGGAGAACTTTCCCGACAGCGCCGGCATCTTCACCGAAATGGCGCAGGAGGAGCAGGAGCATCGCCGGCGCCTGATCGACCTGTATACGCAGCGTTTCGGCGATCACATCCCGCTGGTGCGCAGGCAGGACGTTGCAGGCTTCGTGCTGCGGCGTTCGGCGTGGCAGGTGCAGCGGCAGGGCATTGAGGCGATGCGCCGGCATGCTAGCCAGATGGAGCGCGACGCGGCGCGGTTCTATCGCCAGGCGGCGGCGCGCTCGACCGACGCGTCGATCCGCCGGCTGCTGGGCGACCTGGCGGAAGCGGAGGACGCGCACGAGCAGGCGGCGGGCAGCATCGCGCTGCGTCGCCTGCCCGCGTCGAAGCGGGAAACCGAGGACGACCAGGCGCGGCGCCGCTTCGTGCTGCAGGTGGTGCAGCCGGGGCTGGTCGGGCTGATGGACGGCTCGGTGTCGACCCTGGCGCCGGTATTCGCGGCGGCGTTCGCCACCCACCTGCCGTGGAACGCGTTCCTGGTCGGCATCGCCGCCTCGGTGGGGGCCGGCATCTCCATGGGGTTCGCCGAGGCGCTGTCGGACGACGGCAAGCTGTCCGGGCGCGGGGCGCCGATCCTGCGCGGGGTGATCTGCGGGCTGATGACCACGGCCGGCGGCATCGGCCATACCCTGCCGTTCCTGATCCCCCGCTTCTCCGAGGCGCTGGTCGTGGCCGGCATCGTGGTGGTGCTGGAGCTGGCGCTGATCTCCTGGATACGCTGGCGCTACCAGGACACGCCGCTGCTGTCGGCGGCGGTGCAGATCCTGTTCGGCGGCGGGCTGGTGTTCGCTGCCGGGGTGCTGATCGGCTCGGCCTGAGCTAAAGTGGCGGTCATGTCCCGCTTCCACGTGCTCGCCTTTCTTCCGCTGCTCGCCTGCGTGACGCTGGACCCGGCCCTGGCCCAGGCCCCGCCGGCCGCGCAGGGGGAGGCGCTCACGCCGGCCGACCGGGGCTGGATCGACCGTATCCAGGACACGCTGAACGCCATCACCACGCTGAAGGGCCGGTTCCAGCAGATCGCGCCGGATGGCAGGCGCTCCACCGGCAAGATGTGGCTCGACCGGCCAGGCCGCATGCGGTTCGAGTACGACAAGCCGAGCCCGCTGCTCCTGGTGGCGGGCGGCGGCCGGCTGGTGTTCACCGACAGCGCGCTGAAGCAGACCACCGAGATCCCGCTGGACAAGACGCCGCTCGGCCTGCTGCTTCGGCCGCAGTTGAGCCTGTCTGGTGACGTAACGGTGACCGGGTTCAGGCACGACAACGGGATGCTGCAGGTTGCGCTGGTGCGCACCGCAAGCCCGTCGGATGGCAGCCTGACGGTGTTCATGACCGAGACACCGCTTGCGCTGCGCGGCTGGAGCGTGGTGGACGCGCAGGGACGCGAAACGCGGATCGACCTGTTCGACCTGGCCGCCGGCGGCGCCATGCCGGGCGGCCTGTTCGACACGCGGGTGGTCGACCAGTAGCGCCTACGCATCGTGCAGTCGGCATGGTCAGGAACCGGGCCTGGCAGGGCCCGTTCTTCCGTTGCGGCATCACGCCGCACGGGAGATGGCAATGGACAAGGACCGGGTCGACGGCCTCGCCAGTCAGGTCAAAGGCGTCGTGAAGGAAACGGCCGGCAAGGTCAGCGGCAACGAGCAGCTCGAAGCCGAGGGCACTGCCGAGAAGACGGGTGGCAAGGTCCAGGAGGGTGTCGGCAAAGGCAAGGATGCCGCACGCGACGTCCTCAAGCCCTAAGGCCGCATGACCGTTTTCGGTATCCCGGATCGGCCTCATCCGTCGCCAGCCGGGAACCGGGTCGTGTCCGCGGCGAGCTCCATCGCCCGGGCATAGACGGTGCGACGAGGCAGCCCGACCGAGCCCGCAACCAGCGTCGCGGCGTCCTTGACCGAGTGGGTTGCCAGGGCAGCCTTCAGCCGGACGTCGAGGTCATCCTGGTCGATCGCCTCGTCTGGCGGAGGACCGACCAGCAACGTGATCTCGCCACGCGCCGGACTCTGCCGGTAGTGGGCCGAAAGATTTGGAAGGGTGTCGCGACGGATCTCCTCGAACCGCTTGGTCAGTTCACGTGCCACTGCCGCATTCCGGTCGCCGAACACGGCGTGGAGATCGGCCAGGGTGTCTGCCAGCCGATGTGGCGCCTCGTGCCAGACCAGCGTGGCGCACAGGCCGCTGCGTTCGGCGGCGCGCAGGGTCGCGAAGGCGTCCCGCCTGGCGGCGGACCGGGGTGGGGGGAAACCCGCGAACAGGAACGGATGCGGCGGCAGGCCGGACAAGGTCAGGGCGGTGATCGCCGCGTTGGCGCCCGGCACGGCGCCGACCGAAAGTCCTTCGGCAATCGCGGCTCGGACCAGGCGGTAGCCGGGATCGGACAGGAGCGGGGTTCCGGCGTCGGACACGAGGGCGATCCGGCGGCCGGCCCTCAGCAGGCCGATCAGGGCCGGGATGCGATGCCGCTCGTTGTACTCGTGCAGCGGTTCGGTCCGGACTGAGATGTGCTTGGCGGAGAACAACCGGGCAGTGACCCGCGTGTCCTCGCACAGCACCAACTCGGCATGCCGCAGCACGCCGACGGCACGCTCGCTGATGTCGCCAAGGTTGCCGATCGGGGTCGAGACGAGCGTCAGGCCTGGCATCGCGAACGAGGCGGCGCCGGACAACGGGTCCTGTGCTAGGAGGTCGGGCTCGGGTGGAACGGGGGAAGTGGATGACGGGTCTTCGGGCATGGCGGCACTGGGCGCTGGTCACTTCCAACCGTCAACGGATCATGCAGTCGCTTCGGCTGCCCATGCTTGCGTCCAGTCTGCTCGGCGGCGGCTGCACCGCGCTGATGCCGTTCGGCCAGGCGACGCCACCGACGCCTTCGGCAGCACAGCAACCGGATGCGACCGTGCTCGACAACCCGAACCGGAAGATCGGCATCCTGCTGCCGCTGAGCGGCCCGAACGGGGGACTGGGCAGCGACATGCTGCGTGCGGCGAGGCTGGCGCTGGGGGCGCCCGGCAGCCCGGTACTCGACGTGCACGACACTGCGGCACCGGGTGGAGCCGCCGGGGCCGCACAGCTTGCCGCCGCAGGAGGCGATGCAATCATCCTGGGTCCGCTGACCTCCGGCGACACCGCGGCGGTGGCGCCGATCGCGCATGCGGCCGGCATCCCCGTGCTGGCCTTCACCAGCGACGTGACGCAGGCGCAGCCGGGCGTCTGGGTGATGGGGGTCACGATTGAGCAGCAGATGCGCCGGCTCGTGTTTGCCGCCAAGGAAGAAGGACGCAGCCGGATCGCCGCCCTGCTGCCGTCGAACGCCGTCGGCAATGCCCTGGCGGACGGACTGAAACACGCCTGCGCCGATGCCGGACTCCCGCCGCCGACGATCCTGACCCATGCCGGAACCGCGGACAGCATCGATGCGACGATGAAGCAGCTGTCGGACGTCAGCGGTCGTCAGGCAGCCCAGCAGGCGGCGGCCCAACAGGCGGCATCCTCACAGGCGGTCGATCCGTCGGCACAGGGCACGCCCGCCTCGGTGCCAGGCATGCCGCCGACCTCGCCTGCCGCGCCGGGCGCCACGACCACCGGTGCCGCGCCGGTCGCGCCGCCGCTGGCACCGCTGCCGCCACCGCCATTCGACGCGCTTCTGCTTGGCGATACCGGGTTGCAGCTGCAGGAAGCGATCGTGGCGCTGCATGCGTCCGGGATCAACAGGTCACAGGTGCGGGTGATGGGCCCTGGCCTATGGGGCGCCTTTGCCAGCAAGCTCGGTGCGTTGAGCGGAGCCTGGTATGCCGATCCGGACCCATCGGCGCGGCTCGGTTTCGCTGCGCGGTATCAGGCAGCATACCACCAGTCGCCGAAGCTGCTTGCCGGTATTCCTTTCGATGCGGCAGCACTCGCCCGCAGCCTGGCTCCATCCGGCTACCAATCCGACGCGCTGCTACGACCGGACGGCTTCTCCGGAGTGGATGGGGTGTTCGCGTTGCAGGCGGACGGCCACGTGCATCGGGCACTGGCCATCTTCCAGGTCGAGCCAAGTGGCGGAGGGCGCATCGTGCAGCCGGCGCCGCGAGCGCTGGACCGGACCGGGAGCTGAGTCCTGTCCAGCGGTTCGGGGTTGAAACGGCTGGATCAGGCGGCGGCGGTCGCGTCGCAGGTCAGGACCGGGCGGATGCACTGGAGGGCGGCCTCAAAGCTCGAGAAGCTGCCGAGCTTGTGGTTGCGCAGGTGATCAAGGACCAGCCAGCGCATGCCTTCCGGTCGGATCATGTATGCAGGATCGGCACACTCCCGGACCCAGACCAGCACGTGTTCGAGATGGACCGCGGTATCGGTCGGGACACGGGGTGCGACATCGACATCGCATAGGCCCATGGCAGTGCCGGCATCCAGCCAACGCAGCAGGTACTCGCGGTGCCGGGGCAGGAAGCGGAGGCGAAGGGGCACGACGTTGGAGTTGGCAGGAAGGTCCGGCAGCAGCGCAGGCTTGGCCATGGATGAACCCTTCAGGGAATGCTCTCGAATTCGTGAGAACGGTAACTGGCCTCAGATCGACGCTGCAATTGGAATCTGACCAACTCATCTTCCTGGCCAGATCGTTACGCGAATCACAGAAAATTTGTGATATATATGCAATACTCGGTTACGACACCGTGTCATTTGTGGGACGGCCGCCTGTCAGCCGCTTCGGCCAGCGCCGGTGCAGCCACAGCCAAGCGTCCGGCTGCGCCCTGATCCAGCGTTCCAGCATGTCGTTGACCTGCTGCGTCAGGGTCGCCTGGTCGAGGATCCGGTTTCCGGTACCGGGCAGCGTCAGCGGCGCGTCCACCACCAAGCGCAGCCGGGCCGGCCCGAGCCGCTCGATCCGGCCGGGGATCACCGGGCAGCGCTGGCGCAACGCGATCGCGGCCAGGGCGGGCGCCGTCATTGCGGGATGGCCGAACAGCCGCGCCTCGATCCCGTCGTTCATCTTCTGGTCGACCAGCATGCCGAGCGCACCACCGCGCGCAACATGGGCCACTGCTGCCCGTGCGCCGCGCGGACCCTTGGCGAACAGCGGGACCTCGCAGGCCACGGCGTCCCGGCGCAGGTTCCGGATCATCGCGTCGACCAGGGGGTTGGCGGCTGCCCGGTAGAAGGAGGCGAAGGGCAGCCCGAGCTGGGCGACCGCCGGCGGCAGCATCTCCGAGTTGCCGATATGCCCGGAAACGAACAGTACTGGTGTAGCAGCCATATAGAGATGTCACCCCTCTGCCAGATACAGATGGCACCCTCC
>CAXTVS010000064.1:0-17328 GCA_964247735.1 uncultured Acetobacteraceae bacterium
CAGGAAACGCCTCGCTCTCTAGCCTAAATCCGTTACCAATCCGACAGGCTGCTAGCTGCCGCCGCTTCACCGGCACGGGCGCGTGGCGCGATCGTTTAGGTGTTTTCCGATCCTGCCGCCGGCAACCCCCCGCGTCTATGATCTGTGTGCCGTCGCCGTGCGTGGAGCCGGCCGATCGCCATGCAGCGCTCCGCACCGGCATTCGACACCACGATCGTTCGAGGACACACGATGGGCCATTCATACTGGAACGATCTGTACTTCAGCTGGGGATGGTTCCTCTGGCTGGGTTTCATCCTCCTGTTCTTCTCGAGCTTCGGCAACTGGGGTTACACCTACCGGGCGCACCAGAGGTTCGGCGGGCTAAGAGAAGGGCGGGCGCTGGACATCCTCGACGAGCGCTATGCGCGTGGCGAGATCGATCGCCAGCAGTACATCGGGCTCAAGGCCGACATCGCCGGCGGATCCGTGCCGGCAGGCGCCGGAGCGTCGATGCGATAGGCCGGAGCGAGACGGCTTCCTGTCGGGCTCCGGACGCCGCGGCGACGGGTGCCTGACGGCCTCTCACGCGACGGGTTGTCGGGGCCCGGAGCCGTCCTGGTCGACGACGAGAACCGCTGCCCCCTCGAAGCGGCCGTGACGCAGGTCGGCCAGGGCCTGGTCGGCCTGTCGCAACGGGTAGGACGTGGTCCTGGTGACAAGGCCCATGGCCGGAAGCAGGCGCAGGAAGTCGATGCCGTCCTGGCGTGTCAGGTTGGCGACGGAGACGATCTTCCGTTCCTCCCAGAGCAGCGCGTAGGGGAAGCCCGGGATGTCGCTCATGTGGATCCCGGCGCAGACCACCCGGCCGCCCTTGCGGATCGCCTTCAGCGCCTGCGGCACCATGTCGCCTGCGGTTACGAAGATGGTGGCGGCCTCGAGCGGTTCGGGTGGTGCCTGGTCGGATCCGCCCGCCCAGGTAGCACCCAGGCTGCGCGCGAAATCCTGGGTGCCGTGGTCGCCGGGCCGGGTGAACGCAAAAACCCGGCGTCCCTGCCACTTGGCGACCTGCGCGAGGATGTGGGCCGCGGCGCCGAAGCCGAACAGGCCGAGCGTCCGGGCCTCGCCGGCCATCGCCAGCGACCGCCAGCCGATCAGGCCGGCGCACAGTAGCGGAGCGAGCGCCACGTCGTCGCCGGTGTCGCCCAGCGGAAAGGCGAAGCGGGCATCGGCGATCGCGGAGGTCGCGAAGCCGCCGTCGCGGGTGAAGCCGGTGAACAGCGGATGGTCGCAAAAGTTCTCCTGCCCGTCCAGGCAGTAGCGGCATGTGCCGCAGACGTGGCCCAGCCAGGGAATGCCGACCCGCTCGCCCACGGACAGCCCGGTCACGCCGGCGCCCAAGCGGTCGATCCGTCCGACGACCTCGTGGTCGGGGATGATCGGCAGGCGACGGCCGGGCAGCTCGCCGTCGAGGACGTGCAGGTCGGTGCGGCACACGCCGCAGGCGCCCACCCTGATCCGGATCTCCCCGGCGCCGGGCTGCCGGTCGGGGAGTTCCGTCCATTCGAGCGGACCGCCGATCCTGGTGAGCACCATCGCCTGCACCGGCAGCCTCCATGACCTCTCGGTCCCGACACCCTGGGGCTCCCGTGGCCGGGATGGCAGCTTCGGAAAACACCCAGCACCCGGTCGGACCGGCAACGCCGGTGGTCCGGCGCCCGCGGCTGCCATGGACCGGGGCTGGGTAGTTCCCGAGCCTGTGCGCGTGGGACGGAGGCTTCTACCTTTCCGGCAGCAGCGGGCCGAGACCGAATCTCCCGAACCGTTCCGGAACGAGCCACCCACCAACCGAGGATGCCGGGCATGAACCTACCCTTGACGGCCGGCGACATCATGAGCCGGAACATCGCGATCACGACCGCGGACGCTTCCGTTCCGGCCGCCATGCGGCTCATGCTCGACAGGCACGTCAGCGGCCTGCCGGTCCTGGACGCGGCGGGCCGCATCGTCGGCATCCTGACCGAGGGGGACCTGCTCCGACGCGTCGAGCTGGGCACGGACGCGCACCAGGCGAGCTGGCTGGACGTCTTCCGCAGCCCGAACCGGCTCGCTCGCGACTATGTCGGCACGCACAGCCGGGTCGTGGGCGACATCATGACGCGCACGGTGGTGACGGTCGACGAGGCGGCGTCGCTGTCGGAGGTCGTGGAGGTCATGCAGGGCAGGCACGTCAAGCGGGTCCCGGTGCTGTCGGGGTCGACGCTGGTGGGCGTGGTGAGCCGGGTCGACCTGGTCCGGGCCCTTGCCCATGCGTTCGCCGATGCGACCGCAGCGGCCGCGCCGGGCGATGCCGGCATCCGCGACCGCCTGCTCGCGGAGTTCAGGCGCCAGTCCTGGGCACCGGTCGATGGGATCTCGGTGTCGGTCGCGGGCGGCGTGGTGGACCTGGGCGGCGCGATCTTCCGGGAGTCGGAGCGGGCCGCCATACAGGTCGCGGCCGAGAACATCCCCGGGGTGACGAGCGTGCTCGACCACATGGCCTGGATCGAGCCGAACACCGGCATGACGTTCGGCCCGGTCGGATGATCACCGCAGCGCGCGAGGCGTGACCGACGCCACGCGACCCGCTTTCCCCCGTTGCCGCTCGTCGAGGGGTACGAGTCGACGAGCATCCTGGCGGGCCGCGGCCGGCCCGCCGCGATGCGGTGCGACATCCGGCTGATTGCCGAGGCCGGAACTGCCGCGCATCGGCACCGCGCACCTCCGGGGTAGGTATTTCCCGAGCCTGCCCAGGACGGTCCGGCATTCCCACATTACGGTCGATCGGATGACCGGAAGCGAGGCGCCGTGGCGGCGGTGCGGACGGCGTCGTCTCCGCCATCCGCCGGCCCGGCTGCTCGCGATGCGGCACCCTTCTCGGAGCTGACCACCATGACATTCCGTCCGCTGCACGACCGCGTGGTCGTCCGCCGCATCACGCCGCTGGAGAGATCGGCCGGCGGCATCATCATTCCCGACACGGTCAAGGAGAAGCCGATGGAGGGCGAGATCGTCGCCGTTGGACCGGGCGCGCGTAACGAGCAGGGCGCGGTGGTGGCGCTCGAGGTGACGGCGGGAGACCGCGTGCTGTTCGGCAAGTGGTCGGGCACCGAGGTGAAGATCGACGGCGAGGAGCTCCTGATCATGAAGGAGAGCGACCTCATGGGCGTCATCGACGGGCCGCACGCGCTCGCCAGCGCCGCCTGAACGCGCAGCAAGGGACAAGACGACATGGCAGCCAAAGACGTTCGCTTCGGTGAGGACGCACGCAGCCGGATGCTGCGCGGCGTCGACATCCTGGCCGATGCGGTCAAGGTGACGCTCGGCCCTAAGGGCCGCAACGTGGTGATCGACAAGAGCTTCGGCGCGCCGCGCATCACCAAGGACGGCGTCACCGTCGCCAAGGAGATCGAGCTCGCGGAGAAGTTCGAGAACATGGGCGCGCAGATGGTGCGCGAGGTCGCCTCGAAGACCAACGACGTCGCCGGCGACGGCACCACGTCTGCCATCGTGCTGGCGCAGGCGATCGTGCGCGAGGGCGGCAAGGCGGTCGCCGCCGGCATGGCGCCGATGGACCTCAAGCGCGGCGTGGACAAGGCGGTGGCGGCGCTGGTGGTCGAGCTGGCGGCTCGCAGCAAGAAAATCACCAGCCAGGAGGAGACGGCGCAGGTCGGCACCCTTTCCGCCAACGGCGAGGCCGGGATCGGCCGGATGATCGCCGAGGCGATGCAGAAGGTCGGCAACGAGGGGGTGATCACCGTCGAGGAGGCCAAGGGGATGGAGACGGAGCTGGAGGTGGTCGAGGGCATGCAGTTCGACCGCGGCTATCTCAGCCCGTACTTCGTCACCAACGCGGAGAAGATGTCGGTCGACCTCGACAGCCCGTACATCCTGATCCACGAGAAGAAGCTGTCCGGGCTGCAGGCGCTGCTTCCGCTGCTGGAAGCGGTGGTGCAGTCCGGCCGCCCGCTGCTGATCATCGCCGAGGACATCGAGGGCGAGGCGCTCGCCACCCTGGTGGTCAACAAGCTGCGCGGCGGGCTGAAGGTGGCGGCGGTCAAGGCGCCGGGCTTCGGCGACCGGCGCAAGGCGATGCTGGAGGACATCGCCATCCTGACCGGCGGCGAAGTGATCTCGGAAGATCTCGGCATCAAGCTGGAGAGCGTCACGCTCGCCATGCTGGGCCAGGCCAAGCGTGTGCTGATCGAGAAGGAGAACACCACCGTCATCGACGGCGCCGGCAGCCACGAGACGATCAAGGGACGCATCGAGCAGATCCGGGCGCAGGTGGTCGAGACCACCTCGGACTACGACCGCGAGAAGCTGCAGGAGCGCCTGGCGAAGCTGGCGGGCGGCGTCGCGGTGATCCGCGTCGGCGGCTCCACCGAGGTCGAGGTGAAGGAGCGCAAGGACCGCGTCGACGACGCGCTGCATGCGACCCGCGCCGCGGTCGAGGAGGGCGTGGTGCCGGGCGGCGGCGTGGCGCTGGCGCGTGCCAGCCTGATCCTGGCCGGGCTGAACGCGGACAACCGCGACCAGCGCTTCGGCATCGAGATCGTCCGCAAGGCGGTGCAGACGCCGCTGCGGCAGATCGCGCAGAACGCCGGCGAGGACGGCGCGGTGGTCGGCGGCAAGGTGCTGGAGAACGATGCCTACGGCTTTGGCTACGATGCGCAGAGCGGCGAGTACAAGGACCTGATCGCGGCGGGCATCATCGACCCGACCAAGGTGGTGCGGGTCGCGTTGCAGAACGCGGCGTCGGTCGCCGGGCTGCTGATCACCACAGAAGCGATGGTGGCGGAGCGTTCCGAGAAGCGCCCGCTCTCGCCCTCACAGGGCGGCATGGGCGACATGGACTACTAGCGCCCGCCCCGGGAACACGACGCAGATGCTTCGGATCCTCTTCAAGGACATGGCACGATGATCGAGATCATGCAGAGGGATGACGGGCAGTTCGCCGTCCGCGACGTCGGAGGCCCGGTCCTGGACGACGTGCTCGGGTTGTTCGCGAGCCGGAGGGAAGCGCAGGAGTGGCTTCTGGACCGGTCCCTGCGGTCGGACGCGCGCGACGATGCGCCCCGCCCGGTCCTGCCGGGTGACGGCCAGGGCCTCGACTGAGGCCATGGTCGCCACCGGACGCGCTGCGGGCGTTCCGGTCGCTCCGGTCGCGGCGCCCCGGGTCGGTGATCTCCGGACGGCCCGTGCAACCATGCAGGCGGGTCAGCCGACCTCCACGCCGTCCGGCACGTCGGCCTTGGCGTTCCAGGTCGCTGCGAGGACCAGCCGCGCCAGCGCGGGAAGCGAGGCGGCGCCGGTCCTGCGCATGATGGCGGCGCGATGGTTCTCGACCGTGCGCTGGCTGATGGCGAGGTCGGCGGCGATGTTCTTGTTGGGCTGGCCGGAAACGACGCGCGTCATGATCTGCCGCTGCCGCGGCGTGAGCGACGCGATGTTGCGCGCCGCGTCCTCGCGCCAGGTGGCCTGCTTGCCCCTGTCCCGGGCCTGGTCCAGCGCCCGGTCCAGGCTGGCGAGCAGGTCCTCCCGCCCAACCGGCTTCTCGATGAAGTCGGACGCCCCCGCCTTCATGGCCTGCACCGCCATGGCGACGTCGCTGCGGCCGGTGATCATGATGGCCGGCAACCGGCTGCCCGCCGCCCGCAGGTGGCGGAGCAGGCCCAGCCCGTCCAGGCCCGGAAGATAGGCGTCGATCAGCAGGCACCCCTCCCAGTCCGCCCGGCGTGCGGCCAGCAGCGCCTCGCCGCTGGCGAACTCCTCGACCGTCCTGCCGTCGTCCTCCAGCACCGACCGGATCGCGGCCCGCACTGCGCCGTCGTCGTCCACGACGAACACGCTGGACGTGCCTGCCGCGGCTGCCGGGCCTCCGGTCGCAGGGTGCGCGGGACGGGCCCGGTCTTGCGCCAGCAGGGCCGCGACCGCGCGCACCAGCTCCTCCCGCTTTGCCGGCTTGTCGAGCTGGGTGCAGCCGTTGGCCGCCACGTGGCGTCGCGTCGCGGTGGAGGTGTCGCCGGTGAGGATGATCGCCGGAACCGCCTGCCCGATCGCCTGCCGCAGCCGGATGATAGTTTGAACACCGTTCATGCCGCCCGGGAGGTTGAAGTCGGCCAGCAGCAGCCGGGGGGCGACCGACCCGTCCTCGACCAGCCTGATCGCCGCCGGTCCGTCGCCGGTGGTCGAGACCTGGTGGCCTTCGCCCTCCAGCAGCAGTCCGAGCAGGTCACGAAGGTCTGGATCGTCCTCCACGACCAGGATCGTGCCGCCCTGCCCGGCGGCGGCGGACAGCGCTTCCGCCGCAGTCGTCCCCGCCCCCCTCGCCGGCGACTCCGCCGACGGCGGCCTGGCCGCCACCGGCATCTCGACCGCGAACATCGATCCGGCGCCGTGGCGGGACCTGACCTGGATCCGATGGCCCAGCAGGGTGCTCAGCCGCTGCACGATGGACAGGCCAAGGCCGAGGCCGCGGCTGCGCTGCCGCGCCTCGTTGCCGACCTGGTGGTACTCCTCGAAGATCGCCTGCGACTCGGTCTCGGGGATGCCGATCCCGGTGTCCCACACCTGCACGCTCAGCGTGCGGCCGTGCCGGCGGCAGCCGAGCAGGATCCTGCCGGCCTCCGTGTACTTCAGCGCGTTGGACAGCAGGTTGCGGACGATCTGCTCCAGCAGCCGCGGGTCGCTACGGACGTCCTCGGAACAGGCGACGACGCGGAGCTGCAGGCCCTTCGCCGTCGCCTGGTAGGCGAACTCGTCGCGAAGGCGGGCCAGCAGCGCGCCGATCGGAAAGGTGGCGGTCTCGGCCCGGACCACGCCGGCCTCGATCTGGTTGATGTCGAGCAGCGTGTCCAGCATGGCCGCCATCGCGCCCAGCGTGTCGTCCTGCCGGGCGAGCAGGGTCCGGGCCTTCTCCCCCTGCACCGCGTCCGCGAGCAGTGCGTGCAGCAGAGACAGGGTCTGCAGCGGCTGGCGCAGGTCGTGGCTCGCGGCGGCCAGGAACCGCGTCTTGGCAGTGTTGGCGAGGTCGGCCTCCCGCTTGGCGGTCTCCAGGGCCACGGCGACGTGCTTGCGGCCGGTGATGTCGTTGAAGGTGATGACCAGCCCTTCCACCTGGCCGTCATGGGTGCGGTAGGGCAGGACGCGGCGGCGGAACCACTGGCCGCTCGCGGTTTCGACCTCGCGTTCCACCGGGCCCTGATCCGCCAGCACCGCCACGGCGTCGCCCGCCAGCGCGTCGTCGGCCGCGAGGGAGCGGAGGTCGGCGAGCGGGCGGCCGACGTCGCCGGGAAGGATCGCGAACAGCGACCGCGTGGCCGGGGTGAAGAAGCGGATGCGCAGCGCGCGGTCGAGGAACAGCGTGGCGACGTCGGTGCTGTACAGCACGTTCTGCAGGTCGTCCGCGGTGGTGCGCTGCCGCTCCAGCGTCTCCTGGAGCTGGCTGTTGAGCGCGGTCAGCTCCTCGTTCAGCGATTGCAGCTCCTCCTTCGAGGCCAGCAGCTCCTCGTTGGTCGACTGGAACTCCTCGTTGACCGACAGGGCCTCCTCGTTGACCGCCTTCTGTTCCTCGCCAGACAGCTCCAGGTCGCGGATGGCCGCCTGGAGGTCGTTGCGCGTGGTCTCGAGCTCGCGCTCGAGTTCGGCGATCCGCGGCGCGTTGCGGGCGGCGGCGCGTCCGGCCGGGGCCCTGGCCTGCGGGACGGGCACGAAGCAGACGAGCAGCAGCGCGTCCCCGTCGTCCGGCACCGGCTGCGCCTCGATGACGACCGCCTCCGCGGGGCACTCGACGACGGTGAGGGTCATGTCGCGCCGCGCGCCGTCCAGCGCCCTGCGCAGCCTGGCGCGCAGGCCGGACCGCACGTTCGCGAGCAGGTCGAGGGTCGGGTGGCCCGGAGCCAGGCGGAGGTAGCGGTCGGTCGGGCCCAGGGTGAAGACGCACTCGTTGGCGCGGTTGACCAGCACCGCGGCCGGCGCGTAGCCCTCCAGCACCAGGCGGCGCCCGAGCTCGGCCAGCGCGGTCTGCCGCGACGGAGGGCCCGGGCCTGCCGGGCCGCGCAGCCGCAGGCCGCCTCCGGTGGGAATCGCCAGGCCGGGCTCCCCGCCCCGGCTCCGGCCCAGACGGCGGTAGAGGCGCTCCGCCTTGGCGACGACCTCGAAGCGTCCGGCCGCGGCGCCGGGCGTCTCGGCCAGGCCGAGCAGCAGCAGGCCGCCCTCGCGCAGCGCGAAATGCAGCAGCGAGATGGCCTTCTCCTGCGCGTCCGGCTGGAAGTAGATGAGCAGGTTGCGGCAGGAGACCATGTCGAGGCGGGAGAACGGCGGGTCGGCCAGCACGTCCTGCACCGTGAACACCACCAGCGCGCGGAGCTCGGCCGACGCGCGCCAGCCTTCCCTGTCCCGCGAGAAGAAGCGGCCCAGCCGCTCGGCCGAGACGCTGTCCGAGATCGCGGCCGGGTATACCGCGTCGCGGGCGGTCGCCACGGCGTCGGCGTCCACGTCCGAGGCGAACAGTTGCAGCCTGACCGGCCGGGCGGCGCGGGCGATCTCCTCCTGGAACAGCATGGCCAGAGAGTAGACCTCCTCCCCGGTGCTGCACCCGGGCACCCAGATGCGCAGCGGGCGCTCGGCCGGGTGCTGTCGCACCATGTCGGGCACCACGTGGTCTGCCAGGTGGTCGAACACCGCCGGGTCCCTGAAGAAGCCGGTGACGTGGATCAGCAGGTCGCTTGCCAGCTGGTCCAGTTCCCCGGAGTCCTCGCGCAGGAGCTGGAGGTAGCGCTCCATCCCGCCTGCGGCGATGCCGGCCATGGCCATGGCCATGCGCCGCTCGGCCCGGCGCTGCAGCGTGCCCGGCTTGTACTGGCCGAAGTCGTGGCCGGTGCTGGACCGCAGCAGGTCGATGATGCCGGCCAGCCCGTTGGTCTCGGGCGGCGCCTCGACGGGCGCAGGCAGACCAATGCGGCGCCAGTCTGCAAGCGCCGACGGGATGGCGCCGGCGGATAGCACGAGGTCGGCCCGCCCCGTGGACACCGCGCTTTCCGGCATTCCGCCGTAGGCCGCCTCGCCGGGATCCTGGACGACGACCAGTCCTCCGGCGTCCTTTATGGCGACCAGCCCGAGGCTGCCGTCCGCACCGGTTCCGGACAGCACCACGCAGGCGGCCTGCGGTCCATAGGCGGCAGCCAGGGACCGGAGCAGGACGTCGAACGGGAGACGGGAGCCGTGGTCGGTCCGGCGCGGCGACAGGTGCAGGCGGGAGCCGGTAACCGAGAGGTCGGTCCCGGGGGGGATGACGTACAGGTGGTCCGGCTCCAGCTGCACGCCGTCTTTTGCCTCGCGCACCGTCAGCGCCGTGCGCCCCGACAGGAGCTCGGTCATCATGCTGGCGTGGGTCGGATCGAGATGCTGCACCAGGACGAAGGCCATGCCGCAGTCGCGCGGTACCGCCGAGACGAGCCGGGTGCAGGCGTCGAGGCCGCCGGCCGACGCGCCGAGGCCGACCACGGCGAGCCTGGCGGCGGTCGTTGCCGAAGCTGGAGGGAGCAAGCCACCCCGGGGTTCGCGGGCGGCGGTCGGAACGATCACACGCTGTCGGCTTTGCGGCATGTCAAGCCTTCCTGTCTCAAGCCACGCCGCGCGTGGAGCTCAGTGGCTTTACGACCTCGTATGACCGGAAACGGATCTAGCGCTGGTCCGGCTGGACAGAGCCGCAGCTGGGCAAGCGGGCATCGGGCCGCCAGCCCCGAAGGAAGGATCGCACTCGGACCACGGCGGCGGCAAATCCTATCAGCCTGAGCACCACATCCAGGTGAAGGACAGCGTGACGGAGACATCCCCGATCCGAACGGCCCGGCCCCGTGCCGCGCGCTGACGAGCCTCTCCTCCAAAGTAGTTTCAATTGCTGCCGACCAGCCCTCACACGAGCGAACCTGGTCAAGCGAATGCCACAGATGGTCTGCCGTCAGCCCGGACGGCTCGCCTGATCTGGACCGTCTCAAACAGCTCTCCTTGCTCGGCCTCGACCTCGCCCTGCCGGATGAGCTCCAGACACGCCACCAACGTCCCGGCCACGGCTTCCCGCACCTGCCGCGGCCGGTCCGCCCCCTGCCTCACCGCCGGCAGGAACTGCGCGAGCTCCCCCCGCCTTCCGGATCCTCCGCCAGCATCTGGCGGATCCGCGCCAGCGCCTTCTCCACCCGCCACAGCCGGATCACCGCCAGCCAGTAGACCGGCGCCGCCTCCGGCCGGGCGTTCGGCCCGCGCAGCACCACCAGGCACGCCTCCAGCAGCGCCATCGTCGTCTCGCTGCGGCCCTTCTTCGGGGGCAGTGTCCGGACAAATGTGTCCCGTCCGAGCTGCGGCCGCGCCTCCAGCCAGGCCGCCGCCGCCCGCATCCGCAGCCGTTCGGCCAGCCGCTGCTCCTCCGCCGCCGCGTCCTGCTCCGCGTTCCTGGCCTCGACCACGGTGCGCGGGAGCATCAGCCGCGAGCACAGCAGCACCAGCCGCGCCGCCAGCACCAGCCACTCCGCCTGGCGCTCGGGCGCCACCTGCCCCCGCAGCTGGTCCAGCGCCGCCACGAACTGCTCGACCAGGTCCAGCATCGAGAGGCGGCCGAGGTCGACGCGCTGCCGCTCCGCCAGGTCCAGCAGCAGGTCCATCGGCCCGTCGAAGCCGTCGAGGTGCAGCTCCGGGACCTGCGGCGCCCGCGGCGGCGTGTCCCGGTCGCCCTCGGCCTCGACTTCAGCCATCGGTCTAGGCGTCCTCATCGTGGTACGGCCGGACGTCGAACATCAGGCCGGGCCAGTTCTGCCTGAGCCGGACGATCGCCCGCCACGGCGTCCAGTCCGCCGACCAGAACTGCCACGCTACCCGGGCGATCCGCTTCAGCCGGGCGTCGGCCACGTGCCCCAGTGCGTCCACAGCCACAGCCGGCTTGTGGGCACGTCGGATCCCAGCATCAGCAGGCGGGATGGGACCGGCAGTAGCCGGTGCAGGTCGAGCGCACAGCCGCCGCCCGGCTGGGCCGCCGCCGTCAGCACCCGCTCCTGGTGCGCAGCCAGCCGCCGCCATAAAGTCGCATCATCAAAGAGCGGCGCGAAGCCGTTTAGCCGCCTTGCCCGATGGCCTTGACAGCGTCCGGCGCATTCGCCTTCGTCACCAGCACCGAGGGGATGAAGGTGTAGGCCGGAACGGTCCGGTCACCCGCGAGGTAGCGCGCAGCGTTGTCCACGGCGGTGCGGCCGATGAGGTAGGGTTGCTGCGCGACCACGGCCCCTGCCGGCGAGGCCGGATCGGCGACCATCTTCACCACGTCCGGGCTGCCGTCCACGCCGTAGGTGCGGATGCCGCCGCGGTGCGCGGCGGCGATGGCCTGCGTGGCGCCTACCTGCGGCACGTCCCAAGCCGACCAGACCGCCGATACCTCGCCGTCATGCGGATACTTCGCCAGCATGTCGGTGACCTGCGCATAGGCGTTCTGCACGGTGTTCGGGATGACGTCGCGCAGCTCTGGCTCGACGATGGTGATGTCGGGGAACGCCTTAAGCACCAGCTTGAGCTCGTCGTAGCGGATCGCGCAGACCGGCACGCTGTAGAAGCCGTTGAAGACGACGATACGGCCATGGCCGCCGAGGTCGCTCGCCATCTGCAGCGCCAGCTTCTCGCCGATGCTGTAATTGTCGGAGGTGGTGTCGTTCAGGCTCGACGGCGACACCGTGTCTACCGTGAACAGCGGGATGCCGGCGGCGCGTATCTTCTTCAGCCAGGGTTGCAGGACCGGGCCGTTGCCGAGCTGCTCGATGATCACGTCCGGCTTCTGCGCGATCAGGGTCTGGATCTGGCCGATCTGCCGGCTGTCGTTGCGCCCGGCATCGAGCGCGATCGGCGTGCCGCCCAGCCGCTTCACCTCGTCGATCTGGCCCTGGTAGGCCTTGAGGTCCCAGTAGTGCTCGGTGCCGACCACGGTGATGCCGACCCGCTTGCCTGCCAGGCTGGGCGCGTCGGCGCGGGCGACCGTGGTTGCGGCGACCGTCCAGCAGGCGCTGGCCGCGGCGGCGAGCAGGACGGAGCCCAGCTGTCGAACCATCATCGAGGCATCTCCCGTTTCATGATCTTCACCGCCCCTGCTCCGCACGGCGGGCGCCGAAGCTGGCGGCCAGCACCAGCAGGACCAGGAGGCCGATCGCCACCTGCTGCCAATAGAAGTTCCAGCCGACCAGCAGCAGCCCGTTGCGCAGCACCCCGAACAGGACGACGCCGAGCAGCGTGCCGCCGACGTTCGGCCGCGCGTCGTGGCTGATCGTGGTGCCGAGGAACACCGCGCCGATCGCGTCGAGCAGGAACGCGTTGCCGGACAGCGGCACGTAGGAGCGGACGGTGCCCAGCAGCAGCAGGCCGGCGAGGCCGCACAGCAGCGAGGACAGCACGTAGGTCGCGGACAGCACGCGACGCACCGGCACGCCGGAACAGCGCGCCACCATCGGCCCGACGCCGATCGCGCGGGCGCGGCGGCCGTACACGGTGCGGGCCAGCAGCACCCGGACAAGCGCCGCGGCGACGCCCAGCAGCAGCAGCGGCACCGGGATCGACAGCAGCGCGCCGTGCGCCAGCCGGTCGAGCAGGCGCGGGAAGTCGGACACGATGTAGATCGGCGCGCCGCCATTGGTCGCGAGCTGCTGCACGCTCTCGCCGATGAACAGCACCCCCAGCGTGGCGAGGAACGGCGCGATGCCGAACCCCGCGACCAGCACCGCGTTCAGCAGGCCGACGCAGAGCGCGGCTGCGAGACCGCCGAGCAGGGCCGGCAGGACGCCGCCTCCGGCCGCGACCGTGGTCGCGCAGACTAGCGACGCCAGGTCCGCCGCGGTTCCGACCGACAGGTCGATGCCGCCGGTGGAGACCACCAGCGTCATGCCGAGCGCGGCGACGGCCGGCAGGGTGACGTCGTTGACGAGGATGTGGACGAGGTTGCCCCCGGTGCGGAAGGTCGGCGACGCGGCCGCGAACGTCGCGACCAGCGCCAGCATGACGACCGGCAGCACGATGCGGACGGCATGGGCGAGGTCGCGGCGGGCGGGGGCTGGCGTGGTCGTGGCGGACATCAGACGGCCTCCGGACGCCGTCCGGACCGCTGCGCCGCGGAGCGCAGCGTCACCACCGACAGGATCAGCGCGCCCTCGATGCCGTTCACCCAGTAGCTGGACACGTTCAGCAGCTGGAAGCCGTTGACCAGGCAGCCGATGAACAGCACCGCCGCCAGCGTGCCGCCGATCGTGGGCTGCAGCCGGCGCGAGAACACCACGCCGAGCAGGCTGGTCAGCACCACCGACAGCAGGATGTCGCCGGAGCCGGGCGAGCTGCCGGACAGGCGCGCCGCCTGCACGATTGCGGCCACGCCCACCAGCAGGCCGGCCGCCACGTAGGCGCCGAAGCCGAGCAGGCGGACCGGCAGCCCCGCCGCACGGGCGGCCCGCTCGTGGCCGCCGACGGCGCGCAGCCGCAGCCCGAGCGGCGTCGCGTGCATGACGAACAGCAGCACCGCGGTCGCCCCCGCCAGGATCCAGTCGGTCATCGACAGGCCGAGCAGGGTGGCGCCGGAGATGAAGCCGAGCAGCGGCGAGGTGGTGGTGAGCACGGTGTTCTGCGTGATCACCAGCTCGGCGCCGGCGCACACGTTCATGGTGGCCAGCGTCGCCAGCAGCGGCAGCACGCCGAAGCCGGTCACCGCGACCGCGTTGACCAGCCCGACCAGACCACCGGTGCCGAGAGCCAGGGCGGCGGCCAGGACGTCGCCGCAGCCGGCGTTGGCGGCGGCGGCGTAGACCGCGTCGCACAGGCCGAGATTGGCAGCGAGCGACAAGTCGATGCCGCCGCGCACCACGTCCGGGCCGCCGGCGATGATCACGACCGTCATGCCGAAGGCGAGCAGCGCCAGCACCGTCGACTGCTCGACCACGTTGGCGAGGTTGACCGCGGTCGCGAAACCCGGTGCGGCGAGCGCGAAGGCGGCGACGGCGAGGGCCAGGATCGCGATCGACGCGACGCGGAGCGCCGCGCGCGGGCCGGGCCGCCACCCGGTGCCCGTCCCCCGGGCCGCAGCCCGCGGCGGGACGGCCGCGGCGGCGCGTCCGATCGTCCCGGCGGTCACGCCGCGATCCCGTCCGGCAGGCCCGAGGCGGCCGACAGCAGCGCGTCGGCGCTCGCCTCCGCACCGCCGAGCTCGCGCACGATGCGGCCGCGATGCATCACCAGGACCCGGTCGGCGAGCCCGCGCAGCTCGGCGAGGTCGGTGGACAGGAGCAGCACGGCAGCCCCGTCCGCCGCCAGCTCGGCCAGCAGCCGGTAGATCTCGACCTTCGCCGCGACGTCGACGGCAACCGTGGGCTCGTCGAGCAGGAACAGGGTCGTCCCGGCGCCGAGCCACTTCGCCAGCGCCACCTTCTGCTGGTTGCCGCCGCTGAGCGCGCGGACCGGCGCGTCCTGGCCGGGGGTCTTGATCCCGAGGCGCCCGATCAGCCGGCCGACGGCGTCGCGCTGCCGGCGCCGGTCGATCAGCGCCCGCCGGACCAGCGCCCCGAGGCTCGGGAGCGTGATGTTCTCCGCCACCGAGGCGTCGGGCGCCACGCCCTGCCGGCGGCAGTCCTCCGGCACCAGCCCGATCCCGTGCCGCACCGCCTCGCCCGGCGAGCGCAGCGACAGCCGGCGCCCGCGCAGCAGCACCGTGCCCCGGTCGGCGGCGGCGAGGCCGAACAGGCAGGCCAGCAGGTCCTTGGCGCCGGAGCCGACCAGCCCGGTGAGGCCCAGGATCTCGCCGCTCCGGAGCGAGAACGAGACGTCGGCGAACGCGCCCGCCCGGCCGAGCGACCCGACCTCCAGCACCGGCGCGCCGGGCGCGGCCGAACGCCGGGGGAACATGTCGCCGATGTCGCGGTCGACCATCAGCGACGCCATGGCCGCGACCGTGGTCCGGCGCGGGTCGACGGTGGCGACGTCGACACCGTTGCGCAGCACGGTGACGGCGTCGCACAGGTCGCGCACCTCCTCCAGGTAGTGCGACACGTAGACCACTGCCGTGCCCTCCCGGCACAGCTGCCGGATGATCGCGAACAGCCGGTCCGCTTCCGAGCGCACCAGCGAGGCGGTCGGCTCGTCGAACACCAGCACGCGCGGCCGCTTCAGCAGCGAGCGGGTGATCTGCACGATCTGGCGCTCCGCCGCACCCAGCCCGTCGACCGGCTCGTCGCCGCGCAGCCGCAGCCCGAAGCGGGACGCGATCGCCGCCTCGGCCCGGCGACGCATGGTGCGCCAGGAGACCAGCGGCCCGCGCCCCGGCTCGTCGCCGAGGAACAGCGCCTCGGCCACGGTGAAGCCCGGCACCAGCAGCGGTTCCTGGTGGATGATGTGCACGCCCAGCCGCTCGACCAGGCGCGGCGAGAGCGCGCCGACCGGCTCGCCGCCGATCGCGATGGTCCCGGCCTCCGGCGCCACCAGCCCGTTCAGGATGTTCACGATCGTCGACTTGCCGGCGCCGTTCTGGCCGATCAGCCCGTGCACGCTGGCCTGCCGCACCACCAGGCTCGCCCCGTCCAGCGCCCGGGTGGCGCCGAAGGTCCTGACCAGGCCGCGCATCGCCAGCGCCTCGCCCGACGCGGCAGGGGCCGCCGTCACAGCGCCCCGTGGCGTGGCGGCCTGGTCCCGTTCAGGTGGTAGTTGCCGATGGCGGCATATTTCCAGCGCGCCGGGTCGTGCAGCGTGTGGGTGCGCACGTTGCGCCAGTGCCGGTCGAGGTTGTGGGCGGCCAGGGTGGAGCGGGTGCCGCCGAGCTCGTGCAGCCGGTTCGCGGCGTTCAGGGCCGCCTCGGTGCCGAGCGCCTTGGCTTCCGCGACCGCGATCGAGGCCCGCGCCACGCTGTCCTCGTCCGGGCTGGCGGTCGCGGCGTCGACCAGCCGCCCGGCCCGCGCCAGCAGCGCCTCCGCCGCGTTCTGTCGGATCACCAGCTCGCCGACCTGCGCCACCGTGTGGGGATCGTCGGAGGCGCGCTCCACGCCGCTGTCGATCCAGGGGCGGGCGTGGCGGCGCACGAAGTCGACCGTCTCGGCGATCGCCTCGCGGCCGATGCCGATGTCGACCGCGGCGTGGATGATCTGCGCCAGCGGGCCCATCGGCGTGGGGCGGTCGAAGGCGTCGCCGAACGGGATCACGTTCGCCGGGTCGACCGAAACGTCCTCGAACACGGTGGTGCCGCTGCCGGTGGTGCGCTGGCCGATGCCCGACCAGTCGTCGTGCAGCGTCACGCCGGGGGTGGCGGGGTCGACGAGGGCGAACACGATCCGGTCGTCCTCGTCCCTGGCGAGGGCTGCCACCGTGTGCGCGAACAGGGCGCCGGTGGAGTAGAACTTGCGTCCGTCCAGGCGCAGCCGGCCGTTCTCGCGGCGGAGGCGGGTGCGGTAGTCGTGCACGTCCTTGGTGCCGGTCTCGCTGAGCGCGTTGCCGAAGCGCGTGCCCTCCAGCACGCGGCGGAACCAGTGGCGCTTCTGTTCCTCCGTGGCGGTGAGGCGGATCGCCTCGACCACGAAGAAGTGGTTCTGCGGGATCTGCCCGAGGCTGCCGTCGGCGGCCGAGATCAGCGCGGTGATCTCGGCCAGCGTGCCGGCGCTGACCGCGGCGCCGCCGTGTTCCCGCGGCACCGTGACCGCCCAAAGGCCGCTCGCCGAGTAGCGCTCGATCTCGGGGCGCGGCAGGCGACGCTCGCGGTCCCGCGTCGCCGCCTCGCGCCGGAACTCGTCGGCGAGCGCGCGGGCGACGGCGAGCGCCTCGGCGTCGTCGCGGATGACGTGCGCGGCGGTCGTCATCGCGCCCGCTCCGCATGCGCCCGCCGTGCGGCGCCGGGATGCGGCAGGGTCAGGCGCGGGCCGTTGCCGAACAGCTTCTCGCGCAGCGTGCCCGGGCGGTACTCCGTCTTGTAGCGGCCGCGGCGCTGCAGCTCCGGCACCAGCAGGTCGGCGACGTCGGCAAAGGTCTCGGGCGTCACCACGTAGGCCAGGTTGAAACCGTCTATGCCGGTCTCGGCGATCCAGGCCTCCATCTGGTCGGCGACGGTGGCGGCCGAGCCGACCAGCAGCGGCCCGAAGCCGCCGATGCCGACCCATTCCGCGACCTCGCGCACCGTCCAGACCCGGTCCGGATCGGCGGTGGTGAAGCTTTCCACCGCGGAATGGACTGCCTCGTTGCGTATGTAGCGGATCGACTCGTCCAGGTCGTAGGCGGAGAAGTCGATGCCGGTCCAGCCGGACATCAGCGCCAGCGCGC
>CAXTVS010000065.1:0-17251 GCA_964247735.1 uncultured Acetobacteraceae bacterium
CGGCCACCTCGGCAACTGGGAGATGGTGCTGCCGATCGCGGCGGCGCTCGGGATCAGCGTGTCCGGCTTCTACCGTGCGGCGTCGAACCCGGGGGTGGATCGGGTGATCCAGGCGATGCGGCTGGGCGCGCTCGGGACCGGGGTGTCGATGTTCGCCAAGGGCGCGTCGGGCGCGCGTGCAGCGCTGACCCATCTCGGCAACGGCGGGGCGCTCGGCCTTCTGGTCGACCAGAAGATGAACGACGGCATCGCGGTGCCGTTCTTCGGCCGCGACGCGATGACGGCGCCGGCCCTGGCGCAGCTGGCGCTGCGCTTCGACGCGCCGATCATGCCGGTGCACGTGGTCCGGCTCGGGCCGTGCCGGTTCCGGATGGTGTGCGAGGCGCCGCTTGTGGTTCCGCGCACCGGAGACCGGACCGCAGACATCCTCGCCATCACCTCGGCAATGAACGCCCGGCTGGAACGCTGGATCCGCGAGGATCCGTCTGCCTGGCTCTGGCTGCACCGGCGCTGGCCGAAGCCGGCTGCGCCGTCCAGCGCGGACGGGCGCGCCGGTGCCGTCCCGGCCGTCTCGTAGCCGGGCTACGGTGGAAGCCACCGGTCAACGACCGGCCCGCATCCGGTACCACCTGCCGCGGTCGCTGCGGCGACCACCGAGCCGTCGGTCGTCCGGGCGATGCTGGCGGAGCCCAGCCACACGTCGAGCGGCGCCATGACCCGGGCGTCGGACGTAACCGCCGCGCGATCGTGCCGCGACCGGCATCACAGCCTTGCTGAACCGTCGTAGACGACAAGGACCCGGGACACCGACGAACGGCGGTGCGCCCAGGGCGTCAGCCGTCGAGGCGATCGAGCGTCAGCCGTCGAGGCGCTCGAGCGTCAGGCGGTCCGGCACGCCGGCGAAGAAGCGGTCCAGCGCCTGGTGGAACAGCGGCTCATCGGGCGTCACGGCGGCGAACAGGGTCATCGACGACCGGAACTTCATGTCGTCCGGGCTGCCCAGGATCTGGTTGATCGGGCGGTCGGGCACGGCGTTGACGAGACCCGTGCACTCCAGCAGACGCGGTCCGAGCACCGGATGGCGCAGGAACTGGCCGGCCTCCTCGCGCGAGGCGATGCCGTAGCGCTGCGCCATCGCGCTGTGACCGAGACCGCGCAACTGGGGAAACACGAACCACATCCAGTGCGACTGCTTGAGGCCGGCACGCAACTCGCGCCGGACCTGCGGCAACACCGGATCCTGCGCCCGGACGAAGCGGTCGAGGTCGGACGCGGACATGATCCCGGACCCGAACTGGGAAGAGCCGGAGGCGGCCGAGGCCGCCTCCGCAACACAGGCTAGATACGCGGCGGGGTGGTCTTCGCCGTGCCGGTCAGGCCGGTGGTCGGCGCGTCAATCTCGACCTCCTCCTTGCGGAGGGTGTCGCGGACGGTCTCGACCCGCTCCTCGACGCCCTTCTGGACCACGACCTCCTCGACCACGCGGGCGGTCTTGGCGACCACGGCCTCCTCGTCAGTCTCGTTCACCACGATCTCGCGATCGCTGAACGCGTCGGTGCCGACGGTGGCGGTGCCGGTGACCGGGCGGCGGAACACCGAGACGGTCTCGTTGCGCAGACGGATCTGCTCCTCGACCGGACGCTCCATCACGTAGCGGCGGACGCGGGTGGTGCCGCGGTCGACGGCACGCTTGCCGACCTGAAGGCTTTCCTCGGACAGCGAGATGACTTCCTCGGTCCCGGTGCCGGTTGCCGCCATGCCGGTCGTGGCGGCGCCGGTCGCTGCGAGGCCGGCAGTGCCGACTCCGGTGGCCGCGGTGCCGGTGCCAACGTAGTCCGAGCCGTAGGCGCCGGACTGGCTGTACTGCGAGTGGCGCTCGTCGAGGTCGACCGGATTGTGCGACTCGAGCACGTTGTAGATCTGGTCGATGTTGGTGCCGTCGCTGATCACGGTGACCACCGTGCTGCCGGACTGGATCGACTGGTCGTACAGGGCGTGGTGCGACGAGGCCGTCTCCTGCTCGCCGGTCAGCCAGCCCCAGAATCCGCGATGCGCCGAGGACGGGTTGACGTCGGTCCCGACAGCCGCGGTCTGGCCCGCGACGCCCTGGTCGCGTGCATAATGCTCGATGGCACTCGCCGGCACGCCATCGGCAATCAGGGCCGAAACGGCGGCTTCGGCATGGGCTGCGGTGTCGAATACGGCGACAATGGTCTCACTGGCCATGGATATCTCCTTGGGTTGAACGTTCGTTGATGACGACATCGCCGGTTGCCGCTTCCGCCGGGCCGGTGCGGGAGACGACGACGTCCTGGTATCGCAGCGCCACCGTTTCCCGGTGGGCATGCGTGACGGCGGTCCGCGTGATGCGGACCTCCTCCTTGAGGAACAGGCGGCGGACGAGGAGCTCCTCGACGACCGGGATGATCGTCGTCTCGCCTTCTTCACGGATCTGCGGCATCTCGTCGACGAACCGGTCGACCGCGACGTGTTCGACCCGCACGTCCCGTCGGGTCAGCTGCTCGTCGACATCCTGGTCGCGGCTGCGGGTTTGTATGGCGACCCGCACCTCGCCGGTCTGCCGCACCCGGCGTCGGACGTCGAGCTGTTCCGCGTGCAGTTGCAGCACCTCGTCGACCGTCCCCTTGTCCGGCAGGTCGCTCATGGTTCGGACCGCTGGATGTCGAGGGATGCCGGCATGCAGGGCCAAGCGCAGCCGTCAACCGACAGTTCCCTGCGAAGTTGACTCGCCTCGCGGGGATGGCCGAGGCGGGGCCAAAGCCCTGGCCGACGCTCAGGACGGCGGGATCACCTTGTCCCGCCGCAGCTGGTCGAACAGCGCCCGGAACATGTCCTCGGTGTCGATGCAGGCTCCGAACCCGGCGAGGCGCGCCTTGATCGTGCTGGACACGTTGTCGAACCCGCTGTTGAAGATGAAGTCGCCGAACGCCCACGAGACCAGGGCGTCGTAGGGGATCGGCTGCAGGCCGTACCGGTCGACCATCCGCGCCCAGAGCGGGCCCTTGTCGGCCATGGTGCTCGCCAGCGGCGTCGGCACCGGATCGACGCAGGCCATCCCGAACATGTCGGCGATCCGCGGCCACATGTGCTGCCAGCGGAACTGGTCGCCGTTGGTGATGTTGAAGATCCCGTTCCGGGCAGCGTCCGACCGGCCGGCCCAGTCGGTGGCTTCGGCCAGGATGTCGGCCGACGTCACCTGGTAGAGCGCCCGGTAGGCCGCCTCCGTGCCGGGATAGCGCAGCGGAAGGCCGAGCTCCCTGGACAGCGCGGCATAGACCGCGATGACCATGGCGAGGTTCATCGGGTTGCCCACGGCGTACCCGCACACCGCTTCCGGCCGCAGGGCGGTGAAGCTCCAGCGCCCGGCGCCGCGGGCGCGGAGCAGGTCCTCCTGGTCGTAGTAGAAGTTCGGCGGCATCAGCCGCGGGTCGTCCTCGCGGGCCGGGGTCTTGAACGGGCCGAGGTCGGCGCCGTAGGCCTTGCCGCCCTGGTAGAAGGTGACGTGCCGCAGTCCGGGCGAAGCGGGCTCGATCACGTCGAGCAGGTTGCGAAGCAGGGCGAGGTTGACCTCGCTCTTCCCGGCCGCGGTCGGCTTCTCGACATAGGCGCCGAACACCAGGTGGGTGATGCCCTCGATCGCGCCCAGCCTGCGTCGGGCGTCGTCCGGATCGAGCAGGTCGACGGACACCTCCTCCACTCCCGGGATCCCGGCGGGCGCACGGCGGGACAGCCCGTAGACGACGGTGTCCGGCTGGCCGGCCAGCCGACGGGCCGCGGCACGGCCGATCACTCCCTGCACCCCGGCCACCACCATCCTGCGCTGCTGCGTCATCGCCCGGCTCCCGTGCTGGCGGCAGGTCCGTCCTCGACCAGGGGGGTGGTCAGCCCTCGGACTCGGAGGGGGTGGACACCTGCGCGCCGTTGGAGGACGTCCGCGCCGCCTTGCCCGACTCCTGGCCGGGCTTGGTTTCGTGGTCGTACTCCTTGTCCGTGTGCTCCTTGCCGCCTTCCGGCGGCGGAGGGACCGGCATCTCCTGGGTCTTCATCGTCGTTCCTTCGCTTGCGCTCCTGCTGGAACAGCAGCGGGACGGAGTGGTTGCCGGGGCGGCGCTGTCGCCGTTGCGCCCGGGATGTGGTCTTAATCGAACGTTCAGGTCCGGCGGCTACGGAATAGTCCAGCCCGAAGGCGAAACCGGGCCGAACCGCCGCTCGTTGCGCAACCGATCAAGGAGTCTCCCGTTCATGCGAAAACTCGTGCTTCTTCTCAGCCTGGCCGGCTTCGTCGGCAGCACAGGCGCTGCGCTGGCGCAGCCCTACCACCACTACTACCATCACCATCACCGCCATTATTATCACCGGCCCGGCTGACATGGCCGGCGGCGACCGGTCCCGAACCGGTCGCCGTTGCCGCCGTAGACGAGCTCTTGACCGGATCCGTGCAGTCTCCCCGGGTGGCCGAGCCGGTCGAGGGAGGTGTCACGGGCTGGTTGACGTCGGTCCTGTTCGGGTTGCTGCTGCACTCCTTCGCTGCGCGCCCGGTGCCGCCGGGTGTTGGCGTCACCGCGTCCTGCACCGACTTCGTGCGCGTGGCCGACGCGGTCTTCACCGGCCGGACCGGCGCCTGGTTCGGCGCGCACGGCGGACGCGACTACCTGGGTGGCGAGACCTTCGGCCCGCGGGCGTTGTCCATCGGCGGAGTCGATCCGGCCGCCTGTCTCGCACGCCACTGCACGCGGTCCGGACCCGGTAACGCCGCGGCACATTTCGCAGCAGAACGAGCCCCGGAACTCCGCGCCGTGCACCCGGCCCGCGGCTAGGATCGTCGCCGCAACCGGTTGGAGCGGCACGATGTCGTACTGGATGGCGGTCCTGTCGATCGGTGGGCTCGCCTTGCTCGGGCTGGGCCTGGCAGCGGTGCTTTACCTCGACGGCGTCGTCGAAGCCGAACTGCGCGTGACGGAAGACGAACGGCGCTGGACCAGCGTGATCTGACGTCGTCCAGCCGGAGTTCCAGTCGGGTTGGTGTTTCTCGTCAGGATTTGGCTTAGATGGCCATTTCCTGGCGTTCAGGCAAAGGCGGAACCAGGAATGATAAAACTTCTGCCGCTTTCTCAATGACTTAGTGTTTGGCACGGCGACTGCAATGTCTCGATCAGGCCACTTCAGGCCGGATCAAGGAGACCCCGTCATGACCTCCAGCGCCGTCCGCTTCCGTCGCGACATCCTGGCCTCGCATGCGGCCCACGCTGCCGACCCGCTGCCGCCCCGGCACCTGTTCCGGGCCGCCGACATCGCGATCCGCTTCTCCCTGGCCCTGATGCCGTTCTCCGCGATCGCCTGGACCTTCATCGCCCGCTGACAGCGGACGTGGAGCGCGACCTGCGGGTTCAGGCCTGCTTGATCTCGATCAGGCTTTGCCGGATGCCCCGCCCGCGCGCGATCCGGTCGACGATGAACGCCTCGTCGCCCCACCGGATCGCGCGCGCCATGGCCTGCGCATCCTCGGTGAAGCGGGCCAGCATCTCCAGCAGCGCGTCGCGGTTGCCCAGGAACACGTCGCGCCACATGGTCGGGTCGGACGCGGCGATGCGGGTGAAGTCGCGGAAGCCGGTGGCGGCGAACTGCAGCACCTCGCTGCGGCTTTCGCCTTCGAGGTCGTCGGCGGTGCCGCAGATGGTGAAGGCGAGCAGGTGCGGCAGGTGGCTGACGATCGCCAGCACCCGGTCGTGATGCGCCGCATCCATCTCGCGCGTCATGGCGCCGCATGACTGCCACAGCCGTGCCACGCGCCCTGCCGCCTCCGGATCACCGTCCTCCAGGGGGGTGAGAAGGGCCCACCGGCCTTCGAACAGGGTCGGGAAGCCTGCATCCGGGCCCGAGTACTCGGTGCCGGCGAGCGGATGGGCCGGCACGAAGCGGATCCCCGCAGGCAGCAGCGGCACGATGCCGCGGATCACCGACTGCTTGGTCGAGCCCACATCGGTCAGGATGGCACCGCACGCCATGTGCGGCAGCAGCGCCTCGGCCGCCGCCGCCATCGCACCGACCGGCACGCACAGCACCACGCAGTCCGCATCCTGCGCCGCCTCCGACGCGTCGGACGCGACGCGGTGGACGATGCCGAGCTCCGCCACCCGGGCCCGCACCGACGGGCTCGAATCCCAGGCCACCACCTCCCGGGCGATCGCCGGGTCCGCCATGGCACGCCGGGCGAGCGAGCTGCCGATCAGCCCGAGCCCGACCACCAGCAGGCGGTCGAACAGCGGCGCGCTCACGGCACCAGCTCCGGCTGCGTCGCCGGGCGCAGCCGGCGCAGCTCGGCCGCCTGCCAGGCCAGCAGCGACGGCACGCCGAGCGCCAGGTCGCGCCCGCGGCGCAGCAGGCTCAGGCCGAACGACAGGTGCGGGTCGAGCCCGAACAGGCTGCCCAGCGCCACGTAGGCGGCCTCCTGCACGCCGAGGGCCGCCGGCACCAGGAACGACACCGACAGCACGCCGCTGGCCACCCCCTCGATCGCCATCGCCTCGCCGAACCCGATCGGCGCGCCGAGCAGCCGGTAGCCGAGCCAGACCCATCCGGCGCCGGCGGTCCACGCGGTGAGGTGGAGCAGGCAGGCGCCGGCAAGACGGCCGGGCCTGGCATAGAACCGGTCGAGCCGGTCCTGCAGGGTGTCGATGCCGTTCTGCAGCGCGCCCTGCCACTGCCCAGCGACGTGGCGCCCCAGCCCCTCGATGCCGCGCCGGAACAGCCCCGACGCGCTGCGCTGCATCCAGACGAAGGCCACCATGGCCGCGGCCATCAGCGCCATGCCCAGCGTCACCGGGCCGGCCAGGCTGCTGTCCGGCCTGCGGTCGAGCAGGAACAGCAGGCCGAGCAGCACGAACAGGATCTGGCCGCTCACCTCCACGGTGACGTCGACCACGTTGGCGGCGGAGGCTTCCGGCCAGCCGACCGCGCCGCGGCGCCGGGTGGCCGGGAAGCAGGTGGCGCGTATGGCGATCAGGATGCCGCCGAGCTGGGAGAACGGCAGGCAGGTGGTGGCCCCTTCCCGGACCAGCCGGGCGGCGAGCAGCCGGAGAAAGCCGATGCCGGGACAGGCCAGGCTCCAGGCGCCGGCGAGCACGAGGTCGGTGGCGAGCTGCACCGCGACCAGGGCCGCGAAGCCGCCGAGGCCGACCGACAGCAGCGCCTTGAGCACGGCGCCGGCGCCAAGCCAGCCGGTGAACACGGTGATCAGCACGAGCCCCAGCACCGCCAGCAGGATCGAGACCGTCTTCAAGCGGGCGGCCTTTCGGGCAGGAGAAACGGGAGCGACAGCGTCGCGGAAGCTCCTACACCGTCGGCGACCCTGCTTCCACCTCCACGACCGGCATTGGCGGAACACGATGCGGCGCTTTGACCGGACCGGCCGGGCCGGGCAGATACGGGCGGCACAGCCCGGGGAGTCGCCTCCATGTCCAAGCCGATCCTGGTCACCGGTGCCACCGGCTTCGTCGGCTCGGCGGTGGCACGCGCGCTCCATGCGCGCGGGCACCGGCTGCGCCTGCTGGTGCGCCGCGGCGCCGACCGGCAGAACCTCGAAGGGCTGGACGCGGAGGAGGCGGAGGGCGACCTGCGGCGTCCGGACACCTTCGCGGACGCGCTGGCCGGATGCGGCGCCCTGTTCCATCTCGCCGCCGACTACCGGCTCTGGGTGCCGGACCCGGCGACGATGATGCAGGCCAACGTCGAGGGCACCCGGCAGCTCATGCTGGCGGCGCAGGCGGCCGGGGTGGAGCGGATCGTGTACTGCTCCTCGGTCGCCGCCCTCGGGCTGGTCGGCGACGGCAGCGTGGCGGACGAGACCACGCCGGTGCACGAGCACGCGGTGGTCGGCCTCTACAAGCGCTCGAAGTACCGCGCCGAGCAGGAGGTGCTGGCGCTGGTGCGCGAGCGGGGCCTGCCGGCGGTGATCGTCAACCCGTCCACCCCGGTCGGGCCGCGCGACATAAAGCCGACCCCCACCGGGGCGATGATCCGCGACGCCGCCGCCGGCCGGATGCCGGCCTTCGTCGACACCGGCCTGAACATCGTTCACGTGGACGACGTGGCCGAGGGCCATCTGCTGGCGTTCGAGCGCGGGGTGGTCGGCGAGCGCTACATCCTGGGCGGCGAGGACTGGTCGCTGAAGACCCTGTTCGGGCTGGTGTCGGAGGTGGCTGGGGTGAAGGCGCCGCGGATCGAGCTGAGCCAGCGGGTGCTGTGGCCGGTGGCGGTCGCGTCGGAGGCGCTGGCGCGCGGCTTCGGGATCGAGCCGCGCGTCACCCGGGAGATGCTGGCGATGTCGCGCAAGAAGATGTTCTTCTCCTCCGACAAGGCGCGGCGCGAGCTGGGCTACGTGCCCCGTCCCGCCCGCGCCGCGGTCGAGGACGCGGTGGACTGGTTCCGCACGCACGGGATGGTCTGACCGGTGCTGGTGCTGGCCTGTGCCACGCTGCTGGTCTGGATCGGGCTGATCGTCGGGCACGGGCGGTTCTGGCAGGGCGGCCCGGTGCTGCGGCCGGTGGGGGCGACGCCCGATCGGGCCTGGCCGCCGGTGTCGGTGGTGGTCCCGGCGCGCGACGAGGCGGAGCACGTCGCGGCCTGCCTCGGCTCGCTGCTGGCGCAGGACTATCCGGGACGGTTCCGGATCGTGCTGGTGGACGACCGCAGCACCGACGGCACGGGTGCTGCCGCCCGCGGGCTCGGGGCATCGCAGGACCGGCTGGTGGTGCTGGAGGGTGCGGCGCGCCCCGCGGGATGGAGCGGCAAGCTGTGGGCGGTGGCCCAGGGGGTGGCGGAGGCGCGGCGGCTCGACCCCGGCGAGGACGGGTACTTCCTGCTGTGCGACGCCGACATCACCCACGACCTCTCCCACCTCGCCACCCTGGTGGACAAGGCGGAGCGCGCGGGGCTCGACCAGGTGTCGGAGATGGTCGAGCTGAACTGCGTCAGTCCGGCCGAGCGCGCCCTGGTGCCGGCGTTCGTGTTCTTCTTCCAGCTGCTGTACCCGTTCGCCCGGGTGAACGATCCCCGCAGCCGCACCGCCGCCGCGGCGGGCGGCACGGTGCTGATCCGGCGCGACGCGCTCCTCCGGATCGGCGGCATCGAGGCGCTGCGCGGGGCGCTGATCGACGACGTGACGCTGGCGATGCGGGTCAAGCGCAGCGGCGGCGCGATCTGGCTCGGGCACTCGATGCTGGCGCGCTCGGTCCGGCCCTATCCGGGGGCCGCCGACGTGTGGCGCATGGTGGCGCGCACCGCCTATGTGCAGCTGCGCTTCTCCCCGCTGCTGCTCGCCGGCACCGTGGGCGGCATGGTGCTGGTGTGGATCGCGCCGCTGCTGACGCTGCTGGCCGGGCACGGGGCGGCGCGCTGGATCGGGGGCGCCGCCTGGGTGCTGTCCACCGCCTCGTTCCTGCCGACGCTGCGCCGGTTCCGCCTGTCGCCGGCCTGGGCGCTGTTGCTGCCCGGGGTCGCGTCATTCTACACCCTGGCCACCATCGGATCGGCCGTGGACCATCATCGCGGCCGCGGCGTGGTCTGGAAGAGCCGCGCCTATCGCGGCGGCGGGAAGGACGCGACGGTTGCATGAGTCCTGGCACATGAGCGCCCTCGTGCAGCCGACCGGTCCCGCCGACATGTCCTCCGGCAAGGGGCGCGCGGACGAGAACTTCCCCGTGGGCTCGGCGCTGATCGCGCCCCGGCTGCGTCCGCACGTCCACGCCTACTATGCCTTCGCCCGCGCGGTCGACGACATCGCCGACAACGCCGTGCTGCCCGCGCAGGACAAGCTGTCGCGGCTGGACGCGATGGAGGCGGTGCTGCTGGGCCGGGCCGGCGGGTGCGACGGCGCCGGACGGGCGGAGGTGGCGAGCGCGGTGCGGCTGCGCGGGAGCCTGGCCGAGACCGGCATCACGCCCCTGCGCGGCACCGACCTCATCGTGGCGTTCCGCCAGGACGCGGTGAAGCACCGCTACGACAGCTGGGACGAGCTGGTCGGGTACTGCCGCTATTCGGCCAACCCGGTCGGGCTCTACCTGCTCGACCTGCACGGCGAGGACGACCGCAGCCACCCGGGCTCGGACGCGCTGTGCACCGCCCTGCAGGTGCTCAACCACCTGCAGGACTGCCGCGACGACCTCAAGACCCTCGACCGCTGCTACCTGCCGCAGGACTGGCTGCGGCAGGCGGGCGAGGACACGGACGCCGTGCGCTGGGAGCGGACCGGGCGCGGCCTGCGCCAGGTGCTGGACCGCTGCCTCGATGAGGTCGACCGGCTGAACCGGGTGGCGTCGACGCTTCCCGGCGCGATCAGGGACCGGCGCATGCGCCTGGAAGCCGCGGTGATCGTGTCCCTGTCGCACCGGCTGGCGCGCCGGCTGCGACGCGAGGACCCGCTGGCCGGCCGGGTCAGGCTGCGCCGGGGCGACGCCGTGCGCAGCCTCGCCGCGGCGCTGCGGCACCTGCGATGACGGCGCCGCTCGGATGCGCCGCGGCCGACCTCGAGTCGGTGGAGGAGATCGTGCGCCGCTCCGGCACCTCGTTCGGCCGCGGCATGCGCGTGCTGCCGCCGGACCGGCGCTACGCCATGTTCGCGATCTACGCCTTCTGCCGGCTGGTGGACGACGTGGCCGACGAGGAGGCGCCGTTCGCCGACAAGGCGCCGCGGCTCGACGCCTGGCGTGGCCGCATCGCCGGCCTGTATCGCGGCATCGCCGACGACGGGCTGGACCGGGTGCTGATGGCGGCGATCCGGCGCTACAGCCTGCGCCAGGCGGATTTCGACGCGGTGATCGACGGCATGCAGATGGACGCCGAGACGGTGATCGTGGCCCCGCCCTTCGCCACCTTCGACCTGTACTGCGACCGGGTGGCGTCGGCGGTCGGCCGGCTGTCGGTGCGGGCGTTCGGGGACCCGTCGGCGGCGGCGGCGGAGGTGGCGCACCATCTCGGCCGGGCGCTGCAGATCACCAACGTCCTGCGCGACCTCGGCGAGGACGCCGGACGCGGGCGGCTCTACCTGCCGGTCGAGGCGCTGGACCGCGCCGGGGTGCCGCACGATCCCCGGTCGGCGCTGGCCTCGCCGGGCCTGCCGGACGCGTGCCGCGAGCTGGCCGGCTGGGCGGAGGCGCATTTCCGCGCCGCCCGCGCGGCGATGCGGCGCTGCGACCGCCGGGCGATGCGGCCGGCGCGGCTGATGGCGGCGGGGTACGGCGCGATCCTGGCGACCCTGGTCGCAGGCGGCTGGCGGGAGCCGGCGCGCCGGGTGTCGGTGCCGCGCTGGCGCAAGCTGCTGGTGGCGTCGCGCGCCGTGCTGCCGGTCTGAGGATCATGAACACCGTTCACGTGATCGGCGGCGGCCTGGCCGGGTTGTCGGCGGCGCTGGGGCTGGCGGAAGCCGGGCGGCGGGTGGTGGTCTACGAGGCCGGGCCGGCCTGCGGCGGACGCGCGCGCTCGTACCACGACCGGCATCTCGGCTGCCGGCTCGACAACGGCAACCACCTGCTGCTGTCCGCCAACCGGACCGTGTTCGACTACCTCGACCGGACCGGGGCGCGCGACAGCCTGGTCGGACCGGGCGAGCCGATCTTCCCGTTCCACGACCTGTCCGCCGGGCTCCGCTGGACGCTGCGGCTGTCGGCCGGCCGGGTGCCGTGGTGGGTGCTGGCGCGGGGGCGACGGGTGCCGGGGATGCGGCTCGGCGAGCTCGTCGGCCTCGCGCGGCTGCTGCGGGCGGGGCCGGACGCGGTGGTGGCCGACTGCCTGCGGCCGGGGCGGCTCGCGGACCGGCTGATGGTGCCGCTGGCGGTGTCGGTGCTGAACACCCGGCCGGAGCAGGGCAGCGCCGCGCTGATGGGGCGGGTGATGCGGGAAAGCATGGCCAAGGGTGGGTCGGCCTGCGTGCCGTGGTTCCCGCGGGAGGGACTGTCCGAGAGCCTGGTGGATCCGGCGCTGGCGCGGCTGGAGGCGCTGGGGGCGGTGATCCGCACCGGGAGCCGGGTGACCGGGCTCGGGATGGCGCAGGGCCGGGTCGACCGCCTGCGCCTGTCCGGTGGGGAGGTCGCGCTGGACCGGGAGGACGGGGTGGTGCTGGCGCTGCCGGCGCAGTCGGTGCGCGACGTGGCCCTGGACGCGCTGCCGGGGCTGGTGGTGCCGGACGCGTTCGAGAGCATCCTCAACCTGCACTACCGCGCCGATGTGGCCGACCATCTGGTCGGCGACCTGGCGCGGGCGCGCTTCGCCGGCGTGGTCGGCGGCCTGACGGAATGGGTGTTCGTCAAGCCGGGCATCCTGTCGGTGACGGTGAGCGCCGCCAACCACCTGGCGGGGGACGCGCCGGACGCGCTCGCCGCCACGATCTGGCGCGAGCTGCGCGCGGTGGTCGGGCCGTTCCTGCGGCCGGGCACGCCGCCCGGCGCGCTGCCGGAGGCGCTGCCGCCGCATCGCGTGGTGCGGGAGAAGCGTGCCACCTTCGCCGCCACCCCGGCACAGGAACGGCTGCGGCCGGAATGTCGCACTGCGGTAGCGAACCTCGTGCTGGCCGGCGACTGGACCGCCACAGGCTTGCCCGCCACCATCGAAGGTGCAATGAGGTCCGGCGTGGCAGCCGCGACGGCGCTGTCATCCCCATCCGGGCCGCCGGCTTCCGGTAGCCGCCACTGACCCGAGCGAGCGCAGGATGATCCGTCCTCCCCGTTTGCTCCGGCCACCAGCCGGCCGGAGCATCCCATGCTGACCACCCTGGAAAAGGCCGTTCCCGCCGCGGAAGCCGACGACGACGCGCTGGCGGAGGCGATCGTGCGGGCGCAGGGGGCGCTGGCGGGGCGGCAGCAGCCGGACGGGCACTGGGTGTTCGACCTGGAGGCCGATGCGACCATCCCGGCCGAGTACGTCCTGCTCGAGCACTACCTGGACCGCATCGACCCGGCGCTGGAGGACAGGCTCGGGATCTACCTGCGCCGGATCCAGGGTCCGCATGGCGGCTGGCCGCTGTACCACGAGGGCCGGTTCGACCTGTCGGCCAGCGTGAAGGCGTATTTCGCGCTCAAGGCGATCGGCGACGACCCCGAGGCGCCGCACATGCGCCGGGCGCGGGACGCGATCCTCGCCGCCGGGGGGGCGGAGCGCAGCAACGTGTTCACCCGGTTCCAGCTCGCCCTGTACGGCGAGATCCCGTGGCGCGGCACGCCCGTCATGCCGGTCGAGATCGTGCTGCTGCCGCGCTGGTTCTTCTTCAACATCTGGAACATGTCGTACTGGTCGCGCACCGTGGTAGTGCCGCTGGTGGTGCTGGCAGCCCTCCGGCCGCGGGCGCGCAACCCGCGCGGCGTGCATGTCCGCGAGCTGTTCCGGCAGGACCCGGCGCGGGTGCGCGACTGGACGCGCGGCCCGTACCGCTCCGCCTGGGGCCCGGTGTTCAAGGTGGTGGACCAGCTGCTGCGCCCGGTCGAGCGGATGATGCCGGGCCCGGTGCGCAGGCGTGCGATCAGGGCGGCCCAGCAGTTCATCGCCCCGCGGCTGAACGGGATGGACGGGCTCGGCGCGATCTACCCGGCGATGGCCAACAGCGTGATGATGTTCGACGCGCTGGGCGTCCGGCTCGACGGGCCGGACGCGGACCCGGCGGCGGCCACGGCGTGGGCCTCGGTGCGCCGGCTGCTGATCGAGCAGGGCGACGAGGCGTTCTGCCAGCCCTGCATGTCGCCGGTCTGGGATACCGGGCTCGCCGGCCACGCGCTGGCGGAGGCGGCCTCGGCGGTCGAGGGCGCCGCGTCGGAGGCGACGACGGCGCGGCTGGACGGGGCGGCCGGATGGCTGCGCCCGCTGCAGGTGCTGGACGTTCGGGGCGACTGGGCGGTGCGCAACCCCCGCCTGCCGCCCGGCGGCTGGGCGTTCCAGTACAACAACCCGCACTACCCGGACGTGGACGACACCGCGGTGGTCGGCATGCTGCTGCATCGGCACGACCCGTCCGGCAACGCCGAGGCGCTGGCGCGGGCGCGCACCTGGATCGTCGGCATGCAGAGCACGAACGGCGGCTGGGGCGCGTTCGACATCGACAACGACACCGACATCCTCAACCACCTGCCGTTCTCCGACCACGGCGCGCTGCTGGACCCGCCGACCGCCGACGTGACCGCACGCTGCCTGTCGTTCCTGGGCCAGCTCGGCCTGGAAGCGGACCGGCCGGCGGTGGCGCGCGGGATCCGCTTCCTGCGCTCCGAGCAGGAGCCGGACGGCTCCTGGTTCGGACGCTGGGGCACCAACTACGTCTACGGCACCTGGTCGGTGCTGTGCGCGCTGAACGCGGTAGGGGTGGCGCCCGACGATCCGGCGGTGGTGCGGGCGGTGGACTGGCTCGTGTCGGTGCAGCGTCCGGATGGCGGCTGGGGCGAGGACTGCGCCAGCTTCGAGGACGCGCCGCCGGGGCGCTACCACCGCAGCCTGCCGTCGCAGACCGGCTGGGCGCTGCTCGGGCTGATGGCGGCGGGACGGCGGGAGCATCCGGCGGTGGCGCGCGGCGTGGCCTTCCTCCTCGCGAGCCAGGACGAGCGCGGCGAGTGGGAGGAGCAGCCGTACAACGCGGTCGGTTTTCCGCGCGTGTTCTACCTGCGCTACCACGGCTACCGGCTGTTCTTTCCGCTGCTGGCGCTGTCGCGCTACCGCCTGCTCGGACGCAGCAACAGCAGCCGGGTGTCGTACGGCTTCTGAGCCGGCGGCCGGTCCGGCGCTGCCGCGAAGGTTCCGCGCGTGATCCTGGGCGTCGTGGTCGGGCTGGAAGCGGAAGCGGTGCTGGCGCGCAGGCTCGGGCCGCGGGTGCGGGTCGAGGTCGGCGGCGCCACCGCGTCCGGTGCCGGGCGCGCCGCCGGCGCGCTGGTCGCCGGCGGTGCCACCCACCTGCTCAGCTTCGGCCTGGCCGGTGGGCTCGACCCGGCGCTGCCGCCGGGTGCGGCACTGGTTCCCGAGCGCGTGCTGGTCGGCAGCGACGCCTTCGCCTGCAGCCCCGGCCTGCGCGACAGGCTCGGAACCGGGGCACCGTCGAGCCTGCTGCACAGCGACGCGCTGGTGGCGGATGCCGGAGAGAAACGACGGTTGTTCGCCGCCACCGGATGTGCCGCGCTGGACATGGAAAGCGGCGCCGTGGCCCGCGCGGCCAGGACCGCCGGGGTGCCGTTCGCGGTGCTGCGCGCGGTGTGCGATCCGGCAGGCCGGACGCTGCCTCCGGCCGCGCGCATCCCGCTGCGTCCGGACGGACGGCTGCGCGCAGGCGCGCTGGCGGCCTCGATCCTGCGCGACCCCTGGCAGCTGCCGCCGCTGCTGGCCCTGGGACGTGACGCCGGGCTGGCCAGACGGACGCTGTCGAACCGCATCGACGCGCTCGCCAGAGTCTTGACGAATGTGTAACGATTATCCACAGGACAAAGGCAACGGATCGTCGGAAGCAGGCAGGCAATGCGACAGGCTGGACCACGCGCACGGCATCAGGCATCGGAAACGGCTGACGCCACGTCCAGGCCTGCACCGACCCGACAGGCGGCACGGGCACGGGCGCCGAGGATCGAGGCGCTCAAGATCGCGGCCGACAAACCCCCAGCGACCAGGTCAGCCATGCCGAAGGCTTCCGTGACCAAGCCGCCCGCCACCAGGTCGCTGCAGGACAGGCCAGCGGCCGTGCCCGCAGCGCCCCGGGCGGCTCCCGTCCCGGCCGCCGCGGCCGCTCCGCCGGCAGCCCAGGCGCCGCGCCGGGTTTCCTCCCCGTTCCTGGGCTATGTCGACAGCTTCTCGGACGGGCTCGCGCGGGGCTGGGCGGTGGATACGCGCAGCCCGCAGCGGCCGACCCGGCTGCACGTGCTGGTGGACCGGCAGGAGGTGGCGCAGGTCGTGTGCGACCAGCCGCGCGAGGACGTGCAGGCAGCGCTCGGCCACCCGACCGGCCGGCTCGGCTTCAGCTTCCAGCTGCCGCCGGAGCTGGTGGACGGCAACCCGCACACGCTGTCGTTCCGGTATGGCGACCGCACGGTGGTGCCGCATCTCGACGGCGCCGGCTCGACGGTGCTGCACGAGGAGCACGAGTTCACCCTGCACCGCCGCTACGAGGTGCAGAGCTTCATCGACGGCATGAAGCAGGGCGCGCTGCGCGGCTGGGTGCAGCGGGTCGACCCGCTGACCGCGGAGCGCAACGGCGGCTGCCACATCCTGCTGACCGCGAACGGCGTGCGGGTGGCGCAGGTCAAGGCGGACCGGTATCGCGGCGACGTGGCGGCGGCACTGGGTGGTGATCCGAACTGCGGCTTCGAGATCATCCTGCCGAACGCGTTCCGCCGCGGCGGGCAGCAGACCTTCCGCTTCGTGGTGACGCCGGACGACGTGGAGCTGGCCGGCAGCCCGCTGACCACCAGCCTGGTGGACGACCGGCTGGAAGCGCGGCTGCTCGAGATCCAGGCGACGGTGGACCGGCTGTACGGCGAGATCGGCCGGCTGCGCACCGAGGTGGCGGACGTGGTGCCGAAGCCCGCGTACAACCTGGGCGACTACGACCGCTGGGCGCGGCGGTACTACGACCGGCTGCGGGCGCGGGTGTCGGCGGAGCGGGCGCGGGAAGCGGCGTCGGTGGCGCCGGGGGAGACGGTGCCGCAGCCGCTGGTGAGCATCCTGGTGCCGACCTACAAGCCGATGATGTCGGACTTCACCGCGGCGGTGGATTCGGTGCTGTCGCAGACCTACCGCAACTGGGAGCTGATCATCGTCGACGACGGCGCCAGGTCGCCGGAGATCGCGGCGCGGATCAGGCAGTACTGCGCGCAGGATCCGCGGATCCGCGCGGTGACGCTGAAGAGGAACCTCGGCATCAGCGGCGCCACCAATGCCGGGCTGCGGGAGGTGCGCGGCGAGTACGTGGCGTTCTTCGACCACGACGACCTGCTGGTGGACGTGGCGATCGAGATGATGGTGCGCGCGGCACGCGAGACCGGGGCGCGCATGCTGTTTTCCGACGAGGACAAGGTCGACCAGGCCGGCTACTTCCTGGAGCCGAACCTGAAGCCGGACTACAACCACCGCTACCTGCTGGGCTGCAACTACATCTGCCACCTGCTGTTCGTGGAAGCGAAGACGCTGGCCAGGGTCGGCGAGCTGCGCGCGGCCTATGACGGGGCGCAGGACCACGACCTGATCCTGCGGCTGGTGGAGGAGATCCCGCGGAGCGAGA
>CAXTVS010000066.1:0-17061 GCA_964247735.1 uncultured Acetobacteraceae bacterium
CGGCCGCGATGCGGCGCAAGGCGTCGTCGAGCTGGGCCGACGTCCGAGCGGGCCTGATGCCCTGAAAGCGCAGTTATCGGGCATACGTAACGGCAGAAAGTCTTACCGCGCCTTAGAGTCGCTTGCCCCAATTCGCTGGAAGCCGCAGACTCCCGCCATCTGATCGAAGCCGATGCGGGGAGGGGGGCAGGCATGACGGCAGCGACGGTCGAGCCGCAGGACGGGCAGAACATGCCGCGCGTCGTCGTGCTCGCCAATCCGGCGCCCGCGCTGCTGAAGTAGGAGACGCGGCGGCTCTATGTCGCTGACCTTACCTCAACTCAGACAGCTACAGCGCAAAGGACGCCAAGACGAGCACGGGGAGCACGAGCGGTGCGTTCAGCCTTACGGTGAGTGGGATCTGGACCCCGACGCCAGATGTCACCGCTTACTTCACGTATGCGATTAGCGTCGAGGAGAGCAATCAAGCCCCACGACCGCCACCAACGCCAACGCCAACGCCTTCCTGGCTCCGTATCACGACGAGATGTTCCAGGCTGAGGTCAAGTACGCGCCGGTCGCGAACCTGCTCCTGACGGCCGACGCGTTCCGCATGACGCGGCCCTACGCGACTACTCTCACTGACAACATCTTCCAAGTGATCGGCGAGCAGCGTCACCGGGGATTCGAGACCTTCGCGCAGGGTAACCTTCTGCCTTCACTGAGGGTGCTCGGCGGCTTCACATATATCGACGCACGCCTGCTCGATTCCGGCAATCCCGCGATCACAGATGGAATGACCGTGGGCATTCCGCGGTGGAAGAGCGACGTGACACTCGACTGGCGTCCGGGCTTCCTGCACGGGCTCGCCTTCTCTGGCAGTCTGCATTGCGAGAGCGACCAAGCTGCGACTGACACAAACAACTCCTTCGCGCCCGAATGTGCGACGCTCGACGTGGGTGTCCGCTATGCGACCCGCGTGCTGCGTCACGACGTGATTGCGCAGCTCCGGGCAATCAACGTCAACAAAATTAACTATTTGCCGCTTCGACCCTGAGGACAAGGATCCCCGTTACGAGCGGGAGAGGCCTCGGAAGCTCTCGATAAATCTTGTTGTTGGCGGACCTCGCGAGGGATCCAGCCGCGGTCGCGACGTGCTCGGCGGCCTCCCGCCTCCACAGCTCAGTCCGTACTTGCACTGTGACCGTGGTTCCGTTGGCCGGGGCTGCCATGAAGCCTGCCCGGTCAAGCGCATCCGATCTGACCCGATTGCGTCTGAAACGGTATCCGCGCCGCGTGGGCTAGAATGCCCGATCCAGCTCCAAGCAGTTGTCGTTGCCGAAAAGAGATGATGGAAGATGATTAGGCTTACGGTCAAATAACGGCGCAGTCGGGCGAGTCGCGGTCGAGCGAATCGATGAATCGGCCGATCTGACTCCGAAGGTGGAGCGTGCTCGGCTGTCGACAATCGTGGCGAACAGCAAGCTTGCCGCATAGACGATAGGCGGCGTTGTTTCTCAAGCTCGGATTCCAGCGCAACGCCGTGCGACATGTCGTCAATGCAGGCAGCGCTAGACTCGGCTCGATCTCGTCCGGCACGATCGTTTGCGGGTGACAGTCTACTAACCCCGACGGCCTGCACGCGGCCAAAAAAGCCGCCGTAAAGGGGGTGGATAGCCTGAGAAGAGATGACAGGACGAAGAAGGCCAATGAGTAGATGAGCGAGTTCGAACCTGTCATCCCACTTCCGCCGGATATCGCCAAGCAGCCGGAGCGGCCCAGGCTTATCGACATCATGGGACCGGGGCTCATCACCGGAGCCTCAGACGACGATCCCAGCGGCATCGCGACATATTCCCAGGCCGGCGCTCAGTTCGGTTACCAGTTGGGCTGGACGCTCCTGCTGACTTATCCGCTGATGTGCGCCATCCAGCAGATCAGCGCTGAGATCGGCCGGGTGACGGGGCGGGGGCTCGCAGGCAACCTGCGTCGTCACTATCCGGCGTCGCTGTTGTACGGGATCGTGGCCCTCCTGATCATCGCCAACACGATCAACATCGGGGCCGATCTAGGCGCGATGGCCGCAGCGCTGAAGCTGCTCATCGACGGCCCACTGCTGCTCTATGTGGCTGCGTTCGCGATCGTGACCGTGCTGCTGGAGACGTTTCTCCGCTACTCGCGCTACGTCTCTATCTTGAAATGGCTGACGCTGTCGCTGTTCGCCTATGTCGGCACCGTCTTCGTCGTAGGAGTGCCCTGGGGGACGGTGGCCTGGCACATGGTCGTGCCGCACATCACCTTTTCGGCCGATTACGTGACCGTCATGGTGGCCATGTTCGGCACCACCATCAGCCCTTATTTGTTCTTCTGGCAGGCCAGCGAGGAGGTCGAGGATGTGGCCGAGCGGCCGGAGGCCAAGCCGCTTCTGGATGCACCTCCGCAGGCGCCGGACGAGATGCGGCGCATTCAAATCGATACTTACATTGGGATGGGGTTCTCAAACCTCGTCGCGCTGTTCATCGTGCTGACGGCGGCCGCGACACTGCACGCGCACGGACATACCGATATTCAGACATCGTCGCAGGCAGCGGAGGCGCTCCGGCCGCTGGCCGGTCGCTTTGCCTTCACCATCTTCGCGCTCGGCATCATCGGCACGGGACTCCTCGCGCTGCCGGTGCTCGCCGGATCGGCGGCTTTTGCTCTGGGCGAAGCGCTACAATGGCCTGTGGGACTGGCGCGTCGCCCTCTGAAGGCGAAAGCCTTCTACGGAACCATCGCGGCTGCCACCGTCATCGGCGCGCTGCTCAACTTCTCCAGCCTCGATCCCGTCAAGGCCCTGTTCTGGAGTGCCGTACTGAACGGCGTGGTGGCGGTGCCGGTCATGGTGATGATGCTCCTGATGGCCGTGCGACGCGATATCATGGGCCAATTCACGATCAGTCCGGCGCTGAAGGTTCTTGGCTGGCTGGCGACGGCGGCTATGGCAGCGGCGGCGACCGGGATGTTTGCAACCTGGAGCTGAGCTGCTGCCGGTCTGGTAGACACGCACCTTAAGCTGACGCGGCGTTCCGCTCGAGGTCCATAGGGCTGAGGTAGCCGTTGGTCGAGTGGCGTCGTCGCGGGTTGTAGAACCGCTCGAGGTAGTCGAACACGTCGGCTCGAGCTTGATTCCGGGTCCGGTAAATTCCGCCAGCACCTGCCGCTGAACCGGCAGAGCGAGAGCTATGCCCTGGAGGGCATCCACCTCGACTTCTCAACCCTGGGCGGCTGGGTTGACGCCTGCACCGCAGCACTGGCGCCGTTGATGACGCTCATCCGCCAGCACGTGATGGCGGCCGATCGGCTGCACGGTGACGACACCACGGTGCCGGTATTGGCCAGAAGCAAGACGAGCATCGGCCGGCTGTGGACCTATGGAGGAAGGCCCGGGCGTAGACCCGTCGCGAGTAGCCCAGCGTGGCCACGAACAGTAGGCCCGCACGCTATCCTCGCCAATCCGGATCTGCCGCGCGCCGAAATCGGTCTGCAGTTGCTGACCGGGCGGCGTCTCGAAACGCATCGTGGCCAGTCCCTCGGCCAGCAGCTCCCGCCGCAGATGCGCCACCGCGCGTTCCACCGTTCGCAGGCTAACCCTGATGCCGTGTTCGGACGCCAGTTCCTGGCGCAGGACGTCGGCGTTGCCGCGATGTCGCCGGAACCGCTCCGAGAGCCAGCCCTCCAGAACCGACAGCTTGTTCACCCGCGGCGTCGTGCGAAAGGCCACCCAGCCCTCCGCGGCAAGATAGCGCCGCACCGTCATCGGGCCGGACCTGCGTGCCCAGCGACATCATGCCTTCGTGGTATTGTGCCGCCTACGCTATCGGCTGACCCTGCGCGATCTGAACTACATGTATCGGCCGGCCGACCGGGACGGAGACCTGATCGACGCCATGCTGAGCGAGCATCGGGACATGAAAGCCACCCAAACCTTTTTCCGCTCAGCGCGGGCGATCATGGGCTTTCGACCGGCCCGGGTGACGACGGACCGCCACGGCTCCTACCCGATGACGATCCGCACCGTGCCGGCAAGACGGTCCGCATCGCACCGACGCCTACTTGAACAAACGTCTTGAGCGGGATCATCTCGGAATCGAAGGCAGGATCCGATGTATGCGCGGCTTCAAGGATCGTGATGCAGGCAGCCCCTTCTGTCGCGAGCACGGTGAACTCAACGAGTTCCTCTGCTCTCGTCGCCGTGACAACCAGATCGTCTCCGCTTCCCTCGCTCCCGCCTCGCCAGAGCGCCCCGCATTGCGCTCAACATCATGCAGAACGCGTGATCTCGCGGACCCTTATGGAACAAGTGCTGAAACAACCTGAAGAAGCCGCGTATGTCTTCCCGTTCGGGCCAGAGACGGGCCACGGTCCCAGCAACAATCATGCAACTGGGTCACCTTAAGAGCCGTTCTCGGACCGCCCCCCTTAGAAGGATTGCCCGCAAGGTGGCCCCAGATGCTCGGGATTACCCGCAAGTCCGAACAGGCCAAGTATTGCTGCTCGGCCTTTTGTCTGCGACACGAAAGTAGAGGCCGGTTTCGGACGGCAGAAGCAGCACGCGGGCTTGAATCGCATCCAAGGCGTGGTTGGTGCGGCCACGCATTTTTGGGCGGCAGGTCGCAAAACCCGCCGAAGAGGTGCGGCGGCGGCAGCTTGAACTGCTGTCTCTACGAAGGTTCAGCATTTCCAGGTGGACGTCACGCCCGGCAGGCACTGTCCTCGCAGGCTCGTGAGCACGTCCTAGATCGGTCCACCGGTCAGCGAGTGCACCAGTTTCACCAGTTCGCTCGGCCGGTAGGGCTTCTTGAGTAGCCGGTAGCCGTAACGCTGCCTCCACTGTGTCCGCAAGACTTCTGGTTGACCCGAAACGATTATGACCGGGATCGACGGGAAGACATCACGGACCCGTGAGGCGACCTCGTAGCCGTCAACGCCTCCCGGCATGTGGAAGTCGGTCACCAGAGCGGTGAAGCGCTTGGGTGGCTGCCATAGCAGCTCAATAGCTACGTTCCCGCTCTCGACCTGCAAGACCTCGTAGCCTGCATCCTGTAGGCTCTCTGCCATGACCTCACGGATAAGCGCCTCATCTTCAACGAGCAGAACACACACGGCCCTTAACCTTAGACGCCGAGAGCCCAGCGCTGCCTGCGGCCTATCGTTCCTCCGGAAAAGGCTTGGCTAGAAGCATTTCGCTATTCGGACCAGCGAGCTAAGCTCCCGTGGCTATGATCGGATGACCTTCAAGCCGGGATGAGATGCCTGACACAACTGAGCTGAACCCCGAGGATGAGGCCCCAGGGCACCATATCTTTGGTGGCCGAAATGTTGTCGCCCCTGACGGTTCACCGAACGGCGCGACCGATATTTTCTTTGCGGCGGTCCAGATGAGCCGGGTGCCAATGCTGCTAACCGACCCGCATCAGCCGGACGATCCAATTATCTTCTGCAATCACGCATTCGAGCTACTGACCGGCTATTCCCAGGACGAAATTCTGGGTCGCAACTGCCGCTTTCTGCAAGGCGAAGCAACTGATTCGACTGCCGTCGCCGAAATTCGACGCTCCCTGCGTGCCGGGCGTGACGTTCACCTCGAGATGCTGAACTACCATAAAGATAACAGCACGTTCTGGAACGCCTTGTTCATTAGCCCGGTGGTCGACACCTCCGGCAAGCTTGCCTACCACTTTGCAAGCCAAATCGATGTGAGCCGGCGTCGAGAAGCCGAGGCGGTGATGCAGCAGGCGCAGCGCATGGAGACCCTGGGGGCGATGGCGTCCAGCCTTGCGCACGAGTTTAACAACCTTATGACCATCGTGCTGGCCAACCTTGAGCGTCTGGCGGCGGAACAGCGCATCGAACGCCGAGCTCAACAGATCGAGCGTGCCACGTGGGGCGCAAGCCGCGCTGCCAAGCTGACCGGCCAGATGCTGTCGTTCGCCCGGCGGCAGTATCATGATGACCAGACGGTCGACGTCAACGAGACGCTTGCGAACTGCGATGGCATCCTGGACCAAATGGCTGGCTTGCATGCTGAAGTGTATCTGGACCTTGCTCCAATGAGGCTGATCACGTCTCTTGATGCAAGCCAGCTTGAGATGGCGCTCCTCAACCTTGTGCGCAACGCCGCCGATGCTGTCCCCCCTGACAGCGTCATTACAATCCGCACTCGGCAGCGTATGTTCGATGAGCATGGCGACGTTCCTGCCGTAGAGATCGCCGTAACCGACCAGGGCTCTGGAATGGATCCGGACATAGCTCGCCGGGCCACCGAACCCTTTTTTACCACAAAGGAGCCGGGCAAGGGCACCGGCCTTGGCCTGTCGATGGTGAAGGGCTTCGTCGAACAATCGAACGGCCGATTGGAGATTGAGACTCAGGCAGACATCGGGACGACGATCCGGCTGATCTTTCGCGAGACGGCCGCCACAGCAACGCAGGCGTGATTGATTGGGTTTATGAGCTGAACTGTGTTGCTGTTCAGGACCGGCTACACGTGCAACGCGGCTGGTGCAAGACGGCGTGCCGGTACGGGCGTGGACCTCTTGGGCAAGTCCTACAGCATGGAACAGGTCGCAGCTGAGGTGCTGGACGTCATTGGATCCGCGCGCGACCCCTGCATGAAGAATCTGCTGAACATCGGTCTTATGTCCTCACGCACTCAACGCCATGCGTCAGACCAAGACCATGAACGTGTCGCCGCTCCGGAAACCTTGCCTTCATGGTAAGACGTGTCTCGTCTTGCGGTATCAGAATGCCAGTGAGATGGTCCGCACAGCCCTGCGCCTGCTGGAAGAGGACCGGCGCAAACGCGAAGCAGAAGACGATCGCGCAAAATGAACGCTGACGTGGAGGCATCCGCCTCACTCTTCCTGGCAGACGGCGGGGAGATGGGCGCGCTCATGCGCGTCCATGACTGGGCCTCGACGCCGCTCGGCTCTCCCAACACCTGGTCGCAACCGCTACGCTGCATGGTCGCGACCTGCTTGAACTCGCCGCTGCTCGGGACGGTTCTGTGGGGCCCCGACCTACTGATGCTCTACAACGATGCGTACATCCCCTCGATGGGAGAACGTCATCCCGCGGCGCTTGGTAGACCGGTCCGTGAGGTTTGGGGGGCCGCCTGGGGTGAGGTCAGTCAACCTTTCCTGGACACGATGGCCACGGGCACAGGCTTCGAGCGTCGAAGCGTGCGCCTGGAGATCACGCGCCACGGCAAGTCCGAAACCACATGGTGGGACTTCAGCGCCGCTCCGATCCGCGATGAGGCCGGTCGGATCGTGGGACTGCTGAACCAAGGCGTGGAAACGACGGTCCAGGTTCGGGCCTTGGAAGCGTCCCGGGCTGCGGAGGAGCGCTACGCGCTGGCTCTCGCGGCTGGTGGTGGAATCGGGGCATGGGACTGGGATGTGTTGAATGACCGGGTTGTCGCGGACGATCGGTTCGCGCACCTGTACGGGGTCGATCCTGCCGAGGCTGCCCGCGGAGTGCCAATCTCCCAGTTCTTTCAAGGGGTGCATCCCGAAGATCGGCAACAACTCGCGGCCGCCGTCGAGCGGAGCTTGCTGACCGGCGTGGAGCTTACGGAAGAGTATCGAATTATCGGCGGAGCGTCAGGCGAACGCTGGGTCGCGGCCCGCGGTCGGCCCCACCTCGACGCGAGTGGCCGCGCAACACGCTTTCCCGGGGTGACCTTCGACATCACGGTCCGGCAACTGTCCAAGGCCGCGTTGGAGTTGAACGAGGCGCGCAACCGCCAGATCCTGGACAGCGCGATCGATTATGCGATTATCGCGACCGATCTAAACGGCCTGATCACGCGCTGGAACGAGGGGGCGCGCCGCGTCCTGGGCTGGACCGAGGCGGAGATGCTGGGGCAGCCAACCGACTGCTTCTTCATACCCGAGGACGTTGCGGCCGGCCTAGTGGCCAACGAGATGCGTGCCGCTTTGCAAGCGGGTCGTAACCTGGACGAACGTTGGCACCAGCGCAAGGGGGGCGAGCGGTTCTGGGCGTCAGGAGAGATAACGGCATTGAAGGACGAGGCCGGTGCAACTGTCGGTTTCGTCAAGGTGCTGCGCGACCGGACTGAGCAGCAGCTAGCGGATGAGACATTGCGGGCGAGCGAGGCGCGCCTGAGTGCAATCGTCCGCGCGACGTCGGAGGTTCTCTACTCCCAAAGCCCGGACTGGAGTGAGATGCGCCAGCTCACCGGCGGTGGTTATCTGGCCGACACCGGCACCGCCAACCCGCACTGGCTGGCGGACTACATCCCTCCCGAGGAGCAGCCTCGCGTCAAGGCGGCCATCGCCGAAGCGATCCAGACCAGGAGTGTCTTCGACCTGGAACATCGCGTGCGTCTTGCGGATGGCGGTGTCGGCTGGACGCAATCGCGGGCCGTACCCCTGTTCGGCCCTGACGGTGAAATCTCCGAGTGGTTCGGTGCGGCCACCGATGTCACGGCCCAGCGAGAAGCCGAAGTAGCCCTGCGACGGCTGAACGAGACTCTGGAGCAGCGGGTCGAGGCACGGACCCGCGAGCGGGACCGGGCCTGGCGGCTGTCGCAGGATCTCCTCGTGGTTGCCGAAACGAATGGTTCCATCACGGCCATCAATACCGTTTGGACGGCACTGCTGGGTTGGACGGACCAAGATCTGGTCGGCAAGGCCTTCGTGGAATTCACTCATCCCGACGATCTTGCCGCTACGCTTGAGGCGTTCAGCAGCATCATTGAAAGGCCCCTGACACACCCCTACGAATACCGCTTTCGCCACAAGGACGGCACCTATCGCTGGTTTGCCTGGACGGGCGCGTTCGAGGATGGAAGGGTTTATGCCAGTGGTCGCGATGTGACGCATGATCGCGAGCGTGAGGCGGTGTTGAGGGACACCCAGGACTTCGCGCGGTTGGCCCTTTCCGCCGTGGGCGGCGTCGGTGTCTGGACCTACGACATGGTGAGCGATCTGTTCTCCTACGACAATGTCATTGCCGACATCTACGGCATTGCTCCGGCACTTGGTTCAGGCGGTATTTCGCGCTTAGAGTTTCTGCGGAACGTGCATTCGGACGACCGAGCAGCCCTCAACACAACGATGGCCGAAGGCTTGGTAAATCCCGGCGATCTCGAACTGGAATATCGCATCCGCCATCCCGATGGCAGGATCCGCTGGGTGCTCTCCCGTGGCCACACTTATCACGACCAGTTCGGGGTGGCCGTGCGGCGCACCGGGGTCGGCGTCGAAACGACGAAGCAGCGGGAAACCGAGGACGCCCTGCGCCAGTCGCAGAAGATGGAGGCGGTCGGCCAGCTCACGGGCGGGCTGGCACATGATTTCAACAACCTGCTCACCGGGGTCACCGGCAGCCTAGAGCTGCTGCAGACCCGCATCGCGCAGGGCCGGGTCAAGGACGTTGACCGCTATGTCAATGCGGCGCAGGGGGCGGCGAAGCGCGCGGCGGCGCTGACGCACCGGCTGCTCGCCTTCTCCCGCCGGCAGACGCTTGACCCCAAGCCGACTGACGTGAACCGGCTGATAGCCGGCATGGAGGAACTGATCCGGCGCACAGTGGGGCCGGAGATTGCAGTGGAGGCCATCGCGGCGGGCGGCCTATGGGCCACGCTGGTCGATCCGGGGCAGTTGGAGAACGCGCTGCTGAACCTGTCCATCAACGCCCGTGACGCCATGCCGGGGGGCGGTAGAATCACCATCGAGACGTGCAACAAGTGGCTGGACGAGCGCGCCGCCCGGGAGCGGGAACTGCCGGCGGGCCACTATGTCACGCTCTGCGTGTCCGATACCGGTACGGGCATGGCGCCCGACGTGATCGGCCGCGCCTTCGACCCGTTCTTCACCACAAAGCCGATCGGCCAGGGCACCGGCCTCGGGTTGAGCATGATCTACGGCTTCGCACGTCAGTCCGGCGGCCAAGCGCGCATCTACTCCGAAGTGGGCCAGGGCACGATGGTGTGTCTCTACCTGCCCCGTTACCTCGGGGCGGAGAGAGACGTCGAGCTGCCGCCGGAGCTGGCCGAGGCGCCGCGGGCAGAGCAGGGCGAGACGGTGCTGGTTGTTGACGACGAGCCTACGGTCCGGATGCTGGTGACTGAAGTCCTGGAGGATCTAGGCTACACCGCGATCGAGGCGGCAGACGGTGTTGCGGGGATCAAGGTGCTGCAGTCTGACGTGCGGATCGACCTGCTGGTCACCGACGTGGGCCTGCCCGGCGGCATGAACGGGCGGCAGATGGCCGATGCGGCGCGCGTGATCCGGCCGCACCTGAAGGTGCTGTTCATCACGGGCTACGCGGAAAACGCGGTGCTCAGTCACGGGCACCTCGACCCCGGCATGCACGTGCTGACCAAGCCGTTTGCAATGGAGGCCCTCGCAAGCCGGATTCGAGAGCTCATCGCAGGTCCGTAACGGCGTCGGCGTGCGAAAGTCCGGTTCCACCAATCTTGGCGGCAGTTTAGAAAACCAGCGTGAACTATGCCCACAGACGACATATAGGTTATGCGCGCCTGGATCCCTTTGGCTTAAATACATAAGCGGCTGGCTTCTGCAACCCGAAGTCTGCAGTGTTATAAGCGCAATTATCGGGCATACGTAACCGTGAAAAGCATTACCGCGCCTTAGAGAGGCCTGCCCTAATCAGCTGGAAGCCGCACTCCCGCCATCGGATCAAGGCGGGCGCGGGGAGAGCGGGCATGACGGCAGTGATGCCCGAGCCGCAGGTCGAGCGGAATGCGCGCCATGTCATTGGACCGGCGCCTCGAACGCCCGAGCCGCTGAGCCGGAGCCACAGCGGCCGTAAGCCGCCGACTGCTCGGCCTTCGCACTCTGCTGTCGTACCGGCAATCAGTCGCCACTGCTGACCGTTGCGATCCCACTGGCGGCTTCTGCAGAATCAGGCGAGCTGACTTACCCGCTTGCTCAATTCCTATGAAGAGCTGGCTTAGGAGTTGTTAATCGTTCGCGTCCATGGGTGGCGAGGCGTATGGCGCTCGCAGACTGCGACCGAACGGCATGAGTGTCTCGCCCATCGAAAATCATCTCAATACGATAAACGAACCACTATCCCAGCCTTGAATCCGGCGATACGAGTAGTCGTGTTGGCGGAGGAGTTCGTTTAATGAGCCAGTCATTAAGCGACCAGCCTTTGCGGTCGAGGTCGTGCTTTGAGATCCGCAAGACCCTATCCAGGCCATCGCGCAGCCTGGCACGCCTCTGCATGGTTGCTGGTCTGCTGTGTGCTCCCACGGCGCGAGCACAGGACATCGGTCCGGGCTCGCAAGGTCCGGTGAACGAGGTGCTGCCGGGGGCTCCCGGGACGGACGGCGCGAATGGCGGCAATGGCGGTGGTGGCCAGAGCCATGCCGACGTCACCCTCACGGTCGTCCCGTCCACGACGATCACCGGGTCGGGTGGAGGCACTGCCTTCCTGGTCGACACGCATGGCGGCGCTGGCGGCAAGGGTGCCCAGGCTCCCAACGATGACCGGACCGGTGGCGAGGGCGGGACCGGCGGCCATGGTGCCGCGATTTCCGTCAAGCTCGAAAGCGGCGCCGCGATCGACGCCACCGGCGCCGCGACGGTCTCGCTTTCGGCCAATGGCGGCAACGGTGGAGATGGCGGCACGGGCGCGAACACCGGCCCGGGCGGCGAGGGGGGCGCCGGCGCGGCCGCAGGCGATATCATCCTGGAGGCGTTGTCGGATTCCTCGATCGTCAGTACCGGGGCGGGTGCCGCGGCCGTCCGTCTGAATGCCGTGGGTGGCAACGCCGGCTCATCCCAGGGAGACGCCCAAGACATATCGACCTCGGTGGGAGCTGCCGGAAACTCGGGGGGCGCGGGCGGGACCATCTCTGTGTCGCTTTCGGGCGCACTCCGTTCAGGCGGCTCCGGCCTGGTCGGCGCATCGTCGGGCGGCACCGGCGGTAACGGCGGCTACGGCAATTCCGAAGTGTGGAAAGGCACCGGCGGAAGTGGGGGGAGCGGCGGCAACGGCGGCCAGGTGGTCATCGCTCTGGAGGGCGGGTCGGTCCAGAGTGTCGGGACGCTCTCGAAGCAGCTGGTGCCGGTTAAGGGGGGTACCATCACGGTCGGCGCGAGTTCGGCCGCGATCGAGGCGGTCAGCTCCGGAGGAAATGGCGGCGTCGGCGGCACCAGCAGCGCCGGGGTGAGTGCCAATGCAGGCGCGGGGGGTACCGGCGGCAACGGCGGCGCGACCAGCGTCGTGCTCGACGGCGGCGCCGTGACCTCGACCGGCAATGTCGATATCGGCCTGCTGTCGAGCAGCATCGGCGGCGTGGGGGGCGCGGGGGCGGCCGCGAGCAGCGTCTTCAATGCCTCCGGCGGCAATGGAGCGCCCGGGGGCCAGGGAGGCGCCGCGACGATCACGATCGCGCCGGGCACCGTCGTGTCGAGCACGGGCGACAACTCCGCGGCGGTGCTGGGGCAGAGTCTCGGCGGCGGCGGCGGCAACGGCGGCGATGCAGCCGTTGCCGGCATCGTCGACGACAACGGCAACATCGTTTTCATCGGCTCCGACGGTGGCAGCGGCGGCGCGGCCGGCAGCGTGACCGTGACCGTGAACGGCGCCGAGGGTGTCACCGCCGCCATCATCTCGACCAAGGGAAGGTTGTCACCCGGCATCCAGGCCCAGAGCATCGCCGGCGGCGGCGGCAACGGCGGCAACGTCTCCTCGCTGAATTTCGGCATCACCGGGCTGAGCATCGGCGGCGACGGCGGCAGTGGCGGCAACAACCAGGGGTCGCTCGTCCAGGTCGTCAATGACGGGATCGTACAGACAGACGGGGCCCACTCTCCGGGGATCGACGCCCAGAACATCGGCGGCGGCGGCGGCACGGGCGGCGCCGCCGAAAGCCAGACGGTGGGCGGCCAGTTCACGGTGGCCTTGGCCTTGGGCGGCAATGGCGGCACCGGCAACGATGCGGGCCCGGTCGAGGTGAACACCTCCGGACAGATCGCGACCCTGGGGTCGGACGCCTATGGCATCGAGGCCCAAAGCGTGGGCGGCGGAGGGGGCCAGGGCGGCGCGTCGGTTGCCGCCGCCTACCAGGTGTTCAACGACCCCGACCTCCCCAGCTGGTCGTTCAACGTCTCGATGGGGGGAGACGGCGGTGAAGCCGGCAACGGCGGGGCCGTCACGCTCGAGAACAGCGGCCCGGTGCTGACGAGCGGTCCTGGCGCGGCCGGGCTGTTCGCGCAGAGCGCCGGCGGCGGTGGCGGCTCCGGCGGCGATGCGGCATCGAGCAGCACCTCCTTCATCCCGGCGACGCTCAGCGTGACGGTGACCCTCGGCGGTGACGGGCACTCCGGCGGCAATGGCGGCGCGGTGGGCGCGACCAACACCGGCCTGGTCATGACCGTGGGCAGCAGTTCCCCCGGCATCTTTGCGCAGAGCGTCGGCGGCGGCGGCGGCGCGGGCGGCTTCGGTGCCTCCGACACGGCGAGCTACACGAGCTCCGACATATCGGCGCAGGTGACGCTCACGGTCGGTGGATCCGGCGGCGCTGCCGGAACGGGTGGCCCGGTCACGGTGGGCAACCTCGCGGGCGGCATCCTCACGCGCGGCGCGGCAGCGGACGGCATCATGGCGCAGAGCGTCGGCGGCGGCGGCGGCTGGGGCAATGACGGCGTGGCCGATGGCAGCGGCGGCCGCATCAACGTCAACATGGCGTTGGGCGGCAGTGGGGGCGCCGGCGGCAGCGGGGGCGCCGTTGCCGTGACGAATACCGGGGCGATCCTGACGATCGGCGGCGGTTCGGCCGGCATTGCCGCACAGAGCGTTGGCCAGGGCGGCGGCAGGGGCGGGAACGCCGCGACCGGCTCGGGCACCGATCCCGAGGTCAGTGCGGCGGCTTTCCTCGAGAACGGCACGGGCTTCGGCAACGGTGGCGTCGACGAGATCGCGAACGGCATCTACATGATCCACGACAAGGTCACCGGCGACTTCGATTTGCTCGGGCTCGGCAAACTCAGGACGCTGATCGAGAGCTATGACGACGAGGACACCGGTGGCGCGGCGCCGGCGGAGGACGAGACGTCGAACTTCACCCTCGCCCTGGATGTCGGAGGTGGCCGCGCCGGCGGCGGCGGTCCGGGCGGCAACGGCGGCGCCGTGACGGTCACGAACAGCGGCACGATCGAGACGGATGGTCCAAGCGCCCAGGCGATCTTCGCGCAGAGCGTCGGCGGCGGCGGCGGCGATGGCGGTGTCACCGATGCCTCGAGCAGCGGTTCGGGCACGAGCGTCACACCCGGAACCGTCACCGGCGACCTGGGGATCGGCGGGGAAGGCGGCAGTTCGGGCAGCGGCGGGACCGTGACCGTGACTTCGACCGGGGCGATCACCACGCTTGGCGACGTGTCCGACGCGATCCTCGCGCAGAGCGTCGGCGGCGGCGGTGGCGATGGCGGCATCACGACGGCAAACGGCGCCATCATCGGCCTCAACGTGGCGCTCGGCGGCGACGGCGGAGCCAACGGCAATGGGGGTGTCGTCTCCATCGATCTCGGCCAGGGTGGCACCGTCTCGACGGCCGGCAACGATGCGATCGGCGCCGCGGCCCAGAGCATCGGCGGCGGCGGCGGCATCGTGGCGCTGATGACCGCCGGACCCAGCGGCAGCGGCGCGGACAAGCCGGACACGCAACTCATCCTCCCCGGCATCAGCCTGGACGGCAAGGGCGGGAGTTCCGGCAACGGCGGTGCGATCAACATCGCGCTCGATCCGACGCAGGCCGGCTACGGCAAGGGCTACATCGTGACGTCGGGTGTTAACGCGTATGCGGTGCTGGCCCAGAGCATCGGCGGCGGCGGCGGCCTACTGCTCGACGCGGACGCCAAGTCGCCGGCGGCGGTCAACACGTTGTTCGCGTCCGGCGGCAGTGCGCGGGGCAATGGAGGATCCGTCTCCGTCACCCTGAACGACGGGTTCTACATCTACACATCCGGCGCGGGCGCCGTCGGCATCCTCGCGCAGAGCATCGGCGGCGGCGGCGGCCTGATCGGTGGCATGTCCGGCGTCAATCTCGGATCACCGATCGTGGTCACGACCCAGCATCAAAATGGCGCGGGCGGAAGCGTCGACGTGACACTTTCCAACGGTGGCAACATCGTGACCAACGGTGCTTTCGCGAACGGGATCGTCGCGCAGAGCGTGGGCGGCGGCGGCGGCTTCATGGCGTTGCCCAACGCCGGCGGCTTCGCGTTCCAGGGGGCGGCGCTGTCGACCGTGGCCTGCTGTACGCGGACTGTTACGGTCAACATGGGAAACAATACGGTCGTGCGCACGCTCGGCCAGGGCGCATACGCCATCTACGCCGCCAGCGAAGGGGATGGCGAAGATGGCGTGGCCATCGAGATCGGGAAGAACGCCTACGTCGAGAGCTGGAAGAACTCCGCCGGCGCCATTCTGGTTGCCGCCCCAACCGGACAGATCCCGTATGTCACCATCACCAACTCAGGCACGATCGACGATGGCACCACGCCCGGCGTTCCGGGCGGCGCCACCCCGAATGCAACGGGCGTCGCCATTGCCGGAAGCGCTGCGATACTTGATAACTACGGCGTGATCAGCGGCAGCTTCGAGAACCCGGGCAACGGCGGGATCGATTCCGTCGTCGTCAATGAAAAGGGCGGCACCTTTCTCGCCGGGCCCGTCATCGACGCGGGCGCCGCAGGTTCCCTGACCAACTCGGGCGTCCTGGCAATCAATCGCGGTCCTGGCGTCGCGGCAACGCAGATGACCGTCGCCCGCTTCACCCAAAATCCTTCTGGAACGATCCAGGTCGGGATGGATTTCAAGACGAACCAGGCCGATCAGCTCGATGTGTCCGGTGCGGCCCAACTGGCGGGGCAGGTCGAGGTGAACCTGATCGATCCTGCAGACCTCCGCAAGGCCACCGCCCAGGTGAACATCCTGGTGGCGAAGGGCGGTCTGACGACAGCCGGACTGCAGGCCGATCCCGAGCAGACGCCGATCTTCAAGTACGCGCTGCAGACGATTGGCAACACGCTGGTGCTCTCCTATGCGACGGGTTTCTCCCCGAGCGGCACGTTTGGGGCCGGGGGCGTCGCTTCCACCGATGCGCTGAGCGTGGGCAGCACCCTCGATGCGATCCAGGATGCCGGCGGCGCGGACGGTCTCGATCCGCTCCTGGAAGCGCTGCCGAGGGTGAGTTCGGTCCAGTCGCTGGCCACGCTGTACGACAGCCTGTCGGGTGACGCGGTCGCGGATGACCAGCAGGTCGTCTTCCAGGCACAGCAGGCCTACCAGGACACGATCCAGCGTCACCTCTGGACCCAGTTCGGGACCCCGGAAACGACCGCGTCGCCTACTCCCGGCGACCGGTCGACGGAGGTCTGGGTGGGCGGCATGGGCCGCTCCGATCAGCTCTCCGGAATGGACGGCCAGGGCAGCCTGCACGCACAGAGCGCCGGCGCGCTGATCGGCATCGATCATCGCACCGACGACGGGCAGGTGTATGGCCTGAGCGTCGGCGGCGGCAGTTCCGACTTCTCGGTCTCGGGCGAGCAGAGCCCTGGGCACGTCACATCCGTCAATGTTGCCGCCTACGGCATCCTCCGGCGTGGCGAGACCTACCTGTCGGGCGTGCTCTCCTACGGACATTTCTCCACCGACCTGGAGCGCTACGATGCCGGGGCGGCGGTAGCACTGCCGGCGTCCGGGCGCCAGCTGTTCGACAGCAACGTCGCGGGTGGCCGGCTCGAGCTTGGCTGGGCACACCCTGCCGGCCTGCTCACCATGACGCCCTATGCGGCGATCGACCTGGACGAGCTGTGGCAAGGCCGTTTCGCCGAGGAGGCGGCGGGCGGCAGTTCCTCCGACATGTCCGGGCTGGCGTTGCGCTATGGCAGCGTGTCCGGCCTTTCGGCACCACTGACCATCGGCACACGGCTCAGCACGTCGCTGCTGCTTGAGGGCGTGCGTCGTTTCACGCCCTACCTGGATATCGGCTGGGTGCACGAGTTCAACCGCACCCGCTCAATCGATGCCGCCTTC
>CAXTVS010000067.1:0-16394 GCA_964247735.1 uncultured Acetobacteraceae bacterium
CGTGCAGCGCGTCCGGCATGCCGCGGCCGAGGTGCTTCTGGAAGAAGTGCTCGCCCTCGATGCCGTCCGGGCAGCGCACGAGGGCGAGCGGGCGGCCGACGATCCCCGGCGCCGCGACCGGCGCGACCGCGTCCCAGTAGGAGGCCAGGTCGCGCTTGGTCAGCGCCGGACCGGCGGCATCGGCCGGCCAGAGCGGCCGGTCGGCGTGGCTGATCCGCTGGCCGGCGATCTCGATCGCGTCGCGTTCGCTGCGGCGCGCCACCACGACCGATCCGCTCCGGGCGACGGGCGGGGGTGCGGCGGGGTTCTTCGGTTCCGCGGCAGGCCTGGCGGCGCGTCTGGCGACCACGATGCTTCCTCCGGTCCGGGCAGCGGGCCGTCGCCCGCCGCGGCCGAGCTCGATCCGTGCCGCGTCCGACGGCAGCACCGGGCGCACCACCTCGCCGGCGGCCTTGTCCTCGCGCAGGCCAAGAAAGGTGGAGTGGCGCACCATGCCGCCGCCGGTGAAGCCGGCATGGCCGATCTCGGCCACCAGCTCGGGACGCACCCAGACCGTGTCGCGCGGCGGCGGCTCGGTGCCGAGCAGGCTGTCCGGCGCCGCGTCGCGCAGCGTTTCCAGGCGTCCGGCCAGCATCTGCAGCGTCTTTGCCGTGTAGCCGGTGCCGCAGCCGCCGACGAAGTGCAGCTGGCCGGTGTCGTCATGGTAGCCGAGCTGCAGCGCCCCCAGGCCCTGCCGCGTGCCGGCGGGCGGGGTGTAGCCCAGCACCACGAACTCCTCGCGGTTCTCGCACTTCACCTTGACCCAGTCGCCGCTCCGGCCGGGCCGGTAGGGCGCGTCCAGGCGCTTGCAGACGATGCCTTCGAGCCCGATCGCGCAGGCCTCCTTGCGCACCCGGGCGGCGTCCGAATGGAGGTGCTCGCTGTGGCGCAGCGGGCCGGTGTCCGGGACCGCCTGCAGCAGCGCGTCCAGCGCCTGCCGCCGTTCCCGCAGCGGCCGCGGCCGGTAGTCGATGCCGTCCAGGTGCAGCAGGTCGAACACGTAGTAGCGCAGGCTCGCGGTCCTGCCGGTGGAGAACGCGTCCTGCAGCCGGGCGAAGGAGGACAGGCCCTTGCGGTCCAGCGCCACCAGCTCGCCGTCCAGCATCAGCCGTCCGGGCGCCATCGCCCCGACCGCCGCCGCCAGGGCCGGCAGGCGCGCGGTCCAGTCGAGGCCGTTGCGGGTGATGACGCGCACCGCGCTGCCGTCCTTGCGGCAGATCATGCGATACCCGTCGAACTTCACCTCGCTGATCCAGCCGTCGCCGGAGGGCGGGGCCTGCACCAGCTGCGCCAGCTGCGGCGCCTGCGCCTCCGGCAGGGGGGCGGTGCCGGCGGCGGCTGGCGTCCGCGCCGTCCGCCGCGCCGGCTTCGGCGAGGCGGGGGCCGCGCCAAGCGGGGTCTGCTCCAGCACCGCCGCGTCGGCGCCTTCGCGCTCGTGCGCGTCGTGTTCCTTGATCAGCAGCCAGCTTTCGCCCTTCTCCCGCGGGCGCGGCTTGAGCCGCACCAGCACGAAGCCGCCGTGCAGGCGCTCGCCGCGGAGCCGGAACTTCAGCTCGCCCTTCGCCAGTGCCCCGGCCGCGTCGGCCTCCACCGGCTCCCAGGTGCCGCGGTCCCAGATCTCCACCGTTCCGGCGCCGTAGTTGCCTTCGGGGATCACGCCGGAGAACGTGGCGTACTCGACCGGATGGTCCTCGACGTGCATCGCCAGCCGCTTGTGGTGCGGGTCGAGCGACGGGCCCTTCGGCACCGCCCAGCTCCACAGCACGCCGCCGTGCTCCAGGCGGAAGTCCCAGTGCAGCCGGGTCGCGTCGTGCTTCTGCACCACGAAGACGGGCGCCGCGCCGGCGGCTGCGGACCGTGCGGCAGAGGGTTCCGGCTCAGGGGTGCGGGCGAAGTCGCGCATCTCGCGGTAGGAGCGTCGCGCGTCGTGCGGACCGGTGCCGGAACGAGCCATCCGCTCCGGAACGTTCGCCGCCATCTGCGGTTGCGGCCTTGCGGCCGCGCGCCAGGCCGGCAAACTGTTTCCGGGTCGCCGCGACCCTCCGCCTCAAGGACTCCCGCTTGGACCAGCTTGACCCGCTTCCCGACGTTCCGGCCATCGCGCCCGTGCCCCAGGACGGCTTCACCGTGAGCGCCACGGCGATGCTGGCCGAGCGGCGGCTGCACACGCTCAAGTATGGCGACCTGTTCGGGGTGTTCGACCAGAACGGCAACATCCTGTCCGGGCCCGGCATCGCCGACGGGCTGTACTACCTCGACACCCGGCACCTGTCGTCGCTGACGCTCTCGATCTGCGGCCAGGCGCCGATCCTGCTCAGCGCCACGCTGCGCGACAACAACGCCACCCTGACCTGCGACCTGACCAACCCGGACCTGGAGGTGGACGGCTGCAAGCTCAGCCACGACCTGCTGCACCTGCGCCGCACGCTGTTCCTGCGCGACCAGACCTCGTACGAGCGGCTGCAGCTGCGCAACTACGACGTGGTCGCGCACACGGTGGTGGTCGAGCTGGCCTTCCGTGCCGACTTCGCCGACCTGTTCGAGACCCGCGGCACGCCGAGGCTGCGCCGCGGCACGCTGCGGCCGTCGGAGGTCGACGGCGACACCGTGCTGCTGGCCTATGACGGGCTCGACGACCGGCTGCGCACCACGCGGCTGCGCTTCAGCCCCCGGCCGGAGCACCTGACCGACACCCGCGCGCGCTTCACCGTCACCCTGCAGCCGGGCCAGCGCAGGCTGATCCACGTCGAGACCGCCTGCGACCCGGCCGGGGCGCCCGAACGCGACGTCGCGGCGGCGTTCCTGTTCTCCCTGGTCGAGGCACGTCGCGCGCTGCGGGTGTCCTCGGCGCGCGCCGCCGCCATCGCCTCCTCCAACGAGATCTTCAACGAGGCGATCCGCCGCTGCATCTGCGACATCTACATGCTGGTGACCAACAAGCCGGACGGGCCGTACCCCTATGCCGGCGTGCCCTGGTACAGCACCGCGTTCGGCCGCGACGCGTTGATCACCGCCATGCAGACGCTTTGGCTGGACCCGACCATCGCGCACGGCGTGCTGGGCTACCTGGCCCGGCACCAGGCCGAGGCGGTGGACCCGGTGGCCGACGCGGAGCCGGGCAAGATCCTGCACGAGGTGCGGCACGGCGAGATGGCCGAGCTCGGCGAGGTGCCGTTCCGGCACTACTACGGCAGCGTCGACTCGACGCCGCTGTTCGTCATGCTGGCCGGCGACTACCTCGAGCGCACCGGCGACGTCGCCACCATCGCCCGGATCTGGCCCAACATCGAGCGTGCGGTCGCCTGGATCGCCGAATACGGCGACCGCGACGGCGACGGCTTCGTGGAATACGGGCGGCGCAACGAGAAGGGACTGGTCAACCAGGGCTGGAAGGACAGCTTCGACTCCATCTTCCACGCCGACGGCACGGTCGCCGAGGGCCCGATCGCGTTGTGCGAGGTGCAGGGCTACGTGTTCGCGGCGAAGCGCGCGGCGGCCTCCATGGCGCGCCGGATCGGCCACGTCGCCTTTGCCGACCGCATGACCGCGGAAGCGGACGCGCTGCGCGCCGCCTTCGATGCGGCGTTCTGGGTCGAGGAGCTCGGCACCTACGCGCTGGCGCTGGACGGTGCCAAGCGCCCGTGCAGGGTGCGCTCCTCCAACGTCGGCCACCTGCTGATGACCGGCATGGTGCCGCCGGAGCGCGCGGCGCGGATCGTGCCCGGGCTGATGAGCCGCACCTTCTTCTCCGGCTGGGGCATACGCACCATCCCGGCGGGCGAGGCGCGCTACAACCCGATGGCGTACCACAACGGCTCGGTGTGGCCGCACGACAACGCCCTGATCGCGATCGGCCTGGCCCGCCACGGCTACAAGGACGAGGCCGCCCGGCTGTTCACCGGCCTGTTCGACGCCTCGCTCTATGCGGACCTCAGGCGCCTGCCGGAGCTGTTCTGCGGCTTCGCCCGGCAGCGCGGCGAGGGGCCGGTGCGCTATCCGGTGGCGTGCAGCCCGCAGGCCTGGGCGGCGGCCACGCTGCCGTCGCTGCTGCAGTCGACGCTGGGCATCCGCTTCGACCCGTTCACCGTGACGGTGCACTTCGAGCGGCCGCGCCTGCCGCCGTTCCTGGACGAGGTGACGCTCTACAACCTGGCGGTGGGCAGCGGCCGGGTCACGGTGCACCTGCAGCGGGTCGGAACGGAGGTGGCGCTCAACGTCATCGAGCGGATCGGGCCGATCAAGGTGGTGCTGACCAGCTGATCCCGGGCCGCCGGCCGCCGCCACCATTCACCGACACGTGGCTTGCGGGCCGGCGGACCGGAGCCGACCCTGCGTCGTCGGCCGCGGCAGCCGGAGCGCGCCGCCAGGCGCGACGTGCAACCCCTACCGGTCCGGAAGCTACCCCCATGCCCGACGCAGCAGCCCTCATGCACGACCTCGAAGCCGACCAGGCGACGCTCCAGCGCGACGGCGTGGTCGGCCGCAAGGGCGGGTTTCCCGTCGCGTGGGTCGACCAGCTGCGCGAGGACATGATGACCGCCTTCTGGGAGGCGATCCAGCGCCCGGGCGGCGCCGTGGGACGGGGGCCGCGCCGCTGGTACGTGGAGCTGCACCCCGAGGCGCTGAGCGGCTTTGCGGACCTGGTCACCCATCCCTGGATCACCGGCATGGCCGAGCGGGTGCTGGGTCCGGACTACCGGATCGTGGAGATCGGCTTCGACACGCCGTTCCAGGGGGCGATGAACCAGCCCTGGCACCGCGACTTCCCCTCGCCGCCGGACACGTACGAGCAGCATCGCATCACCTCGCTCGCCTTCAACCTGACCGGCGTCGACGTCACGCCCGACATGGGGCCGTTCGAGGTGGCGCCCGGCACGCAATGGGACGACGGCCGGAGCTGGAAGCACGGGATGTTCCCCGACCGGACGCTCTGGGGACGGTTCGAGGAGCGGGCGGTACGAAAGTACCCGCAGCGCGGCGACATCTCCTGCCGCTCGGCGCTGACGATGCACCGCGGCACCGCCCACCCGTCGCCGATCTCCCGCCCGGTGCTGGTGCTGGGCGTGGACGCGCCGGGGGCAGGGCACGCGGCGCTGCACGACATGATGGTGACGCGCGCGTTCCACGACTCCCTGCCGGCCTCGGTGCGCGAGCACCTGACCTGCCGGGTGGTCGAGGAGCTGGTGCCGATCACCCAGAAGCACGACATCGAGGGGCTGGTGATGGGAACCGAGTGAACCGGTCCGGCAGCCATGCGGCGGCGTCAAAGCGCCGGCACGGCTCCGGCGGCGTAGCGGCCGAGGATCTCGTCGACCGGACCGTCGGCGACGATGCGACCGGCCTCGAGCCAGAGCAGGCGCGTGCACCAGGCGCGCAGCACGCTCGGCATGTGGGACGTCAGCACCAGGATCTCGGCGCCGCGCACCACCGTTTCCAGCCGCGCGTACGCCCTGGCGGCGAACTTGGAATCCCCGGCCATGAACCATTCGTCCATCAGCAGCACCTGCGGCGCGATCGCGGTGGCGAGCCCGAAGCCCAGGCGGACGATCATGCCGGACGAGTACACCCGCACCGGCAGCTCCAGGAAGGCGCCGAGCGAGGCGAACGCCTCGACATCGTCCTCCAGCGCCCGGATGCCGGCGGAGGACAGGCCGACATAGCGGCCGCGGAGGGTGATGTTCTCGCGCCCGGTGAGGTCGAGGTTCATGCCGAAGTTGGTGTCGAGCAGGGTGTTGATGCTGCCGCCGACGTGGATGCGGCCGGCCACCGGCTCGTAGATGCCGCCCAGCACGCGCAGCAGGCTCGACTTGCCGGCGCCGTTGTGGCCGACGATGCCGAGCCGCTCGCCGGAGTCGAGGCGGAAGGACACGTGGCGCAGAGCCTGCACCACCACCCGCTTCGTGCGGTCGGCGGCGACGGTGCCGCCGCTGCCGTGGCGCCTGGCCTGGCCGGCGCGGCCGCCGCCGACGCGGGCCGAGGCGAGCGAGAGCACCGTCTTCTTCAGCGAGCGTGCGCCGCCGTGGTAGAGCGGGAAATCGAGCGACAGGTCGTCGACCGCGATGAAGGCCTGGCCGCGCGGCGGCGGCGTGACGCAGGCGGGAGGATGGCCGCCGGTGTGCAGGTCCACGGCTGGCGTCAGATCCAGAACGCGATGCGCGGACGGGCGCGCACGAACACGAACCAGGACACGGCCCAGAACAGGGCGCTGTAGCCCAGCGCAGCACCCCAGATCAGGAGGCTGGGCGAGGCGCCGAGCAGGGGGGTGCGCACCACGTCGAGCAGCGGGTCGAACGGGTTGAGCGGCAGCCACCAGCCGCGGGCGCCCAGCTGCGACGGCTTCCAGATCACCGGCGTCACGTAGTACGCGACCTGCATCAGGCTGCCGACGATCGGCGGCACGTCGCGGAACCGGGCGCAGATGCAGCCGAGCAGGTAGCAGGCGGCGGCCCCGTCCAGGATCCACAGGGCGAAGCCGGGCAGGCTCAGCAGCGCGTGCACCCCCGGCCAGGCGCCGAAGATCGCGAACACCACCAGCGGCACCAGGACGTTGTGGCCGAGCACGATCACGTTGCCGACCACCGTGCGCAGCACCTGCACCGTGAACGGCATGCGCACCGAGCGGATGGTCCCCTCGGCGCCCAGGAAGCTGTTGCAGGCGTCGCCGGTCAGGCCGCCGATGCCGGCCTGCCACAGGATCAGCGACACCGCCAGGAACGGCAGGTAGTCGCGCGGGTGCTGGTGGAACAGCAGGCTGTAGATCGACCCCATCGCGGCGACCATGACCCCGCTCGACAGGGTCAGCCAGATCGGCCCGAGCAGCGAGCCGCGATACCGCAGCTTGATGTCGAGCCAGCCGAGCGAGAACGCCAGGCGCCACAGCCCCAGCCCGTCCCGCAGGTCGGCACGGGCCGCCTTGTGCCGGGTGGAGCGGCCGGTGCGGGCGTCGAGCAGCAGCTCGGCAGCCGGGGCGGCGGAGGGTCGCGCCGTGTCCTGCCGTGCCGGCATCCGGTCGAGCGTCGCCGCTCCCGCGCGGGACCGACGCTCCGACGCGGGCGGGAGGGCGTTCATCACCGGCGGCGTAGCCGATCCGGCGCAGCCCGGCAACTCGATCGGGCATCGGCGGCGGGAAGCCGCCCCGTCCTGGTCAGCATCGCCTGGCATGCGGTTGATGTTGCGGCACAGGTGGATGCGCGGTAATGGCTTGGTCAGGTCCACGCACGGTTGTGTGAGCACCGCCACGATCCTGCCGCAATCGCGCCGGATCGTCGCGGCCGAGACGGCGTTGCGCAGGACCGGCTGCCTGATCGTCCAGCCCCGGCTGGCACGCGGAGATGATCGACCCGATGACGCGATCCGCCACCGATCGATCCGCCGAGGAACAGGCTCCCTACCGGCTGCGCCCGCTGCTCGGGCTGCTCGGGTCCGCCTCCCTGCTGACGCTGCTTGCCGCCTGCGCCGGCACGCCGAACCGTCCGGACATCCCGGTGGCGCAGGAGGCGGCGCAATACCGGGCCCACGCCCGCAGCTACTACGCGCCGCCGGGACCGCCGGACGATCCGTGGGGGCCCTACATCCAGGAAGCCTCCCGGAAGTTCGACGTGCCCGATGCCTGGATCCGGGCGGTGATCGGCCGCGAGTCGGGCGGCCAGCAGTTCCGCAACGGCACCCTGACCACCTCGCCGGTCGGCGCCATGGGGCTGATGCAGCTGATGGCGCCCACCTATGACGACCTGCGCGTGCAGTACAGCCTCGGCGACGACGCCTTCGAGCCGCACGACAACATCATGGCCGGCACCGCCTACATCCGGCAGATGTACGAGATCTATGGCGCGCCCGGCTTCCTCGCCGCCTACAATACCGGGCCCGGCCGGCTGGACGACTTCCTGACCCGGAACCGGCCGCTGCCGCGCGAGACCCGGCAGTACGTCGCCATCATCGGCCCGCAGATCGCCGGCATCTGGCCGAGGAGCCGGTCCCAGGCCGACCTGCTGATCGCCAGCCGCACCGGGTCCGACTCAGCCTATCCGGCGGCGCAGAGCAGCGACGAGACCCGCTCGGTGCAGATGGCCTGGACCAGCCGTCGCGACCTCGACCAGGCAAGGGATGCCGACCAGCCGGTGCAGGTGGCGGAAGCGCCGTCGTCCAGCGGCGGCACCGCGCCGTCCTACACCCGGGCCTGGAACAGCCTTCCCGCCGCCCGACCGGTCGAGGTCGCCGAGGCGGCTCCGGCAATGGCAGGTCCGGCAATGGCAGGTCCGGCAATGGCAGGTCCGGCAGAGGCAGCTCCGGCAGAACCCGCGCCGGCGCCGTCGACTCCCGTCGCGGCGTCGGTGCGCGCGGCCTGGGCGTCGCGCGGCGTGGCCGCACCGGTCGCGGTGGCCGAGGAGGCCTGGACGCCGGCCCCGACCGCCCTGCAGAAGGCGGTGGTGCCGGCGGCACCGGCTCCGGAGCCGGCGGCGGTGCAGCTGGCGGCGGCCGCGCCGCGCGTGCCGGTCCGGCACCAGCGCTTCGTGCTGATCCGCTCCGCGATGGCCGAGCCGGCGCCGCTGCTCCGCGATGCCGGCCGCGGCGGGGCGCGCAACTGGTCGGTGCAGGTCGGCGCGTTCGGCACGCCGGCCCAGGCGAACCAGGCCGCGGGAGCGGCGCAGTCGCACGCGTCCCTGTCGCACGCCCGCGCCGAGATCGCCGGCATCCGGCAGGGCCGCGGGGCACGGCTCTACCGCGCGCGGCTCACCGGCCTGTCCCGCGGCGAGGCGATGCAGGCATGCGAGCGCCTGAAGGGCGGACGGTCGGAATGCATGGTGGTGTCGCCCGATGCGCGCTCGTAACGCAGCCGCAGCCGCAGCCGCGCTGCTGCTGACGGTCGTCGCTGCAGGAGGCGCGCAGGCGGCACTGCCGGCCGGGTCCAAGGCCCCCGACTTCCGGGCGCGCGCCACCCTGGGCGGCAAGGAGTTCGACGCGTCGCTTGCCGCGATGCTGCAGAAGGGGCCGGTGGTGGTGTACTTCTACCCGGCCGCCTTCACCAAGGGCTGCACGGTGGAGGCGCACGACTTCGCCGACGCGATGCCGCGGTTCGACCACCTCGGCGCGCACGTGCTCGGCGTGTCGGAGGACAAGATCGCCACCCTGGACCGGTTCTCCGTCAGCGCCTGCCAGAGCCGGTTCCCGGTCGCGGCGGATGCGGATGGCAGCATCGCGCGCGCCTACCACGCGACGCTGCCCGTGGTGTCGGGCTATGCCAGCCGCACCTCGTATGCGATCGCGCCCGACGGGACCATCCTCGCCGTCTACAGCGCGATGGATCCGGACGGGCACGTGTCCCGGATGCTGGAGGCGGTCAAGCTCTGGGCCAGCAAGACCGCGCATCTGGGACAGGGCTGAGGCGGTCCGGCGCGGCCGGCACGCGGTTCAGTTCGTGTGCGACGGAGTCCGGTGAACCCGCGGGCGAGGGGTTCCGCTCGTGGGCGTCATGCCCTCCGGGCAACGCGGCACGATCGGGCGCACCTTCACCCTCTGCGTGGCGCGCAACTGGCGGCAGGATTCGGTGGCGGCGCCGTCGCCGAACTGCCCGTGGTTGCCGGGCAGCTTGGTCTTGCCTCGATCCGCACTATGCATCGGTAGCTCCAGGACTTCGGTTCCCCCGGTCAGGAGAACGGAGCGTCGGCCGGTCCGTTGCCGCGCCTCACCATCAACATCCCTGGATCGGCGGGTCCTGCGGAGGATCGGCTGGCCAGGCGCCCGTCCTAGCCAGCCGGGATGCTCAGTGGGTCGCGAGGCCGGTGTTGCCGGTCACGGCCTGCTGGGTCGCCGTGGCCCCCTTCGACACGTCGTGGCCCAGGGCGCTGGCATCCTCGCCCGCGCCGCTCAGGGTGTTGCAGGCGGACAGTCCGGCGCCGGCACCGGCAAGCAGCCCAGCCGTGAGGAGTATGCGGCAGGTGGCGGAAAACATCTTCTTCATCTCCAGGTTTATCCCGAAACATCAGGGACGGCCCCAGGTTCCGGCCCTGTGCCAGTTCTGCCGTGGCCGTTGCATCCGGGCAACGGTCGTCGGCCGGACCCCGATTTGACGGCCTCGCGGCGCGAAGTTAAGAACAGCTCGCAACAGATCGGGATCCGGCCCATGCGCGTGCTGTCCACCACCGTCCTGTCCGGCTGCCTGCTGTCCGCCGGCCTGGGACTGGCGGCACCTCGCCCGGCGGAGGGGGCGGAAACCCTCACCCTCTACAGCGCCCAGCATCGGCAGATGGTCGACCAGCTGACCGCGGCGTTCACCCGGCAGACCGGCATCGCGGTGCGCACCCGCTACGGCGAGGCGCCGGAGATCGCCAGCCAGATCGTGCAGGAAGGGGCGGCCTCGCCGGCCGACGTGTACTTCACCGAGAACTCGCCGGAGCTGGTGCTGCTGGACGAGAAGGGGCTGCTGGCGCCGGTGACGAAGAGCACGCTGGCCGACGTCCCGGCCCGGGACAGCGCCGCCACCGGGAACTGGCTGGGCGTGCTGGCCCGCGAGAACGTGCTGGCGTTCAACCCCCGGCTGATCGCGGAGAACAAGCTGCCGGTGTCGCTGCTCGACCTGGCGCGGCCGGAATGGAAGGGCAAGCTCGCCATCGCGCCGGCGGACGCCGACTTCCTGCCGCTGGTCGAGGCGGTGGCGAAGCTGAAGGACCGCGCCACCGCGCTGGCCTGGCTGCGCGCGCTCAAGGCGAACGCCCAGGTGTTCGACGACGACGAGGGCGTGGTGGCGGCGGTGGACCGCGGTGCCGCCCAGGTCGGCATCATCAACAACTACTACTGGGCGCGGCTGCACGAGGAGAAGGGCGGCGCCACGGTGAGCCGGATCCACCACTTCGCGGACGGCGACCTGGGCGGGCTGATCAACGTGTCCGGCGCTGCGGTGCTGAAGTCGTCGAAGCACCAGGCGGCGGCGCAGCAGTTCCTGGCGTACCTGGTCAGCACGCCGGTGCAGACCACCGTGGCGCAGGGGAACGTCGACTTCGAGTACCCGCTGGCGCGCGGGGTGAAGGCCAACCCGCTGCTCAAGCCGTTCGACCAGCTCGACCCGCCGTCGATCGCGCCGCGGGAACTGGGCGACGACCAGGACTCGGCGACGCTGCTGCGGGAAGCGGGGCTGCTCTGAGCCAATCCCGACGGGCCGGACGATGAGGGCGCGGCGCCGGCGGATCCCGGCGCCGCTGCTGCTCGGAGCCGGCACTGCGTCGGCGCTGGTGCTGCTGCCGCTGGCCATCACGGTAGGGCAGGCGGCAACGGTGCCGCTGGCGGATGCGGAAGCGCTGCTGTGGCGGCCCCTCGTGGGCGTGCTGCTGCTGGACACGGTCGGGCTGGTCGTGGCGGCGGCGGCGGTCGCGGCTCTGGTTGGCACGGCGTGCGCCTGGCTGGTGGAACGCACCGACCTGCCCGGCCGTCGTGCCTTCGCGGTGCTGGCCGCGGTGCCGCTGGCGATCCCGCCCTTCATCACCTCCTATGCCTGGGTCTCGCTCAGCAACGCGCTGCAGGACTTCGCCGGCGCGCTGCTCGTGGTGGGCTCGGCGTACATGCCCCTGGTGTATCTTCCGGTGGCGGCGGCGCTGCGCGGGATGGATCCGGCGATCGAGGAGACCGGCCGGGTGCTCGGCCTGCCGCCCTGGCGCTGCTTCGTCCGGCTGGTGCTGCCGCAGCTGCGGCCGGCGCTGCTGGGCGGCATGCTGCTGGTGGCGCTGAACGTGCTGGTGGAGTTCGGCGCCTTCGCGCTGCTCCGCTACCGTACCTTCACCACCGAGCTGTACGCGCAGTACCGCACCGGCCTGGCCGGCCCCGACGCCTCCCTGCTGGCGACGGTGCTGGTGGCGCTGTGCCTCGTCTGCCTGGTGGGCGAGCTGAAGGTGCGCGGCAGGCAGGGCACCGCCTCGCTCCATCGCGGCGTCCGGCGGGCGCCGGCGCAGTACCGGCTCGGCCTCGCGACCGCGCCGGCGCTGTTCTTCTTCGTCGTGCTGGTGGCGACCACGCTCGGCGTGCCGCTGGGCACCCTGATCTTCTGGCTGTTCCGTCACGACGCCGCCGCGACGTCGGCGGTGGGCGTGTCCTGGCCGCTGCTGTGGCAGGCGACGGAGGGCTCGCTGTTGCTGGCCATGGGTGGTGCGGCCTCGACGCTGCTGCTGGCGCTGCCGCTCGGCTTCCTGGCGGTGCGCCATCCCGGCCGGACGGCGGTCCTGCTGGAACGCACCGCCTATCTCGGCCAGGGCGTGCCCGGGATCGTGGTGGCGCTGGCGCTGGTGACGCTGGCGCTGCGCCTGCTGACCCCGCTCTACGGCAGCACGCCCCTGCTGATCCTGGCCTACGCCATCCTGTTCCTGCCGCTGGCGCTGGTCAGCGTGCGCGCGGCCTTTGCCCAGGCGCAGCTGCGCCTGGAGGAGGCGGGGCGGGTGCTGGGGCTCGGTCCGCTGGCGGTGGCGCGGCGGGTGGTGCTGCCGCTGGCGGCGCCCGGCCTGGGAGCGGCGTCGGCGCTGGTGTTCGTCGCGGTGGTCACCGAGCTGACCACCACGCTGCTGCTGGCGCCGATCGGCACCGAGACCCTGGCCACGGAGGTCTGGTCCGACACCACCACCCTGGCCTTCGCCGCGGCCGCACCCTATGCGGCGGTCATGGTGCTGCTGTCGCTCGGCTCGACCTGGGTGCTGGCCCGCCGGTTCGGCCGCGGCGGCCCCGGCATCGCGGCCGGGGAGCCCTGGCAGCCGTGACGGCGGCGCTGCGCGTGTCGGCGGTGACCAAGTCGTTCGGCCGCACGCCGGTGCTGCGCGGGCTCGACCTGGAGGTCGCGTCCGGCAGCCTGGTGGCGATCCTGGGCGCGTCCGGCGGCGGCAAGACCACGCTGCTCCGCCTCCTCTGCGGCTTCGAGCGTGCCGATTCCGGCACGATCGCGATCGACGGGATCGTGGTGGACGGTGCGGTGGAGGGGCGGCCGGTGCACCTGCGGCCGGAGCGGCGCCGGATCGGCTACGTGGCGCAGGACGGCGCGCTGTTCCCGCACCTGAGCGTGGCCGACAACGTCCTGTTCGGTCTGTCCCGCGCCGGCCGGCACGACCGCGCCCGGGCGGACGCGCTGCTGGAGCTGGTGGGGCTGCCGGCCGCCCATGCCGCCCGTCCGCCGCAGGCGCTGTCCGGCGGCGAGCAGCAGCGTGTGGCGCTGGCGCGCGCCCTGGCGCCGCGGCCGCGGCTGGTGCTGCTGGACGAGCCGTTCTCGGCACTCGACGCGTCGCTCCGGGCCGGAACGCGCCGCGCGGTCGCGGACGCGCTCCTGCAGGCCGGAACCACCGCGCTGCTGGTGACGCACGACCAGTCCGAGGCGTTGTCCATGGGCGACCGGATCGGCGTGCTGCGGGACGGGCGCCTGGTGCAGGTCGCCAGCCCGTCGGAGCTGTACCGGCATCCGCTCGACGCCGAGCTGGCCCGGTTCGTGGGCGAGGCGACGCTGCTGGAGGGCCAGGCGCTGGACGGCGCCGTCACCTGCGTGCTCGGCCGGCTGCCGGTGTCGCGGCCGGTGCGGGACGGCCGGGTACGGGTGATGCTGCGCCCGGAGCAGGTCGAGCTCGGTGTCGCGGACGGGGTCGGGGCCCGGATCGCCGCGATCAGCTATCACGGCCACGACGCCAGCCTGGTGCTGGCCCTGCCCGGACAGGATGGAACCGTCCTGGCGCGCATCGGCGGCGCGCAGGCGCTCGGCCTGCAGGTGGGGGAGCAGGTCGCGGTGGAGGCGCGCGGGCCGGTGGTGGCGTATCCCGCGTGACGGGCGGTGCGGCGGGTCGCGCTGCGATCCCGCCGCAGCCGGGCGTCAGACCAGGGTGAGGCCGACGTCGAGGTTGTTGCGGGTCGCGTTCGAATACGGGCAGATCGCGTGCGCCGTCTCGACCAGGCGCTCCGCGTCGGCGCGGTCCACCCCCGGCAGGTCGATGGCGAGGTCGGCGGTGATGCCGAAGCCGCCTTCGGAGCGCGGGCCGATGCCCACCGTCGCCGACACCTTGGTGTCCGCCGGCACGCGCAGCTTGAGCTGCTGGCCGGCCACCTTGAGCGCGCCGAGGAAGCAGGCCGAGTATCCGGCCGCGAACAGCTGCTCCGGGTTGGCACCGGGTCCGCCGGCACCGCCGAGCTCCTTCGGCGTCGCCAGCTTGACCTGGAACGTCCCGTCCTCCGACCGCGCCTCGCCGTCGCGGCCCCCGGTGGCGGATCCGGTGGTGCGATACTTCACGTCGACAGGCATAGGGAGCTCCCTGGATGAACGGTTCGGCGTGGTCCGCCGCGAGGTGGCTCTATATCCCGCGGCAAATGGTTGTCCAGATAAAAATTATCGCGATAAGCATCTTGTCGTGTTAGGGTTGGCGCACAGTCGCACGGACCGCGCCGATGCCCGATCCCCTCCCGCTCGACGAGCAGCTCTGCTTCTCGCTTTATGCCGCCAGCATGGCCATCGGCCGGGCCTACAAGCCGATGCTCGACCGGCTCGGCCTCACCTATCCGCAGTTCCTGGTGCTGCAGGCGGTGCGCGAGGCCGGCGGGCGGACCGTCGGCGCGATCGCCGCGCGCCTGGCGCTCGAGCCCAGTACGGTGACGCCGGTGGTCAAGCGCCTCGCCGCGGCGGGCCTGCTCGACCGCACGCGCAACCCGGACGACGAGCGCGAGGTCCGGGTCGGGCTGACGGAGGCCGGACATGGGCTCTGGGCCAGGACCGGCTGCCTGGCCGAGGCGATGCTCCACCGCTCCGGCATGGACGCGGGCGGGCTCGCGGCCCTCAACAATCAGGTACGCGCGCTGCGCGACGCCCTGCTGGCCACAGTTCCGGCGCGGCCGTGAGCTGGATCCCCGTGATCCTCCACGACCATTCCCTGTCCTCCTTCGCGCAGAAGGTGAAGATCGCGTTGCGCGAGAAGGGCATGCCATTCGAGGCGACCGTGCCGCCGGACTTCGGCACCGGCCGCACCGACACCGCGTCCGCCGCCGCGAACCCCCGCCGCGAGGTGCCGGTGCTGCTGGCCGAGGACGGCACCGCGATCTCCGGCTCCGCCGTGATCCTGGACTACCTCGGGACCCGGCATCCCGACCCGCCGCTGCTGCCTCCGGATCCGGCCGCCCGCGCCCGCATGGTCGAGCCCGTGTGCGACGCGCAGCACGAGGCGGTGAACTGGGCCTGGGGCGAGGTCCTGTGGTTCCGTCGCGCCACCGGGGCGCTCGCCGATCGGCTGCGGGCCGCCGCGCGGCGCGACACCGGGACGCTGCAGTCCTGGCTTGCCGACCGCCTCGGCCCTGCCGACTGGCTCAACGGCGAGCATTTCGGCCATGCCGACCTCGCGGCGGTGCCGATGGTGAACCGGTCGGTGCATTACGGTCTCGGTCCGCCGGCCGGCTCGCCGCTGGCGGGCTGGCACGCCTGCGTCGCGCCCGGCCGTCGCCGAGACGCTGGCCGAGTTCGACGCCGCGGACATCGCGACCACCGGCTGGACTGGATGGTGCGCTCCGGCGGCATCGACGTCGTCCTCGCCGGCCTGCGCGACGACACCATCCGGTTCTCCCGGCCGGGCGACGAGGACGCCCGGTTCGGCAACACGGACGACACACGCGCCGGGTAGGATCGTCCCGCCGCCCCGGAGCTTCGCCGATGACGCGCCGCGTCGCCTTCCTGCATCCCCTGCTGCTGTTCGCGGGCGTGCTGGCGGTGCCGGCGGCCCGGGCGCAGGAGCATGTCGGAGCGGTCTCGCTTTCGGCCCCGGCACCGGGCGGGTATGACTTCCACGAGGCCGCACCCGCTTCCCCGGCGCAGCGCCTGCACGACGCGCCGCTGCCGGATCCCGGCACGGTGCCGACGCCGGGCCGCAGCCTGCACGACCCGGCCACCGGCGCCGACACCACCGCGTTCGGCACCGCCTACACCTATCCCAACCCGAACACCGACACGACCTCCGGACCGAACGCGGTGGGCAACGCGGCGAGCCGGTCGGCCGGGCTTCCGGTGCAGAACGGCGGCGGGCTGGTTCTGTTCGAGTGGGGCTTCCCGCCGCGGCCGATGCCCCTGGTTCCGGGGGACGACCTCACCGCGGCGCCACCGCCCGTGGCAGAGATCCGCTTCGCGGTGCAGGCGGACGACGCGCCGGTGCTGGACGCCCGGTCGCTGTGGATCGTGCAGCGGGCGGTGCAGGCCTATGGCCGCGCCGGGCTGATCGAGATCACCGTCGAGCGCCCGTCCGACCGCCCCGGCTGCTGCCGCCACTATCCCGACCTGTTGCGGGCCGAGCTGATCCGCAGCGGCATCGGACCTGACCCGGCGCACCTGCTGCCCGACCACCGGATCAGGCTGGTGCAGGCGGCGATGC
>CAXTVS010000068.1:0-15960 GCA_964247735.1 uncultured Acetobacteraceae bacterium
CACCGATAGTTGACTCCTCAGAGCTCCGGCTCTGGGGAGTTTTTCGTTGGGCGACATGCTGCCGGATGCCAGCGCCAAGATCGTCGCCAGGGCGCCCTGCAGCTCGATGCGCAGGCCGTCTGCGGCAGCCGGGTCCGGGGTCAGGGTCACACTGTCGATCAGGCCGCGTAGCGCTTCGGCCGCCTCCAGCTTGATCTCCGGCGCCGCTAGTGAAGCCTCCAGGTCCGCCACCTTGTTACGGTAGAGAGCAGCCGCATTTAAATGCAGCCGGACCACCGGCGCGGGCTGGTCAGCCGCGGCGAGATCCTGGGTGAGGGTGGTCTTGGACCGCTCGAGCTCGGTCAGTCGAACCTGCAGGCTGTCGCTCCAGGCGCCGTTCTCGATCGCCCGCAGCACACCCTCCAATCGGCGTTGCACCTCGGCCAGCTTGTCGGCAGCAGCCCGCCGGGTGCTGAGCTTGGACTTCTCCAGGCTCGCGAGCTCGGCCTCGAAGGTGCGCACGAAGGTCTCGACCAGCTCCGGGGTAAGCATGCGCTCGCGCAGGCCACCCAGCACGCGGCGCTCGACCGTCTGGCGGGTGATGGTGGTGCTGTTGCTGCAGGTGCCCTTGCCGCGGCGAGTGGCGCAGCCATACCGGTCCTTGCCCATGATCGTGTAGCCGCCGCCACAGCAGCCACAGGTCAGCAAACCGCTAAGCAGGAAGGCACGACGGTGAGCCTCGTTCAGGCCATGCCCTTGTGCTGCCGCTGCCATCTGGTGCTGCTGGGCCTGTTGGCGCGCCTTGGCCCGGTCCCACAGCCCTTGGTCGAGGATGCGCAGCTCTGGGAGCTCGACCTCCTCCCATTGCGATCGGTCATTCACTCTCGCCACGCGCCGGCCGGTGCGTGGGTCCTTGACGTAGCTGCAGCGGTTCCAGGACAGCCGGCCGATATAGAGCGTGTTGTTCAGCAGGCCGGTGCCACGATCAGGCTGGCCCCGAATCGTGGTCTCGCTCCAAGGGCGGCCGCCAGGGCCGGGGATACTCTCCGCGTTGAGGGCATGGGCGATGTGGCGGGCGGAGTGGCCGGCGCCGAAGGTCCGGAAGATGCGGCTGACAACCTCAGCCTCGTCGAGCTTGATGGTGCGGGCGCCAGCCTCCTGAGTGCCGGGCAGGGGTGGAACCACCGCGTAGCCGTAGGCGAGGCCGCCTGGGATCCGACCGGCGCGTGCGCGGCCGAGCTGGCCGCGGCGGGTCTTCTCCCGCAGGTCGGCCAGCGTCATCTGCGCCATCGTGCCCATGATGCCGACATGCATCGCGGTCAGCTGGCCGATGCTGGTCGTGTGCACCTGGATCTGCCGGAAGGTCAGCCGGTCGAACAAATCGGCCACGTCCGACAGCTTGCGGCCGAGGCGGTCGATCGCCTCGCACACCACGATGTCGAAGGCACCCGCCTCGGCATCGGTCATCAGCCGGGCCAGCCCGGTGCGGAACCGGCTGGCGCCGCTGACCGCGGCATCCTCATAGCTGCCGATCAACGTCCAGCCCTGGCGCTCGATGTAGCGTCGGCAGATCTCGTGCTGGTCGGCGATCGAGGCCTCGCGCTGGTTCTCACTGCTGTAGCGCGCGTAGATCACGGCGCGCTGTCCGGTCAGTGACGTGCGGGGTGATCGAACAGCCACGGCCAGTATCCCTGTAACGACACAGCAGGTCCGCGAGGAGCCGCCGTTGGGTGGTATGCCGCCTGCGAAGCTAGGGCAAGATTATCTCCTAATCAGTGCCTAACCCCCTGCCAGTCGTCGCTGCCCAACACCCGAGCGTCTACTTAAAGTAGAGCGCCCCAACAGCTTGATATGGCCGTGAGCGGAAAGGCGGCTTTGGAGTTGTCAGGAACGAAAAGCAGACGTTCGCTGCTGATCGCTTATCGGCAGGTTTCGACCCGTATCAGACCTTATCGGTGTGAAGGAGGGTGGCACCTCCGGCACTTCGATGTTCACCCGACTCGGCCGCCGGCACGACCGACCAGAATGGCGTCCCGAAGCTGCGGAAAAGCGTCGAAGCCGGTTTCGCTGTTCAGGTGGCCGCCTTTCGGGATCACCTCCAGAAGCGCCTGCAGGTGGTCGGCGACGTCCTGCGATCGCGGCAGGGGAACATAGGGATCATCGTCGCCTGCCCAGCAACGGCAGACGCGCCCCATGCGCTTGCGAATGCCGGTCCAGTCGAAGGGCGTGGAGAAGAAGGAGCCGTTGATGGTGTCGTAGTCCGGCAGGCCAAGGGCGCCCACAAAGCCGGAGGCCAGGAGCAAGCCTTTGAACGGCTCGGCCGCCCTTTCCACTAAGCGCAATGCGAACGCGGCACCGAGGCTGTGCCCGACCATGATCGTGGGGGCCGCAGGCAGGGCGTCCGCAGCGCGGTCGTAGGCGTCGAACCACGTCTCCAGGGACTGGCCTTCCGAAGTGGGAAGCCGGGGAACCAGCACTTCGATGCTCCGCGCGGACAGCTCATCACGGAGCCAGGGAAACCAATTTGTGTCGGGTCCTCCGTGCGCGCCGTGCAACACCACTACCCGCAAGCCGGCTCGCCCATCGCTCATCACGGATCCTTCCCTCAACTGTTCGTGCCGGATCACGACTTGAGCCCGACTACGCGGCCTTGGCGCGTAACCGCGGCTCACCTACATCGGATACTTGATGAGGTTTTGAAAAACGAGCGCCGCGCGTGCCTGGATAAGCCGCCCGCCTTCCGCAATACGGCCCAATTCAATGGCTGCGAAGCCAAGGCTATTTACGAGCTTGGCTACAGCGGCACTCGCATCCTCGTAGTCGCTGGACACGAACACCACACGCTTGCCCACCTTGTCCGGCGTGGGCGCCGCGTAGGTCTTGTATGAAAGCTGGTTGAGGGACTTGACCAGTTTGGCGCCCGGCACGCGCTCGGCGTTGACCTCTGAGGTCAGCCGTCCGCCAAACTCGGCCTCCTGCACCTCGGGGGGCAGCATGAAGCCGTTCGTCACGTCTACAACGATCGTGCCTGACCAGTCATCGCGCAACGCGCCGACGTCCTTGAACGCGAGCGAGCCGACCGCAAAGAATACCATGTCGGCGCGGACGGCCTGCTCGACCGCTACGGGCGTCACCGTCGATCCGAGCTCAACGGCGATCTCACGCAGCGATTCCGGCCCGCGTGAGTTAGAAAAAAGGACGGGAACGCTTGCGGCGGCGAAGAAGCGGGCAAGCGCGATGCCGACCGTCCCGGCGCCGACAATGGCATAGGTCATGTCTATTTTCCTTGAGACTGCATAAGCCAAACCGATCCTGATGAAAGAGGCAGCACGTTAAGCTCTGGAGGCGAGGTCAGAAGCGCCCTGCGCGGTAGTCTTCATACGCTTGTTCGATTTCGGCCTGAGTGTTCATCACGAACGGCCCTCTGAAGGCGACCGGTTCGCGCAGCGGCTGTCCGGCGAACAGGAACAATCGCGCGCCGGCCGGGCCCGCAACGATCGTCACGGTCGAGCCGAGCCGGCCATCGTCGCGGGTTAGCCAGGCGAGTTGGTTGACCGTCACGGTGTCTGCGCCGATCCGAGCTTCGCCCGCGACCACGAGAAGGAACACGTTGGCATCGGGCTCGAGCGTTTGCGTGAACGAGGCCTGTTCCGTGAGCCGGGCATCCAAGGCTGTCACCGGCACGTGGTTGAGCGTCGGCGAGACGACTGTCCCGGACTGGCCGGACAACACCCGCACGTCGACCCCCGCTTCACGACGGACAGGAAGCGCGCTGGCGACCAGCGCCTGGTAGCGCGGCGCGCTCATCTTCGCGGACGCCGGCAAGTTGACCCAGAGCTGGAGCGTGTGCGCGATCATGTCCGGCAACGCGCTCTCGTTGTGGATCACGCCGCGCCCGGCGGTCATCCATTGCGCGTCACCCGCCCCGATGACACCGCCGTTGCCGGCACTGTCATAATGCTCCACGGCACCGTCCAACACGAGCGTCACCGTCTCGATCCCACGATGCGGGTGGCGGCCGAACGCTCCCCGCGGCATCCAATCCTCCGCCATGAGCAGGAATGGGTCGCTTGTGGCAGGATCCTCGCCGTCGATCAGACGGCGCGCGCGGTGCCCGGCGGCTTGGCCCGGTTCAAACGCCGGATCGACGATCCGGGCGATGGCGCGCGACGCTAGGTTTGGCGAGGGCGACACGGCCGGACCCTCCGATCAGGCCGCCGCCCTGACCGTCTCACCAAACGCTGCGACCGCGGTTTCGCCATTCTGGCCGGCGCGGGCGCCGTCAGCCAGGATGATCTGCAAGTCGACGATGCCGATGAAGCCGAGCACGGCGCGTAGGTAGCCGCTTGCCTGGTTGTAGCCCTCGATGGGTGAACCCGGGCTGAAGTCACCGCCTGACGCCAGGATGATGGTGGCCTTCTTGCCGGTGAGCTGCCCGACATTGTCCTTCACCGTGACGCCGATGCGCACCACGTGGTCGATCCAGCCCTTCAGCACGGCCGGAATCGAGAAGTTGTACATCGGCGTACCGATTACGATCTCATCCGCCGCCTGCAGCTCGCTGATCAAGTTGTTGGATGTCGTGATTGCCGCAATGCTCTCAGCCGTCTGATGTTCAGGCGGCGCGAAGGCCCCGCCAATCCAGGGCAGATCCACGTAAGGGGGCTGGTTGCGCGCCAGGTCCCGGACCGTGACCTTTCCGTCAGGGTGCTTGGCGCGCCACTGATCGGCGAACACTGCCGTCAGCTTACGCGATATCGACGTATCGAACCGGGGACTGACATCGACAACTAGCAACGACGGCATAACCAGCCTCCTTCTGTTTCGAGCAGACTGCCCGGCGTGGCGCCCGGCTGCTGCGTCCAGCGCTGAAATAGGCGGGAGCGACATCGGGAAAAAGCGAGTAAGTTTCGAACGAGACTATCGAGAGAGTGGATGATGGATGCGCTGACACTCGACCAACTGCCGGTGTTCGTCGCGGTGGCGGACACCGGCAGCTTCTCCCGCGCGGCCAAGGCGCTTCAGCGCGCGCAATCGGTCATCACCTACGCGATCCAGAAGCTTGAGGGCCAGGTTGGCGTCACCCTGTTCGACCGCTCGGCCTACCGCCCGATGCTGACTGAGGCTGGGCAGGCGCTGCTCGTCCGGGCTAGGCGCGTCACGGAGGAGGCTGCTTCCTTCCGTGACCAGGCTCATAGCCTTGCGAGTGGTCTTGAGCCCGAACTGTCAATCGCACTAGATCCGATGTTCCCGATGCCGCTGGTGGTGGAAGCGCTGCGAGCGTTCGGCGAACGCTTTCCGACCGTGCCTCCGCGAGTCCAGGTCGGTTCGCTCGGGACGGCAGCGCAGCTGGTGCTGGATGGCACCTGCGTGCTGGGAATGCTGCCCTCCGTCGTCACCGATCTGACGCCGCTCCGGACCATACCCGTCGTCGTGACCGAACTGATCCCGGTGGCTGCGCCTTGTCACCCGCTGACCGCCATGGAGGGGCCGATTCCGGCTGCAAGTCTGCATCAGCATGTCCAGTTGGTGCTCACGGACTCATCCGTCCTTACCACGGGTCGCGACTACGGTGTCCTGTCCAGCCGCACATGGCGACTGGCAGACCTCGGCACCAAGAAGTCGATGCTGCTCGCTGGCCTCGGCTGGGGCAGCATGCCGAGCCACATGGTTTCGGAAGAGGTCGCCCGCGGCGAACTCAAGCGCATCGAGCCGGTCGGCTTCAATCCGATGACGGCGCGCCTGGTACTCGGGGTCGCTTATTGTATCGACCGGAGCCTGGGCCCGGCCGCGACGTGGGTAGTCGAGCGCTTCAGGGTGAAAGGCTCTGCCGCTACTTAGCTAGCATGGGCGAACCGAGCCCATGGTCACCTAGAGCAACTGGCCACAATTAACAGCCACCACGCCACCCTGCCGCCTGCCCATGCCTCCGCGGATCTCTGGCGACCTTTACCCCGCATGATCCCGCAGCTGCTCGATCAACGCGTCCATGACCACCCGCACGCGCAGCGGCAGGTCGGGCGTGCGGGGCCAGACCGTGTGGATCTCGCGCACGAACCGAGGCACGTCGGGCAGAACGAGCACCAACGCGCCTTCGCGCAGCCGGTCGGCGATGAGCCAGTCCGGCAGCCAGGCAAGGCCCAATCCGGCCACCGCCGCATCGGCAATCGCGCCCAGGTCGTCGAACTGCAGGCGGGCAGCCGGGACGATCTCCACCGGACCCAGATTTCGCTGCGGAAACAGCCACGGCTCGACACGGCCCCGTCGGGCGTAGCCGATCGCATGGTGGGCTGGCAGGCGGACCAGACTGTCCGGCGTACCAAATCGGTCGAGATAGGACGGAGCGGCGCACAGCACTGCCCGTTCCCGCGTCAGCTTGCGCCGTATCAGGTTGGCCGCGTCCTTCATGGGGCCGTTGCGCACGGCCAGGTCGAAGCTCTCCGTCACCAGATCGGCAACGCGGTCGCTGAACTCGATCTGCAGTTCGAGTGCGGGGTGCTCTGCAGCGAGTGCGGCCAACACCGGCGCCACGCATACACGCCCGAACAGGACCGGTACAGACATCCGCAGCAAGCCGCCGACCTCCGTGCGTCCCCTGTCCAGGACTGCCTGCCCGGCTTGCAGCTCGTCGAGAGCCCTCCGACAACGCTCAAGGAAGGCAGTCCCATCCGTCGTCAGGCTGATCTTCCGAGTGGTGCGATGGAGCAGGCGCGTGCCAAGGCGCTGCTCCAAACGCGCGACGGCCCTGCCTACCGCAGACCGCGACAGGTGAAGTCGTTGCCCGGCCGCCGAGAAGCCGCCGGCCTCCACGGACACAACGAAGGCGTGGATGTCATTGAAGTCGATCACGGTGATTGTCGCGCTGCATGCACCAGCATGGTGCCAAAGTAGCGGCAGCGGCCCCAGCCTCGAAGGCTTATCTGTCCAATCCGGTCCGCTGAAGGTGTGTCCCATGCGCAGAGCGCTGATTCACGTCATTTTAGGTGTCCTGATGTCGGGTTCCGCCCTTCCCGCAATGGCCCGGGTGCCGGCGGCCGCTCCCGGGAGCGAAGCCCTGGCAAGCCGAGCCGGGTGTTGGACCGTGACGGAAACGGTGTGGGACCAGCCTGGGGCGAGCCCGGTCACCAGCAGCGGGCTCGTCGCCGAGCGGCGCATGGTCGGCGCTTTCCTGGAAGAGCGACTCGTTCCCGCGAACGATCCGACGTCCGGGCCGAAGCGGATCGATTACCTCGGATATGACCAGGTCGCAGGTCGTTGGAGCTACGTGTCTCTCGAAACCCGGGTTGCCGTTCCCTTGATGCCAGCCTGGAGCCAGGAGCGTGGCAATCCCGGCCACATCGTCGTCGACTTCGCCCCGTTCGCCATGCCGGGCAGCAGCGCTGCCGTCTTGCCCGGAAGCGACGCATCGCCGATCGGACAGATGCTGCGCATGCAGCAGGCCATCACTCAAGACGGTCCGGACCACGAGACCAAGGACCAGTGGTTCACGCTCGCAGACGGCAGCGGACGCAAGTGGCTGGCCCACCGCTACGACTACCGCCGTCAGCGCTGACAGCTTTGAGCAAGAGGCCCGCACACCACGATCACCAGATTGGTGTGGGTCAGAAAGATGCGGCCGGGCGGCTAATGCTCGGACGGAATTAGCCGCCTAGGTGCCGATGTCTGCTGTCTACGAAACTTCGCCATCGACCTCACGGCCGAGTAGGTTCGCTTCGTGGGACAGAGCAGATATTGCATGTGGCGTCCGCTGGTGGGGGGGACGGATCGCGCAATCGGCGCGCGAGCCGCACTTGCACGTCTGTTTTACACCTCGGTGGCCTCGGACAGCATCAATGCGTCCTCGGCATCCACGCCGAGATAGCGCACCGTGCTCTCGAGCTTGGTGTGCCCGAGCAGGATTTGCACCGCCCGCAGATTGCCCGTCCGCTTGTAGATCAGCGCCACCTTCGTCCTGCGTAGGCTGTGCGTGCCGTAGGCCGACCGGCCCAGCCCGATGCCTTCGACCCAGTCACCCACTAGTCTGGCATACTGGCGCGTGCTGATGTGGTCCGCGCGATCGGCCCGGCTTGGAAAGACATAGTCCTGTAGGCCGCCCCCACGACGGGTGAGCCAAGCTATCAAGCTCTCCCGAGTTTGATCCGTCAGCTCAAACTGCACCGGTTTTCTAGTTTTCTGCTGGACAATTGTTGCCCGGTGCCGCGCGGCGGCGTTCATCACGAGCTGACCGATGCGCAACTGCACTAGGTCGCATCCGCGCAGCTTGCTATCGACTGCAAGGTCAAAGAGGGCGAGATCGCGGATCCGCTGCTCTCGTTGCAGGTTGAGGCGGATAGACCACACCTGCTTCGGCTTAAGCGGAGGCTTCGGTCCGACGAAGGCTCCCTTGTTCCAGGGTACTACGGGCCGTTCAGTTACAAATGGGCTTTCCGACGATGTGCGTTCCACAGCGTTTTCTCCTTGGCCGCGTGATGGCGGCCGAGGGGAAGGTGGGGCTGATACAAGGAGCATGGCCGGAAGCGGACCGGCAGCTTTGGGCCGGGATGATGAGGTAAGCAGACGCGTGTTGAGCGGCGTCGAAGCTCGCCCGGATCTGGCGCCGACCGACACCCGCGCGGACCTGGATTGCGAGAAGGAGATCGGACATGTTCAGCAACGCTCGAACACCATGAGCGTCGGCTGCCAGCGGGTTGCGAAGCCGAGCTTCTCGTAGAGTGCAATGGCGCCGACATTGTCGGCGTAGGCGTGAAGGAAGGGCGTCTCGCCACGCGAGAGGACCGTGCGTGCCACGTCGCGCATCAGTCCTGCCGCATAGCCCTTTCCGCGATGATCGGGATGGGTGCACACCCCGCTGACTTCGGTAAACGCCGCCGCCTTCATCCGCTCGCCTGCCATGGCGACCAGCCGGCCGTCTTGGTGGATACCGACGAAGCGGCCGAGCTCGTTGGTCCGTTCTGCGAAGGGACCGGGTCGGGTGAGACGAGCGAGTGCCAGCATCTCCGGCGCGTCGGCCGCGGTCAGCACGTCAACATCGAACCCGGCGTTCGGCCCCTCGATCCGGGTGGCGACCATCTGGACCGTCGCCGCCGCGCGCACGGCAATCAAGCCGGGGAGCGCTGCGATCTGCTCCGCCTGCTGCAGGACGATCTGGCCACCTTGGGGCAGCAGGGCGGCAAGATCGGCGTAGCTGTCGGACGTTCCCGCGGCACTTGCAGCGAACGGTGCGTAGGCCGGGGCGTAGCGGAGCACGCCGCCTGCTTTCTGCGCCAGGTGCGCCTGTCGCGTCGTCAGCGCGGTCCAGATCGGACGGTCGAGCGGATGGTCCATGGTCTCCTCAGGAACGTTGGGGATGCCGCGCTCGATGCGCCGGCTACGTCCGGCCGCCGCGACGCGGCTCTCAGGGCGTGACGCCTGCGCGCGCGAACAGTGCATCGATCACCTCGGACAGGGGCGTCGTTCCCCTCAGGGTTAAGCGGTCGACGTTGCGGAAGTCGATCCATCCCTCGTTGAAGCCATCGAGCATTCTGATGCGTGGCAGCGGTCTTTTCGCTCCCTGCGACACGAACAGGGCCTCCCAGGACAAACGTGGAACGCTCTCCACCTTGACCTTGTGTCCGAGCGCATCGGAGAACGCCATGGCCAGATCGTCGGGCGACACGCGGGCCGGCCCTTCCAGCTCGACGATCCGCGTTCCACTCCAATGCTGCTGGATCAGGTCCGCGGCGAGGGCGCCGACGTCCTTTGTGGCGACCATAGGAAACGCTTTCTCAGGTGGCTGCAGAAAGCTCCGCAGCACGCCCTCGTCACGCGCGCCCGGCACATCCCAAGCAGCGTTCTCCATGAACCACGCCGGCCGCAGGAACGTAACCGGGATGTCGAGCCCGCCCAGCGCGTTTTCCATCAGCGTCCGTTGCGTGAGGAGGTTGTCGTGCGGCGCGTCCGCTCCGATCGTCGACAGGCACACGACACACTTGGGCTTCGCGGCGACGAGCGCCGTCCGTACCGCTTCGATCACGGTGCGCGCTTCCGGGTAGCCCGGCTCCGGATCGAAGTCGGATGGCGGCAGGATGAACACGCCGTCCGCACCCGCGAAAGCCGTAGTCAGCGCGGCCGCATTCTCCATTGTTGCCAGCACCACTTCACAGCCCTGCGATGCCCAGGCCGCGCCCTTGGCTCCGTCCCGCACGACCGCGCGGACGGGCGCTCCCGCTGCAAGGAGACGGCGCGCCATTTCGCCACCGACCTGTCCGGTGATTCCCGTGATTACATACATGTCTTCGTCCTACGCGGCCGGGGTTCTGGTCCAGACGGGCCAGGTTTCATGAAACGCGACGTTCCTACCGCGTCGCGTTTCATGCTTCGCGCGCATTAAGATCAGCATTACGATGACTCTCGGGCACTGTGGGCCAGTTTCGTCGGCGTGATGGTGGCAGCAGGCCCGGAAGGACTGACATGAGTTTCGATCCGCGGCTCCTGAACGGCGCGGGCGTCATCGCCGCGGTGGCCGAGGCGGGCAACTTCGCCCGCGCGGCGGAGACGCTTGGCCTGACGCCTTCGGGCGTGAGCCGCGCGGTCGCCCGCCTGGAGGCACGCGTCGGCGTGCGCCTGTTCGATCGAACTCCGCAGCTCGTGATGCTTACCGAGGAGGGGCAGCGTTTTCACGCCCACATCATCCCGCTGCTGGCCGGTCTCGAGGAGGCGGCAAGCGATGCCGCCGGTGCGGCCGCCGTCGTGAGCGGTCGCCTGCGGGTCTCGGTCGATCCCTGGTTTGCCCGAATGATCCTCGCGCCGGCGCTGCGCCGGTTCATGGCCCGGTATCCCCTGCTGTCACTGGACCTGGTGACGAGCAACTATCGCGAGGAGATGATGACTGGCACGGACGTCGCCATTCGGTTCGGACCTCCCGACACGGCGTCGTTGATCGCCCGGAAGCTGGTGGAGACGCGCATCCTGACATGCGCCTCGCGGGGTTACCTCGAGCAGCATGGTGAACCGGAGACACCGCATGATCTCGCGCAGCACGAATGCCTGATGTTTCGTGATCCGCAGACGGGACGCCCGTTTCCCTGGGAATTTCATCGCGGCCGGGACGTCGTGCGAGTGAATGCGGCCGGGCGCCTGGTCATGGACGATCCCTCCGCAGCTATCGCTGCGTGCATCGGCGGCCAGGGCGTGTTTCAGAGCTTCGAAATGGGTCTCGGCGCCTGGCTGGCCAACGGCGATCTGATCCAGATTTTGCCCGAGTGGGCGGACGAGCACTATCCGCTCTACGCCTACCACCCGTCGCGTCACTTGCCGCCAGCCAAGGTGCGCGCCTTCGTCGATTTCGTGCAGGCGATCGTCGGCGAGGTTCAACCGGCCTCAGGCGTCTGATCGGCGGTTTTGGATCCGCTGACTTCCGGCCCGCATCAGGCTGTCTTCGCCGGTCGCGAACGTGATCTACCGTCCCGCCATGTCCGCTTCAGAGGACGCCATCAGTGGCGTCAAACATCCGCTTCGAAGCGCACAGCGGCCGGTGTTGCGCATCGCGTCCTGAGTCAAATTCCCTCGTCGAGGTTCTGCCGCAGCTTTCGGAGCATCTCCTGGTAGCGCCGGCTGGCTTCCAGGGTGCCGGCCTGGTTGTAGTTCTTCTCCGCGGTGATCGAGTTCGAGTGACCCAGGATCTGCGCGATGATGCTCACATGCTCCGGATCCTCGATGGCGATGGTCGTGGCGGCGCAATCCCGGAAGAGGTGCGGGTGCACCGACTTGCCGAACGCCTTCTCGGTGTGGGTGGTGATCTGCACCCGGATCGCATCCTTGCCCATCCTCTGGCCGCCCCTGGCGATCCACAGCGCCTCCGTCGGCGGCCGCACCCGGCCCGGGACCGGCTTGCCCACCAGCAGCACCGGCCGGTAGTGCTCGAGGTAGAGCTCGAGCGCCGGCACCAGCACCGCCGGGAACGGCATCTCCATTGGCTGCCTGGTCTTGGTGTCGGCCGCCCCGAAGCACAGCCACCAGACGCCCTCACGCAGGCTCAGATGCTGCTCCAGGGTGATGGCCGCAAAGGTCCGCATGCGCAGCGGCCGCACCGCCAGCAGGGCAATGATCAGCCCGTCGCGGTAGAGGCCGGCGCGCTGGATGGCGAAGTGGTCGTCGGCTTGGGTCGCCGCGAGCATCAGGCGCGCGCCGAGCGCGACCAGATCGTTCACCTCCTGCATGCGGGGACGCTTCTCGCGCACCGGCACCGCCGCGGCCCGGAGGCGGTCGGAGGCCCGCGACAACCAGCGCCAGTCGCCTTCCGGTGCTAGCGCCCGCAAGGCCCGGCCCAACTGCCCGATGCGGCCTTGCACGGTCATCGGCGCGTTAATCTTTGCGAGCGCGTCTCCGTAGGCGCGCACCCGGTCCGGCGTCACCCGCTCCTCAGGGGGCTGCTCAGGGTTCAGCTGCCGGGTGTGCTGCAACCAACCGAGCCATCGCCCATAGGCGTCGGTAACCATGCGACGGCCGCCGTCGGACCAGGCCGCGGCCACGCCGCCCACGGCGAGGTATTCCGCTGGTTGCAAGGCGGCCTGCCACGCTACCTGGTCGCGCAGGGGCCATTCTCCGAGGGGCAGGCACCGGTCCTCCGGCGTCTGGCTGCTGCGGGCCATCAGCGGCCTCCCGTGCCGGTCGGTCGCGGCTGGCGGCGCATCAGCGGTCGGGCGCGCAGGTCCTGGATGACCGCGTCAAAGCGCGCGAACGCGACCATCGTCTTGAGCTCGGCATAGTAGCGGATCGTGGTGTTAATGCTCTTGTGGCCCAGGATCCGGCGCACCGTCTCCAGATCCTCGGGGTGGGCATCGAGGTAGAGCTTCGCCGCCAGGTGCCGGAACAGGTGGACGTTCATCACCAGCCCGATCTCGCGCCCGAGGTCGTCGGCGATCAGGCGGGCAAACGCGATGGTGTTGCGTCGGCCGCCCGCCTGGTTCGGGAACAGCAGGGTCGAGGCCACATCGCTGATCAATGGCCGGTAGCGGGACTGGTAGGTGGTCAGCAGGGCCACCACCTCGCGCGGTAGCACGACCTCGAACGGCTCGCCGGTCTTGGTCTCGTCGCCTGGGATGGCGATGTGCACGCGGGCGTTCGAGGACCGCCCGACCTTGATCACGTGCCGGGCCAGGTCGAGGCCGGCGACGTTGGCGATGCGCATCGGCGCCGACAGCAGGATGGCGACCGCCAGGGCGCCCAGCGTCCGCAGGGCATCCTGGCGGGTCGGCTGCTGGATGGCCTTGAGCTCGCGGAACACCCGCTCGGGCAGGTCCAGCAGGGCGAGGACGTTCTCGCGGCTGTCGAACTGGCGCAGCCGGTTGCGGTTCTTGTCGGTCATGCCCCGGCGTGGCGGTGGCGCTGAGAGCCGCGCCAGCCGCGCCAGCTTCTCGACGTCCTGGGGCTCCGCCTTGACCCAGTATTTGGCCATCACCTTGAGCAGGTGCGCCATGCCGTGCAGGTGCACCGTGCCCTTGCTCGAGCCAGGGTTGAGCCGCTTGTGGGCGGCCTTCAGGATCAGCTCGGCATGCGCCGGCTCCACCAGCACGGCCAGGCCGGTCATGCGCTCGATCGGCACGCCGGCCGCGACCAGCAGGCTCGCCATCTGCCAGATCTGCTTGCGCCGCTGCTCGATGGTGGCCGGGCGTTGGGGCCGCACGTAGTCGTCGCTGAACGGGTCGCTGCCGCCTCCGGCGCCGCCGAGGAAGGCTCCGACCTCGGCCCTGAAGCTGGCCGGGAAGTCCGCCGCGTCCAGCGCATAATGCCGCGGGTTGCGCGGCACCGTGACCCGCTGCAAGGCCCAGCCGAGATGGTGCCGCAGGGCCCGGTTCCACTGGTGGGCTGCGGTGCGGTGCAGCGCGTGCGGCGACTTCGCCAGGCTCTGCGTCTGCAGGGTCAGGCGGAAGCGGTCGAAGACGGTGTCGTCGACCTGCTCCGGCGTGATTCCGTGCTCGGTGCAAAAACGCATGAACCGGCTCAGCGCATGCTTGGCCTGGAGGTCGGGCAGAGCTCGTTCGAGTTGCTGCCAGGCGGTCGACAACATGGTGGATGAGCGTCCGCGCATCACCTCGATGCCGGCCTGTCGCAGTCCGGACAGGCAGCGGCTCCGGATGGTGCCGAGGCGCCGATCCGTCATCCCGAAGGCGGCCGGCACGATCGACTGGAAGGCGTCCCGCAGAGCGTCAGGCGCGGCCGGGATCAGCCTCGGATCCTTGTTGAGCAGCTTCGCCAGGCGGCGCAGGGCGCAGAGCCAGTCGCTGCGCTGGGTGGTCGTGATGGACGGGTCACGGGTCACGACGTCCATGACGTCGGCAAGCGTGGCGTCGAGCCGGCCGGTCAGCAGCTTGGGCCGCGGCAGTGAAGCAGGGGCGTCTGCTGCGGGCCCTGAGGCCCGTGCAGTAACCACCATAGCCTCCAGGCTTGGAAGCGCCTCCAGGACCTCGCCTGGGCTTGTGACCGGCGCTTCAGGTTCGGGAGCCTGCTGCGCCGGCAGCGGCGCCAGTTCGATCTGCCAGCTCTCACCGGCCGGAGCCCGATACTGCCGGCGAGCTCTGCGTCTCGGCGCACTATCGTGCGGTGGCGCCATCTGTGGAAGATCGGGGAACAGGAAGGGGGTCGAGATGGTCATGATTGGACTCCTGAGCCCATAGGGGTCGTTGAGTGGATAAAAGCATAGACTGTGGGTTTGGAAAGGATGACGTTCCTGACCCGCAGTATTGACCAAGTCATGGACATGGGTAGACACATCAGGACACTACGGGTCATCGCCGGTGACCCCCTCGGCCACTGCGCATGAAGGCCTCGAGCTCGTTTTCGGCGATGCGGATCAGGCGGCCGAGCTTGAGGAATGGCAGCATGCCGTCCAGGCGCCAGCGGTTGATGGTTCTGGTCGAGACGTGAAGCAGCTGCGCGGCCTCCTTGACCGTAAGCAGTCGGGGTAGTCGCGATGGGGTGTTCATGGTGTTTCTCCGGAACCGGGTTGTGGCTGCACGCCGCGGCTGATCTCGGTGGCCGCTTGACAGGCGAGCAGGCGAACAAGGGCCACCAGCGCATCCGAGCCATCGGACGAGTCGCGACGGACGGCGGATGTCATTCCGGGATCGATGCGGCTGGAATCCGCCAGCGAATCGAGTGGCTCAGGTGCGGGTGGGCGCTTCTTCACGTGCCCAGGCTCTCGTCACGACCTGAACGGCGGCGAAGAAATCGACTGCGAATCGAGCTGTCCCGACCCCCTGCACGAGGTGCAGCCCCTCGATTTCGAGCCGGCGAGCCGCCCAACGGGCACCTTCAGGCCGGCGGAGCAGACCGCACGGCATGCTGCTGGTTCAGACGCCGCCCTCCAAGGTCTTCTTCTAGGAGGATGGGGCGGGGGTCGTGGAGTAAATGCCGTTGAAGCAACGACCACCTGAGGCGCCGGTCGCGCTGCTACCCTCCCGGAAGCGGCCGTGGGACATACACCGGGCTTGACCAAGGACCGGCTGAAGGCCCTGTGCGCTGCTACTCGCCCATGCACGGCGCGACGCGGTCAGGCTGGCCGCCTATGGTCACGATAGCTGGTAGTCGGGTGCCGTTTCGACGCCTTCGGGCGACAGCGGCTCCTGCGCGCCGCCGAACGCGACACCTCTGAACCGGCTCACCGTGCTGGACGGAAGCCACCGCTTCGTCTTCCTGATCGCGGACGTGCCGGTGCGGCTCTACCGCGGCTCAGCGGATGAGGCGACTTGCCGCACCCTGCGCCGGCAGGCGGTCGAGGTTCAGCAGCTGACGTTGACCCTGGGTGAAGAGCAGACAGAAAGTTTGGTCTTCCGAGCAGCACTTGAGCCCTCGGCCGCTGCAGGCGTGCAGCGCGTCGTGTTCCTGAATCTGCGCGGGGGGGCGGGCAGGTCGAGTGCTCCCGGCCGGTTTTGCTCTCAAGCCGTCAACTGGTATCGGCGACCGGAGGCAGGTTGACCACGATCTTGGGCATCGTGGCGGGTG
>CAXTVS010000069.1:0-15679 GCA_964247735.1 uncultured Acetobacteraceae bacterium
ACCTGTTCTTCGAGGGCGAGTTCACCCGGTTCGCCGACCTGGACACCGTGCACGGCAACTGAGGGCGAGGCGGGCCACCTGCCTCACTCGTACCAGCTGGCCGGTCCCAGGCTGCGGAACGCCTGGTCGGCGCCGCTCGCCACGGTGACCGCGGCGTTGGCGGCGTTGTTCTCGATGGTGCCGCCCGCCGGCGGATAGACCGTGCAGGCCGCCCCCGAACGGTTGAGCAGCACGATCTCGATGGAGAAGCCGGAGGCGGCGCCGGACGGCAGCTGCAGCGCGCTGCCGCCGGCGCAGCCGGAGAGGCGGATCACCGAGGTCGTGATCTGGGTGGCACCGGTGGGTGCCGTTCCGGTTGCGGGTGTGGTGATCACCGTGGCCGAGACGGCATCGTGCGCGGAGCGGGTCATCAGGCCGCTGACGGCCAGGCGGTCGGCCGACAGGCCGCCGGTGACCGCTGCACCGCCGCTGGTGGTGACCTGCCCCGACTGCGACACGCCGAACACCGGCGGCGCCGTCAGGTCGGCCGAGTCGCTGGTGCCGAAATACAGGAAGTAGCCGTCGGTGCGGATCGCGTTCTGGTAGGAGGCGAGCCCGACGTGGAAGTGCGACACGCCGTCCACGTCGATCCCCTCGGTGCAGTCCACGGTGCCGATGCAGGTCAGGTGCAGCGCCCGCTTGGAGTTGTAGCGCGCCGGCTGCGGCGTGTAGGTGGCGTTGTTGGACAGCTCGAACTCGCCGACGTTGATGTTGCCGTCCGAGCCGGAATCCGCGGAGGCCTGCGCGTGGTAGCCGTAGATGCGGCCGGACATGTTGCCGGGCCGGATGTCGATCTGCGCCTCGTATCCGACCGCGTCCTTGTTCGGCGCCACCTGGTCGACGTTGTTGATCGTGCCGGTGTAGGTGGACGGGTCCTCCTGGAACAGCCGGACATAGACCCCGTTCTTCTGGTAGGCGGTCGTGCCCGACGAGGCCACGTCCTCCTGCGACAGGAACAGGTTGCTTTCGCCGACGTCGTTGCTGGTCTGGAACGCGATCGTGCGCCGGACGTGCGAGATGTCGTCGAGCACGCCGGACACCGTACCGTTCAGGTGCAGGTTGGAGCCGAACTCCCAGCCGTTGTTGCTGACGGTGTAGACCGTCTGCAACAGGCAGGTGCCGGTGCCACCCAGCTGTATGGTGGCCCCGCCGAGGCCCTGTGCGGCGAGCTGTGCTGCCTGGAAGGCGGCCGTGTCGTCGGTGCTACCGTCGCACTTGGCACCGAAGTCGCGCATGTCGATCGTGGTGCCGAACCGCGCCGCGAGGCTGCGGGCGACGGCGCCGGCCGGCATCGTGCCGCTTTCGCTCGTCGTCACCATCGCGTTCGAGCCGTTGCCGCCCTGAGCCGGAATGGCCTGGTTGGCCAGCGACAGCGCGTTGCTGGCAACCAGGGAGATCGCGGCTTCGCTGGTCGTCGCCCGCATGCGCTCCGCAGCGATGGCGGACGTCGTTGGACCGGCCGCCAGTTGCGTCTCGAGCTGGGACGCGGTCGGCCCATCCGCCCGGGCTGTTCCGCCGATCGACAGGCTCAGAAGGGCAGGCAGGACAACGCGGCGAACAGGCATGGCGCCCCCGGTTCGGAATTGGTTCGCCGTTCTACCCTGTCCCAAGGGGGCAGATCACGGAAACGCGAACACCGTCCGCGGATCATCCAGCCGCCGCATAGACGATCCGACACACGTTCAGCCAGTCCTGGAACGGAATGTTCCAGCTGCCATCCGCGTTGACCGGGTTGTTGCCGAACCTGCTCACATAGCCGACGAACAGCCTATCCCGCAGCCGCTCGACGTCGACCGCCTGGCGCCCGGCTCCGGCTTCCTGCATCACCAGCAGGGTGGCCGGCCCGTATCTCGACATCTCGTCGTGCAACGCGAGGATCCGTGACCGGTCCAGCGTCTCGTTGTCCTTGAAGATGAAGATGCGCTCTCCGATCCGGACCTCGTCGAGCAGGCAGCGTTTCAGGAACAGCATCCTGCGGCTGAGCTGCCCCAGGATCCTTTCCCTCTTCGCCTCGTCCACCGGCAGAAACGTGTGCATGAGGATCCTGTAGACGTCATCATGCATGAAGTACTCGCGGCCGCGGTCCTCCAGCCGAAGCGTTCCCGGTGTTCCGAGACCCTCAAAACCGGCCTGGAAGCCCTTGATCAGGTAGTCGATCGTCGGGCCGCCCCAACGCAGCAGCCCGAGTGGCTCAGCCCCGTGGTGACGCTGCAGCAGCCCGAACTCGCAGTCCCGGCCAAGACTCTCGAACCTGAGGAACAGGGCTGCCGGATCGAACAGGATCGACATGTCACGCTGTCCGGCCGTCGACGCCGGCGGTATCGCCGGTTCGGGTACCACCGGTTCGGATGCCGTTGGCGCCTGGTCCATCCGTGCATATTCCGCCAGCATGATGGCCTGCCTGCGCCCCGACACGATCGCCTCGTGCCCGGGATGGCCGGCGTCCAGCGCGTCCCATTGCGCCAGCGCCTCGCTCCATCGTCCGGCGCTCCCGGACAGCAAGGCCGCCTCGATGCCGAGCTCGATGCTGCCCGGAATGCGGGACAGTCCCTGCTCCAGCAGCACCTCCGCCTCCTGGAGGCGGCCGAGTTCCCGCAGGGCCGACACGCTCCAGGAGTATCCCGCCGGTTCGTCCGGCCAGTCACGACGGACCTCGGACCAGCGCTGCAGCGCCGTGTGCCAATCGCTCCGGTAATGCGGATTGAGCGCCCACTGGTAGGCGGCCTGGAACACCTCCGGATGCTGTCGCCTCGAATCGCACAGGATTGCGTCGGCCTCCTCCACCCGATCCATCTCCCGCAGCACGAGGGCGGAGTTGAATATCCCGACCCTGAGCTCGGGCAGCCGCTCCGCCATCATGGTCCAGCGCCGCAGCGCTTCCGGCCAGTCCCGTCGCAGCTGCGCGTTCACGCCATAGCTCACGAACACCTGCGGGTTCGGCGGCATTCGGTCGAGGAACGGCTCGAGGACGGAATCCGCCTCCCCGAAGGCCTGGACGTCCCGCAGCGCGGCAGCCAGATCCAGATGCACCGCGTCGTCATGCGGATGACGCCGGCGCAGCAGGGTCGTCAGGCGGAACACCGTGGCGCGATCCGATCGCGCCACGGCCGATCGGATCTCGCCGAGCAGCGCCTCCGGTTCCGTGCTCTCCCCGGGGCGGTCCGCGACCGGCGGGGCGTCGCTCGTCGCCGCGTCCCGCCATCCCTGTTGACCGCTCAAGCCCCGAGCGCCTTGCTCCGGAGCAGCGCATAGCTGGCGGCATTGGCCGAGCGGCTCATCTTCCCGCTCGTCGTCTTCACCAGCAGCCCCGCCTCCACCATGCGTATGTCGGCACAGGGGATGCCGATCTCCTCCACCACCGCGCGGTTGATCCGACGCACCACTTCGGCATCTCCTTCCGGCTCGTCCGACCGTTCCGCCATCACCACGAGCTGCTCGGAACCGGTCCGTTCCGAGTAGTGTCCGAAGGCGACGCAGCGACCCGGCTTCACGCCCGCCGTGGCCGACACCGCCGCTTCCACGTCGTGAGCGAACACGTTCTTGCCGCTGACGATGATCACGTCCTTCAGCCGCCCGACCACGAACACCTCGCCGTCGTCGAGGAAGCCGAGATCGCCGGTCCGGTAGCGCGCGCCCTGGAAGGCCGCGACGGTCGCCTCGGGATTATTGAAGTAGCCGGACATCACGATCGGGCCGGATACGCAGATCTCGCCGACTTCGCGCTCGCCGACGACCATCCCGTCGCGCAGGACGTCGACGGTGCAGCCGCGTATCGGCCGTCCGTTCGACAGCAGCACCACCGCCTCCGACTCCGTCGCAGGAGATCGGATCGGTCCGAGCCGGCCGATGCATTCCGAGGCGATCGCCAGCCGACGCACCGGATGTCCGGGCGGGCTCTGGCTGACGGCGAACACCGTCTCCGCCATCGCGTAGCAGGTCAGCAGGTTCTCGGCGCGTATGCCCCACGCCGAGAACCGCGCCAGGAACGCGTCGAACGCTGCGGGCTTGCACGGCTCCGAGCAGCTGATCAGCGCCCGGAGCGACCCGAGATTCCACACGCAGTCGCGCTCCACGCGGCGAGCCAGGTGCAGGAAGGCGAAGTTCGGCAGCCAGGCATGGGTGGCGCCGAACGACGTCACGGCGTCGAACAGCAGGGACGGGGTGGCGATCCAGACGAACGGGTCGAGCGCTATGATCGGCACGCCAAGCCAGGCCGGCAGAAGGAAGCTCGAGAGCAGGCCCATGTCGTGATACAGCGGCAACCACGACGCGATGCGGTCACCGGTGCGTCCGAGCTGCAGGCTGTCGCGATACGCCTCAAGCTGAAGCGCCACGCTGCGGTACGACAGCGCCACCCCCTTCTTCAGCCCGGTGGTTCCCGAGCTGTGCTGCAACAGGCAGATCGTGTCGGGAGCGGGAAGATCCACCGGACACGTCGCGTCCGCCCGGTCGCGCACTGCCGCAACCGGCAGGATCCTGGCACCCGAGCCCGCCGCGCATGACGCCATCGGTTCGAGCAGCACGTCATCGACGAGGATGAGGGCCGGCCGGCAGAAGGCGAACACGGTCCGGTGCTGCATCCAGTACGTCACCTCGTCCTGCTTGGCGCTGGGGTAGGGCAGGAAGCTCGGGATGAAGCCGCCGAGCATGGCGCCGATGAACGCGGCGTATGCCTCCGGTCCCGGTTGCAGGACCAGCATCACGACGCTGCCCGCCTCCGTCCGTTGGTCCTGGAACAAGGCCATGAACTGGCAGGCCTGCCGCATCACCTGGTCGATCGAGAGCGGGGTCCAGGTGCCGTCCGCGTGCAGCACGGCGAACAGGCTCTCCGGCTCGCTCCGCCAGCGCGCGATCAGCGGCACGAGAAAGGGGTTGCCATCCTCCTGGTGGACGTTCGCCTGGCCGGCAGCCATGTCAGTTCGTGGACGGCGGGGCGTGCGAACGGATGAGGTTCATGAGCTCGCCGACGGAGCCGAGGGACTTCACGTCGCCCGGACGGAACCTGATGCCGAGCCCGTGCTCGATCGCGAGAAGGATCTCGACCTGGTGGAACGAGTCCCATCCCACGAGATCGGCCGCGACCATCTCCTTCGTCACGACGATGTCGTCACGGTCGAAAACCTCCCTCATGATGTCGGTCAGGTAGTCCCGTGCCTCGGCTTCCGTCACAGTGATGCCCCGCTTCCGCGCCATGATCGGACGCCCGCCCTGGTTAATGGATCGAGCCGGGACAGGGTGCACAGAAACAACATATTCTCGTCAATATCGAATCGCGCTAGCGTCGGCAGGTCGGTTGCAGCAGCCGGCACCCTGTCGTTTCGGTGCGTCCATCGATCATGAAACAGTTGATCCGGCCGGGAACATGACCCGGCCTCGAACCGTCCCCGACGGGTGTGACCGGAGTTGCGCGTGACGATGCCGTATCCGAGCTGCGACGATCTGGCCTGGAAGACCTGGCAGTTCGGTCACGTCGGCGGTCCGACGGCGGCGACCTCGTTGCGGCTCGAGCGCGACGGGACGATCGGGGGATACGACCACTTCAACGAGGCGCGATGGCGCCTGGACGATGGCATCCTCGCCTTCGTCGCGGCCGATGGTCGTGTCAGCTCGCGGTTTGACCGTGCCGAGCGCCTGGAGGACGACACGATCGTGCTGACCGGTCGTTTCCTGCTCGAGTGCGAGCACCCGATCACGCTGCGGCTGCGGCAGAACCCGCCGCCGTTTTTCCTGACCGCCGACCGGCTGATCGGCAGCACCTGGCTGATGCGTCTCGGCGCGCAGGACTACCCCGGCGAGATGCGGTTCGGGCCCGACGGGTCCGTCGTCGGATCCAGGCACGTGTCCATCGCGCGCTGGTCGGTGCAGGACGGCCTGCTGCATCTGCTGGATCCCGGAGAAGGACCGTTCGTCACCCTGGAGCATGTCACGACGATCTCGGACAGGCTGCAGCTCAAGGGGACATGCCTCGACGGCAGCGGCCAGCACGTCCTGGAGCTCGGGGAATACCGTCGTCTCGACGACGACGCCATCCTTGGCGCGTTCACCAGCGAACGGCCGGCCGGAAATACCCGTGACGCGCTGGCGGAATGGATCAAGACCTGCGGCTGGTCGATCGGCGAGCACAGCTACGGCACGCCGATCGTGTTCGAGCCCACCATGGCGAAGCTGACGGTAGGTCGCTTCACCTCCATCGCCGCCTACGTCTCGATCGCTCTCGGCAACCATTCCATGGCCACCGCGACGACCTATCCGTTTTCGTCCATGCCGAGCATCTGGCCAGGTGCGCCGGTCCTGGCGGATCATGAGACCAAGGGCGACGTCGCGATCGGCAGCGACGTCTGGATCGGCGCCTTCGCCTTCATCGCGTCCGGGGTCACGATCGGCGACGGCGCCGTGATCGGCGCCCATGCCACCGTCACCCGGGACGTACCGCCTTACGCGGTCGTGGCCGGGAACCCGGGACGGATCATCCGCTACCGGTTCGATCCGGACGTGATCGCCGACCTGCTTCGGATCGCCTGGTGGAACTGGGACGATCGCCGGATCGCCGCGTGCCTTCCCGCGATCATGAGCGGCGACGTCCGCGCCTTCATCGCCCGGTATGGGCCCCGGTGCGGGGCCCAGTGCCGGACGTGAGTCCGGGCCGGACCGATCCGGTGCAGCGCGACGACGCCCCGCCGGCTGCGCCGGTCCTCCTGTCCGAGCGACGGCTGGTTGCGGCACTCTGGTCGTTCTCGCACGTCGGCGATCCCCGGCAGGGCCGTCGGCTGCGCCTGCTGCCGGGTGGCGGCGTCGGCGGTTACCTCCACCCCAACGAGGCCGCCTGGAGGATCGACGAGGGCGTCCTGGTTCTGCTGGATCATGCCGGCATCCCCAGCACGCGCTTCGAGCAGGCGGAGCAGGCGTCGGATGGCCGCCTCGTGCTCGAAGGCGACTTCCTGCTTGATCCGGCGGCCCGGATCCGGCTCCGGCTCGAGGAGCACCGCTGGGACGGGTGGCACGATTTTCCGGGCATGACGCGCCTGCGTCTTGCCCGGCAGATCGACGCGATGAGCTGGACCGTCGGCGACCACACCTATGGTCAGCCGCTCGTCTATGCCAACGGCCCGGAGCGCCTGCATATCGGCCGCTACACCTCGATCGCCGAGCAGGTCACCATCGTCCTGACCAACCATCGTCCCGAATTCGTCAGCACCTATCCGTTCGCGCTGCTCCGGGAGCACTGGTGGTCGGTGGGCGAGCAGGTCAGCGATCACCGGGGCAGGGGCGACGTCTGGATCGGCAGCGACGTCTGGATCGGCCATGGCGCGCTGATCTCGGCCGGCGTCCGGATCGGGGACGGCGCCGTCATCGGCAGCCAGGCCGTCGTCACGAAGGACGTGGCACCGTACAGCGTGGTCGTCGGCAGTCCGGCGAAGGTCGTCAAACGGCGTTTCGAGCCGCACGTCGTTGACGCCCTGCTTCGGATCGCCTGGTGGAACTGGCCGGACCACAAGGTCGACCGCTACCTGCCGCTCATCCTGTCGCCCGACATCTCGGCCTTCATCGCCGCCGCACAGGCCGATCCGGACTGACCGGCGCCATGTCCGGCCAGCGCTGCGCCGGCTTCTTCAGGGAATGGAAAGACGGTATCGTCATCCAAAAGCAACCGGGCAGGATCGCCGCCATGGGAGAAGGAACCGGGACCGGGCTGCATGCGGAAACGGGAACCGTCCCGACCGCTCCGGTGTCGCAGCTGACCGTTGCCACGCCCTCGGCCGCCGCGTGGCGCACCTGGTCCGGCTTCATGCAGCTGCTGCCGGGGGAGCGGTCGCGCCTGGCGCCGGCGTTGATCGCGTCGCACGAGATGCCGAACCTGGCGTGGTTCACCCACGTCCATGGCCAGCAGGCCGACGTGCCGCCGCTCGGCTGCCACCTGATCCGCGATGCCGAGATCACCGGCCATGGCTACGTGTTCAGCGCCGGCCGGCTGGTGACGCAGGATGTCTACCTGCATGGCGTGGCCCGCGACGAGCTCGCGGCTCGGCCTGACCTGCTGCCAGACGCGAGCCCGGCGCGGCGCCGCCTGCGGATCGACCGGCCGGTGATCGAGATCCTCGGGCCCGGCAGCCCGGTCTACGGACACTGGCTGGTGGACTTCCTCCCGCGTGCGGCGATCGCACGCGAGATGCTCGGCGAAGCGTTCCACGACTGCCTGATCCCGCTGCCCCGCGACCTGCCGGACTGGACGGTCGACCTGCTGGTCCGCTTTACCGGCTTCAGGCCGGAGAACGCCCTGCGCTACGAGCCGGGCACCGAGTTCCTGTCCTGCGCCCGGCTCTGCGTTCCGACCTTCGGCCACGCCGCCGGCGGCTACTTCTTCCACAGCTTCGTTCGCGACTTCTACGCCCGCTTCGTGCCGCACCGGCCGGCAACGCGGACCCGGCGCCTCTGCCTGTCGCGGCGCAACTTCGAGCAGCAGACGCGCGGCGTGCTGAAGGGATTCGCGCAGCGGCTGCACATGGAGCAGGCGGCGGTGCAGCGCGGCTTCGAGATCGTGTGCCCGGAGGAGCTGGGCTTCGCCGACCAGGTCGCGCTGTTCGCAGAGGCCGGGGTCGTGCTCGGCGAGTACGGGTCGGCGCTGCACAACACCCTGTTCTCGCCGGCGCGCACCATCATCGGCTCGGTGCGCTATCCGAACTCGGTGCAGACGCGGATCGCCGGGCTGATGGGACAGGACGTGCTCTACCTGATCCCGGATTCGGAGTCCGTCGACGAGCGGGGGGCCGAGGTCTACGCGGTGTCCACCGACAAGATCGACCGCTTCCTCGACCAGATGGTGGCGCTCCATGTCGACTCCCTCGTCCCGCCGGGATGCTGATGACGCCTGTCCAAACCCGTCCATGGCACCCATGAACGAGCTGTCGCCACCGCCTCCATCCCGCTCGGCCATCGAGGGCATGCTCGCTGCCGGGGCGGCAGAGCAGGCCTGCGAGGCCATGACCCGCTGCCTCGCCGCCGAGCCGATGGATGCGGAAGGCTGGTTCCTGCAGGCGAGGTGCCTGGAGCAGCTCGGCCGGCTCGCCGAGGCGGCGGAAGCCTCCGCGCGTGCGGTCGCGCTGTGGCCCGATCCGGCGCCGGTGCATCGCCTGCAGCTCCGCCTCGCTCAGCAGGCTGCCGACGCGGCCGCTGCGCAGCGTGCCCTGAGCGCCCTGCTGGCCATACAGCCGGACGATCCGCAGCTGCACGGCCAGCTCGGCCGGTTGCTGTCCGAGCAGGGCGATCATGGCGCCGCCGTACCGCATCTGCGGATCGCCGCCCCGGTGCTGCTGCACGAGAACGACGCGATCTGGAACTACACCGCGGGCCTGGCGCTGACCGGCCTGTTCCAGGAACTGCTCGAGGCGCAGCCCCTGCTCGACCGCATGGCCGCAGGGGCCCCGGCTCCCTATACCCCGTACCGGCACCTGGCCTCGGCCAAGCTGGCGCTGCTGTTCGACCGGGCAGACGTGATCGACGCGCAGCGTAGCCTGGAGGCGTCGTCGCACTGGCAGGGACCGACGGGCGTGATGGAGGCCATCAACACCGCCGTGTCGCAGCGCGCCCCGTTCAGCCTGGTGTGCCTCGACCAGGACCTGGCGCACTTCATCTGCTTCGCCAGCCTGCGCTGCCACTTGGCGCTGCGTCCGCAGGAGCTGCTCGCCTTGTGCGGCCCGAGCTGGAGCCGCTGGTTCGGCGATGCGGTCGACGCCGTCGATCCGGGGCGGATCGCGGCACTCGGCCGTCAGGTCGGCGCAGCGCTCCAGGAGGCCGACGTGCTGGGCGTTCCGGATGCCGAGACGCTGCGGCTGGACAACCTGCATTTCGGGCTGCTGGCGGAGATGCGCCCTGCGGCCCCACTCCGGCCCGGGCAGTCAGCCACCTCGTTCCGGATTGCGGCACAGCTGCACGAGGCCATGCCGTTCCTGCGCTCGGTGCTGCATGGGCAACCGTTCCTGGGCTTGGTCGGCAACTTTCCCAACCTCGCGTCGCGGCTGGGGCGTTTCTGCGGCATCTCCGACACGAGGACGGTGTGCCTGCCGGAACCTGGTCCGGCGGCAGGTGCCGTCCTCGAGCTGTGCGACGGCGTGCTTGCCGAGCTGTCGGTCCCGTTTCCCGGCGCGATCTTCCTGGTGGCGGTTCCCGGACCCTGCGGCCCGGCGTTCTGCGGCAGGATCAGGCAGCTCGGCGGCATCGCGCTCGACATCGGCACGGTCGCGGCCGCGTGGGCGGCACGCTGACGCCGGAACGGGACGGGTGATGCCGGCTGCGGCGCGGACGACCTGTTCGTCGAGGCGGGCGCCTGATCGAAGGGTTTAGAGCGTGATCCGCTCGCATTGGCTCACCGGTCACGCTCTAGCTTGTTGTTTAAGCGGGCATCTTTATCCAATCGACAGATCGGGTCCGATCGGATGATGCTCTAGCCGGCGGCGTTGCGCCGTGTGGTGTCGAAACCGGTTGCCGGGCCCGGCCGCCCAATCGAGCTGTAGGCCAGGTCGGCCGCCTCCATCGCCGCCGGGTCGTAGATGTTGCGCAGGTCGATCACCACCCGGCCGGCCATCAGCCCGCGCAGCCGCTCCGGCGACAGGGCGCGGAACTCGTTCCACTCGGTCAGCACCAGGATCGCGTCGGCGCCGGTGGCGGCGTCGAGCGCGTCGCTGCAGTAGGTCAGGCCGCGCTCGGGCAGAAGCGGCCGCGCCGCCTCCATGCCGGCTGGGTCGAAGGCGCGCACCTGCGCCCCGTTCTCCACCAGCCGGTGCACGATCGGGATCGACGGCGCGTCGCGCATGTCGTCGGTCTCCGGCTTGAAGGTCAGGCCGAGGATCGCGATGGTCTTGCCGCGCACCGAGCCGCCGCAGGCGGACATGATGCGCGCCGCCATGCTGGCCTTTCGCGCGTCGTTGACCTGCACCGTGGCCTCGACCAGGCGCGACGAGGCGCCGGCCTCCTGGGCGATGCGCATCAGGGCCAGGGTGTCCTTGGGGAAGCACGAGCCGCCGTAGCCGGGGCCGGCGTGCAGGAACTTGGAGCCGATGCGGCCGTCCATGCCGATGCCGCGCGCCACCTCGTGCACGTCGCCCCCGACCCGCTCGCACAGGTCGGCCATCTCGTTGATGAAGGAGATCTTCATCGCCAGGAACGAGTTGGCGGCGTACTTGATCAGCTCCGCACTCTCCAGGCTGGTGAACAGGATCGGCGCCTCGATCAGGTAGAGCGGGCGGTAGAGCCGGCGCATGATCTCCTGCACCCGCTCCGAGCCGCGGGGCCGGCTGCGGTCGGTGCCGATCACCACCCGGTCGGGGCGCATGAAGTCGGCGATCGCCGAGCCTTCGCGCAGGAACTCGGGGTTGGAGGCGACGTCGAACTCGAGCTCCGGGCGCAGCCGGGCGACGATCTCGGCGATACGCCGGCCGGTGCCGACCGGCACCGTCGACTTGGTGACGATCACCGCGTAGCCGCTCATCGCCGCCGCCGCCTGCTCGGCGGCGGCGAACACGTAGGTCAGGTCGGCATGGCCGTCGCCGTTGCGCGGCGGGGTGCCGACGGCGATGAAGATCGCCTCTGCCCCGTCGACCGCCGCCGGGAGATCGCTGCCGAAGCTCAGGCGGCCGGCCTCGATGTTGTCGGCGACCAGCTTGTCCAGCCCCGGCTCGTAGATCGGGATCTCGCCGCGCGACAGGGCGGCGAGGCGGCCGGGATGGGTTTCCACCACCGAGACCTGGCTGCCGAACTCGGCGAAGCAGGCGGCCGAGACGAGGCCGACATAGCCGCCGCCGATCATCGCGATGCGCATGGAGGTGGGGTTCCGCTCAGCCGGCGACGGCGGCCGGGGTGGTGATGGTGGCAGGGACCGGCGAGGCCTCGCCGCCGAGCAGCCGCCTGAAGTGCTCGATGCTGCGGCGCAGGCCATCCTCGAGCGCCACGGTCGGCTCCCAGCCGAGCAGCTCGCGGGCGCGGGTGATGTCGGGGCATCGCTGCATCGGGTCGTCCTGCGGCAGCGGGCGGTACACGATCCGGCTGCGCGAGCCGGTCAGGGACAGGATCCGCTCGGCCAGCTCGCGCACCGTGATCTCGTGCGGGTTGCCGAGGTTGATCGGCCCGGTGATGTCGTCGTCGCTGTCCATGGTGCGCACGAACCCCTCGATCAGGTCCGACACGTAGCAGAAGGCGCGGGTCTGGCCGCCGTCGCCGTACAGGGTGATGTCCTCGGCCCGGAGCGCCTGGGTGATGAAGTTGGACACCACACGCCCGTCGTCGGGGTGCATGCGCGGGCCGTAGGTGTTGAAGATGCGGGCCACCTTGATCCGGGTGCCGTGCTGGCGGCGGTGGTCGAAGAACAGCGTCTCGGCGCAGCGCTTGCCCTCGTCGTAGCAGGCGCGCGGCCCCAGCGGGTTGACGTTGCCGCAATAGTCCTCGGTCTGCGGATGCACGTCCGGGTTGCCGTAGACCTCGCTGGTCGAGGCCTGGAACACCTTGGCGCCGGTGCGCCGGGCGATGCCCAGCATGTGGATCGCGCCCAGCACGCTGGTCTTGAGCGTCTGCACCGGGTCGTACTGGTAGTGCACCGGGGAGGCCGGGCAGGCGAGGTTGTAGATCTCGTCCACCTCGGCCATCAGCGGCGTGCTGATGTCGTGCCGCAGGGTCTCGAAGTGCGGCGAGGACACCAGGTGCGCGATGTTGTCCTTGGCACCGGTGAAGTAGTTGTCGACGCACAGCACGTCGTGGCCGTCCCGCAGCAGCCGTTCGCACAGGTGCGAGCCGAGGAACCCGGCTCCCCCGGTGACGAGCACACGTTTGCGGACGAGCTTCGACATCCGGCGCCAGATCCTTTGGGGTCGTTCCAGGGCGAACGTATCCGCTCACCCGGGCCTTTGAAAGGCCGGGCCGCCTGAGCCGTCGGCGACCGGTTTGTTGCGATGCGACGGCGCCACTCGACGCCGGAGCCGGACCGTTATAGGCACGGGGCATGTGTTCATCCCCGTCCGCCCGGCTAGGCGATCTCCGGCCAGGCCGTGCTTGGCCCCGTTCCCGGGCCCGGTGCGCATGACGGGTCGGGACGCGGCCGAGGCCGATCGGGCGAGCCTGGCGGCCCGTGCCGCGGCGCCCGTATCGGCGCTGGGGCGGCTGGTGCTCGACACCGTCGGCGGCGCCGGCCGGCTGGCCCTGTTCGCGCTGAACGGGCTGTCGCACCTCCTGCGGCCGCCGTTCTACTGGCGCAACTTCCTGTCCGCGTTCTTCGAGTTCGCGTTCTACAGCCTGCCGGTGGTGGCGCTCACCGCGATCTTCTCCGGCATGGTGATCGCGCTGCAGTCCTATACCGGCTTCTCGCGCTTCAACGCCCAGAGCGCCATCGCCGACATCGTGGTGCTGAGCGTGGTGCGCGAGCTGGGCCCGGTGCTGGCGGGGCTGATGGTGGCGGGCCGCGTCGGGGCGGCGATGGCGGCCGAGATCGGCACCATGCGCGTCACCGACCAGGTCGACGCGCTCGGCACGCTGTCCACCAACCCGATGAAGTACCTGGTGGCGCCGCGCCTGCTGGCCGGCCTGCTGGCGCTGCCGCTGCTGGTAGTGGTGGCCGACATCCTGGGCGTGATGGGCGGGTTCATCGTGTCGGTGGTGAAGCTGGGCTTCAGCCCGGCCGCCTACGTCGCCAACACGTTCGCCTTCGTGCAGCCGATGGACGTGATCGTGGGCCTGGCCAAGGCGGGAGCGTTCGGCTTCCTGATCGCGCTGATGGGCTGCTACAACGGCTACCATTCCCGCGGCGGCGCGCAGGGGGTGGGTGCCTCCACCACCTCCGCCGTGGTGGCGGCCTCCATCCTGATCCTGTGCTTCGACTACGTGCTCACCGAGATGTTCTTCTCGCGATGAGCGGCCCGCTGCCGAAGATCGGGGTGCCGAAGATCCGGATCCGGGGGTTGAGCAAGAGCTTCGGGCCGAAGCGGGTGCTCGACGGCATCGACCTGGACGTGCAGCCCGGCACCTCCACCGTGGTGATCGGCGGCTCGGGCAGCGGCAAGTCGGTGCTGCTGCGCTGCATCCTGGGCCTGATCGAGCCGGATTCCGGCACCATCGAAATCGATGGGGTCGACGTGCTGGCGCAAGGCAGGCGGGAACAGGAGGCGACGCGGGAGCGGATCGGCATGCTGTTCCAGAACGGGGCGCTGTTCGACAGCCTGGCCGTCTGGGAGAACGTGGCGTTCGGGCTGCTGGCGCGTCGCGGCGGCAGCCGCATGACGCGGGCGGCGGCACGGCAGCGCGCCGGGCAGGTGCTGACCCAGGTCGGGCTCGATCCCAGCGTCGGCAACCTCCAGCCCTCCGAGCTGTCCGGCGGCATGCAGAAGCGGGTCGGGCTGGCCCGCGCCATCGCAGCCCAGCCCGAGATCCTGTTCTTCGACGAGCCCACCACCGGGCTCGACCCGATCATGGGAGCGGTGATCGACGGGCTGATCGTCGACTGCGTGAAGCGGCTCGGCAGCACGGCCCTCGCCATCACCCACGACATGGCGTCCGCCACCCGGATCGGCGACCGGGCGGCGATGCTCTACCAGGGCCGGCTGGTCTGGCAGGGCGAGGCGGCGTCGCTGCTGCGAAGCGGCAACCCGCTGGTCGACCAGTTTACCCATGGGCGGCGCGAGGGCCCGATCGGCATGGAGCTGCGGCGATAGGGCGCGGGGTTCAGGAAAGCGGGGCCCGGGGAAGCGGGGCCCAGGCAGGCGGGGTCAGGCGCGGCCAGCGGCTCCGCATCCTGCTGCGCGTCGCCGTGCTGCTGCTGCCGCAGGCGGCCGTCGCTGCGCCGCCCGGCGACCGGACATCGTCCGGGCGCGACGAGGCCGGGGCACTCAGCCGCCTGTTCGCCAGCAGCTGCTTCCGCCATGCCGGCGATGCCAAAGGCCTGCGCAGCGCGCTGGACTCGCCCGCCTACCGCCCGGCGTCCGACACCGCGACGGCGCGGCTGCTGGCCCGTCCCGGACGCGCCTACCACGTCGACCACCAGCCGGGACACCTGGTGGTGCTGTCGTTCGACGACGGCTGGTGCGGCGACGGCGGCACCGGAATCGATCCGCACGCGCTGACGATGCGGCTCGCGGCCGTGATGCAGGCGCGCAGCACCTCCATGCGGCTGATGGAAGCCGAAGGCGACGGGCACGAGCAGCACTACCTGCTGTTGCGGCCGGCACCCGCCCCGCCGATCGTGCTGCTGGTGCTGCTGCAGCCGTCCGGCGCCTTGATGCAGGCCAGCCTGTTCGCCGCCCCGCTGCCGTCCCCCGGCGCCGGCACCGTCCCGGACGCGCCCTGATGGGCCGGCGTCCCTCCAACCGCTACGTGTGCCAGAACTGCGGCGCGGTCTGGCCGAAGTGGAGCGGCCGCTGCGACGCCTGCGGCGAATGGAACACCCTGGTCGAGGAGGCCGCCGAGACCCGGTCCGCGTCGGCGCGCCCGGTCGCCGTCGGCGGCACCGGCCGCGCCGCCGGCCGGATCGGCTTCGTCGGGCTGGAGGGGGCCGCCGAGCCGCCGCCGCGGATCGGCACCGGCATCGCCGAGCTCGACCGGGTGCTGGGCGGGGGCCTGGTGCCGGCCTCGGTGGTGCTGGTGGGCGGCGATCCCGGCATCGGCAAGT
>CAXTVS010000070.1:0-15291 GCA_964247735.1 uncultured Acetobacteraceae bacterium
CGATGCATCGACTTCTGAAGCTCAGGCCCCGCCGCGTGCCGTGCGCGGGGTCCAGTCCACCACCGTGCGCCGGTAGGCTGGCGGCTTCGGCTGGCAGGAGATCAGGTAGAGCCCGACCACGTAGATGGCGTTGGCGAGCGCGTTGAAACGCAGGGCCATCACCAGCTCCGGCACCGCCGTGGTCATGATCCAGAGGCTGTACACCGCGAACGGGATCGACAGCGGACGCAGGCCCTGCAGCATGAGGCGCAGCGGGTTGGCGTGGCCCGGCTTCACCAGCGGCCGCAGCCGGGCGATCGACACGTAGAAGAACGCGGCGAACAGCCAGGTCAGCCCGTTCCACATGCCGTTGCCGAAGCCCATGTGGCCGGTGGCGATCATGGCAACCAGCGACGCCGCGTCCAGCACCACCGCGCCCAGCTGCAGGCTCATGCCGATGTCGAAGCCAGACGGCCGCTCCGGCAGCCGGTCGACCATCGGCTGGAACACGCGGTCCAGCAGCCACCCGTCGAACTGGTTGATCCTGTCGGCGACGCTCATGGTCCGTGATGTCGGCACGAGCCGGCCGCGGTCAAGGCCATCCGGGGCCACGCCGCCATGTGGCCCCGCCGCGCGATGTCACCGAACGATCATCGTCGAGGTATTGCCGGCGCCCTCGCAGCCAGACCAGAAGCGGCGGATTTCTGGACGCCGATGCCATGCAACCCGCTCACGTTCCGCGCTTCGACCGCGCTTACTGGATCGCCTTGTGCCTCGCCAGCGTCGCCGGGGCCAATGCCGGCGACCTCGAGGCACATGCCCTCGGCCACGTGGCGGGGCTGCCGGTGCTGGCCGCGTGCTTCGGCGCCATCCTGCTGGTCGAGCGCCGCAGCACCCGGCCCGGCATCGCGTGCTACTGGACCGCGATCCTGCTGGTGCGGATGGCGGCGACCAACCTCGCCGACCTGCTGACCCACGACCTGCGCCTTCCGTATCCCGGCACGATCGCAGCGCTCGCCCCGGTCACGCTGCTGCTGGCCGCGCGCACCCGTCGCCGTCAGGACGGGTCCGGAACCGGCAGGATCGCGGGACACTGGTTCTGGGCGGCGATGCTGGCCGCCGGCGCGCTGGGCACCGCCGTCGGCGACGGCGTCGCCGGGGCAGCCGGGCTCGGCACCGGTCCGGCGACCCTGCTGCTGTCCGTGCTGCCTTGCCTGGTGCTGGGGGTTGCGGGCGCGTCGCCCGGCCGGCTCGGCTACTGGCTGGCGGTGGTGGCGATCCGCTCCGCCGGCACCACCGCAGGCGACTTCGCGGCGGACCGGCTGGGCCTCCTGTCGTCGACGGCGGTGTTCGTCCTGCTGCTTGCCCTTGCCGCGCGCGCCACCACTGCCTGGATCCGGCCGTGCCGGCGCGGCGTCAGCCGCCGGCCAGCGCGTCGCCCACCAGCCGCGCGAGCCGCTCATGCTGGTCCGCCTCGTAGTGGATCCCGTCGACCGGGCTGACGGTGGCGACCGAACCCGCATCCAGGCAGCGCGCCCCGAACGCGTCCGCCACGGTCCGATAGAGCGGCGCGAGCCGGCGCGACTTCTCGGCTCCCCCGGCGAAGAGCTCGCCCAGGAACCCGATCTCCCCGATCGGCACCGGCGCCAGCACGAGGATCTCCGGCGTTCCGCCACCGGGTCCGGCCCGGCAGGCCCGTATCTCCTCCAGCAGCACGCCGATCGACGCGGCGATGTCGGCAGGTCCGACCCCGAAGCGGGTCTTGAGGTCGTTGGTGCCGAGCATCAGCACCAGCATGTCCACGGGAAGCTGGCTTTCCAGGCACGGGCGCAGGTAGGCGAGCCCGTTCTTGTGCCTTCCCTCGATCGGGTCGTCATGTACGGTGGTGCGGGCCGGCAGCCCTTCCTCCACCACCCGGACGCCGTCCAGCCGTCGCTGCAGCAGGCCTGGCCAGCGCTGCGTGTCATCGAAGCGCTCCAACACGCCGGGCCGGGAGAGCGGCTGGGTACCGTGCGTGTTGCTGTCGCCGTAGCACAGGATGACCTTGTCCAGCATCGTGTCCGCTTCCTTCCGAGAACCGGTGCAGGCCAGGATGCCGTCCGGTGCTTGTCGCCGGCGGAACGAGAAAGGGCGGGCCATCGCTGGCGCCGCCCCAGGTCTCGGACCCTCCGTGGCCGGAGCGTGATAGGCCGTTATTCCGGCAGCTGGGCGCTGCGGCGACGGATCGCGGCCGACAGGATGTCGCCGAGCGAGGCGCCGCTGTCGGACGAGCCGTACTCGTTGATCGCCGCCTTGTCCTCCTCGACCTCGCGGCCCTTGATGGTCAGGGACAGCTTGCGGCTGGCACGGTCCACCGACACCACCTTGGCGTCGACCTTCTCGCCGACCGCGAACCGCTCCGGACGCTGCTCGGCCTTGTCGCGGGCAAGCTCGGCGCGCCGGATGAAGCCGGTCAGCACCTCGTCCACCTTGACCTCGATGCCGTTGGCCTGCACCGCGGTGACGATGCAGGTCACCACCGCGCCCTTGTTGACGCGGCTCAGCGTGTCGGCGGCCGGGTCGTCGTGCAGCTGCTTGATGCCGAGCGAGATGCGCTCCTTCTCGACGTCGACGTCCAGCACGCGGGCCTGAATGACCTGGCCCTTCTCGTACGGGGTCATCGCCGCCTCGCCGGCCTCGTCCCAGGAGATGTCGGACATGTGCACCATGCCGTCGATGTCCGCAGACAAGCCGACGAACAGGCCAAACTCGGTGATGTTGCGGATCTCGCCTTCCACCGTGGAGCCGATCTTGTGCTCCTCGGCGAACAGCTCCCACGGGTTGCGCTGCACCTGCTTCAGGCCGAGCGAGATGCGGCGCTTGGAGCTGTCCACGTCCAGCACCATCACGTCGACCTCCTGCGAGGTGGCGACGATCTTGCCGGGATGGACGTTCTTCTTGGTCCAGCTCATCTCCGACACGTGCACCAGACCCTCGACGCCGGGCTCCAGCTCCACGAAGGCGCCGTAGTCGGTGATGTTGGTGACGCGGCCGCTGTAGCGGGCCCCCGGCGGATACTTCGCGGCCACGCCCTCCCACGGATCGGCTTCCAGCTGCTTCATGCCGAGCGAGATGCGCTGGGTGTCGGAGTTGAAGCGGATCACCTGCACCCGCACCGCCTGGCCGATCTGCAGCGCCTCGGAGGGATGGTTGATCCGCTTCCAGGCGATGTCGGTGACGTGCAGCAGGCCGTCCACGCCGCCCAGGTCGACGAAGGCGCCGTAGTCGGTGATGTTCTTGACCACGCCGTCGAGGATCATGCCCTCCTTCAGGCCCTGGATCAGCTCCGAGCGCTGCTCGGCGCGGGTCTCCTCCAGCACCGCGCGGCGCGACACCACGATGTTGCCGCGGGCGCGGTCCATCTTGAGGATCTGGAACGGCTGCGGGCTGCCCATCAGGGGCCCGACGTCGCGCACCGGGCGGATGTCGACCTGGGAGCCGGGCAGGAACGCCATCGCGCCGCCGAGGTCGACGGTGAAGCCGCCCTTGACCCGGCCGTAGATGGTGCCCTGCACCCGCTGCTGGCCCTCGAACGCCTTCTCCAGGTTGGTCCAGGCCTCCTCGCGCCGCGCCTTCTCGCGCGACAGCACGATGGCGCCATCGCGGTCCTCGTAGCGCTCGACGTAGAGCTCGATCACGTCGCCCGGCTTGACCTCGTGGTCGGTGCCGGGAAGGCCGAACTCCTTGAGCAGGACGCGGCCTTCGCTCTTGAGGCCGACGTCGACGATCGCATACTCGTCGGTGAGACGGATCACCGTGCCGGTGACGACCGAGCCGTCGAAGCCGACGTCGCGGCCGAGGCTCTCGTCGAGCAGGGAGGCAAAATCCTCGCCGCCGAAATGATCGGCTGGCGGGCGGGCTAGCGTGGCTGATGCCATGTGGTGGATGGTTCCTGCGTCGGATCCGGAGCTGGACGCCCCGGTGACGGTTCATGCGCCCTGCCCCGCACGAACGGATGGCAGCACGTCGTGCCCGGGGCTGGCAGGGGCGGGATGCCGCTGTGCGCTGACGGACCGGCTACGGGAAACGGACCCTGTCCAGAGAACAGGGCCTGAAGCCTGCGTGGTGCACCCGCGCAACGGTTGGCGTCAAGCGGTTTCGGCCGTCCGCGCCGCCACGAGACGCAGCGCCTCGCGCAGCACCCCGCCTGCATCCAGCCGATCGCTGTCGATCCACGCCGCGTCGGCCGCGGCACGCAGGGGTGCGGCTTCCCGCGCGGCGTCGGCCGCGTCGCGCGCTTCCAGCTCGGCCTGCACCGCGTCGATTGCCGCCGCCTGCGCATCGACATCGAGGACCGCGCCGTCGTGCAGCTGGCGCCAGCGCCGTTCCGCCCGCGACCGCAGCGAGGCGGTGACGAACAGCTTCACCGGCGCGTCGGGGAACACCACCGTGCCGATGTCGCGTCCGTCCAGCACCGCCCCGTGCGACGCGCCGAAGCTGCGCTGGAACGCCAGCAGCGCCGCGCGCACCGCCGGCTGCGCCGCCACCAGGCTGGCGGCACGGTCCACCTCGGGCGTGCGCAGGTCGGGGCGTTCGAGGTCCGCCGGCCGCAGCGCCGCGGCCTGTGCCGCAGCGTCGCCGGATGGCGGCAACCCGGCATCGAGCATGCGGCGACCGACCGCGCGGTACAGCAGCCCGGTGTCGAGGTAGGGCAGCCCGAGGGCCGCCGCCAGCGCGCGCGCCAGCGTGCCCTTGCCGGCCGCGGCCGGACCGTCCACCGCGACCACCAGGCGACGGCTCACGCGGAAGGGTCCGCAAGCCCGGCGCCGAGCCGGTTCATCAGGCCGACGAAGCCGGGAAAGCTGGTGCCGACATACCCCATGTCGTCCACCGTCACCGGATGGCGGGCGGCGAGCCCCATCACCACCGCGCTCATCGCCAGCCTGTGGTCCATCAGCGTCTGCACCCGGCCGCCGCCGAGGTCGCCGGCCCGGCCGCCGGTCACGATCATGTCGTCGCCCTCGACCCGGACCGACACGCCGTTCGCCTCGAGCAGCGCCACGGTGGCCGCCAGCCGGTCGCTTTCCTTCACGCGCAGCTCGGCCAGCCCGCACAGCCGGGTTTCGCCGCTGGCGAACGCGGCCGCGACCGCCAGCACCGGATACTCGTCGATCATGCTCGACGCCCGCTCGGACGGCACGACGACGCCACGCAGCGCGCCCGCCCGCACCGACAGGTCGCCGACCAGCTCGCCGCCCTCGGTGCGCCCGTTCGCGACGGCGAGTTCGGCGCCCATCTCGATCAGGGTGGTGAACAGGCCGGTGCGCAGCGGGTTGAGCCCGACCACCTCGATCGTGACCGCCGAGCCCGGCACCAGCAGCGCCGCCACCACCGGGAACGCGGCCGAGGATGGATCGGACGGCACGGTCACGTTCCGCGCCACCAGGGACGGCCTGCCCTGCAGCCGGATGATCCGGCCGGCGCCGGCGCGCTCCACCGACACGGCCGCGCCGAAGTGGCGCAGCATGTTCTCGCTGTGGTCGCGGGTCGGCACCGGCTCCTCGACCACCGTCTCGCCGTCGGCGTTGAGCCCGGCCAGGAGGATCGCCGACTTCACCTGCGCCGAGGCCACCTCCAGCCGCCACGACACCGGCTCCGGGGTGCCGGAGCCGCGGATGCAGAGCGGCAGCCGGCCGCCGCTCCGCGCGGTGAACACCGCACCGGTGCGCTCCAGCGGCCCGATCACCCGCTGCATCGGGCGCCGCCGGAGGCTTGCATCGCCGGTCATCACCGACACGATCGGATGGCTGGCGAGGATGCCGGCGAGCAGCCTGGCGGCGGTGCCGGAGTTGCCCATGTCGAGCACGTCCTCCGGCTCCGCCAGCCGGCCCAGCCCGCGTCCCCTCACCCGCCAGGTGCCACCCGCGTCCCGCGTCGCCTCGGCGCCCAGCGCACGCATCGCCGCGGCGGTGCGCAGCACGTCCTCCCCTTCCAGCAGGCCCTCGATCCGCGTCTCGCCCTCGGCGAGGCTTGCGAACATCAGCGCGCGGTGGCTGATCGACTTGTCGCCCGGAACCCTCGCCGAGCCGGCCAGCGGCGCGTCCGGCCGGCGAACGACGAGGGGGCGGGGCGGGGCGGAAGCGGGCGATATCATGTCTGTTCCCCGGGCTCACCGCACGACGCGGACGTCGATCCGACCGGCCTGGAAGCCGACCGCCACTTGTTTGACAGTACGCTGGCGAGGTGGCATGGGGCCCGCCCTTGCCGCGCATCGTCCTCCAGACACAGGGTCACAATGGCCAAGCCAGAACTCGGTAACAAGCGGGTGTGCGTCTCGTGCAACACCCGCTTCTACGACCTGACCAAGGTGCCGGCCACTTGCCCGAAATGCGGAACCGAGCAGCCGCTGGACCAGCCGCGGCTGCGTCGTGCGGCCGGCAACCTTCCGCCAGAGGATCGCCGGCCAAAGAAGCCGCCGGTGGTAGACCCGGACGATGCGGACGGCGAGGTCGAGCCGGCCGAGGACGAGGCGGAGGCCGACGAGGTGGCGGAGGACGCGGACGACCTGGACGACGACGCGGACGTCATCGGCACGGACATCGAGGTCGAGGTCGACAGCGACGAGAACGAGCGCTGAGGGCCGCAATCGGCGTCCGACTTCGCTCGCCGGCTCAGACGGCGGCCTTCGTGCCGCCCCGGGTCAGTGCGAGGAAGCGCTCGGTGATCGGGATCGTCTGCGACTGGATGAACTCGCCCATCGCCGTCTCTTCGGCGAGCGACTGCCGCAGCGGCGCCACCGAGGCGGCGTCGCCCACCGCCTCCGCCATCGCGATCAGGCTGGTATAGGCCGCGATCTCGAAGTGCTCGAAGGCGTAGTTGGCAAAGGTGTTCTTCAGGATCTCGTCTGCCGCCGGCATGTGCAGCGCCGCCGCCAGGTTACCGGTAACCGACATCCACCCCTCCTTGAGCGCGGACGGGCTGCTGCCGTGCCGCTCCAGGATGGCTTCCAGCCGCTTCACCTGGGCCTCGGACTCGACGACGTGCTGCTGCAGCCGCGCCTTCATCTCCGGATAATGCTCCAGCCGCTCGACCTGCCGCCGGCATAGCTCGATCGCGCTCATCTCGACCGAATGCTGGTTGCGCAGGCCGACGTGATAGGTGTCGTGCGCCGGATCGCCGTGTGAGTCGCCGTCCATCGGAGGTCTCCTTCCGCTTCGTTCGCTGCACAACGGGTGCCGGCGCGTCCGGTTCGTAATGGTCCGCAACCGGACGTGGGCGCGTCACACCGGCACCACCGGGTGCCTGGTCTTCTGCAGCGCCTGCATCACCGCGTCGTCGAGCTGCAGGTGGCCCTGCACCAGCTCCGGCGGGGTCAGCGCCATCCACTGGTTCAGCGACAGGTCGGCGTAGTGCGCGCTGCGGAACATCTCCAGGTAGCGCACCGTCTCGGTACCGGTGTTCTCGATGTAGTGGCCCATCGCGAACGGCACGAAGCCGACGTCGCCGGCACGGTAGTCGAAGGTGCGCGCGTCGCCCGACGCGCCGAACACGCCCATCCGCGCCGTTCCGGAGATGTAGTATTGCCACTCGTCGGCATTGGGATGCCAGTGCAGCTCGCGCAGGCCCCCCGGCTCGATCTCCACCAGCGACGAGGCGATGGTCCTCGCCGCCTTGAAGTTGGAGGAGTCGGCGATCCGCACCGTGCCGTACTTCGTCCGCACCGGCGTCTGTGCCAGCAGGCGGAAGCTGAAGCTGTCCGGCACGACGCCGTTGCCGGCGATCCGGTCGGACTCGAGTGGTCCCGGGACCGGCAGCGGGAACATGTAGCGCTGCTCGGGGTCCGGCGTATGGCCGAAATGGCTGGCCGGCACGCCGAAGTTCTTTGCCAGCACCTCCGACGGCACGTGCTTGAACCAGTCGCTGATGAGGAAGGTGCTGTCCTCGTTGAAGCTGCCGTCGTCAAACACCAGCAGGAACTCGCAGCCGTCGTGCAGGCCCTGGATCGAGTGCGGCACCCCGGACGGGAAGTACCACAGGTCGCCCACGCCGACATCGTCGACGAAGTTGCGGCCGTTCTGGTCGACCGCGGTGATGCGCGCGCTGCCGGCCAGCATGTACGACCACTCGCCTTCCTTGTGCCAGTGCATCTCCCGCACGCCGCCCGGGATGAGCCGCATGTTCACCCCGGCGATGCTCTTGGACACGCCGAACTCGCGCGTCGTGACCTGCCTGGTCCAGCCGCCGTCGGTGCGGCGCATGTGCGCGTCGGCGAAGGAGTAACGCAGGTTGGGCAGGGTGCCGTGGTCGGTCGCGGGCGGGTTCAGGATGTCGGGGTTCTCCGCGTCCCGCACCGGGTCGCGCGGGCCTGGGTCGGTGCCGCCCTTGGCCGCGGCATCCGGCTGCGGCAACGGCGCGGCGGCGGCCAGCGACGCGGCGGCGAGGCCGCCGGCGGCGCCCGCACCGGCGGTCAGGATCCGTCTGCGCGACAAGGGGTCCATGCCCGATCTCCGTTCCCGGTCCGGCCGGGCGACCCGGACCTGCCCGGCAGAACGGCGTCGCGGGCCCGCTGTTGCGGCGCCCGGACCGGCTGGCGATCCGATCCGGACAACGTTAGCGTGACCTCCTGCCGAGGAGCGGGTGTCGATGCAGCAGGTCACCAGGCGCGCGTTGCTGGCTGGTGCGGCCTCCCTGCTGGCCGTGGCACCCGGGGTCCGGGCGGCGATCATCCAGGGCGGGCGGCCCTGGCAGCCCTATGCCGGCGAGCCGCCCGAGCCGGCCGGACAGGGACCCTGGCGGTTCTTCACGCCCGAGGAGGGTGCCGCGGTCGAGGCGCTGGTCGACCGGCTGATCCCGCCCGAGCCGGACACGCCGGGCGGCAGGGACGCCGGCTGCGCAGTGTTCATCGACCGCCAGCTGGCCGGGCCATACGGCAGCTCGGCCGCGCTCTACATGCGTCCGCCGTTCCGCGAGGGCACCAAGGCGCAAGGCAACCAGTCACCATTGACTCCTGCCGCACGCTACCGCGCAGCACTCGCCGCCCTGGACGCACATTGCCAGGCCGCGTTCGCCGGCCAGCCGTTCGCGCGGCTGCCGGAAGCGGCGCAGGACCGCATCATCCACGGGCTGGAGGACAGCTCGCTGCAGCTCCAGGGCGCCAGCGGCCGAGGCTTCTTCGAGATCCTGATCAAGGACGCCCAGCACGGCTTCTTCGCCGACCCGGTCTATGGCGGCAACCGGGACATGTGCGCCTGGAAGATGATCGGCTTTCCGGGCGCCCGCTACGACTACCGGGACTGGATCGACCGCCACAACCAGCCCTTCCCGCTGCCGCCGGTCGGGATCGGCGGCGGCCGGCCGGACTGGACCCCGCACGCCTGACGCGACGGAGCCTGACCTGATGCCCAATCGGCTGCCTTCCCGCGACGTCGCCATCATCGGCCTGGGCTGGACCGGCTCGATCCTGGCCGAGCAGCTGACCGCGGAGGGGCTCGACGTGGTGGCGATCGAGCGTGGGCCGTGGCGCGATACGCCTACCGACTTCAACGTCAACACGATGCCGGACGAGCTGCGCTACCGCATCCAGCACGAGCTGTTCCTCCGCCCGGCGCAGCAGAGCCTGACCTTCCGCAACACGATCGGACAGGAAGCGCTGCCGGTGCGGACCTGGGGGGCGTTCATGCTGCCCAACGGCGTCGGCGGCGGCGGCACGCACTGGAACGCCGAGATGTGGCGCTTCCTGCCGAGCGACTTCACGCTGCGCTCGCACCTGACGCAACGCTACGGCGCCGGCTTCCTGCCCCCGGACATGACGATCCAGGACTGGGGCATCACCTATGACGAGCTGGAGCCGTTCTACGACCGGTTCGAGTACCTGTGCGGCACCTCCGGCACCGCCGGCAACGTGGCGGGAAGGATCCTGCCCGGCGGCAACCCGTTCGAGGGACCGCGCTCCAGGCCGTACCCGCTGCCGGCGATGAAGCAGGGCTACGGGCACGCCCTGTTCGCGGACGCCGCGCGCAACCTCGGCTACCACCCGTTCCCGCAGCCCTCCGGCAACCTGTCCGCGCCCTACACCAACCCGCTCGGCGTGCAGATGGGTCCCTGCACCTATTGCGGGTTCTGCGAATGGTTCGGCTGCGCCAACTATTCCAAGGCAAGCCCGCAGACCACGATCCTGCCGACGCTGGCGCTCCGGAAGAACTTCGAGGCGCGCACCCTGTGCGAGGTGACGCGGATCAATCTCGACCGCACCGGCAAGCGTGCCACCGGCGTGAGCTATGTCGACAGCTCCGGAAAGGAGTGGGAACAGCCGGCGGACCTCGTGCTGCTGTGCGGCTTCCAGCTGTTCAACGTGCAGCTGCTGCTGCTGTCCGGCATCGGCACGCCGTACGACCCGCTCGCCAACACCGGCGTGATCGGCCGCAACTTCTCCCACCAGACCACTTCGGCGGCGATCGGGTTCTTCGACAAGGCGAAGTACAACTTCAACCCGTTCATGAGCGCCGGTGCGATCGGCATGTGCATCGACGAGTTCAACGGCGACAACTTCGACCACGGCCCGCTCGGCTTCGTCGGCGGCGGCTACATGGGCCAGGTGCAGACCAACGGCCGGCCGATCGAGACCACCCCGGTGCCGCCGGGCACGCCGCTCTGAGGCCACGGCTGGAAGCAGGCGATCCGCGACAACTACCTGTCCACCGTGTTCGCCGGTGCCGGCGTGCACGGCAGCTTCTACAGCTACCGCGACGTGTACATCGACCTCGACCCGACCTGGAAGGACCGGTTCGGGCGGCCGCTGCCGCGCATCACCATCGACCTCAAGCCGAACGAGCTGCGGATGAGCGCTTACCTCACCGACAGGTACGCCGAGATCATCCGGGCGATGGGAGCCAAGCAAGTGGTGTCCCAGCCGCGCAAGGGACCCTACAGCATGAGCGCCTACCAGACCTCGCACCTGTGCGGCGGCGCGATCATGGGCACCGACCCGCGCACCAGCGCGCTGAACAAGTACCTGCAGAGCTGGGACGTGCCGAACCTGTTCGTGATGGGCTCGACCGCGTTCCCGCAGAACGCCGGCTACAACCCGACCACCACCATCGGCGCCCTCACCTACTGGGCCGCGCACGCGATCCGCTCGACCTATCTCAAGGATCCGGGGCCGCTGGTGCGGACATGAGGCGATGAGGCTCCCGCTCGCCGTCCTGGCCCTGTGCGTGTCGACCGCCGCCCGGGCGGCGCCGGATGCGCAGGATTTCGAGACCATCGCCCGCGGCCGTGCGCTTACGGTCGCCGCCGATTGCCAGGCCTGCCACACTGCGCCGGGCGGTCAGCCCTTCGCCGGCGGACGCCCGATCGAGACGCCGTTCGGCACCATCCTCTCCTCCAACATCACCCCCGATCCCGACACCGGCATCGGCGGCTGGAGCGACCACGACTTCGTCGCCACGCTGCAGAAGGGCCGCGGCCGCGACGGCCAGCACATCTATCCGGCGATGCCCTACACCTACACCGCGCGCGCCACCCGCGAGGATGACCTGGCGATCCGCGCCTACCTTGCGACGCTGCCGCCGGTGCGAAACGCGGTGAACAACAATACCCTGCCGTTCCCGTTCAACATCCGCGCGACGCTGGGGATCTGGGACCGGCTGTTCTTCACCAAGGGCAAGTTCAAGCCGGTATCGGCCAAGTCGGCTGACTGGAACCGCGGCGCCTACCTGGTGACCGGGCTGGAGCATTGCGGCATGTGCCACACGCCGAAGAACCTGCTCGGCGGCGACCGCAGCGGCCACGCGTTGCAGGGCTACGCGCTGCAGGGCTGGTTCGCGCCGAACATCACCGACGACCGCCGACGCGGGCTCGGCTCCTGGTCGGTCGACGACATCGTGTCCTACCTGCGCACCGGCCACAACCGTTTCGCCGCCGCGGCCGGGCCGATGGCCGAGGAGGTGTGGGTGTCGAGCCAGAACGACGACCCGGCCGACCTCCATGCGATCGCGGTCTACCTGAAGGACCAGCCGGGACAGGACGTGTCCGTCGCCCCGCTCGACCCGCACCGGCCGGACATGGTGGCGGGGGCGGCGATCTACGCCGACCGCTGCTCCGCCTGCCACACCCCGAGCGGCGCTGGCGTCGCCGGGCTGTTCCCCCGCCTTGCCGGCGGCCCGTCGACACAGTCGGTCGACCCGGCCTCGGTCATCTGCGTGATCCTGCGCGGGGCGCGCAGCGTGTCCACACAGGCAGCACCCACCGGGCCCGGCATGCAGTCCTTCGCGGCGACTTTGAACGATGTTCAGGTGGCGGCGGTCGCGACCTATGTCCGCAACGCCTGGGGCAACGCGGCGCCCGCCATCACGCCCGGACGCGTCGCGGCGGACCGGGCGAGCCTGGCCGAGCGGCCGACCGACTGACGATACGGAACCGCCGCCTCGCCTGGCGCGCTGCTGTGGGGATCCACGATCCGAACACGTGAAGGAACACGGACATGGCCGACGGACCCTACGTCATCATCGCGGAGTTCGAGGTGTCGGCGGCGAACCGGCAGGAGTTCCTCGAACTATGCCGCTACGACAGCACCTCCTCGGTGCGCGACGAGCCCGGATGCCGGCAATTCGACGCGCTGACGAGCGACGAGGCGCCGGACGCGGTGGTGCTGTACGAGGTGTACGACGACAAGGCCGCGTTCGACACCCATCTGGCGACACCGCACTACGCCACCTTCGCGGAAGGCGTGAAGCGGCTGGAGGTCACGCAGAAGCAGGTCCGGTTCCTGACCCGCCGATCGGGTTGACCCGCAGGTGCATCGAAGCCGGCGCTTCTGGTGTCGGTTCGCACTGTTGTTCGTTTTCCTGTGGCCGCTCGTGAACGGTGACGGGGAAGCCGCGGAGGCGCAGGATCCGGCGGACCATGCCGGCCGGTCCCGCGTGCTGCTGGTGCTCGCGGCGCCGGGGGACGCGCGGACGGCGGAGCAGGCCGGCATTGTAGCAGAAGCGCGCGCCGGTGCAGCGGAGCGGGATCTGGTACTGGTCGAGCCGGCCGCTCCGGATCAGGCGCGCCTGCGTCGACGCTACGGCGTCGCGCCCGACGCGTTCGCGGTGCTGCTCATTGGCAAAGACGGCAGCGTCAAGCTGCGTAGCGCCGAACCTTTGACCGCAAAAACGCTGTTCGACACCATCGACACGATGCCAATGCGGCGAGAGGAGATGCGGCGCCAGATGCGGTTCTGACCGCGTCTGCCGGTATCTGAGCTGAAGAGCCAGATTCGATCGGGCACGGGTGAATGCGGTCTATGACCACTTCTTCCAAAGCCGGGTCATGTCGATGATTGCTTCCACCGCCGCGGCTTCATTCGATCGTTGATCAAGTCTCTCGCAGCTATGATCATCATTTAGATGGGCGCTCCGACGCCTGATCCGGAAGGATCCGCCATGCTTGGCTTTCGCATCGGAAGCGACCGGATCGACGGTCGCAACCCAGGCATCGACCTGATCCGCGGCCTATCAATCCTGCTCGTGATCATCCAGCACATGGCGCCGCGGATCCCGCTGGCGCGGACCGGCATCGCCGGGATCGTGCCAAAGCCACTGTTGCTTGCCCTCAGCTGGAACGGCTACGAGGCCGTGTTCCTGTTCTTTGTCATCTCCGGCTTTCTCATCACCGGCCGTGCAATCCGGCGCTGGAACGATCTTTCGGCACTGGATGCACGGGCGTTCTATGGTCGGCGCATGGCTCGGACCGTGCCGTGCCTCCTGATGCTGGTCACCGTGCTGTCGCTGCTCGATCTTGCTGGCGTACCGAACTATGTCATCACCGGGAAGGACCAGTCGCTACCGAGCGCCATCCTTTCTGCGCTGGGGCTGCACCTGAATTGGTACGAGGGCCGGACGGGTTACCTGCCGGGCGGCTGGGACGTGCTCTGGTCGCTTTCGATCGAGGAGGTCTTCTACCTTGGCTTTCCGATCGCTTGCCTATGCCTTGCCAACGTCCCGTGGCTCCGCACCATCCTGTTTGCAGCGTTGGCGCTGTCCCTGCCGCTGACGCTGAACGCGCTTTCCACCGCATCCGAGATCTGGAGGGAGAAGGCCTATCTGCCTGGCATGTCGGCGATCGCCGTCGGGGTGTGCGCCGCCCTGATGGTTGCCAAGTGTCCGGCGCCTCGTCAGGCGATGGTTGGGCTGCTTGGCTGGTCCTGCACGGTTGTGCTGCTGATCACTCTTCTTCAGGAGGAGGTTCTCTCGCAGGTGCTCGGCACCGCAACGATGCTGCTGCTGGCCGCCAGCTGCGCCCTGATGCTGATTGCGTTCCAATGGGGATGGGGACGACGCAGCGCGGCGCGCGGTACCCTCTGGCTGCGCTCCTTCGGCTTGATGAGCTACGAAATCTACCTGACCCACATGCTCGTGGTGTTCCCGCTGGTCGGCCTGTTCCGCTTGGCCGGCGGCAACATGCCTACCGGTTGGCTGTGGTTCATCCCGGCGGTCCTGCTGTCCTGGCTGCTCGGGTGGCTGGTTGACCGCTTTCTCTCGCTGCCGGCCGATCGATGGCTCCGTATGCGCATCGGCGCCGACAAACGGACGGCACGGCCGGTCGCCATCTAGAGCGACAGCGAAAGCCGTCCTCGAGCCTCGCCAGGTTTCAAACGTGTCGTGGTGGCCGACAATCAACAACCTGGCGCAACCTGGTCCTCGATCTTCAACACAGCGTCAGCACGATGTCGTTCAAGCGGTGGCCGCCTCACCCGTCCCCGTACGCGGCCACCACCGCGTTCTTCGCCGCCTCGCCGATGGTCGGGTGGATCACCACCGACTCGATCATGGTGTGCGCCGTCGCTCCGGCGTTCATCAGCGCGATGAAGCTCTGCACCACCTCCGAGCCGTTGTGGCACAGGCAGGCTGCCCCCAGGATCAGGTCGGTGTCGGCGTCGATCACCACCTTGATGAAGCCCGTCGTCTGGCCGACCTCGCGCGCCTTGCCGCTGGTGGTCATGTCCTTGGCTCCGACCCGCACCCGGTGCCCCGCCTTGCGGGCCTCCGCCTCGGTCATGCCGACGCGGCCCAGCTCCGGCTCCAGGAACATCGCGTATGGCACCACCCGCTCGGTGGTGCGGGTGCGGCTGCCGGCGATCTGGTCCTGCAGCACGGTGAAGTCGGCATAGGCGGTGTGGGTGAAGGCCGGGCCGCCGCGTATGTCGCCCGCCGCCCAGATGCCAGGCACGCTGCTCGACAACCGCTCGTCCACCTTGATGATGCCGTGTCCGGTGGTCTCGACTCCGACCGTATCGAGGCCGAGGTCGTCGGTGTTCGGCCGCCGTCCGGTGGCGACGAACAGGTGGGTGCC
>CAXTVS010000071.1:0-15084 GCA_964247735.1 uncultured Acetobacteraceae bacterium
TCGAGCGCCTGATCTTCGCCCGCACCGACCACCCCACCATCGAACGCGCCGCCGTTTCTGCGGGGATGGTGACGATGTTCGACGCGGGGCTGGAGGCGGCGCTGGCGGGGACGACGACTATTGAGGAAGTGGCTCGGTCTATCCGGGCGGAGGGCTAAATCTCTCTTTCCTGAACTTATCCTGGCCGAAAGCTGCCGGCCCGCTTCCACAAATTAGTAGAACCATCTGGAGAACATGAGGTAGTCCGCAGGGCTGCTAGATGGCATGCTGGTTCCGCCGCGGCGTCCCATCGTTGGGCAGAAGAGGGCAAGGCAATGACGGAGGAATGTGCGCGAGAGCGCTACTGGATCGTCCTTAGCACCGATGGCCGCCACGTCACCCTTGGCCGGCACTCCGACCCAACGGAGGAGGAGATCCTTGCCGTCGAGCATTCTCTAGAAGCTAAAGGTCTTGCCGGCTGGCTCGTGGTGATGGAAGGGAATTACTACAGCAGCCGCGGTCAGCTAGGCCTGATGATGGTCCGCCCGCTTGCGGCGCCGGCCTGGGCCTTTGAGCACGCGGTTGCGGCCTTTCAGGCCACACGCGCCCGAGCATTGCAACCGGCATAAGGTTAGCAATTGCGCATCGCTGTCGTTGTCACCATCCAATGCATAAGCCATCAAAGCCATGGGCTGACGTCCCTGACGCGCGACGTGCTGTCATGCGTGCCATCAGGGCGAAAGATACGAAGCCTGAGGTAGCCGTTCGCCGCTTGTTGCACGCCATGGGCTACCGCTTCCGTCTACATCGCCGAGACCTCCCGGGGACGCCCGACATTGTCTTCCCAAGTCGCCATAAGGTGATTCAAGTGCATGGCTGCTTTTGGCACCAGCACGAGGGGTGCCGGCGCGCAACGTTGCCCGTAACACGGCAAGACTACTGGCTACCAAAGCTGGGCCGCAATCGTGAGCGTGATGCTGAGAACGTTATCGACCTCGCGCGGCTTGGGTGGGATCTCCTGACGGTGTGGGAGTGCGAGGTGCATGACCAAGCAGCAATTGTGAAGCGGCTCTGCAATTTCCTGAAAGAACCGATCAGCCATATCGCCGACGCATCGCGCTAATCAGAGTGCCGCGAGCTCAAGGCGCTCGACTAGAACCTCGTCAAGTATTGAATCGATTTGGCTTGCAGATAAGCAGTCAAGAAGTCTCACGCCACCCACTGAATTGATCTCTCGCATGAAGCGGCGGAACATGTAACGGTCGAATAGCGCTTGCTGCCCGTTGAGCGATGATGCCAGCCGTCTAACTATCGCTCCAAACAACTCAGTAGCTTGAGAGCTGGTCGGGCGCTCGATGATGTTGGCCCTCACATCACTACGAAATAGTAGTGCATCCAGGGCTTCGCCGAGCTCCAGCGTCGATACACGGGCACACAGGTGCGCCATCCACCAAAGCCGGGATGCGGCGTTGTCCCGCTCCACCTGTCGCTTGTCGCGCGCGAAGAAGTGCTTCCGGATGTGCGTCACCGCCTTGTCATCCTCGGCTGGTATAGGCCAGCGCGAACGCGCGTAATCGAGCATCGTTACATGAGTAAGATAAGCCCAAAGCCTTTCGTCACGAGCCTCATATGGTTTAACTGACCCCATGGCAATGAAGACGGATTTACAGTTGTCCCGCTCGTAATGACTCAAACCGTCCGAAGGCCTTAACTTCTGGAGCTGTGCCTCGTCGATTTCGGCATCGTGCTCGAACCAGTGCGCGGCGTCCGTTGCGATACGGGAGAAGTCACCTAGGCGGTATGCCTCCAGGTTGTCGGGCACAGTATTGCGCAATTCCTCCAACGCAACCGACCTGAGGAAGCGGGCTTTCATCCTTCAACCTCTCCAAAGCAGTACGTGTCCAACAAGGCAAACGGATGCTTCATCAACTTCTGTGCGAGCACGACCTCGTCGTGCGTAGCTAGAACCACGCCCAGATCGCTGCACTTCTGGGATATGATGTCGGCCCAGCGCCGGCCCTCATACTCTTGTGGTTGCTGCTTCAGATAGGCGAGACACTGCGTGACTGCACCCAAATATAGGGAATTAAGCAGGATAGCACGGTTCTTTGTGCTGTTCCGGGCAACATCTAGGCGAGCCTTCAATACTGGACTCACCTCTATCCGCACCTTGTGCTCCGATGGATCGATTCTCCACTCCTGATCGCTGAGGTTCTCATTCGCTACGAGCACGAAAGACGAGCTGATGGGCCTGAAGGCCTCACGGTCGACATAGATAGCCTGTGGCTCGTCCAAAGCCAGAACGGCTCCCTCCTCAAAGGAAAAAGGACCGGGACCAAATTCGTCATTGATCCAAGGGCAAGTAAAGCCCTCCACGTGTTGCACGACGACTAAGTAAGGATAGATGAGAACTTCACCTCGAAATACGCCAGGCTCAAAGATGTGTGAGAACTCGCTTGTCGCGCTTTGGACTGATTGCCGAAAATAAGTATCGCGACAGGCGAAGACGATGACGTAGCGAGCCTTGCCTTCGGCCACCAGAGCAATAAGTTCCGGCACACTGATTACAAACTTCACTTCTGCCTTCACCAACAGATCTTGGGGTGACTGGTCAAGATTTACCGTCGCTTGGATGTCGCCATCGACGTAGTCGTTCACCTTCGGCCTTAACACGGGGTATGGAAACGCCCGGAGGAGGTCAAACTGCATTGGCGACCACCCTGAGAGTGCCGCTGAAGGCGTTGTCCAATTCTACCTCGAAGACGCATCTCTCGCCCGCAGTGACAGGGACGCCCTCAATTATACCCTTTTGAAGCTTGCCTACAGTCGTCGATAGGACGTTAAGGCGGTAGTTTGTGTCGGCACCAGAATCCTGAAGTTCGACGCTGATAATACCGGAGATGGCCGGGGTAAAGGCAATCTTCCTGCGGCCCAAGGCGATTGGGACAGCTCGGACGTTCTGCAACGGAGTTCCACTTGATGCGCTTCGCTTCAGATTGGCGGGCGAAGTGTCAATCGCAGGTCTTGCCTCGCTTGCTTGCCGGCTGTCACCTGGCACGGCAGGGTCATCCCGGCACCCGTCTGGCGGTCGTTCGGTACCCTCTGGATACTGATAGCTCTGGCTAGGACCGCCCGGCACGCCGGTCTCGCCGAAACCATCGCCTCCTCCCTCCTCGTCTACATCATTTAACGGTGTGCCCTGCGTCGCGGGGCGGGCAAACGCCCGCGACTTGGCCTTCACCGGACGTTGCCTGATGATGATAGTCCCGCCAGGATTTTCATCTCGCCTTCGGCTTGCTCCAGCTTCATCCTCGTCACCGAAATAATCCGCTAGTTCATCCAGTGTAGTTACTTCCGTGATTGGATCCTTTGCGTGTCTGCTTAGCATCTCGCGTACCCAGCCAACGATCTCGCGGAGGGCTATGCGCCCTGCCTGCCTTTTATCAGGCGGCAACCTGTCGGCTTCAAAATCGTCGTGTCGCGGTGGCTCCATCGCCCTCAAGAGCGCAAGACCCTTCTCCGCGCGGCACTCAAGGACGGCAACGAACTCTTTGAAAGGCCCGAAGCGCTTCAGCCCAGTCAATTCGTCCGTGATGAGCATCCCGTTCCGCAACACAGCTACCCTCTTCGGCAACTTCTCGCCAATCAGCACCTTCAGCTGACACTTGCCGAGGTGCTGGTTCTCCGTCTCCACGGTGACCACTTCCGCTCCTTCTGCCAGCGCACGGTAGTAGCTCCGAACGTTGTTGAGCTTCTCGGGCTCGCCCTTCTGCTCAGATACTGCCGTTGCGAGGCCGGAATCGGTAAGCAGACTAGGAAGCAAGTCACGTGTGATAGTTGGTCCACCATCGATGTAGACTTCGAGTTTGCCCTCGTGAATTGCTCCAAAGAAGTTCCCAGCAATGTTGGCTGCAAGCGTTTTCTCCCAGTCTCCCTTGGCGCTGAAGCCCAGGATGCTCAGCGTTGTACCGACATGCCCTTCTAGCGCGGCCTTGCTCGGAGCGCGTCGCAGCCACTTTGGAACCTTCGAAAGTTCACTGACTGGTTGACAGTTCTGCTTAATCCCCCAGAAGCCCGTTCCACGATGAGTTACACCGCGCAGGCCGGGATGGGACATCAAGATGGACTTTCCCTGCACATAGTGGTGGTACTTACCGCCCTCGTCCTTCCAGACCGTCGTTACAAAAACAGTGCGCAAAGCGGAGACTGTGAATGGAGCAAATTTGCCTATGCCAAATGACCCAGTAGCAGCGTCCGACTTCTTGCTCTGACCCGTTGCCTTCATCATCGCGAAGAAAGGTTTCCCATTCTCGCATGGGCCGGCCATGCCAGTAGTGTTATAATCGGAGATCTGCAGGACGGTTACTTTTCGATCATCAAGAACTTTTAGAGCGTTGCTGAAGAATGCCTTCGCCTTCTCGCTCTCACTGTCGGCCGCTTTAAAGCAACGTTGGACGGCTGCTCTAAGCTCAACAACGTCAGGGATATCGCTCGTTGCAATCTTCAGCAACTTGACGTTGATCCGAGCAGGCTCGGCTGGAGACGATATAGCGTCGATGGTGTTCTGTGGGACCTCCCGGCCGAGGTGCTCGAATGGGTTGCCGGAGAAATGCTCAATGCCCGGCACGTTAAAGCCGTCCCATTGTCCAGAATTATCTTTTGGGAACTCGAAGCCGATGACGTCAGCTGGCATAAGCTAACCTCTTCCAGAGATTTTCAGAACGACTTGTTGCCCAAGCAATTTCGCGACCGGCACGGTCACAGAGTTCCCAACCTGAGTATAGCGCTTAGCGCGCGGCACTTCGTCCGGGAAAACGAAGTCGGTCGGAAAGCCCTGTAACCGTAAGCACTCAAGTTCTGTAAGCTTGCGAAGCCCGCGGCCGTTCATAATGAAGGGTACATTATGCCCCCCCAGACCCATGTTGGCCGTCAGCGTGGGGCATACGCCAGGCTCCTTCGCGCGCACTTCGTACTTCCGAAGTTGATAAACGCAAGATCGATCCTCAACCGCGCCACTGATCATCTTGAAGTAGCGATTCTCGTGCGGGAGGTAGTATGTGTCTTCAACGTGTCCTTGAAAGTCGATGTAAGCCGAGAGGTCCTTCTCACCCTGGTGTGGATCAGATGGAAAACGGAAGCGGCCGCTACGGAAGTGCTGCATCGAAAGCGCGACCATGAAGAGACGCGTGCGTTGCTGTGGCAATGCAGTGAGTCGATATGCACTCAGCTCTTCGCAGTTCTCCGGCCTGAACCAGTAGCCGGCTCGCTGTATTTCCTTTTGGAGGCGCAGGAACCAAGCTCCACCCTCACCATATCTTAAGAATGGAGCATTCTCCAGAACAAGAACGGCAGGCTTTCGGTCTTTGAACTCCTCGATGATGCGGATAATCTCCAAAAAAAGCTGTCCTCGTGGGTCATCGAAGCCCTTCCGGCCCCCTGCCTGGGAGAAGCTCTGGCAAGGAAAGCCGGCATGCAATACGTCTACTGGCTCTAGTGCGTCGGCATCCACATGGACGTCTGTTATACTCTTCTGAAGCAGACGCACGTTTGGGAAGTTCCGCCGGTAGGTTATGGCGGCGTATCCGTCCAGCTCGACGGCCCAAGCGGTCGATATCCCGGCACTACCGAAGCCGGCGCAGAACCCTCCTATGCCTGCAAAGAGTGCACCACTTTTCACTTCTCTAGTCATTCAATAGTGTCGCATCTGGCATAGATCACCCAAACGTAGCGCAGGCACATCCCGCCGCTGACTGTAAGATACACGATCTAGTTTCGGTGTGCAGCAGGCGGCTGGGTCGAGCCAACTGAGGAGACAGGATAGTACAGCTGCATTTTATTTATCGGTCTGATGCCTTAGTAAGACGCGCGTTAAGCTTTGCTAATCAGTTACAAACTTTACCTCCAAACCAACTATAATAGGTACTGTTTATTATTAGCCTCGAAGAGCATCCAGAATCACGAAGTTCGCCTTAACGAGATTACTGCCGAGGCTCCGAAGCGCTTGCGGCCGCTGCCGCTCAGCGTAGTAGCGCTTGAACTCTTCGATCTTCCTTCGGCTCCGGGGTAAGAGCGATCACCGAGTCTGGCTCGGCTTCACCTCGTCAGAGATGACGCCCATCCCCGCTTCCAGGCGTTCCGCCGTCGCCCGGAGCTGATCGAGGACCGGCAACAACGGCACAGTCTGGCCGGCCGCGATCTGCGCCTTGCTGCGTTCGAGACTGTCCCGCCACTTGGCCGGCGCTCGGGTCGTATGTGGGGCTTCCGACATCTCTCAAACCGTAAGGCGTCACAGCGGCTGTTTCCAGACCCAATCAAATCCCGCCTCACCCACTGCCATCAGCGCCCAGTCCCAAATCTCAGACCTGATCCGTGACACCACTTCATGACACCACGCCAACCCGCCTTCCGCCTCCCCTGACAGGCTGAAACCACGCCACCCCCTTCTTGGGACATGCTACCTTCCACCCGTGTCCAGCCCTTCCCCTCCCACCCCCATCCGCCGCACACTCCCGCCCGCCATGCCCGCCTTCCGCTTCACCGCCATCACCCCCACCGGCGACACCGTCCGCGGCGTCACCGAGGCCGCCTCCGAGGCGGAGGTGGTCGCCTTCGTCCGCCGCCAGGGCAACATCCCCATGCGCGCCGAGCCCGCCGGCGGCGGCCTCGCCTCCGGCCTGCGCATCGAGCTCCCCGGCTTCCGCCGCCGCGGCCTGCGCCGCCAGGAGGTCACCAACCTCACCCGCGAGCTCGCGGTCATGCTCAACGCCGGCCAGGACCTCGACCGCGCGCTGCGCTTCCTGGTCGAGACCGCCCCCAACCCCCGCCAGCGCACCGTGCTCGAAGGCCTGCGCGCCTCCGTCCGCGACGGCTCCACCCTGCACGCCGCCATGGCCCGCTACCCCGACAGCTTCCCCCGCCTCAACGTCGGCCTGGTCCGCGCCGCCGAGGCCGGCGGCGACCTGTCCGCCACCCTGGACCGCCTCGCCACCCTGATGGAGCGCGAGCGCGCCCTGGTCTCCACCCTGCAATCCGCCATGATCTACCCCACCATGCTGATGCTGGCCGCCATCGGCTCCATCGTCCTGCTGCTGACCAAGGTCCTCCCCCAGTTCGTCCCCCTGTTCGAGCAGAACGGCGCCGCCCTGCCGCGCTCCACGCGCATCCTGATCGCCATCGGCGACGCGCTCAGCAACGACGGCCTGTTCCTCCTGCTCGGCCTGGCCCTCCTCGCCGTCCTCGCCCGCCAGCTCCTGCAAGGCGAGCGCGCCCGCCTCGCCCGCGACCGCCTCCTGCTCCGCCTGCCCATCATCGGCCTGCTCACCCGCGAGGTCCTCGCCGCCCGCTTCACCCGCACGCTGGGCACCCTGATCGGCAACGGCGTCCCCCTGATCGGCGCCATGGGCATCGTCCGCGAGGTGATCGGCAACCTCGCCGTGCTCGGCGCCCTCGACCGCGCCACCGAGGCCGCCAAGGGCGGCGCCGGCCTGTCCCGCACCCTGGACCAGGCCGGCATCTTCCCCGTCCGCGCCATCCACCTGCTCCGCCTCGGCGAGGAGACCGCCCAGCTCGGCCCCCTGTCGCTCCGCGCCGCCGAGATCCACGAGGAGCAGGTCCGCATCCGCGTCGAGCGCTTGGTCGCCCTGCTGGTCCCGGTGATCACCGTGGTGATGGGCGCCGCCGTCGCCGGCATCGTCTCGTCCCTGCTGCTGGCCATGCTGAGCCTGAACGACCTCGCCCAGTAGGCCACGGCCCGGCCCACGCCCACGCCGCGCCCCGGACCGCGGCCGGAACCGCCGGCGACCGGTGACGTAGCAGGCCGAAGCCACCGATGGAGCCCCGCATGACTCGCCACCGGACAGCCCGTCCCGCGCTCGCCCTCCTCGCGGCCCTGGCCGCCGCACCGGCCCTGGCCCAGACCCCCGACGCCGCCTACAGCTACAAGCGCCCGTCCCCCACCACCATCACCACCTTCGGCAGCCTGCTCGACCTGTGCGCCACCGCGACCGGCTCCTCGCGCTACGACCAGGATCACGGCGTCTGCGTCGGCTACATCAGCGGCTTCGTGGACCTCTATCTGTCCGAAACCCCGGCCGCGTCCCGGTACATCTGCCTGCCCGACCCCCCGATCACCCGGGAGCAGGCCCACGACCGGTTCCTGGTCTGGGCCGCCGCGCATCGCGAGTACACCGACCAGCCCGCCACCGTCGGCCTGTACCGCTTCATGACCTCCACCTACCCTTGCGCCCCGTCCGCCTCCACCGCCGCGGTTCCCGCACCCCTGGCAGCCCCGGCCGCACGCCCGTAGGCATCCGCCGGCCCTACCGCCGCACGAACATGCTTTCGTGCACCCAGCCCCACGGCTCGGTGTCGCCGACCTCGTACCACCCGCCCGGCGCCGCGCCGAAGAGGCGCAGCGCCGTCCCCTGCGGCACCACCCGCACCGACGGCCCGTGCGGGCTGGCATGGACGTTGGCGTTCTGCCGCATGATGATGTCCCCGGACGCCGGCTGCGTCCCCGCCGCGTCCACTGCCGCCGCAGCACCCCCTGGTCCGGCCTGCGCGGCCGCCTGCGGCCCCGCCGCCACCGGACCGGCCCCGGCCAGCGACGGCGACGGCACCGTGTTCGGCAGCGGCGGGATCGGCGGCACGCTCGCCATCGGGCCCTCGTTCGGGCCGCCCGCCTCGTAGCAGTGCGTGACCAGCGCCAGGTAGGTCCGGTCGGCCTCGGACACGCCCGTGCCGACGAACGCCGGGTCGGGCACCGTCGCCGTGCCGTCGTCCGCGACCGACACCACCGACACGAACGGCACGAACAGCGCCGGGTCGTCCGCGAACGGCGACACCTGCCCGCACACCGCCCACCGGTGCGGCATCGCCTGGCTGTACACCTGCACCCCGCGGAACTGCATCCCCTTCACCGCCGGCAGCGCCGCCTCCACCGCCCGCTCCGCCGCCAACGCTGCCTCCCGCGGCGCGCCGGACGCGGCCTGCCCCGCCGCCGGCCTGCGCTCCTTGCACCCGGCCAGCAGCAGCGGCCCCAGCAGCGCCGCCGCCAGCGCCGGCCACCACCATCCGGCCGGTTCCCGTGTCCGATCCCTCATCCCGTCCTCCCGCCGGTCGAGAACCGTCCGGACCGCCGCCGGTTCGCCCTGGCCCCGCCCGCCGCGCTTGACGTCCCGCCCCGGTTCGCGGTCAGCAACCAGCCATGACGTGTCCGCCCGCCCGCCCGCCGCGCCGCACCGCCCCGTCAGGCCCGATGCCCCCGCATCCCGTCGAGGCCGGGTTCACCCTGATCGAGATGATCGTGGTGCTGGTGGTGCTGGGCCTGGTCGGCAGCATCGTGCTGTCGCGCGGCCCGCTGCGCTCGCCGACCCTGGACCTGCGCGCCGCCGCCCGCGTGCTGGCCTCCGAGATGCGCAGCGCCCGGACGCGGGCGATCGACGACGACCACGACGTCGTGTTCACCATCGACCCCGCCCATCGCGACTACGGCGTGCGCGGCGGCGCGCGTCGCCCGCTGCCGGCCGGCCTGGAGCTGGCGACGAAGCCGGTGCCGGTGGTGTTCCACCCCGACGGCAGCGCCTCCGGCGGCGCGGTGACGCTGGCGGAGAACGGGCGACAGCTCGCCATCCGGGTGGACTGGCTGACCGGAGCCGTCACCCTGCCTTAGCCTCCCGGCCGCACCTCCTGCCCGGGACGTCCCCGTCACGCTGCGCCCCGTCACGCTGCGCCCCGTCGGGCGCCTCGACGGCCGGACCCCCTGCATACCTGCCCGCAGGACGACCGGACTGCCGCCGCCGCCCAGGCGGCACCCGATGCTCGCCCGCCCACCTGTCGGGAACACCGCCCCGCCCGCTGCCGACGACCCACCGCCGCCTTCCGCACCCTACGCCGGGCCGACGGTCGCGACGCCCACCTGGGGCAGGGCCGCCTCGACCGATCCGTCCGGAAAGGTCTCGACCAGGTGCCTCACGAAGGCGCGCACCTTGCTGCTGGCGAGCCGGGTCGACGCGTGCAGCACCCAGATCTCCACCTCGTGCCCACGCGCGACGCCCCACGCCGCGAGCCGCCCCGACGCCAGATGGTCCTGCACCAGGAAGCGCGGCAGGAGGGCCGCACCCGCGCCTGCAAGCACCGCGTCGCGCATCGTGCCCAGGGCCGAAACCCGGAGCACCGGGTCGGGCTGCACGGTGAAGCGGGCGTCGCCGTCCTCCACCGTCCAGGGACCCTCGTCGTTGCCGCTCAGCCGCACCACCGCCGGGACCCTCGCCACGTCTCCCTCCTGCCGGGCGACCGGCCGCGCCAGCGACGCCGGGGCCACCACGAGCAGCGGGACGGTGAGGAAGCGGCGTCCGACCAGGTCCTCGTCCGGCTGCGGGTTGGCCCTGATGGCGATGTCGTAGCCTTCCTGGACCAGGTCCACGTAGCGGTCCTCGGCCAGGATCTCCAGCCGGACCAGGGGATGCGCCGCCAGGAACCGCGCCGCGATCGCGCCCATGGCATACTGCCCGAGCAGGAGCGGCGTGCTGACCCGCAACCGCCCCCTGGGTTCCGCGCTGCGGCCGCGCAGCGCGTCCGCGGTCGCGTCGAGCTCGTCGAGCGGCCCCCTTGTGCCGGCGAGCAGGGACCGGCCGTCCTCGGTCAGCGCCAGCGAGCCGCCGCGTTCGAACAGGCGCAGGCCGAGGCTCGTCTCCAGCTCGGCGACGCGCCGCGACAGCGTCGCCTTCGAGCGGCCGGTCGCCCGCGCGGCGCGGCCGTAGCCGCCGTGGGCAGCCACGAGGTGGAAGTCCGCGAGGGCCGTGAGGTCCATGAGCTGTCTCATACCTGGAACAGGCATCCCGAAACCAGCCCCGCCCATGCCGCGGCTGGAACACTACCTTGAGCACCGCCGCCGTGCCGACGACCGCATCACCATCCGACATCGCGAACGGCGCGGCAGCAGATGTCCAGCACGCGGAAGGTTGTTTCCTCATGATCGTCGTCACCGCACCCACCGGCAACATCGGCCGCCACGTCGTCGGGCACCTGCTCGATGCCGGCGAACCGGTCCGCGTCGTCGTCCGTGACCCGGGCAGGCTCGCGGCCTCCGTTCGCGACCGCGTCGACGTGGTCGCCGGATCGCACGGCGACGCCGCGATCGTCGACCGCGCCTTCGCCGGTGCGGACGCCGTGTTCTGGCTCTCGCCCGCCGACGCGCAGCTCACGCTGGAGCAGGCCTATCCCGACTTCACCCGCCCCGCCGCCGACGCGTTCCGGCGCCACGGGGTCGGCCGGGTGGTCTCGGTCACGGCGCTCGGGCGGGGCACGCCGTGGCAGGACAGGGCCGGGCTGGTCACCAGCTCGATCGCCATGGACGACCTCATCGTGGCCTCCGGCGTCGCGGTCCGCGGCCTGGCCATGCCGTCCTTACATGGACAACGCGCTCCAGCAGGCCGGCCCGATCAAGGCGCAGGGCATGATGTTCGGCCCCTACGACCCCGACAGGAGGATGCCCGGCACGGCCACGCGCGACGTCGGCGCCGTCGCGGCGAGGCTGCTGCGCGACCGCGCCTGGACCGGGCAGGAGGAGGTGCCGGTGTTGGGCCCCGAGGATCTGTCCTGCAACGGGATGGCCGCGATCGTCTCCGAGATGCTCGGCCGCGAGGTCCGCTACCGGCAGATCCCGTTCGACGCGTTCAGGGCGCGGCTGCGCGACCGCGGCGTGTCGGACTCCTTCGCGCAGGGCTACGTCGAGATGATGCAGGCCAAGAACGAGGGCATGGACAACGTCGCCAGGCGCGATCCCGCCGTTGCGGCGCCGACCACCTTCCGGCAATGGTGCGAGGACGTCCTGAAGCCGGCGATGGCGCAGTGATCCGCGGCATGCTGTCGGATCGCGACGCGTGCGGCACCTGGCAGGAGCAGACCGGATGAACGATGAAGCAAGAGCCACGCTGCCCCGCGCCGCCAAGGGACCGGTAGCGCCGCCGCCGGTCCTGGACGGGGCGCTGCAGGTCGTCGTGGACGCCGTTTCCGCCTGGCCGGGCATCAGCACGACGGTCCACTGGTACCTGTTCGACCAGTCACGGGTGGACGGCGTCGACTTCTACCTGGGGGAGGAGGAGCTCGGCCACCTCCATCTCGACGGCTCGATCCACCTCGCGACCCCTCCCGGCCTGGGACGGGCACTGGTCGCGGAAGGAACGGCGCGCCCCTTTCGTTGGCAGCCGGGCTGGGTCGAGGCGCAGGTCCGGCGGATCGGCGCGGAGGCCGCCGTCGCGCTGTTCCGCCGCAACTACGAGCACCTGCGGGCCTGAGACGGGACGTCGCGGTCGCGGCATCGGCGCCCGTGACGGGACGCCCTGAAGCGGCCGCTGCCGGCCGTCGATCGGATCGTTCCCGCAGCCGGATCCGGTGGAACCTCGGTCCGGACGTCCCGGACGCCGACCCGATCCGGAGGATGGCCGACGGCCGGCAGGATCCGGGCAGGAGAACCGGTCCCGGGCGCGATGCGGAACCCTGGGGTGCGGGCGGTCCTGTATCCTGGCAGCCTGCCCGCGACGACCGGCGCGCCCCGAGGGCCGGCATCCGGGAGCCGCCATGACGCAACAGCGCCGGAGCCCGCGATCCATGCCCAACCCGGTCCAGTCGGCCCTGCGCACGGTGGTCGAGAACGCGGTCCAGCGCGTCGCCGCCTTCAACCGCAGGCGGCTGCCCCGCACCGACCAGCCGTTCCTCCAGGGCATCCACGCGCCGATGCGCGCGGAGCTGACGCTCGCCGACCTTCCCGTCACCGGGTCGATCCCGCCCGGGCTCGACGGCCGCTACCTCAAGATGGGCGCCAACCCGGTCGATCCCGACCCCGCCGGCCGCCACTGGTTCCTCGGCGACGGCATGGTGCACGGCATCGCCCTCGGGCAAGGCAGGGCGCCGTGGTACCGCAACCGCTGGATCCGCTCGCGCCTGGCCGCCGCCGCCCTCGGCCGGTTCGCGGCCCCCGGTCCCCGGCGGGGCCACAACGACACCGTCAACACCAACATCGTTTCCATCGGCGGCCGCGCCTTCGCCCTGGTGGAAGCCGGCAGCTTCCCGGTCGAGCTGTCCGCCGACCTGGAGCGGCAGCGCTACAACCCGTTCGACGGCACGCTCGGCGGCTCCTTCACCGGCCACCCGCACCGCGACCCCCTCACCGGCGAGCACCACGCGATCGCCTATGACGGCAACATCTGGGATGCCGTCCGCCACGTGGTCGTCTCCGACGCCGGCCGCGTGGTCCGCGACGTGCCGGTCGCGGTGCAGCACGGCCCCTGCATCCACGACTGCGCCGTCACCGCGCGCTTCGCCCTGGTGCTCGACCTTCCGGTCACCTTCTCCATGCGCGCCGTGCTTGCCGGCCACGAGTTCCCGTTCCGCTGGAACCCGTCGCACCGCGCCCGCGTGGGCCTGCTGCCGCGACACGGCGACGCCGCGGACGTGCTCTGGTGCGCGGTCGAGCCCTGCTTCGTGTTCCACGTCGCCAACGCCTTCGACGAGGAGGACGGCCGGGTGGTGCTCGACGTGATCGCCTACCCGACCATGTTCGCCACCGACGGCAGCGGGCTCGACGCGCTGGGCCGCCTCGAGCGCTGGACGATCGACCCCGCCACCCGCCGCGTCGACCGCCGCGTGCTCGACGCCACCCCGCAGGAGTTCCCCCGCATCGACGAGCGGCGCTTCGGCCGGCGCCACCGCTACGCCTACACGGTGTCGGTGCCGCCCGACGGCAACACCCAGCTGGTCGGCGCCACCCGGCTGTACAAGCACGACCTCGAGGCCGGCGGCCGCGCGGTGCACGAGTTCGGCGACAACCGCGTGCCGGGCGAGTTCGTGTTCGTGCCGGCGCACCGCGAGGCGGCCGAGGACGAGGGCTGGCTGCTCGGCCTCGTCATCGACACCGCGAACGAGACCACCGACCTCGCCATCCTCGACGCGCAGCGCTTCGAGGCAGCCCCCGTCGCCACGGTCCGGCTGCCGCACCGGATCCCGCCGGGGTTCCACGGGAACTGGTTCCCCGCCGCGCGACAGGGATCCTGACCGCAGACGCGCCGGTCCCCCCACGGCCGCCTCCGCGTCCGGCCCCGCTCCCGGGACGGCGTCACGTCGCTGCGGAATCGGCCGCGGTGCGGTCCGGGATCGTCGGTGGCCGCCTGCCGGTCACGGCCGCGCCCGGCACGCCCCAGGGAATGGTCCCAGAACCTCGTCGAGGTCAGTTCTGAGGCTGCCGCCTGCCAGGAGGCGGCGACGCGGCCACCACCGGTCAGCAGCCGCGCCAGCACCGGCAGGGTGCGACGGGCCAGGATCCAGAACGTGCCGCGGTTGCGCCGGTAGATGGACAGCTCCGGCTCCCACCGGTTGTCGAGCACGTAGCGGTCGATCCGCCGCAGGCCGACCCAGGAGAACCGGTCCTGCCGGACCATCACCTGCTCCGCCCTGGCGGTCGGAAGGAGGGCGTTGCGCAGCAGCACGATCGCGAACAGGAACACGAACTGGAAGCGGTGCCTCGGCATGCGGGCCAGCACGGCCGGATCGACCACGTGCCGCCGTAGCGGAACGTCAGCAGGTGGATCAGCCAGCTGCGGCCGGCGCGGCGGAGCGCCGCCAGCGGGCTGAACCGGTCGTGCAGGGCGGCCAGGATCAGCAGGTTGCGGGTCTCGCACTACGGCTGCCAGCTGCCGAGCCTCAGGTAGAACGACTCGTGCCAGACGGCCGAGCCCGGCAGCACCACCGTCGGGATGCCGCTGCGATACGCTCGCCGCCCAGGAAGGCTGAAGCCCGATCCGCCGACCTGCCGCGGACGCCGTCCCGCCGCCGACCTGCCACACTCCCCGGCGACCAGGCCGTCAGCCAACTGCGCCCGGTGGGCGTGCGCTGCCCCGCGGAGCCATCGGCATCGCGTCCCGCAGGAGCCGCGCGGGCACCCGGGCCGGCGTCACCCGCCGGTGGCCGGCCCCTGCACCACCTCGACCAGGTCGTCGGGGCGCAGCGCGTCGTGGAAGGCGGCCTGGACCTCCGCCGCGGTGGCCTCGAAATAGTGCCGTGCCGCCACGTCCGGCTGGTCCAGCGGCAGCCCCAGGTCGGCCAGGTGCA
>CAXTVS010000072.1:0-14842 GCA_964247735.1 uncultured Acetobacteraceae bacterium
GGCTCGCCGCGCATGAATTTTCTTCGGGCGACGCTGGTGCCGGACGGGGAGGGGGCCTCGGTGCGGCTCGCCGGCGGCGGCAGCCTGGTGTTCGACCTGCCCGGGACGCCGCACGGCGAGGTCACGCTCGGGATACGGCCCGAGCACCTGCGTCTGCTGCGCAGCGGGGAAGGGGGCGCCGGCCTGGCGCTGTCGGCGACGGTGGACCTTGCCGAGCACCTGGGCGCGGAAACCATCCTGCACCTGACCGCTTCCGACGGCACCGCGCTGCTGCTGCGCACCGAAGGGCTGGCGCGCGAGACCATCGGCGATGCCGTGCAGGTGCTGGTGGTGCCGGAAGCCTGCCACCTGTTCGCGCCGGACGGTCGCACGTTGCTGAACGGCAGCCAGGGCTGAGCCGCACGGCCCGAGATCCGGAGGAACCGCCATGCTGGGTGTCTGCTACTACCCGGAACACTGGCCCGAGGCCTGGTGGGCCGAGGACGTGCGGGCGATGCGCCGGATGGGCATCAGCCACGTGCGCATCGGCGAGTTCGCGTGGAGCCGGATCGAGCCGGAGCCGGGCCGGTTCGACTGGGGCTGGCTCGACCGCGCGCTCGACGTGCTGGGCCATGCCGGCCTGCGCGTGGTGCTGGGCACGCCGACCGCGACCCCGCCGCGCTGGCTGGTGCTGCGCCATCCCGGCATCCTCCCGGTCGACGCCGAGGGCCGGGTGCGCGGCTTCGGCTCGCGCCGCCACACCAGCTTCTCCTCGCCCGACTGGTGGCGCGAGAGCCGCCGCATCGTCGAGAAGCTGGCCGAGCGCTACGGCGAGCACCCGGCGATCGTCGGCTGGCAGGTGGACAACGAGTTCGGCTGCCACGACACCGTGCTGTCCTACGGCCCGCACGACGTGGCGGCGTTCCGCACCTGGCTGCGCGCGCGCTACGGCGACGTCGCCACCCTGAACGCGCGCTGGGGCACGGTGTTCTGGTCCATGGAGGCCGCCAGCTTCGACGAGATCGACGCCCCGATCGGTGCGGTGACCGAGACCAACCCGATCGCCCGTCTGGACTACCGCCGCTTCAGCTCGGACCAGGTGGCGGCCTACGGCGCCATGCAGGCGGCCATCCTGCGCGCCCGCTCGCCCGGCCGCTTCGTCACCCACAACTTCATGGGCTTCTTCACCGAGTTCGACCACTGGACGGTCGGCCGCGAGTACGACGTCGCCAGCTGGGACTCCTACCCGCTCGGCTTCCTCGAGCGCTTCCCGTTCAGCGAGCCCGAGCGCGCCGGGTGGGCGGAAACCTCGCTGCCCGACATCGCGCCCTTCCACCACGACCTGTATCGCGGCGTCGGCCGCGGCCGCTGGTGGGTGATGGAGCAGCAGCCCGGGCCGGTGAACTGGGCGCGGCACAACCCGGTGCCGAAGTCCGGCATGGTCCGGCTGTGGAGCTGGGAGGCCCTGGCGCACGGGGCCGAGGTGGTCAGCTACTTCCGCTGGCGCCAGGCGCCGTTCGCGCAGGAGCAGATGCATGCCGGCCTGCACCGGCCGGACCGCAGCCTGTCGGCGGGCGGCCGGGAGGTCGGGATCGTCGGCCGCGAGCTGCACGACCTGCTGCTGAGCGTGGGCAAGGAGACTCTTCCCGCCAGCCAGCGCGCCCCGGTGGCGATGGTGCTCGACTACGAGAGCCTCTGGATGGCCGACATCCAGCCGCAGGGTGCCAGCTTCGACGCGCTGCTGCTGCACTACCGCTGGTACGAGGCGGTGCGCCGGTTCGGCCTCGACGTCGACATCCTGCCGCCCGGCGCCCCGCTCGACGGCTATGCCGCCGTCCTGGTGCCGTCGCTGATGGCGATCGCGCCGGACGCGATGCAGGCCTTCGCGGCGAGCGACGCCATCCTGCTGTTCGGGCCGCGCAGCGGCTCCAAGACGACCGACTTCGCAATCCCGGCAGACCTGCCGCCCGGGCCGCTGCAGGACCTGCTGCCGTGCCGGGTGACGCAGGTGGCCTCGCTGCGCGACGGCCTGCGTCACGCGGTGAGCGGGGATGCGGTGCAGGGACAGGCCGAGCGCTGGCGGGAATGGCTGGAGCCGCGCGACGGTGCCGCCTGCCTCGCCCGGTACGCCGATGACGGCCCTGCGGTCATCCGCCACGACCGGATCCTGTACTGCGGCGCCTGGGCCGACGAGCCGCTTCTGTCCTCCCTGGTGCGGCATGCGCTGCACGACCTGGCCGGGCTGCCGATTGTCGAGCTCCCGCCAGGCATCCGCCTGCGCCGGCGCGGCAACCTGTGCTTCGCGTTCAACTACGGCGACGAGCCCTGGACCCTGTCCGACGCGCCGGCGCTCCTGTTCGGCAACGATCCGCTCGGCCCCCAGGACGTGGCCTGCTGGCAGGTTCCGGACTAGTGTCCTGATCGCAAAGTTCCGCTGTGCGCGGGCGTGCGCGGGTATTGCTGCGAGGCAGGAACGCCAAACCCAGTTCCATTCACGAGACAGGTTGTGAACGTCACATCTAGTGGGCGATCTCCAGACGCAGGATCAAATTGCCGGAATAGGTGATGCGTGCCTGCAGCCCATCACGAATCGGACTTCCGTAGAAGGGTCCATGCTGAAAGTCCGACGCTACCACAGTGGCGGGACAGGAGAAGCGACGGCCCTGCACGACAAAACTTTGTTCCGTGTGAGGTGCAGGATGAAAACCGGTGATTGGGCCGCTGACAATCGAGAAGTGCCTGGTTCCAAGATCCAGCTTCGCCAAACGTTCCTGTAGAATCGTTGAAATCAAGCTTCCTGCCGTCAGGAACAATGAAAATATTAACAAGCACCAGGATAAAGTCATTCGAGAAGCTCGTCGCAGACCTGATGGCAAAGATCGTCGTAGACGATATGCCTCGAAGACGAAAAGGGCTCCTGCTGCCGTGAACGTGAGCCCGACCCAGGTTGTGCCGAATCCTTGATGGCCAGCATCGAAGATGGTTTCAAAGGTCATCTCAAAGCTTGCCTGCTCCTTTGGTCGGGCTCTGCCCCGCCGCTGCACCGACCGGATCAAGCCCTGACGGAGCACGGCCTGCCCGCCAGGATCTGCCGTCACCCCCGCCCGAGGAACGGCATGGCGTTGGCCATGATGGTCAGGAACGGGATGTTGGTGTCGAGCGGCAGGGACGCCATCAGCACCACGCTGCGGCCGACGTCGCGCACGTCCATCATCGGCTCCACCGCCATGTGCCCCGCCGCCTGCTTGGCCCCGGTCTGCATGCGCGCCGCCATCGCGGTCTGGGCGTTGCCGATGTCGATCTGCCCGCAGGCGATGTCGTATGGCCGGCCGTCCAGCGACAGCGTCTTGGTCAGGCCGGTGACCGCATGCTTGGTGGCGGTATAGGCGGCGGAATCCGGACGCGGCGCGTGCGCCGAGATCGAGCCGTTGTTGATGATCCGGCCCCCGCGGGGTTCCTGCGCCTTCATCATCCGGAACGCGCCCTGCGCGCACAGGAACACGCCGGTCAGGTTGACCGAGACCACCGTGTTCCAGTCCGCGAAGCTCAGCTCCTCGAAGGCGACGCCGGACACGTTGGTGCCGGCGTTGTTGAACAGCAGGTCGAGCCGCCCGAACCGCGCCGCCACGGCTGCGAACAGCGCATCCACCGAGCGCGGATCGGCCACGTCGGTCGCCTGCACCAGGGTTCGCGACGCCGCGGCGTCGCCCGCCAGCCCGGCCGTCTCCTCCAGCCTTCCGGCGTCCCGTCCGGCCAGCACGACCGACCAACCGTCTGCCAGCAGCGCCAGGGTGACGGCGCGGCCGATGCCGCTCCCGGCGCCGGTGACGAGCGCGATCCGGCCGCCTGCCGGCTGGTCCTGGTGATCTGCCATGATGTCCGCCTCCTCATGTGGTTCCGGCTGCCGGCGTTCGGGTCCGGGTCGTGCCCCGGGCGACCACCGTGAAGCCCACGTCGACGATCCTGTCGCCTCCGGCAGCCGCCTGCCGCAGCAGCTCGACCACCAGCCGCCCGGCGCGATCTCCCAGGTCGGCGAAGTCGACCGACACCGTGCTGAGCGCCGGCACCACCTGCTGGCCGACCTCGAAGTCGCCGAAGCCGACCAGCGACAGCCTGCCCGGCACGTCGACGCCCCGTCTGCGGCACTCCATCAGCGCGCCGACGCCTGCCAGGTCCGACACCGCGAACACCGCCTCCACCTCGGGTGCCGCCTTGAGCAGGCGCGCCATCGCCAGCGCCCCGTTGCGGAAGGCGAACGGGATCTCGCCGTCGGCGCGGACCAGGTCGGTCGGCAGCCTGGCGCCGCGCAGCGCGTCGGCAAAGCCCCGCAGCCGTGCCTCGCCGCGCAGGTCGCGCCGGTCGCGGCTGCGCGCCGGTCCGAGTGCCGCGATCCGGGTGTGGCCGAGCCCGATCAGGAACGCGGCGGCGGCCCGTCCCGCGGCGTGGTTGGAGAAGCCGATGGCGTGCCCGATCGGCCGCAACGGCAGCTCCGCCACCTCGATCACCGGCACCCCCGCCTGCCCGAGCTGGCGCAGCACCGGCTCGCGATGCGGCGCCGCCAGCACCAGCGCCTCCGGCCGGCGCGACAGCAGGGTGCGCACCTGCCGCTCCTCCTCGGCCAGGCTGTAGCTGGTGTAGCCGATCAGCAGCTCGTAGCCGGCCGGGCGCAGCGCCTCGGTGAGGCCTTCCGCCAGCGCCGCGAAGTTGCCGTTGGCGACCGTCGGCACGACCAGCCCGACGAAGCCGCTGCGCCGCGTCGCCAGGCTGCCGGCGGCGCGGTCCGGCACGTAGCCGAGCGCGTCCACCGCCCGCTGCACCCGCGCACGCGTCGCCGGCAGCACCTGTTCCGGCCGGATGAACACGCGCGTCACCGTCATCCGCGACACGCCCGCCAGCACCGACACGTCGCGCAGCGTCGCCTTGGGCGCCGGTGCTGCCGGGACCCGGCGCGCCGGCCCGGTCAAGGCCGGCCGGCGCCCCGCCGGTTGAGGTACACCGCATGTACCTCGCTGCTGGCGCAGATGAACAGCCGGCTGTTGCGGTGGCCGCCGAAGCACAGGTTGGACACCGGGTGCGGCAGCCGGATCCGCCCCAGCAGGTCGCCCTCCGGGCTCACGCAGTGCACCCCGTCCCCGGCGCTGGTCCACACGTTGCCGTCCTGGTCGCAGCGGAACCCGTCCGCGGCACCCGTCTCCGGCGCATAGAAGTCGCGCCCCTCCCCAAGCCGGCCGGTGTCGCCCTCGACGTCGAACACCTGGATCCGGCGCGGCACGCTGTCGTCGTGCAGCCGCCCGGTTTCGGCGACGTAGAGGCGGGTCTCGTCCGGCGAGAAGCACAGCCCGTTCGGGCAGGCGAAGGCGTCGCTCGCCACGTCGAGCCGGCCGTCGCGGGGGTCGAAGCGGTACACCTGGCACGGCAGCTCCTCCTCGGCGAGACCCTCGCCCTCGTAGTCCATGGCGATGCCGTAGTGCGGATCGGTGAACCAGACAGTGCCGTCGGACTTCACCACCACGTCGTTCGGCGAGTTCAGCCGGCGCCCCTCGTGGCGGTCGACCAGCGTGGTGAGGCTGCCGTCATGCTCGGTGCGCACCACCGCCCGCGCCCCATGCAGGCAGGACACCAGCCGCCCCTCCCGGTCGCGCGTGCCGCCGTTGGCGTAACGGCTCGGCTGCCGGTACGTCGACAGGCCGACCCCCTCGATCCAGCGCATGATGCGGTTGTTCGGGATGTCGCTGAACAGCAGGCAGCCGGCATCGCCGAACCAGACCGGCCCCTCGGTCCAGCGGAACCCGTCCGCGATCCGTTCGGGCTGCGCGTTGAACAGCACATACCGCCGGAACCGCTTGTCCACGACCTCGAACGCGCTCATCCCTCAGCGTCCCCAGATCTTCCGGTAGGCGTCGCGGTAGTTGTTGTCCGGGTCGTAGATGTCCTTCTTGCCGCCATCCAGGTCGACGTTCTTCGCCGTCACCAGGTGCACCGGCGCCACGTAGCCCGAGGCGGGCTGCCCGGCGAAGCCGCGGTTCATCTCGTCGACCACCTGCCAGCCCTGCAGCAGCAGCGGCTCCGGCACGGTCGCCGCCTGGAACTGCCCGCCGCGTATGCGCTCATAGGCGGAGTTGCTGCCGTCGCCGGCGCTGATGTTGACCGGCGGCCCGGACGGATCGCGTCCGGCGGAGATCAGGGGCGGCCCGATGAAGTCGTAGTACAGGTCGTTGATCGCCAGCGAGTACGTCCACTTCGCGCCGTAGCGCTGCAGCAGCGAGGTGGTGAGCTGCGACATGCGGGTCGAGGTGTCGGCCAGCGGCGTGTCCTCGAACGCCAGCACGCTGCAGCCCGGAACGGTCTGGATCTCGCCCTGCATCATCTTCGCCTTCGCCAGCGCGATGGCGTAGGCGCTGTCGGTGAAGATCACGACGCCCGCCTTGCCGCCGCTCTGGGCGATCGCGTAGTCGGCCGCAACCTTGGCGACACGTGCGCTGTCGCTGCCGATGTTGCTGATGACGTGGTACTCCGCCATCGGCCCCGGCTTCGGCCCGCCGTGCCAGGCGACGATGCGGATTCCGCCCGCCGCCGCCTGCTCGATGTCGGCGGCGTTCTGCACCACGTCGTAGCCGCCGACCACGATGCCGTCCGGCTTCAGCGCCACCGCCTGGCTGAAGGCGGAATGGATGCCGGACACGCTGCCCTGTCCGTCCAGCACCCGCACGGTCCAGCCGATCGCCTTTCCTGCCTCCTTGACCCCGTCGCCGACCTCCTGGATGCCACCGTTGCGCAGGTCGGCCGCCACGTAGATCACCGTCTTGCCCGCAGCCGCCTTCGGCCCGGTGGTCGGCCCGTCCCATTTCGACGACGGCGCGGTCGCGGCGGCGATCACCGCCTGCGCCCGCGACAGCGCGTCCTGCGCCGCCGCCGATCCGGTGCCGGCGAGCAGGATCGCCAGCCCCGCCCCGGCCGACAATGCCGCAGGTCGCCGCCGACCACGCCGGCCATCGAGGATCCCTGGTGTCATCGTTCCGCTTCCCTGTTCTTGGCCCGCTTTTGCGCGATGCCGTTGTTCGCAGTCTGCCCGTGTTCAGCGTCCCGGCTGCGCCGGCGCCGGCGCCGGCGCCGTGGGCCGCACCGCGCGCGCCATTACCCGTCGGCGTCCGGTCCAGCCGGCCAGCCCGATCGCGATCAGCAGGGTGGCGCCGTTGAACGCCGGCTCCACCCAGAAGGCGCCGCCGAGCTGCTCGATGCCGGAGATGCCGATCGCCAGGATCACCACGCCCACCACCGTGCCCCAGATGTTGACCCGCCCCGGCGTGATGGTGGTGGAGCCGAGGAACGCCCCCACCAGCGCCGGCAGCAGGAACTCCAGCCCCACGCTGGCCTGGCCGACGCGCAGCCGGGCCGCCAGGATCACCCCGGCGAACGCGGTGATCACGCCGGACACCATGAAGGCCAGCATGACGTAGCGCCGGGTCGGGATGCCGTTCAGCTCGGCCGCGCGCGGGTTGGCGCCGATCGCATACAGGTATCGCCCGAGCGGCGTGTACACCGAGACCACCCACAGCACCGCCGCCAGCCCGACCACGTAGAAGGCCGGGACCGGCACGCCGAGCACGCGGGCGATGTCGAGCTCGAAGAAGGCGTGCGGCAACCGGCCGATCACCTGCCGCCCGCCGGTCCACCACAGCGCCACCGCATAGGTCACGGTGCCGGTGCCCAGCGTGGCGATGAAGCTGTCGATCTGCGCCACCTCGACCAGCAGCCCGTTGAGCAGGCCGAACACCAGGCCCAGCGCCAGCACCACCAGCACCGCGATCGGCCACGGCACCCCGTTGATCTGCAGCGAGATTGCCAGGATGTGCCACAGCACCACCCCGTAGCCGACGGTGAGGTCGATCTTGCCGGTCATCATCGGCACGGTCGCCGCCAGCGACAGCATCGCCACCACCGCCTTGTCGCCCAGGATCGAGCGCACGTTGAGCCAGGTCGGAAAGGTGTCGGGCAGGATCAGCGAGAACAGGATCGCCAGCAGCACCGCCAGGATCAGCAGGCCATAGACCGGCAGCAGGCCCGCGACCTGTCGTCCGATCGGCAGGCCCCGGAGGCTGCCCGGCGCCGGTTCCAGCGCAGTGGACTTGAGCGAGTTCATGCCGGATTCCCTTGCACGGCGGACGAGGCGGGCGGGGGAAGGGGAACGCCGCCGGCCGAGGCCGCCTGCAGCAGGCTCCGCACCGACAGCGCCTCGCGCGGGAGCTCGGCGCAGACGCGGTTCTGGCTGAACACCAGCGCGCGGTGGCAGATGGCGGCCACCTCCTCGAAGTCGGTGGCGACCACGACGATCGACAGCCCGGCCGCCAGCGCCTGCCGCAGCAGCCCGTAGATCTCGGCCTTGGCGCCGACATCCACCCCCGCGGTGGGCTCCTCCAGGATCAGCAGCCGGCTGGCGATGCCGAGCCAGCGCGCCAGCACCACCTTCTGCTGGTTGCCGCCCGACAGCGTCTCGACCGGCCGGTTCGGCTGGTTCGGCCGCAGGCTCATCCGCGCGCCCGCGGCGACGCAGTCCGCGGTCTCGCCGGCGGACGAGCGCAGGCTGAGCAGCGCGTGGCCGAGCGCGCCCGGGTTGAGGAACAGGTTCTCGCGCACCGAAAGCGGCATGCCGAGGCTTTCCGCCACCCGGTCGCCCGCAACCAGCCCGACGCCCGACGCCATCGCCGCCGCGGCCGAGCCCGGCCGGTACGGCTCCGCGTGCAGGACCATGCGCCCGGCCTCCACCGCCCGGCAGCCGAACAGCGCCCGCCCGATCGCGTCCTGGCCGGCGCCGCGCAAGCCCACCAGCCCGACCATCTCGCCCCGGCGCAGCACGAGGTCGACCGGCCCGACCCCGCCTGCCACCAGCCCCTCGAGCCGGAGGCAGGCCTCCCTGCCGGACGGCCCCGGCTCGGGAAACAGCTGCTCCGGCGGCCGGCCGACGATCATGGTGACGAGGTCGGTGGGATCGGTATCCGCCACCCGCTTCACCCCGACCAGTCGGCCGTCGCGCAGCACCGCGACCCGGTCCGCGACCTGGAACACCTCGTCCAGCCGGTGCGACACGTAGATCATGCCGATCCCGGTCCGGCGCAGGTCGCGCAGTACCGCCAGCAGGCGGTCCACCTCGTCGGCCGGCAGGCTGGCGGTCGGCTCGTCCAGCACCAGCACCTCCGCCTGCGCCGCCAGCGCCCGGCCGATCGCCACCAGCGACCGCTCTGTGCGGCTCAGGTTCATGATCCGCGCGTCCGGGTCGATGTCGGCGCTCATGGTCCGGAGCACCGCCATCGCCTGCGCCCGGCAGCCGGACCAGGAGATCAGGCCGCGCCGGCGCGCATAGCCCACCCCGAGCGCGATGTTCTCGGCCACCGTCATCCAGTCGATCAGCCCGAGGTCCTGGTGGATGAAGGCGACCGACTGCCGTGCCCCCTTGGCCGCCCGGAGGTGGTTGTAGGGCTGACCGCGGAACAGGATGCGCCCGGAGTCCGGCACGTGGATCCCGGCCAGCATCTTGATCACTGTGGACTTGCCGGCGCCGTTCTCGCCCAGCAGCGCCAGGATCTCGCCAGACCCGAGCGCCAGCGACACGTCGTCCACCGCCAGGGTGCCGCCGAACCGCTTGGTGAGCGCCTCGAACTCCAGCAGCGTCGCAGCGGTCTGGTCCATCGACGCCGGTCCCCGTTCAGGCGATGGCCAGGTGCACCTTGATCGCCCGGGTCCGGTCGCCGGCCAGGACGAAGGCGTCGTTCGCGTCGGCAAGCGGGAAGCTCGCCGACAGGATCGGTGCGACGTCGATCCGGCCGCGCGCCAGCGCCTCCACCGCCACGTCGAATGCGCCGTGGAAGCGGAACGAGCCGACCAGGTCGATCTCGCGTGCCATCAGGAGGTTGACCGGCAGCGGCACCGCGCCCGGCGGCAGCATGCCGAGCTGCACGATGCGCCCGCCCGGGCAGACCAGCGACGGCAGCGCCGCGACGGACGCGGCCGCACCGGTCGCCTCCATCGCCACGTCGAACCCGCCGACCGCCTGCGCCGCCCGCTCCAGCCGGTCCGGATCGGAGCGCACGTTGACGGCCTCGTCCGCCCCCATGCGCCGGGCGATCTCCAGCGGCTGGTCGAACAGGTCGGTGATCGTCACGCCGGCCGCCCCGGCATGCCGCGCGGCCGCGAGGCAGAGCAGCCCGATCGGCCCGGCGCCCGCGATCAGCACCTGCCGCCCCGCCACCGTCCCGGCGCGCGACACCGCATGCAGCGCCACCGCCAGCGGCTCGGCGCAGGCCGCGACCCGGAACTCCATCTCCGCCGGCACCTTCACGCACTGGTCTGCCCGCACCACCACGTGCTCGCAGAACGCCCCCTGTACGTGCGGCGTCAGCGCGGCACTGCCGAGGAAGCGCATGTTGCGGCACAGATTGCCGCGTCCGGCGCGGCAGTACCGGCAATGCAGGCAGGGCCGGCTCGGATTGATTGCCACGGGCGTGCCGACCGCGAGCCCGGCCGGCAGCGGCCAGTCCCCCGCCGGCGCCAGCTCGACCACGGTGCCGGCCACCTCGTGCCCCAGGGTGAGCGGCTCGCGCACCCGGAAGTCGCCGACGCCGCCCTTGTTGAAATAGGACAGGTCCGAGCCGCAGATCCCGCCGGCCGCGACCCGCACCCGCGCCTCTCCCGGCAGCAGGTCACGCTCGTCCCGTTGTTCGACGCGCAGGTCGTGCGCCCCGTGCAGCACTGCCGCGAGCATGTCGCCTCCCAGGTCACCTCCGGTCGGACCGCCGGCTCTTGCCATGTGACCGTTCACATCGCTATGCCACCTCCTCGCCGCGGACGGAAGCTCCTTCGTTGCCGGCGGACCAGCGGGCGGAAACGGCGGATGGGCATCAACGCGTTCGACCTGTCCGGCCGCCTGGCCCTGGTGACCGGATCGAGCCAGGGCATCGGCTTCGCGATCGCGCAGGGGCTGGCGGCCGCCGGCGCCCGGATCGTGCTGAACGGTCGCAGCGCCGACCGGCTCGGCCATGCCGCCGCCTCGATCGGCGACGCCGCCTGCTCTCCCGAAGGCGGCCTTGGCCTGTTCGACGTGACCGATCCGGACGCGGTGGAAGCAGGGATCGAGCGCATCGAGCGCGACGCGGGCCCGATCGACATCCTGGTCAACAACGCCGGCATCCAGCGGCGCATGACCCTGGAATCGTTCCTCGTCGAGACCTGGCGCGAGGTGATGCGCACCAACCTCGACAGCGTGTTCTTCGTCGGCCAGGCGGTGGCGAAGCGGATGATCCCGCGGGGCCGCGGCAAGATCATCAACATCGCCAGCCTGCAGAGCGAGGCGGCGCGCCCGACCATCGCCCCCTACACCGCGTCCAAGGGCGCGGTGAAGATGCTGACCCGCGGCATGTGTGCCGACTGGGCGCGGCACGGCCTGCAGGTCAACGCCATCGGCCCCGGCTACTTCGAGACCGAGCTCAACCGGCCGCTGCGCGAGGACCCGGAGTTCGACGCCTGGCTGCGCCGGCGCACTCCGGCCGGGCGCTGGGGCAGGGTGGAGGAGCTCGCCGGCACGGCGGTGTTCCTCGCCTCCGCCGCGTCCGACTTCGTCAACGGTCAGGTCATCTACGTCGACGGCGGCGTGCTGTCGGTCTTGTGAGGAGAACAGGCGACATGGGCGCCACCCTGCTGCAGCTCTGCCCGGTGCTCCCTGCCACCCAGGCGACGCTGGACGCGACCTACGACGTCGTGCGCTGGCTTGCCGAGCCGGCGGAACAGGAGGCCATCCTGGCGCGGCACGGCGCCGCGATCCGCGCCGTGGTGACCGGCGGCCATCTCGGCATCGAGACCGCGCTCGCCGAGCGGCTGCCGGCGCTGGGCATCGTCGCCATCAACGGCGTCGGCTACGACCGCGTCGACCTCCAGGCGATGCAGCGCCTCGGCATCCGCGTCAGCAACACCCCCGACGTGCTCACCGACGACGTCGCCGACCTCGCCATCGCCCTGATGCTGAACGTGATGCGCGGCCTGCCGGCGGCGGAGCGCCACGTGCGCGACGGGCTCTGGCCGTCCTCGCAGCCGGGCCTGGCGCGCCGCGCCTCCGGCCTGCGCTACGGCATCGTCGGGTTCGGCCGGATCGGCCAGGCGATCGCGCTGCGCCTGTCCGGCTTCGGCGGCTCCATCGCCTATACCGGCCCGAACCGGAAGGAAACGCCGCACGAGTACCATGACGACATCCGCGCGCTGGCCGCCGCCTCCGACGTGCTGTTCGTGGCGACCTCCGCCTCCGCCGCCACGCGTGGCCTGGTGGACAGGGAGGTGCTGGACGCTCTCGGGCCGCAGGGCGTGCTGGTGAACGTGGCGCGCGGCTCGATCATCGACGAGCCGGCCCTGGTCGAGGCGCTGACCGAAGGCCGCCTCGGCGCCGCCGGGCTCGACGTGTTCGAGAACGAGCCGCACGTGCCGGCAGCACTTCTGCCGCTTCCCAACGTGTCGCTGGCGCCGCATGTCGGCAGCGCCACGCACGAGACCCGCCTGGCGATGGGCAACCTCATGCTGGCCAACCTCCAGGCGTTCTTCGCCGACGCGGCGCTGCCGACGCCGGTGGTGTGAGCCGGCGATACACTTCGACGCCATCGAATCCGGAAACGCCCGGCGGCCGTCACGCTTGGCCGCGTGGCGAACCCGGCGATCAAGGAGCAGGAATGGCGGGATCACGCGTGCCGGGGCAGGACGATCCCGAGGACTCGCCGCCCTTCGTCGGCCCGACCGAGCGTCGCGCCGCGCCACCTCCGCCGCCGCTGCCGCCGGCGTCCCGCGTCGGGTTCTGCCTGGTCGGTCTCGGCCGTCTCAGCCTGGAGACTATCCTCCCCGCGCTGGCGGCCACCAGCCTGTGCTCCTTGCGCGCGGTGATGACCGGCGACCGCGACAAGGGCCTGCGCGTCGCCCGCCAGCACGGCCTGCCGGACGACGCGGTGTACGGCTACGACGAGTGGGACCGCCTCGCCGCCGACGACACGGTGCGGGCAGTCTACGTCGTCACCCCGAACGGCCTGCATCTCCACCAGGTGCGCGAGGCCGCCCGGATCGGCCGCCACGTGCTGTGCGAGAAGCCGATGGCCAACAATTCGGCCGAGGCGGAAGCGATGGTGGCCGCCTGCACCGCCGCCAGGGTGATCCTGATGATCGCCTACCGCCTGCAGTACGAGCCGCACCACCGCGAGCTGATCCGCATCACCCGGTCCGGCCGGTTCGGCAGGCTCAAGCTGATCGAGGCGCATGACGGCCAGGTCCAGGACACCGCTCCGCAATGGCGGCACGCCGCCGCTCTGGCCGGCGGCGGCGCGCTGCCGGACATCGGCATCTACGGCCTCAACTTCTCCCGCTTCGTCACCGGCGAGGAGCCGGTCGAGGTGATGGCCTGGAGCTGGAGCACGCCCGGCGACCCGCGCTTCGCCGAGGTCGAGGAGAACATCGCCTGGATGATGCGCTTCCCGTCCGGCATCGTCGCGCGCCTGGCCGCGGCCTACGACGCGCACGAGTCCCGTCCGGCCCGGCTGTACTTCCAGCGCGCCACGGTGGCGCTGGAGCCCGCCTTCGCCTATCACGGCCTGCGCCTGCACATCCGTCGCCGCGCCCCGGACCGGGAGGACGCGGAGCTGGCCGAGGAGCGCATCCTGGGCGACAAGGACCAGTTCGCCACCGAGCTCGACCACATGGCCGAGTGCGTGCTGACCGGCCGGCGGCCGCGCACCCCCGGCGAGGAGGGCGTGCAGGACCACCGGCTGATGGAGGCGATCTACCGCTCGGCGCGGGAGAACCGTCCGGTCGCCCTGCCGCCGGTCGCAGGCCTCGACGCGTTCCGCGGCCCGGCGCTGGAGGATTGAACCGTGCAGTGGATCCTGGGCTTCTTCGCCGTGCTCGCCGGCATCTCCAACCCGTTGCAGTCTGGCAGCAACTCGGTGCTGAACAAGGCGGTGGCGAGCCCGGTGCTGTCGGCACTGGTCGTCTACCTGGTCGGCGGGCTGTGCGTGCTGGCCTGCATCCCCTTCCTCGGCTTCAGCACCCGAGGAGCCGGCGGCAGGCTCCTCGGTCTGCCCTGGTGGGCCTTCATCGGCGGGGTGTGCAACGCCCTGTTCCTGATGTGCACCCTGCTGGTCACCCGCAAGCTCGGATCGGCCACCTTCACCACCGCGGTGGTGATCGCCGCGGTCGTCACGTCGCTGGCCATGGACCATTTCGGCCTGATGGGCTTCGCGGTGCGGCAGGCGACGCCGCTCAGGCTCGTGGGCGGCCTCCTGGCCATCGCCAGCGTGGTCATGATTGCCATCTTCTAGGCGGCCGGTCCGGCCGGCGGATGCCGCCATCCTGGCCTGCAGGCACGAGCCGGGGTTCGGCGGTGTCCAGGTCCGGGGGCAGGCGGACTCGTCGGTTACAATAAGTCAAACACCGTCAAGTAATTGCGGCGCAAGAACCCGGCCTTGTGCGGCAAAGCGAATCCTGCATCCTGGCAGACCGGAACCCCGTCCCCTGAACCCGCGACTGGCAGGCTCCGCCGGGGTCGACGAGTTCATGTCGATGTCGTAATGCTCAACCCGTCGCCGTCGGAGCCGTGTCACGCCTGACCAGCCGCTCGAAGCCCCCCCGCTGACGCGCAGCAGACCCAGGACCGCGAGCCGCTCGCGTCGTCCCTGGCTCGTGCTGGCCGGCCTCGTGCTGGTGGCATTGGGGGCGTTTCTGGGCTGGCGGACGCTGGGGGAGCGTCATGCCGCCAAGCCGGCCGGCCGCGCGGCGGGCGGTCCGCCGCAGTCGGTGTCGGTGGCGACGATCGGCACCGGCGACATCCACGTCACCCTCACCGGCC
>CAXTVS010000073.1:0-14476 GCA_964247735.1 uncultured Acetobacteraceae bacterium
CTGCGCTGGCCGAAGTCTCGCCCGGCCATCCCCGGTGCACGACTTGACGAAGGGGATGATCCGGATGCGTTACGTGTCGCGTGGTGGCCTGTCGCGCCTGCTGATGGCCGATGCCGCCTACGACAGCGACGCCCTGCGGCAGGCCCTGCTGGCGCGCGGCACCACGCCCGTGATCCCGAACAACCCCAGGCGAAAGCGCCACCATCCCATCGAGCGGAGCCTCTACAGGCGGCGCAACGTCATCGAGCGCACGTTCCGCCGCCTGAAGGACTTCCGCCGCCTCGCCACCCGCTACGACAGGTTGGCCTGCACCTACGAGGCCACCATCTGCCTCGCCGCCATCATTTTGTGGTGGTCGTGAGTCTGGAGCCTAGCGAAAGTGGTGGCAGAACCCGTCAGAGCGTGATGATGTTGGAAGGGGTAGGCATGGGAGTACCGTGCTGGGGCAGGAATGGAGCGTTTACCTTGCGCGGAGCGGTCCAACCAGTGGTCTGAATGCCCCTGACGTTATCGGAGATGTAGTAGCCGGTGCCACGTGCGTCGAGGAAGTAGCGCTCGTCGCCGTTGCCGAGATCGATCACCGAGGTGCCTTCATGGGACACGCCGAAGCCGTAGGGATCGTATCCCGATCCGAACTCGCCATAAGGACCCAGCAGGCTGGACGACTGCATGAGAACGGTGTTCTGCGGTGGATTGACGGGCGTCATCGAGACAAAGAAGCTGCCGAGCGCCGCGTCATAGAACATGAACCCGTCGAGCACGTTGGGCATGAACCCGTCGAGCTTGCCCAGCAGGTTCCAGGGCTGCGTCATGGTCGGTTCGCTCGGCTGGAACAGGTAGTACTGCATGCCGGCCGCGGTGTTGCTGAGCGGCGGCGCGATTGGCGAGATGTTGCAGAGCACGACGGGGAGCCCGTTCAGCAGGTAGGGCCTGTTGTCGCGATGGCGAACGAATTCCGGCGCCCAGCACACGCCGCTCGTCGCACCCGGCACCGCCACGCTGACGTCGACGGACGCGATCGGCGAGAACGAGCCCATCCCATCGATGCTCTTCGCGAGCGTGAACATCAGCGGTGCCAGCAGGCTGGCGCCCGCCTGCGTATGGGCGAGCCAGGTCGCGCCGTTCCAGTGAATGGCGCTGAGGTCACGCACGACGGTGCCGGCGGGCGGGAGGTAGTGCGACGGCCGGTACTTGAAGGTCTCGCCGTCGCCCTGCAACAACACGAGGTTCTCGTTTATGCCGCTCTCGTCCACGCCGTCGGCCTGGAAGACCGGCCAGACCAAGGCGCCGGTCGAGGCAGACACCCCGAGGTCGTATTTCTCGACGAGGTAGTCGATGATGAGTTTGAAATCCTCTTCCGGAAGGTCGTTCGCGAAGCTGATCTTCTCCGCCATGTCGATCGGCGCGAAGTCGGTCTCCGCGTTGTTGTAGAAGCCGCAGCCGACGGTCGCCGCCGTGATCGGCTGGAACGGCCCGATGCCGACCGGCACCGGCTCGCCGCAAAGCAGGCCGGACTTGTAGAGGCGAACGGTCAACCCGTTGTTGCGGACGGCGTAGATCGCCCAGGGACCCGCGACCGGCTGGCTGGTCGCTTCCACCTGGAAGCTGGGAAGGCTGGTCGTTTCCGCCGTCGTCGGACGTATGAACGCATACTGCTTGCCGACCGAACCGCCCGATGCGGTCGCCTGGAAGTAGTAGGAGCCGATGGTGACTCCCTGCGGGCTGTTGCCGCCCATCAGGTCGTAGAAGGCACCTCCTACTGGCATGCTGCGGAGGCGCGCGACGATGAACTCGCAGCGCGGCTCGCCGAGATAGGGGTTCTGCAGGAACTGCGCGACGCCGTCGAAGGACACCGCCGGATAGCCGTTCACCGCGTTCGCGATCAGCGTGGGCTGGACGGTCGTGTTGGGCTGCGTCAGGGTGTGGCCGCGCCCGCTCTGGTCCGCCCAGGCCGACACGGATTGACCCGGGCCGGACGTGACGACGCCGGCCGTGCTCAGGCACCACTGGACGACCTGCTGCTCGAGGGTCTTGAGGATCTGTTCCGGATTGGCGGCACGTGCGGGACGGATCTGGCCGGCAAACGCAGTTCCGGCCGTCAGCAGGGCGAGCGCGTCGCGTCGGCGGAGTCGCATGTTCTGGATAGGCATGAACGTTCCCGTTTTCGTTATGGGCTTTCTTCTAGCCGGATCCATTTGTCGGACCAATCCACGTGGGTCGTGGTTCCATCATCAACTATCCGTGTACCGCTGGCTGCCCGCTCACTCCTGCCCTCCGGCGTGGCGCCGATCAGCACCAGCATGCAGTCCGCCTGCGGCTCCATCCGCGCCTGCAAGGTGACGCCGTCCGCCAGATGTAGACGTAGTGCCGGGCCGACAGGTCGCGTCGCTGCCAGCGCGCGTAGTCGGCCTGCCAGTCGTTGCGCAGCCGGGCGATTACCGACGGCGACAGGTTGGGGTCCTCTGTCCCATAGTTGATCGAGACATCCCGCAAGCGGACGGTATCCGCGGGAGGGATTGGACGATGACGACACAGCAGGGTGCGGGGCGAGGACCTGGACACGGTGTCGCGCTTGCTTGGCGTGACCGCAGCGACGCTGAGCCGCTGGCGCGACGCCGTCCTCGCGGGCGGCGAGGCGAGCCTGCTGACCAGGCCGGTGGATGGCGAGGAGCGCGAGAGCGACCGCCTCAAGGCACGGCTCGGCGAGAAGCTGCCCAGGACGGAGCTGCTGGAGCAGAAGATCGCGGTGCTGGAGGGCAACGGCAGCTCTCTGGCCCGCCGGAGGCCGAGTCGATGAGCCGCCTGCTGTTGCCGAGCAGCGGCAAGCCCTACGGCCTGGCCCATGTCTGCCGGATCTGGCGCAGCGTGCGGACGAGCCTCTACCGACATCGCCATCCGGCGCCAGCGCGGCAGGAGCCGGGTCCCGCAGGCCCGATGCCGGATGCGGTCCTGCTGGAGCGGATCCGGGACGTCCTCTCCGGCAGCTCCTTCCATGGCGGTTGCCAGCAGGTGACTGGCAACCACCGCAAGGTCTGAGCCCGGCTGCGGATCGGCGACATCCGCACGCGGCTCATGCGTGAGAACGACCTGCTGGCACCCGGGCGTGTCGGTCGGCCGCGTGGACCGCATAACCATGACGGCACCATCATTCCCGGTACTGTCGACACCATGTGGGGCACCCGGTTCGAGGCGCTCGAGTCGCTGCGCCAGAGCGTGCGACGGCACTTCGGCGCCATTGGCAAGGATGTCGCCCGCGGCTTTTGCGTCCGTCACGCCCACGGCTCGCACTACATGTCCGACACCTTCCAGACCGAGATGCGCTTCCTCGGCATCCAGAGCTCGCCCGCATTCACACCGCACCCCCGAGGGCAACGGCTGCGCCGAGCGGTTCATCCGGACGCTCAAGGAGAACCTGCTCTGGATCCAAACCTTCGACACCGTCGAGCAGCTGCGCCTGGCGCTGCTGGACTTCCGCAAAACCTACAACACCACCTGGCTCATCCAGCGGCACGGTTTCCAAACGCCGCACAGGTCAGGCAGCACCAGCTTTCAGCCAACGCGGTCGCCGCATAGGCTACTCATAGATGTCTCATCAACCGCGGGCGGCGCCACGGCGAAAGGCCGGGCTGACCCCGGCAGGGTAGAGCGTGCGAAAGTCCCTTGTCCTCGAACAAGACGCCGAACTCGTCACGTAGTCGCATGACCACCGTGCCCCTGGGAAACGCTGCACGGGCAATGCACACGGTCTCGGCAGGGATCTCGCCGATCGGCTCAGGATGCAGGCTCATGAACCACCTCCGTGCCGATCATACCCTGACGCCTGAGTTCGCCGACAGTATCCCACCTACATTCCGATGCGCCGCGGCTTTCTCTACCTGATTGCGGTGATGGCCTGGGTCACGCGCAAGGTGCTGGCGTGGCGGCTGTCGAGCACCATTGATACCGCGTTCTGCATCGATGCGATCGAGAAAGCCCTGGGCCGCCACGGGCGGCCAGGGATCTTCAATACCGACCAGAGCAGCCAGTTCACCTCGGCTCGTTCCACCGATGTGCTGAAGGACGCGGACCTGCGCATCTCCATGGACGGGCGCGGCTGATGGATAACGTGTTCATCGAGCGTCTCTGGCGCAGCCTCAGATACGAGTGCGTCTCCTTGCACGCGTTCGACACCGGCTCGGAGCTGCAGGCTGGGCTTATCCGATGGATCGGCTACTACAATGCCCCGCGGCCACATTCCGCCCTGGCAGGCCTGACGCCTAATGAGGCCTATGGAGCAGCCGGGATAGAGAAACTGGCAGCCTGACGACAACCAGAACCAAGCTCATCGACAGACAGATCCTGTCCAACGAGATGGGACCACCTCATCAAGCTGTGGGTGCGGAAGATCGGACATATCAACGCAGGCGATTCGACCAAGCCAGCCGGCCTTCACGGGAAACGCCTCGCCGGTACGGGCTCCCGACGCGGCGTCCCGTCGGCGCGACACCCGGTCAGTAGGCCGTGGGTCCCAGCTGCGGCAGGCCGAGGAACGTGTCGAGGTTGAGCAGCATGGACACGCCCACCGACAGGGAATGGTTCACGTTCGCCTTCGGCACCGCCAGCGGCAGCTGGTCCGGGTCGACGACGTAGTCGACGTAGGGCCTGACCTGGAGGCCGGGCGCGAACGTCACGCCGTAGTTCAGCTCGTAGTCGATGACCGAGCCGGACTGGTTGCCCGGGACGTGGTGCGCGATCCGGAGGTCGTTGCGGGCCTCGATCACGCGCGGGTCGAGGCGTGCATAGCCGACTGTGAACCCGGCAAGGTCGTTGGGCCGCCCAGGGATGATGCCGCGCGCGATCGACCCGGCCTCGATCTCGTCGGCGATCAGGCCGTTGCCGGAACCGTCCCAGTTGAGCGAGATGAACGCCGACGCGTTGAGCGGGCTGCGTATGTCGGGACGCCAGAACACCTGCTCGGCCTCGGCATAGTAGCCGGTGTTGCCGTGGTCGGTCAGCGGCGCGCCCCCGGCCAGGGCGACCGGTCGCAAGCGGGTGTCGTAGAGGCGGTCTGCGAACGGCGCGGTGTCCCGGTAGCCGCCGATGAAGTCCGAGCTGGGATAGCGCGTCTCGCCCAGGCCGGTCTGGTAGCCGAGCTGCACCGGGATGAAGGCGCCGGCGGCCTCGTTCAGGCCCCAGTCCGGCCCGGGCCAGCCGCCGTGGTTGGTGTTGGCGTTCTCGATCGGCTCGTTCTCGTAGATCCCGGTCTTGAAGTACACGTGCCGGAACGGGATCAGGGTGGTGAAGGCGCCCCAGCTCGACGTGCTGTAGGACGCCTTGGGCGCGTTCAGCGCGAAGGCGATCGGATCGGCGCAGAGGTAGCTGAAGAACTGGCAGTGCCAGGTCGCCTGGTCGAACGGCGGCGACAGGACGGTGCCGGGAACCGACACCGGGCTGATCCGCCCGAACTGCACGTTGACCCGGTCGTGCAGGAAGCTCTGCTCGTAGGACAGGTTGAGCAGCCTGAACTGGTCGCCCAGCGCGAACGGCTCGAAGATGTTGGTGCCGTCCGGACGCTCGCCCGCGGTCCCGGTCTGGCCGGCCTGGTCGTCGAACCAGACGTGCAGCTTGCCGCCCGGGATGCCCGCCGCCTTGCCGAGGTCGACGTCGACGCCGAGGATGGAGAAGTTGAAGTAGTACGTGCCCCGCTCGGTCCCGCCGGAAACCACGCTCTCGGTCGACTGCTCGATCGTCGCATGGAGGTAGATCCCGTCCTCGGCCAGGCTGCGGCCGAACGACTTGCCGAGCGACGTCGCGTCGAACAGGTTGCCGACCGTCGTGGTCGGCGCCGCGATGTTGACGCCTGCGTCGTAGCCGATCGGCGGCCCGCCGCCGGGCGGCGCCTGCGCTGCCGCCACCGCCGGCAGCAGGCACGTGGCCCATGCGAGACAGGCTGCGCGGCGCGGGCCGCGTCGGGTGGTCTTTCCGGTCATCCGGACGTCCTCCTGGTGACGCGCGTCGATCTTCGTCGACGTCGCTTGATGTCCGGCGCCTCAGCTGCCGGATGCGGTTCCGGCCGTTCCGGGCTTCGTCCGGCATTCCGGTCGGATGGTCGTGCCGGTCCGGCCGTTCACGCGTCGCCGCCCGTCGGCAGCACCCGGCCCGCGCGCCGCTCACGCGCCTGGCGGCGCCACAGCTCCCACGGCCGGTCGGCGACGTTCAGGTTCCGGTCGGCGCAGGACGCCGCCTCGGCCGCGGACAGGAACACCGGCTCGCCCATCCCCGACGCCGCCACCTGGTAGCGCGCGTTCAGCTCGGCGAAGACGGCCCGGTAGACCGCCTGGCGCAGCGACGGCGCCACCACGGTCGATCCGTGCCCGCGCATCAGCACCACGTCGCTCCGGTCGAACAGCTCGGCCAGCGCCCGTCCCCGCACGGCATCCGAGACCAGGAGATCGGTGCCGTCGCCGGCCACGTCGCGCATCTCGAACATCGGCGCTGCGGTGCCGATGAAGCCCGCCATGTGCGACAGGGCGCGGAGCGTGCCGCCCTTGACCACCGTCAGCGGCACGATCGCCGGCGAATGGCTGTGCACCACGGCGATGACGTCCGGGCGCCGCCGGTAGATCTCGCCGTGGATGAAGCGCTCCACGTAGGTCTTGCGCCCGTCGGCGTCGATCGGCTCGCCGTCCAGCGTGAACTGGAGGATGTCGTCCGCGCCGACGATGTCGGGCGCCATGTTGCGCGCGAGCAGGAAGCGGTCCGGGACTTGGTCGTGCCGCACGCTGACGTGGCCGAACGCGTCGACCACCCCCTGGTCGGCCAGGATGTGGTTGGCCGTCACCAGGTCCTCCACCAGCGCCCTCGCCGGCGTCGGCGCGGCCGTCATCGCCGACCCGGCCACGCGGCGGCCATCCTCTCCCCGGCCGCCTTCGTTCTCGTTCTTGCGGGCGTCGCCGCCATTGTCCTGGCACATGCGGGTGATCCTGTTCCGGGCGTCGGCCTTGCGGCTCCGCCATTCATTCCGCCGGCTACGACGCCGGCGCATCGAGGAGGGCGGGATCCGCAGGCTGCGACCGCCTGCGCGTCCACGAGCCGAACAGGATCACGATCCCGGCCGCGAGCAGGGTGGCGGCGCCAACCGCCGCCATCACCGGACCGGCGCTCCAGCCGGCGCCGAGCAGGCCGCCGACGAGCAGCGGGCCCACCATCTGGCCGAACCGTCCGACCGCCATGCCGAGGCCGACCCCGGTCGAGCGGATCGCCGTCGGGTAGACCTCGGCGGCGAGCGCGATGACGCCCGCAGCGGCGCCGCCGACGAACAGCCCGTTCAGGCCGATGAACAGCGCCGAAACCGGAACCGATCCGGCGCCGTAGCCGAGGCAGCCGGTGACGGCGGCGCCGAACGCGAAGGCGGGTACGAGGATGCGCACGGTGCCGAAGGCGCCCAGCAGCCGCCCTGCCGCGGACATCCCGAAGAACGCGCCGAGGCCGTTGAACGCGACGACGAAGGCGGTCGAGGCGGGCCGGATGCCGTGCAGCCGCAGCAGGCTCGGCATCCAGAGGATGGCGACGGTCAGGACGCCGAAGCCGATGAAGAACATCGCCCAGAGCATCAGCGTCCCGGCGGCGCGCCCGTCGGCGAACACCAGGCGGAGGGAGGAACCCGGCAGCCGCTCGTCCTCGACCGTGAGCAGCGTGTCGTCGCCGATCCCCTCGACGCGCATGCGGCGCAGGACGCGGACCGCGCCGGCGCGGTCCGGACGCCGGCCGACCAGCACCTTGAGCGACTCCGGAAGCGAGACCACCAGCACCGCGGCGAGCAGCAGGGGCAGTACGCCGCCCACATAGAAGATCGCGCGCCAACCGAAACCCGGGATCAGCAGGGAATTGGCGAAGCCGCCGACCATGCCGCCGAGCGGGAAGCCGGCCCACATCAGCGTCACGTAGGTCGAGCGGCTGCGGCGGGGCGCGTATTCCGAGCTGAGCGCGATGAAGCAGGGGGTCGCGCCGCCGAGCCCGATCCCGGCGACGAAGCGGACCGCGAGCAGCATCGGCAGCGAGGTCGCGTGCGCGGTCAGAAGGGTGAAGGCGCCGATGATCAGCATGGACGCGATCAGGAGCGGCCGGCGGCCGATCCGGTCGGAAAGGGCGCCGAAGCCGATCGCGCCGAGGGCGGCGCCGAGCAGGGCGGCGGAGAACACGATCCCGAGCAGGGCCGGCCTGATGTGCAGCGCGTGCACGATGAACGGCGCCGCCACGCCGATGGATTGCGTATCGGCGCCGTCGAGCAGGTTCATCAGGAACGACAGGACGAGGACCAGCACCTGCAGCCCGGAGATCGGCCGGTCGTCGATCAGCCGCGACACGTCGATCGAGCGGAGGGTCATGCGGCCTCAGGCGCTTCGGGGAGCGATGCCGGTCGAGCGGCGCGGTCGGACAGCTCTGGGATCGTCGTCATCGCCGCCTCGCCTCCGGCAGTCGGGACCGGGTCCCGACGACCGATCGCTTGCCACATACTGAATTCTCAGTAAACCGGAATCTCGACTGGCTTTACGTGTTGCGTTCTCGTATTTCGCGTTCCAAGATTGAGTGCTACCTTCGATAGCACGGAGCAGTTCCATGCGGTTTGCCACCGTCCAGATCCGCGAGCGGACCAGTTGGGGGATCCTGGAGGACGACGTGTTCGTCGACCTGGGGGCGATCGCCGGCGACGTGCCGGACCTGCGCACCGGGATCGCCCGCGGCGTGCTGGCCGGGCTGGCCGGCCGCGCCGCCGAGGCCGAACGGACGCCGCTGGCGGAGGTGACGTTCCTCCCGGTCATCCCGTCGCCCGACAAGATCCTCTGCGTCGGCCTGAACTACGAGACCCACCGTCGCGAGACCGGACGGGAGGAGGTCGGCCACCCCACCATGTTCCTGCGCCTCAGCAACAGCCAGGTCGGCCACGGCCAGCCGATCCTGCGCCCGCGGGTGTCGAGCAGCCTCGACTACGAGGGCGAACTCGCGGTGGTGATCGGCCCCGGCGGCCGCTACATCCCGCGCGACCGCGCGTTCGATCACGTGTTCGGCTACGCCTGCTACAACGACGCGACGCTGCGCGACTGGCAGCGCCACACCCACCAGTTCACGCCGGGCAAGAACTTCGCGGCGACCGGAGCGTTCGGACCGGTCCTGGTGACCGCCGACGAGGTCGGCGACGTCGAGACGCTGCGCCTGACCACCCGGCTGAACGGCACGGTGGTCCAGGAAGGCACGCTCGACCAGCTGATCTTCACCATCCCGCACATCATCGAGTACTGCTCGTCCTTCACCCGGCTCGAACCGGGCGACGTCATCGCCACCGGCACGCCGGGAGGCGTCGGCTTCAAGCGCGACCCGCAGCTGTTCATGAAGCCGGGCGACGTGGTCGAGGTCGACATCCCGCGCGTCGGCCTGCTGGTGAACAGGATCGCCGACGAGCCGGCCTCGCCCTAGGATGCGCCTCGAGCCGCCCTATCCGGTCGTCGTCGTCGGCAGCGGCCCGACCGGGCTCACGCTCGCCAACCTGCTGGGGCGCATGAACGTGCGCACCCTGCTGGTCGAGCGCAACCTGACCACCGTGACCGAGCCGCGTGCTGTGTCGATCGACGACGAATCGCTGCGCACGATGCAGGCCGCCGGTGCCGTCGAGGCGGTGCTCGGCAGCGTGGTGCCGGGCTACGGCTCGCACTACCACGGGCCTTCGGGACGGTGCTTCGCCCGGGTCGAGCCGACCGGCACGCCGTTCGGCTATCCGCGGCGCAACGCCTTCCGCCAGCCGGTGCTCGAGCAGCAGCTGCGTGACAACCTGGCACGCTACCCGTCGGTGACGACGCTGTTCGGCTGGAGCCTGAACGGCTTCGAGCAGGCGCGGCAGGAGGTCCGGCTCGATCTCGAGGGACCGCACGGGCAGGCGCAACAGCTCGCCTGCGGCTACCTGGTCGGCTGCGACGGCGGAAGGAGCAGGATCCGCGAGCGGCTCGGCATCAGGCTCGGCGGCACCACGTTCGACCAGCGCTGGCTGATCGTCGACCTGGAGAACAACCGCAACGATGTCGCCTTCACCAAGGTGTTCTGCGACGTCCGGCGTCCCTGCATCACCCTGCCCGGTCCCGACCGCACCCGCCGCTTCGAGTTCAAGCTGCTGGACGGCGAGCGCGACGAGGACGTGCTGGCGCCCCCGATGGTGGCGTCGCTGCTGTCGACGCACGGCGCCGACCCGGACGCCAGCATCCGCCGCACGGTGGTCTACCACTTCCACGCCAGGGTTGCCGACCGCTGGTCACAGGGGCGGGTGTTCCTGGCCGGGGACGCGGCCCACCTGACGCCGCCTTTCGCCGGCCAGGGGATGAACAGCGGCATCCGCGACGCGCACAACCTGGCCTGGAAGCTCGCCGCCGTGGTGGACGGCGTGTGCGGGCCCGACCTGCTCGCCAGCTACGAGGCCGAGCGCCGCGAGCACGTCTGGGCGATGATCCGCCTGGCGCTCCGCATGGGCCGGATCATGTCGCCGCCGAGCCGGCTCGCCGGGCTGGCGACGCGCCTCGCCTTCACCGCGCTGCGGATCTGGCCGCCGGCGCGCGACTACGTGCTGCAGATGAAATACAAGCCGAAGCCGCGCTTCACCCGGGGCTTCCTGCTGCGGGGCAGGACCGCACCGGTGCTGGTGGGACGCCTGTTCCCGCAGCCGCTTGTGGTGCGGGCGGATGGGCGGACGGTTCTGCTCGACGAGGTGGCAGGTCCGTGGTTCTGCCTCCTGGCCTTCACCGCGACGCCGGATGCCGTGTTCGGCCGGCTGCGACACCGGGTGTGGGACGCCCTGAACGCGCGCCGCATCGGGGTCCGGCCCGCCGGGCAGGCGTCGACGGGCGCGGCGGACGGGGTCGAGCTGGTGCAGGCTGCCGATGACGAGGCCGGCCGGGCGTTCGGATCGGATCCGCACGCGATCCTGCTGCTCCGCCCCGACCGCTACGTCGCAGCCGCGTTCACCATCGACGAGGCCGACACGGCGGCCGGTGCGGTGCAGGCCCTGCTCGACGCGACCCGGTCGACGCCGGGCCAGGGATTCGGCGATCCGCCGCCGGCGCGTGCCCCGCGGCGACCCGTCCGGCAGGACGCATGACCGCCGGGGCGCCGCGGAACGCGTGCGGCCGCATGTCCGGAACCGTCAGTGCAAGCATCTAGGGAGTTGCCCATGTCCCTCACCGCCCTGCAGGCCAGCGCCTTCCTGCACCACATCCACCTCGGCAGCGCCGAGCCGGCGCGGCTCGCGCGCTTCTATGCCGACGTCATGCAGATGAGCCTGGAGGAGCGGCCGGACGGCACCTTCCTCCTGCGCGGCCCGATGCGGCGGCTCCTGATCGGGCCGGGCGAGCCCAGGAAGCTGCTGCGGGCGGGTTTCGGCGTGCGCGACCAGGCCGGGCTCGACGGCCTGCGCGAGCGTGCCACCGAGCAGGGGCTGCGCCTCGAGGAGCAGCCGGCGGACCTGTTCAGGCCGGGCGCGTTCCGGGTGACCGATCCGGACGGCAACCTGGTCGTGTTCGGCCTCGCGGCCGACGACGCTTCCGGCCAGGCCGGTCCGGCGCAGGGCCTGCGCGGTCCGCTCCAGCACCTGACGCTGGCGTCGCGCGACATCGAGGCGCTGCAGGAGTTCTATGCCGGCCGGCTCGGCTTCGGCGTTTCGGACCGGGTGCTGTCGGATGCCGGCAGGATGATGACCTGCTTCATGCGCGGCAACCACGAGCACCACAACCTCGCCTGCTTCTTCCAGGACCGCACCGGCATCGACCACCATTCCTACGAGGCCGGGGAATGGGACACGATCCGGGACTGGTGCGACCACCTGGCGCGGCACGACGTGCAGCTGATGTGGGGTCCGGGACGGCACGGACCGGGCAACAACCTGTTCATCTTCATCACCGATCCGGACGAGAACTGGATCGAGATCTCGGCCGAACTCGAGGTCATCCACAACCGCGAGGTCAAGCACTGGCCGCACGCCGAGCGGACGCTCAACCTCTGGGGTCGCGCCATCCTCCGGGCATAGAGCATGACCGCTTGATCATGCTCTACCTTGTTGCAGGAAGAGCAGCCTTATCAGCTCGGTGGAGCCGCAACCCGGTTCCACCGGCCTGATGCTGCTCTAGGATGTTGCTTCCGAGACCGGGGCGACCTCCATGCTGGGCCTGCAACGCTACGTGCGCATCCTTCGGCTGTTCGACGAGAAGCACGACGAGTGGACGATCGCCGACATGTCGGCGGCGCTGTCGGCGCCTCCCAGCACGATCTACCGCGCGGTGCGGGAGATGGTCGGGAGCGACCTGCTGGAAGCGGCGGGCGAGGCACAGTATCGCCTCGGCCCATGCTTCATCGAGTATGCCCGGCTCACCCAGGTCGCCGACCCGCTCTACGTGACAGGCATGTCGGTGTTGCGCGACGTCGCCGCCCAGGCAAGGGTGCCGTGCGTCGCGGTGCTGGCGCGGCTCTACAACGAGAAGGTGATGTGCATCGCCGACGTCGCTTCGCCGATCGGCACGGTGCGGACCAGCTACGAGCGCGGGCGGCCGCGGCCGCTGACCCGGGGTGCCACCTCCAAGGCCATCCTGACGCAGCTGCCGCGGCGCAGGCTGTCACGCCTGCTCGGCCCGGTGCAGGCGTCGGATCAGGAAGCCGTCGCCGCGCGGCACGAGCTGCTCGAGGAGCTCGCCGCCATCCGCCGGCGCGGCTTCTCGGTCACCCGCGGAGAGGTCGACGCCGGCTTGGTAGGCATCGCGGCCCCGGTCGCCATTGCCTCGCGCGGCCTGCTCGGCAGCCTCAGCCTGGTGGTCGAGGCTGCCCAGATCGACGGCGCGATCGAGCGCCGGCTGGCGCTGCTGACGGTCTCGACCGCCAGCCTGCTGGTCGAGGACCTGTCCAGCTTGTCACGCCGGACGGCGATCCGCGCCGTGTCCTGAGCGCGATCCGTGTGAGGGACGTGGCCAGGAGCTCTCGACGTTGGATGGCTATCAGGCGGGCGGGTCGAGCCGGGACGTTGCGCGACCCGCCGGCCCGCCGGTCCCTTCGTATCCAACGGAGCATTGGCGTCCTGACCAGAATGCCTCGTTCAGGGCGAACCGGCCCCGGGCTAACGGGATTCGTTCCCGGCGACGGCGGTGGATCACGTCGGGCTCCAGTCGTACGCTGCTTTCCGCTTGGCGCTTCAAGCGCGTCTGCCTGAACCAGGCTGCCGGCCATCGTGCTTGCCGCAACCGCCGAGTTCGCCCTGCCGCCGGTACGGCGGAGTGAACCGCGCCGGCTTTTCCGGAGACCAGATCTCGAGAGACTGGGGTCATGACGAAGAAGACGAACCCGCCTTTTTTACGTAAGGTCTGCGAACGCGCGGTGCGCCTGGTGCTGGAGCATCAGGGCGAGCATGCGACGCAGTGGGCGGCGATCTGCTCGGTAGCCGGCAAGATCGGCTGCTCGGGGGAGACGCTACGCAACTGGGTGCGGCAAGCCGAGCGCGACCGCGGTCTCCGTTCTGGGCCGACGAGCGCCGAGGGCGAGCGGCTGAAGGCCCTGGAACGGGAGAACCGGGAGCTGAGGCAGGCCAACGAGATCCTGCGCAAGGCGTGGACCTGTTTTGCAATGGCCGAGCTCGACCGCTGATACAAGCCATGATCGCGTTCATCGACGCGCACAGAGAGCTCCACGGTGTCGAGCCGATCTGCCGGATTCTGCCGATCGCCCCGTCGACCTACCACGAGCATACGGCCTCTTTTCGTGATCCGGACCGGGCGCCGGCGCGCCAGAAGCGCGACGCCGCCCTTTGCCAGGAGATCCGACTGGGTGTTCGAGGAGAACTTCGGCGTCTACGGCGTCCGCAAGGTCTGGCGGCAGATGCTTCGGGACGGGACCACGATCGCGCGCTGCACGGTGAGCCGCCTGATTGTGGATCGGCATAGAATTGGGACCCTGTTAGGGAGTGATCGGCGTCTAACGGGACCCCACTGACGCTGGGCTTCACCTTGGCTTTCGTGTTTGTACGGGAGCCTGTCTGGGACGCTGGTGGTGGGAACGATTGCGCGGATCCGCCGTGCCCATTCGGTTCAGGGTAAATCGATCGAAGCGATCTGCCGTGAGCTGCGGGTATCGCAAAAGTCGTCTGCAAGGTTCTTCGCTCGGAGGCGACGGAGTTCCGTTACGAGCGCGAGCAGCAGCCCATGCCGCGGCTGGGTGCTTGGCGTGATGAACTGGATAGGCTGCTCGCTGTCAACGAGGCGAGGCCTAGCCGCGAGCGGCTGACGCTAATCCGGGTGTTCGAGTCGCTGCGCGGGTCGGGTTGTGATGGCGGCTACGATGCGGTGCGGCGACATGCCCGGACATAGCGGCGCGACCAGGTGTCAGCGTCAACGGCGGCATATGTGCCGCTGAGCTTTGCGCCTCGCACTACCTGGGCATTTTCAGGTTGGCCCCAAGCTTTCCCTGTTTCGACTGGAGG
>CAXTVS010000074.1:0-13983 GCA_964247735.1 uncultured Acetobacteraceae bacterium
AGCCGAGATCGTCCTCTTCCCGGCCGAACAGCACCCCGTACTCGGTGCGCATGGTATAGGCGCCGAAGCCGCAGGCGGCCAGCCGCCCCCATCGGACCGCCCGCGCCCGGGCGCGGGCCAGGCCGGGCAGAGGGGGCGCCCGGGATGCGACTGCCGGACCCAGCGCCTGCGGGTCGGCGAAGGATTCGCACTGCACCACCAGCACCAGCCCGTCCGCGCCGATCGGGCCGCCCTCCGGGCCGGGCAGCGGAAGCGGATCCGGCTGCCGGCGCCAGCGCAGCCAGTAGAGCGACACGGTGGCGAGCAGCCCGTGCAGCGCCACGTCCGCCTCGACCGCCGGCACCGCCATCAGGCGCCGCCACGGCCCGACCCGCGCCAGCCGGTCCAGCACCGGCCAGCAGCAAAGCGCCAGCCCGGCACCCACCGCGCGCGGCAGGAGTGCCGCAGTCCAGCCGCGAAGCAGCAGCCACCCGATCGCGCCCAGCACGACAACCAGCGCCAGCCGGGCGCCCGGCGCGATCGCGCCGAGGTAGAACCCCGGATGGCGCAGCATCTCGCCGACGACCGCGGCGTCGGTGAACAGGAGCGGCTCGCCGAGGATGCGGCGCTTGACGTTGGAACCCGCCACCACCGCCACCAGCAGGACGACCGTGAGCAGGACCGCTCCGGCCGGGCGACCGATCAGGCCGAGCGCGATCCCGAACACGAACAGCGACGGCCCCAGCCGGAACGGCCAGGCGAGCAGGCTGCGCGGGCGCCACGGCGCCCGGCCGACGCGTCGCGGCCGGGCCAGCGGATCCAGCAGCTCGGTGGCAAGACAAAGAACAGCGAGGCTTCCCGCTGCCGTCAGCATGGCCCACACCGGAAGCGGGACATCATCGCGGCCCGCATCGGCTGCATCGATCCTGATCCATGCCGTTGCTGCAACGAACCGGACCGCTGCCTTGTCTTGACCACCGTCCTGGCCTCTTGTCGTCCTATCAAGCCGCAACGGTTCTGTCACCGTGACCGGAAGATCCTCGCCGGGTGGGCAGCATCAGCGATCGACGGAAAGGAGGTGCCGCGACCTTGACCCGGACGCCGCTCGGCCTCGCGCCCCTGCTGCTGCAGGCGCCGCCCTTCCATCGCCACGTCCCGGCACTCGGCCAGGTGCTGTCCGCCTGGGACCGGATCGTCCCGCATCCCGCAGGCGCCGACGCCGCGCGTCATCCCGTCTGCCAGGCCCTGCGCGACGACGGCGTCGGCGGGCGGTTCTGGGCACCCGATCCTGCCGGGCTTCCGGCCGGTGTCCGGCTGACCCTGGTCTGCGCTCCCGACGATCCGGTCGCGGCGGCCGGACTGTGGCACGCCGTCCTGGCCGAAGGCGACGCGTCGCGTTCGGCGCTGGTCCTGCCGCGTCGGACCGACCCGGCCCGGTTCCGTCGCCTGGCGGACGAGGTCAGGCGCTGCGGCGGCCACCTGGTCGCCGGCGACGCGAACCCGCACCGCCTGCTCGACCGGGCGGCCGGGCTGCGGATCGCCGGGATCGGCATCCTGGCGGCGCTCGGCCTGCTCCGCGGACTGCCGGCCTGGCGTCACCATGGGTCCCGGGCGGCGGCCACGGCGGAGGATCCGGCCCGTGCGCTGGCGCTGCTGCTGTCCGCCACCCGCTACGAGGACCCGTTCTCCGGCACGCCGATGACGGCGGAAGCGGCGATCGCCCTGCTCGCCGACTGGCGGCGGGTGATGCTGGCCAACCGCGGCATCGCCGCCTGCGTCGGCATGTCGCTGTGGAAGCGGCGCCGCATCGCCGAGCTGTTCGCCACCGCCGACGCCCGCGGCAGCCCGCCGTTCCACAGGCAGGCGGCCGACGCGGTGCGCGCGGCGCGCGGCGCGGACGGCGTTCCGCACGGCGCGATCGCCGCCTGGTCGACGCGGATGCCGTCCGGCCTGACGGAACGGGCAAGGGCATCCGGCGTGCCGGTGCACCGGGTCGAGGACGGCTTCATCCGCTCGCTCGGCCTCGGCAGCGACCTGCTGCCGCCGGCCTCGGTGATCGTGGACGGCAGCGGCATCTACTTCGACCCGTCGGGCCCGAGCGACCTCGAGCACCTGCTGCAGACCCATCCGTTCGACGACGCGCTCCGGCGCCGCGCCCGCCTGCTGATCGACCGGCTGGTGCTGGCTGGGATCTCCAAGTATGCCGCCGGCGGCCAGGCACCCGCGCTTGGCGCCCCGGCCGGGCGCCTCGTGGTGCTGGTGCCGGGCCAGGTCGCGGACGACCTGTCGGTGCGGCTGGGCGGCGGCCCGATCCAGGACAACCTCCGGTTGCTGCAGGAGGTGCGGGCGGCGAGACCCGATGCCTTCATCGTGTACCGCCCGCATCCCGACGTCGATGCCGGCCACCGGGCGGGCGCAGTGCCGGACGCGGTGGCGCTGCGCTCTGCCGACCGCATCTGCCGCGGCGGGGCGATGGCGCCGCTGATCAGCGCCGTCGACGAGGTGCACACCCTGACCTCGCTGGCCGGCTTCGAGGCGCTGCTGCGCGGCCGGCGCGTGGTCACCTACGGACAGCCCTTCTACGCCGGCTGGGGCCTGACGGTGGACCGGTCCCGGATTCCGAGACGGAGTCGATCAATTTGTGTCGAGGAACTTGCGGCGGCGACGCTGCTTCTCTACCCGCGTTACGTCGATCCCCGCACCAGGCTCCCCTGCGGGCCGGAAGTGTTGATCGACCGGCTGGCCGACCAGGCGTTGTGGCGGCCGACGGTTCTGATGCGCCTGCGCCGCCTGCAGGGCCGGGCACGCCGCCGCCTCCACGTCGCCAGGACAGGGCGCCAGGACGGCCGCACGATCGAAGGAGTGGCTGATGCCTGACACACTGGGCCAGGACATGATCCCGGTCCGCCAGCACCCGGCCCGCCCGACGACGCGCAACGTCCTGCTGCTGCAGGGGCTGATGGGGCCGTTCTTCCGTCGCATCGGCCAGGCGCTGCGACGGGACGGATACGGCGTGTTCAAGGTCAACTTCAACGGCGGCGACCGGCTGTTCTGGGGCCTGCCGGGCGGGATCGACTTCACCGGCCGCATCGCCGACTGGCCGGACGCGCTGGCGGCGATCCTGGCCGAGCACCGGATCACCGACGTGCTGCTGTTCGGCGACTGCCGGCCGCTGCACCGCGCCGCCACCGCCGTCTGCGCCCGGATGCACATCCCGGTGCACGTGTTCGAGGAAGGCTACCTGCGGCCGGACTGGGTGACGCTGGAGCTCGGCGGCGTCAACGGGCATTCCACCCTGCCGCGCGACCCGGAGTACTACCGTGCCGAGGCCGCCCGGCTGCCGCCTGCCGGCGAGAACCCGCCGGTGCCGTCCTCGTTCCGGACGCGGGCGCTGCAGGGGGTCGCCTACAACGCCGCCGACCTGCTGACCCGCTGGCGCTACCGGCACTGGGACACCTACCGGCCCTGGCATCCGCTGACCGAGGGCGTGGGCTGGCTGCGCAAGCTGTCGCGCCGCAAGGCCGCCCGGAGGCGCACCCGCGACACGCTGGCCGGCCTGTCCGCATCCGGCACCCCCTACATGCTGTTCCCGCTGCAGCTCGACGCCGATGCACAGGTGCGTCTGCATTCGCGCTTCAGCGGCATGGCCGAGGCGATCCGGCACGTGATCGCCTCGTTCGCCGCCCATGCGCCCGGCGACCTGCTGCTGCTGATCAAGGAGCATCCGCTCGACAACGGGGTGCGCGACTGGCGCAGCGAGGTGGCGATGCAGGCCGCCGCACACGGCGTCGCCGAGCGCGTGCGCTACCTGGAAACGGGCGACATCGCCCTGCTGGTGCGGCCGGCCAGGGGACTCGTCACCATCAACAGCACCACCGGCACGCTGGCGCTGGCCTGCGGGGTGCCGGTCATCACCCTCGGCCAGGCAGTCTACGACATCCCGGAGGTCACCTTCGGCGGCACGCTCGACGCCTTCTGGGCGAACCCCGGGCGTCCGGACCGGCACACCTTCGCCGCCTACCGCCGGGTCCTGATCGACCGCTGCCTCGTCGCCGGCGGCTTCTTCTCCGGACCGGCGCTCGACAAGCTGGTGGCCGGCGCGGTCGCGCGGCTGGAAGCGCACTGTCCGGTGGATTTCGCCGCCGCCTCGCGCGCCGCCCTGGCCCGCAGGGAGACGATGTCGTCGGAGGGCATGCCCTTCTCCCCGGCGGTGCACGCGACGCGACCCGGCACTCCCGCCGGCGCGCACGGGTGAACGCCCTCGCTGACCGCAACGGCCTGCCGCCCTTCCTGACCCTCGACCTGTCGCGGCTGCTGTCCCGGGCCGGTGCCGCGGTGCCGACCGGCATCGACCGGGTCGAGCTTGCCTACGCCGAGTACCTGCTGGCGCACGCACCGGAGCGTACCGAGTTCGTCGCCCTGCACCCGCTCGGCCGCTTCGGCACCCTGCCCTACGCAGCCACCGCCCGCTTCGTCGAGGCCCTCGCTGCGCGCTGGGACGCGGGTGCCGCCGATGACGGCACCGCGTCCCGCCTCGGCCGCCGCCTGCTGCACGGGCTGATGCTGCCGCGCCCGGACCGCGGAACGGTGCCGCCCGCGTCGCGCGACACGATCTACCTGCTGCTGTCGCACCATCACCTGACGCGGCCGGCGGTGGTGGCCGACACCATCGCCCGGCGCCGCGCCGCCTTCGTGCCGATGGTGCACGACCTGATTCCGCTCCAGTTCCCCGAGTATTGCCGGGAACAGGAAGCGGCGAAGCATGCGCAGCGGATCGACACCGTGTGCCGGCTTGCCGATGCGGTGCTGGTGCCGTCGGAAGCGGTGCGGCAGTCGCTGCTGCCCCATCTGGCGCGGGCCGGACGCGCCGACGTGCCGGTCTGGCCGGTGCCGCACGGGGTGCACCTGCGCGCCCTGCCGCAACCGGATTCCGGTGCTGCCGGTGCCGCGGGGCTGCCGCGGCATCCCTACTTCGTCTGCCTCGGCACCATCGAGGGACGCAAGAACCACCTGCTCCTGCTCACGGTCTGGCGCCGGCTGGTGGAGCAGCAGGGCAGCCAGGCGCCGCACCTGGTGCTGATCGGCAAGCGCGGCTGGAAGAACGAGCAGGTGCTCGACTTCCTCGGACGCTGCCCGTCCCTGCAGGGCGTGGTCACCGAGCACAACGCCCTGCCGGACCAGGAGGTCGTGCTGCTGCTGAAGGGCGCGCGGGCGCTGCTGCTGCCGTCGTTCGGCGAGGGCTATGGCCTGCCGCTTTCCGAGGCGCTGTCGCTGGGCGTGCCGGCGATCTGCTCCGACATCCCGGTGTTCCGCGAGGTCGGCGGCGACCTCCCGCTCTACCTGGACCCGCTGGACGGGTTGGGCTGGATGCGCGCGATCGCGGGCTTCACGACCGGTCCGGCGCGTCGGCAGGAGCAGCCGGCGCACACCGCATCCCCAGCCTACCCAAGCTGGACCGACAGCGTGCGCGATGCCCTTGCCAGGGTGGCGTGGCACCCATATCCGTTGGCGCGGCGCCGTCAGCCGCCATAGGACCCAGGGACGCGACGCTGGCCGCGACGGCTTCCGGACGAGCCGTACGGGTGGTCGTCTCGCGCGCAACCCCGACCCGTCACCCAGTCGAGGGCAGGACATGGCACGCAAGCTGCACAACGAGCTGTTCGAGGTGGTCTACCCGTGCGCCGCGAGCGACATCTCGTTCACGTTCATGAACCGCGACAACCTCGACTTCATCGCCGAGCAGGTCTGGGACCGGGGACTCGCCGCCTATGAGGCGCCTACGCCCGGCCTCGTCGTCAGCCTGTGCCAGGGCGGAACCGGCGCCGTGCTGGACATCGGGGCCAACACCGGGATCTTCTCCCTGCTCGCGGCCGCCTCCAACCCGCTGGCCGAGGTGTTCGCGTTCGAGCCCCTCGATCATGTCAGGCAGGTCCTGGACGCCAACCTCGGGCTGAACCCCTCGCTGTCCCCGCGCGTCCACGTCCACGCCTGCGCGCTGTCGAACGGCATCGGCAGCGCGCGGTTCTTCGAGACCGTCAACGACCAGGGCTTCCTGACCACCAGCTCCTCGCTCGAGATCTCGCACGCCCGGAGCATGGACCACGGCAGGTTCCTCGACGGCGAGGTCGAGACCACCACCCTCGATGCCTGGGCGGAGCAGCATCTGGGGGAGCGGCCGCTCAGGCTGATGAAGATCGACGTCGAGACCCACGAGTATGCGGTGGTCGAGGGGGCCGGCACCGTGATCAACCGGCACCGGCCGATGATCATCCTGGAGGTGCTGCCCGGTGCGGAGGTGGTCCCGATCCAGCGGATGATCGACAGGGAGCGCTACCTCGTCTTCGCGATCACCCCGACGGCGTTGCGGCAGACCTTCCGGCTGCACTACAGCTCCGACGCCACCAACCATCTCCTGTGCCCGGTGGAACAGGTCGAGCGGGTCTTCCGGCTGACCCGCCAGCACATGCTGTGCCTTGAGCTGGATTGAGCGGCTGCCGATGGCGCGGCATGGGGACCGCCGCAGCGGAGGCGGCGTCGACCTGCTGGTCGCCCGGGCCACCGAAGCGCAGCGGCGCGAGGACTGGGCCGCCGCGCGCGAGCTGTGGCAGGAGGTCACGCGACGCGAACCCACCCGGTTCAACGCCTGGCTGCAGCTGGGCAACATGCTCAACGAGATGGCGGAGCACGACGCCGCGATCGCCGCATTCCGGACCGCGCTGGAGGTGGATCCGGACTCGCCGGAGCCGGACGCGGGCATCGCCGGCGTGCTCGAGCGCGCGGGCCGGTGGGAGCAGGCCTTCGAGACCTGGCAGAAGGCGGCCCTGGCGCTGTCGCTCCGGCCGGCGCCGGAGAAGCTGGCGCACGCCCTGCTCCATGCCGCCATGTCGGCGATCAAGATCAACCGTCCGGATCGCGCCGAGGACACGCTGCTGCTGCTCAAGCGGATCCAGCCGGCGATCGTGGACCAGGCGCGGTTCACCGTCATGCATGCCCAGGCGGTCCGGATGCGCGACCGCACCGCCGCGGTGCCGATCGTGCGCAGGCTCGGCGCCGCGACCCCGACCGACCCTGCGGCGGCATTCGAGGTCGCGTCGGTGCTGCTCGACGGCGACGACCAGGAAGCCGGGTTGGCGGCGCTGCAGCCGGCACTGCGGCAGCGTCCCAACGAGCTGTCCTTCCTGTGGCTGGCCACCGACCTGAACGAACGGCTCGGGCGCTGGAGCGAGGTCCTGGTGCTGTGCGAGCGCATGGACCGGATCGATCCGGCCCAGCCCCGCTTCCTGCGCCGCGGCTTCGACGCCGCGCTGACGATGGGCAACCTGCTCGCGGCCCGCCGCCTCGCCCTCCAGGCCAGGCGGCGCGACGGCAGCCTGGACGCCATCCAGTCGCTGATCGGGCGGTACCGCGACGACGGCCAGCTCGACCGGGCCCGGCTGCTCTGCCGGTGGCTGCGGCGCCAATGGCCGCAAGACCGCTGGCACGCCACGGAATACGCGATCCTGACCGCGTTGTCCGGCCATCCCGACGTGGCCGACCGCCTGGTGCGCGACGACGTCACCCGCAACGGGCGGACGACCGAGATGACGCGCGCCTATGCCGAGATCGCGTTCCGCAGCGGCCAGTTCGCCGAGGCGGTGCGGCGCCTGCGCTTCTTCCTCGAGCTGCACCCGGACGACGAGCCGGCCTCGATCCTGCTCGGCTACGCGCTGGCGAATGCGGTCGGCATCGGCGAGGGCGAGCGCCACTTCGCCGAGGCGGCGTCGCGGCAGTTCCAGGGCATCGGCGCGCTGATCGGGCTCGCGCACATGGCGATGCGCCGACGTGACCGGCAGGACGCGTTCGAGCGCTGGCGGCGGGTCACGGTGATCCATCCGGACTGGGACATCGGCTACGTCGAGCTGGCACGGAGCGCCTACGAGCTGCGGCGCACCGACCTGGTCCACGAGATCTGCCTCCGGCGCCTGGCGATCCGGCCGCGCGACACGACCGTGGGCGAGTTCTACGCCTGGTTCCTGGTGGCGACCGGTCGCCACCAGGAGGCATGGGACCGGCTGCAGCTGCTGCTGCGCCACGACCGCAGCTGGACGGTGGTGGAGCTGCTGGTGCAGGCGGCGACCGGCCTCGGGCGCCTTGACCAGCATCTCCCCGCGATCCTCGACCTGCTGCCGCAGGCGACCACGCGCGAGGCGGGGCGCCGGCTGTATCACGTCGTGCGCCTGCTCGAGGTCGCGGGGCGGAGCGATCGGCTGCGCGACCTGGTGGATCGCACGGTGGTCGGTGCCGACCATCTCGGCTGGCTGTCTCCTTACCTGGCCAGGAGCGGCACCACGCCGGGCCGGACCGCGCCGGGCGGTTCGCCATCCGCGGACGGCGGGCGGGGCGTCGACCGGGCCTGGCGTCGCGTGCACGACCTCGTCCGCGGCGACCTCGCGGACCGGATCCGGACCGCCGATGATGCCCGGATCCGGGCGATCCTCGACCGCGCGGCGCGCGACCGGCCGGTGATCCACATCGTCAACAAGTTCGAGCAGGTGTCCGGCGGCAGCGAGCTGCACGCGCTCGACATCGCCGGACGCCTGTCCCGGCACACCGAGGTCAGGCTGTGGGCGCCAGAGATGCCGCATCCGCATTTCAGCGAACGCTGCGGCGTGCGCGCCGTGGAGCCCGGGCAGGGGGACGTGCCACGGGGCGGCGTCCTGGTGCTCGTCGGCGTGTATTTCGAGATCGCCCGCTGGCTGGCGCAGGCCAGGCCGTCGCGGGTGGTCTTCCTCTACAACACGTTCGAGGCGCCGCTGCTGTTCGGGCGCGTGCAGGAGGTCTGGGAGCGGTGCGGGGTCCGGGCGGAGCTGCTGTTCTGCTCCGACATGATGCAGGCGGAGGTCCGGCTGCCCGGCCTGTTCGAGCCGTCGCCGACCGACATCGCGCTGTTCCGGCCGCGCACCGCGCCGCACCCGCCGACCCACCGCTTCACGCTCGGGCGCCACAGCCGCGACGTCGCGGAGAAGCACCACCCGGAGGACTGGAAGGTGTACCAGGCCGTCTCGGAATGCGGGGGCACCTCCGAGGTGCTCGGCGGCACCTGCATGTCGGCCTCCTTTCCGCCGGTTGCGGGGCTCGACCTGCTGCCCGCGCGCTCGGCGGACATGGTGCCCTTCCTGCACGCGCTCGACTGCTACTTCTACCGCACCTCGACCTGGGTGGAGCCCTGGGGACGGGTGGTGCTGGAGGCGATGGCCTGCGGCCTGCCGGTGGTGGCGAGCCGGATCGGCGGCTATGCCCAGGTCATCCGCCACGGCGAGAACGGGTACCTGTTCGACACCACCGAGGAGGCCTGCGCCCTGATCCGCCAGCTCTGCCACGATCCGGCGCTGCGCGCCCGGCTGGGTGCCGCCGCCAGGCAGTCTGCCGAGGCGCTGCTGGGAGAAGCGGCGATGGACCGCCTCGTGTCGTTCTACCTGGTCGGCTAGGAGCCGGTTTGTTGTCCGGTTGCCGGAGCGCGTGGAGGCTGCAGGCGGTGCTGGCCGTCGCGCTGCTGGCGGCGGCGCCGTGCCGCGCCGGCGCCCTGGACGGCAGCGTGATCGGGGCGGTGGACTGGGATGCCGCCTCCTACCGGCCGGGTGCCACACCCGCGATGACGCTCAGCCTCGGCGGTGCCGCCGGCTTCGACGGCACGATCTCGGCGGAGCTGTCGGACGGGCGCGGCCTGCCCCTTCCCTCGCCGGCGCCGCAGCCCGTCCGCATCGCGCCGGGTGCCGGCACCGCGATCCACTTCCGCTTCACGGTTCCCGCCGCAGACTGGCGCGGCTACCACGTCAGCATCGAGGCCAGGGACCGGTCCGGCCGGGTGCTGGACGACGCCTCGGGCGCGTTCGACGTCGCCACCGACTGGAAGCGGTTCCCGCGCTACTGCTTCATGACCGGCAACAGCGTCGTGGCCGGGCAGCCGGTCGAGGGGATGCTGCAGGACCTCGTGTCCTACCGCTGCAACGCGGTCCAGTGGTACGACGTCAACTGGAAGCAGCACCAGCCCTACAGCCCGGCCGGGTCCTGGCCCGACGTCGCCAACACGACGATCGACCGGCGCACCCTGGCGGCCGGCCTCGCCGCGGCGCGCCGGCTCGGTCTCGCCAGCTTCGACTACCAGCTGTGGAACGGCGCCTGGCCCGGCTACGAGACCGACGGCAGCGGCGCGCAGTTGTCCTGGGGGTTGTTCCGCCACGGCTGCACGCTGCATTGCAGCGAGGCCGACCAGGTGAGCCACGGCCCGTTCCCGCCCGGCTGGGCGACGCCGAGGCTGCTGCAGATGAACGCGGCCGATCCGGGCTGGCAGGCCTATTGGCAGGCACAGGAACGCAAGGTGCTGGACGGGCTGGGCTTCGACGGGGTCCAGATCGACACCCTGGGCAATCCCGGTCCGGCCACCGACGCGGCCGGACGGGCGGTGGACCTCGGGCGGGCGCTGGTGCCGTTCACCAACGCGGCGGCAGCGTCGCTCCACCGGCGGGTGATCCTGAACCCGGTCAGCGAGTGGAGCTTCGACGACGTGCTGCGCCATGGCGCCGGCGACGTGATCTACACCGAGATCCATCCGGAGTTCGGCGATGTCCCGTTCTTTCCCGCGCTCAACGGGCTGGCGTCGCGGATCCGTGCCGGCACCGGACGCAACGCGGTGGTGGCGGCCTACCTCGAGACCGGCTACGCCCGCCGGCCGGGATGCCACACCGCAGGGGGCCGCCGCATCTGCACCTTCAACGCGCCCGGGGTCCGCTACCTCGACTCGCAGATGCTCGCCTCCGGCCTCGACCATTGGGAACTGGGCGAGCGCAACACCGCCTGCCCGGTGCGGCAGGCGAAGCTTGCAAGCAACATCTACGTGCCAGGTCCGGCCCTTTGCATGGATGCCGGCCTGCAGGAGTGGGAACAGGATGCCCGCAACTTCGAGGTGACCTACGAGACCCTGCTGCGGGACCAGGTGGACGACGCGCCCGGGGTGGTCGTCGCGACCACGCCGTCCTCCGGCGCCACGCTGAGCCGCACCGGCGCCGCGGGAACCATCTATGCCCTGCCGAAGCGGCGCCCGGGCTTCACGGTCCTGCACCTGCTCAACTTCAGCGCGCTGCGGTCGATCCGGCTGGACGACGACACCGGCACCGCGCCGCCGCCGCATCGCTTCGACGGCCTGCCGATCGTCCTGCAGGTGCCTCCGGGGTTCGAGGACGGCAGCCGGCTCTGGTGGGCGAGCCCGGACGTGCAGCACGGCAGGGCGCAGCCGCTGCACTACCTACGCGATCGTGATCAACTGCGGTTCACCGTCCCGCACCTTGAGTTCTGGGACATGATCGTGCTGGAAACCAGGCCGATCAGCACGCTATAGAAGTCTTGACTTGACAACTTCCAAGAACACAGTGGGCACGGCGTAGTTTGTTGACACCAATGCTTTGCCGTTCTAGGTCGAGGAGACATGCTCCGCGCCGGACGGAGACCCGCCGGTGCCGATCCGCCGGGATGAGCCGACCGACATCGATTGTTACCCTTCTTCAGGCATGGCAGGCAGCATGGATACGTTGGAATTTGGCCTCCGGGAAACCGCTACCGGCCTGCTCCGCAAGGGAGCCGAGCGGAACCGCCTGCCGCCGGTCCGCCGCCGCAACCTGCATCTGCCGTTCCTGCTCGTGGTCATGCTGCCGACGCTGCTAGCTGCGATCTACTTCTTCGGGATCGCCTCGCCGCAATACGTGTCGGAAGCGCAGTTCGTGGTGCGCGGCCAGAACAACCAGTCGCCCGGCATGCTGTCCAGCCTGCTGCAGACCGCCGGCGGCGGCGGTTCCGCCACCGAGGACACCTATGTGGTGCAGAACTACATGATGTCCCGGGACGCGGCGCGATACCTGATCCAGACGCAGGACCTGCGCGCGGTGTTCGCCCGGCCCGGCGCCGACCTGCTGGCCCGGTTTCCCAACCCGTTCCACGGCAGGACGTTCGAGCACTTCTTCCGGCACTACCAGAAGCAGGTGGACGCCGAACTCGACTCCACCACCGGCATCTCCACCCTCACGGTACGGACCTTCCGGCCGGACGACTCGCAGCGCGTCGCCACCGCCCTGATGGGGGCGGCCGAGCAACTCGTGAACCGGATGAACGGGCGGCAGCGGCAGAACCTGATCAGCAGCTCCGAGCACGAGGTCGCGGATGCCGAGCGCGCGCTGCGCGACGTATCGGCCCGGATCGGCGCCTACCGCAACCGGGAAGCCCTGCTCGATCCGATGAAGCAGTCCGCGCCGATCCTGAAGGACATCGACGACCTGCAGGTGATGCTGCGGACCACGCAGATCCAGATCGCCCAGCTCAGGGCGTCGGCGCCGAACAGCCCGCTGCTGCCGGTCTACGAGCGGCGGGTGCAGGCGCTGCAGACCCAGATCGACGCCGCCGGCACCACCGTGACCGGCTCCGACCGGTCGCTGGTGCCCAAGATCACCGCCTATGACGACCTCACCATCCAGCGCGAGCTGCTGGAGAAGCAGCTCGAGACCTCCACCGCGGCGCTGGAAACGGCCAAGGTGCAGGCCGACCGCCAGCAGCTGTTCCTCGACGAGGTGGTGCAGCCGAACGAGCCGGACTACGCCGCCTATCCCCGCAGCGTCGTGTCCACCCTGGTCGTTTTCGTGAGCGTCCTCGGACTCTACCTGATGGGCCGCCTGCTGGTCGCCGGCGCCCGGGAGCACCGCATCACGTGACGGCGCTGGACGCCCTGCGTAGCGTGCTGCGCCTGTTCCGCGTCCAGGAGCGGGTGATCGGCGCGCTGGTGCTGCGCGAGCTGCACACCCGCTACGGGCGGGAGAACATCGGCTTCCTGTGGGTGGTGGGCGAGCCGATCCTGTTCTGCGCCGGGGTCGCGGTGATGTGGACCGCGATCCGGCCGGCGCACGAGCACGGCCTGCCGATGACCGCGTTCGTGATCACCGGCTACGTGCCGCTGACCATGTGGCGGCACTGCATGTTCCGCGCGGTCAAGGCGTTCGAGTCCAACGGCAGCCTGCTGTTCCACCGCCAGGTCACGCCGCTCGACATCATCCTGGCCCGCGTCGTGCTGGAGATCGTCGGCTCGCTGATCGCCGGCATCATCGTCATGCTCGGCGCAATGACGCTCGGCTTCATGAGTCCGCCCAAGGACTACGGCCTGCTCTACCTCGGCCTCGGGTTCCAGATGCTGTTCTGCCTGGCGAGCGCCCTGCTGGTGGCGGCGCTGAGCGAGATGTCGGACCTGGTCGAGAAGTCGGTGCAGGTGTTCGCCTACCTGGCGATCCCGTTCTCCGGCGCCTTCACCATGGCCGACTGGCTGCCGGAAAGGTTCCGCTGGTTCCTGCTCTGGTCGCCCAGCGTCAACAACGTCGAGATGATACGCGGCGGCCAGTTCGGCCATGCCGTGCACACGCATTTCAGCGTTCCGTATGACCTTTCGATCAGCCTCGCGCTGATCCTGCTCGGGCTCTTCCTCACCCTGGGCATACGGCGGCACATCGTCATCCAGTGACGCGCTGCCCATATCCGTGCCCATGATACGCTGCGTCGACATCGTGAAGGAGTTCCACATCCCGCGCGGCAGGCGCCGGGTGCTGGACCGGGTGAACTTCCAGCTCGAGGCCTCGCAGAAGCTGGGCATCCTCGGCCGCAACGGCGCCGGCAAGTCCACGCTGATCAAGATCATCGGCGGCGTGGACATGCCCACTTCCGGCCGCGTCGAACGGCACATGTCGGTGTCCTGGCCGCTCGCCTTCGGCGGCGCGTTCCAGGGGTCCCTGAGCGGCCTCGACAACCTCCGCTTCATCTGCCGCATCTACGACCTGGACTACGTCACCACGCGCGCCTTCGTGGACGACTTCGCCGAGCTCGGTGCGCAGCTCGCAGAGCCGGTGAAGACCTACTCGTCCGGCATGCGCGCCCGTCTCGCCTTCGCGCTGTCGATCGTGATCGAGTTCGAGTGCTACCTGATCGACGAGGTGATCA
>CAXTVS010000075.1:0-7341 GCA_964247735.1 uncultured Acetobacteraceae bacterium
GAAGTCGAACGGGCTGATCGTGGCGTCGGCGTCGCAGGACCCGTACGGGATGGGGCAGCTCGCGGTGAAGATCGGCAAACAGATCATGGACGGGCACCCGCCGGCCGACAAGGTGACGCTGATGCAGGCCAAGCTGGTGACGCGGGACAACGTCAACAGCTACGCCGGCTGGACCAGCCACTAGGAGGGACGCGTCGTCCGGATGCCGGCCCGCGCTGGGCGGGCCGGTGCCTGCCGCGGGGGCCGGATCTATGTGTCCGTCACGCGACCACCAGCGCGCGATCGACCGCATCTGGCCCGCTTCCAGGTCTTCAGCGGGCCGTGATCCGGCTTGTGGCGATATCCGGGCCGGTTGATGATCGAGTGCGTGCCGCTGGTGCAGATGGCCATGGGAGCGCCGCTGACCGTCCTCCGGCACCGCGGTGCCCCGATACCAGCCTGAAGACGGGCACTGCGATCGCGACCTTTGACGGGAACGGCGCTACGGGAACCATATCGACGGGACCAGCCAGGCTGCGATCCATCCTGGTCAGGATGCGAGCGGCATTGAGGTGCTGGACCAGTGGAACATCCGCCAGCACCACCGGATCGTGGGCAAGCACCAGCCACAAAGGCGGCGCCTGCGGTTCGTGAACCCGCATGCCCAGCCGGTCGACCAGGGGAGCCGCTCCTATGTCGTGGAGTAGAACGACGTCGATCCTGCTCCTGATGGGCTGCAGCGGTGGGGCCTGTGCGGCGACGGGTTGCCCGTCCGCGAGCGCCGGATGGGCGCTGAGTGGCGTGGACGTGTTCGACGGGCCGCCGGCCGAGCTGGCGTCACTGGAGCCTGGGGATGGCGGCTGGAAGCTGGACTACAAGCCGGCCTCCGCAGACGGGCACTTCTATCTCGGCTGCCAGTACGGGGCTGGACGTGCTGCCATCGTGGTCAAGCTGCCCAGCGGGATCTCAGGCTGCCGGATCACGACGTATCCGCAGGTTGCCTGCCGGTAGCCGCACGCCGGGTTCTGGCTCATCCCGAGTGGGCCAGCCAGCCTTCATCGACGAACGAGACCTTCAACGCCCGGTCGGGTGGAACTCGATCCGCAGGGAGAACGAGGCGAGCCCGAGCCCCAGCAGTCCTGCGCCCAGGATGGCCAGCGTCAGGCTGGTGCCCCACAGGCTGCCGAAGCTGCGCAACCGCACGGTCCGGGCGGGATCCGACGCGGCATACAGCACCTGGACGGGCTGCCCGACCCTGAACCCGGTGATCAGGCCGCCCTGCGGCACGCTGACGATCGAACCGGCTCGGGTGCGGAACGCGACCTGGGGATGCGACCCGCCGGCGTTCAACCGCGTGACGGTTCCATCGCCCTGAAGGGAGCCGGCGATGAAGCGGCTGGTCTGGACGGCGCTGACGGCAGCGGTGACGAGCAGCAGCACGCCCGCCGAGACAACCACGGCACGCAGCCTCGCGCTCATCTTCGTTCGTCGCCCGGCGTTTGGAAGGGAACAGGCTAGTCGGTCGGGCGCAGCAGGCGGTCGGGGCGGAGGGAGGCGAGCCAAGCGGCGGGACCGGAGCCGGGCCGCGCGATGTCGCGGGACGCCAGCACCAGCGCGACGCGGCCCTGGAGGTTCCACAGCGGCAGCAGCCCGACCCCGCCCTGTGCCACCGGCACGCGGCTGTCGGCCGAGTTGTCGCGGTTGTCGCCCATGACGAACAGGTGGCCGGACGGCACCAGCACCTCCGGCGTGTCGTCCAGCGGGCCGTCCGCCCAGCGCTTCAGGATCGGGTGGACGCGGCCGCCGGGCAGGGTTTCGGCATACCGCTCTGCCGGCACCTCGGTGCCGTCGGCCATCTCTTCCGGACCGGCGCCCTGGTCGCGCCAGTCGACCTCCCGGCCGTTCAGCCACAGCCGGCCGCGGCGCATCCGGACGCGGTCCCCCGGCAGGCCGATCACCCGCTTGACCCAGGTGACGCCGGGCTCGGCCGGGCCGCGGAACACGACGACGTCGCCGCGGCGCGGCAGCGTGCCCAGCATGCGCCCGCCGCGCGGCAGCCGGTCGCCGAACGGCAGCGAGGCGGTGCTGTAGCCGTAGGCGAACGGCTCGGCCAGCAGGCGGTCGCCGATCAGCAGGGTGGGCTGCATCGAGCCGGACACCACGCTGAACGACGCCGCCAGCCCGGTGCGCGCGAGGCAGACCAGGAGCAGGGTCAGGACGATCTCGACGGCGGCGCGGCGCCATCCCGGGCGGTGCATCGTCCTCTCCCCGACTCGTTCCGGCTTGATCATCCGCCTGCAGGCTGCGCCAGGCCAGTTAACAAAGCGTCAGGCCAGGGCTCTGCCCTGGACCCGCTCAAGGCGGAGCCTTGAGAATCCAGGTTGCTTGAGCCGTGCACCCGGAGCTGCGATGCTGGCCGCACAAGGGATGGGGTTCCCCTTCAACCGCCCGTCGTGGGCTGATGACTCCTGATCGATCCGGACCCTCGGGTCCGTCCGGAGGAGTGCGTCCATGATGAGCCTGATGACCTACGCGCTGGTCGCGCTGGGCGGCGCGATCGGCAGCGTGGCCCGCGCCTGGGTCGGCACGGCGCTGGTCGCCGTGACCGGGCCCTCGTTTCCCTGGGGCACGATCGCCATCAACGTGCTCGGCTCGTTCGTGATCGGGTTCTTCGGCACCCTGACCGCGACCGACGGGCGTTTCGCCGCCTCGTTTGACGCACGGGCGTTCGTGATGGTCGGGATCTGCGGCGGCTTCACCACCTTCTCCTCGTTCAGCCTGCAAACGCTGGAGCTGCTGCGCGACCACCGCGCCGGGCAGGCGCTGGGCAACGTCCTGCTGTCGGTGGTGCTGTGCCTGGCGGGCGTGGCGGCGGGGTACTCGCTGGCGCTGGCGGTCCGCACCTCGCGGCTCGCGGTCGCCGGCGGCGTGCCCGGCGTCGTGGACAGCACGCTGGTCGCGCTGCACCGCCCGGACGCGGTCCGGGGGATGCTCGCGGCGGCCAAGCAGGTGATGGGGCGCGAGGACGGCCGGATCACCGTGCTGGTGATCGACGGGCCGGCGCTGGCCGACTTCCAGCCGACCGAGGAGGTACTGACCAGGGAGCGCCGGCAGGAGAAGGACGCCTGGCGCACCAGGTGGGCGGCCGGCATGCGGTCGAGCCTCGACCGCTGGGTGGCGGAGGAACGGCAGGCCGGGCACCCGGCGCGCTGGATCGAGATACGCGGCGACGGCGCCGTCGCGGTGCTCGAGCACGGGCGGAGCGCGCACCTGCTGCTGCTGGAACAGAAGCGGGACGACCCTGGCGCGCGGGCACGGATCCACGCGGCGCTGGCCCGGGCGCGCCGTCCGGTGCTGCTGGTGCCGTCCGGGCATGAGGGGCGCTTCGGGCGCGTGGTCGCGGTGGCGTGGCAGCCGGAAGGCCAGGCGGAGCAGGCGGTGCACACGGCGATGCCGCTGCTGTCGCAGGCGGAGCGGGTGGCGGTGCTGCAGGTCGGGCCTGCCGAGGCGGTGCCGGACCTGCCGAGGCTGTTCGACGGGCTGCCGATGCAGCGGGTCGTGGCGGAACGCCGGACTGGGGAGCTGGGGCCTCAGCTCCTGGCGATGGCGCACGAGGCGGACGCCGACCTGCTGGTGATGGGCAGCTACAGCCACGGCAGGCTGCGGGAGATGCTGTTCGATGGGGTGACCGAAAGCCTGCTCCGGATCGCGGACCTGCCGGTGCTGATCCAGCACAAGGAGGCCTAGGCGCCCGGACGTCCCTTCCCCGCCAACCTGTCAGACTGCTTGCCCGGACGCGCGTTTCGCCTGTGCTCGGATCCGGCGCGGAAACCGGCGACAGACCGGTTGGAACGCCAGGGAGGACCGGCGTGCTCGCGGCGGACAACATCGCGAAATCATTCGGCGGCGTGCGTGTCCTGCACGGCATCGACCTGGCCGCAGCACCCGGCGAGCTGCGTGCGATGCTGGGCGAGAACGGGACCGGCAAGTCCACCCTGATGAAGATCCTGGCCGGCCACGAGCAGCCGGACGAGGGACGCATCCTGCTGAGGGGCGTGGCGATGCGTTTCTCCGGCGCCGCCGATGCGGAGCGGCAGGGCGTGGTGCTGGTGCCGCAGGAGCAGCTGCTCGCAGGCTAGCTGACGGTGGCGGAGAACCTGTTCCTCGGCTGCGAGCTGCGTCGGGGCCCGTTCCTCGACCGGACCGCGATGCGGCGGATCGCCGTCGAGCGCCTGGCGACGCCCGGCTGCACGGCGTCGCCGGAGGCGACGGTGGGGCGGCTGTCCATCGCCGAGCGGCAGATGGTGCAGATCGCCCGCGCGCTGATGGTGCCGCACCGCGTGCTGATCTTCGACGAGCCGACCGCGGTGCTGACGCCGCACGAGGTCGAGGCGCTGTTCCGGGTGCTGGCGGGGCTGAAAGCGCGCGGCGTGGCGATGCTCTACATCTCGCACCGGCTGGCCGAGGTGGAGGCGGTCGCGGACAGCGTCGGCTCGCCGCGGGCGGCGCTGGCGGCCGGGATCGCCTACCTGACCGAGCACCGCAAGGGGAAGGGCCTGCTGCTCGGGCGCGACATGGCCGCCAACCTGACGCTGGCCTCGCCGTTCCGTCGGCACGGGCTGCTCGACCTCGCGCGCGAGCGACGCGATGCGGGTGGCGCGGCAGGACTTCGACATCCGCGCCGGCCGGGACGACGTGCTGGCGGGCCACCTGTCCGGCGGCAACCAGCAGAAGCTGATGCTGGCCAAGTCGATGCTGACCGGCCCACGAATCCTGGTCGTCGACGAGCCGACGCGGGGCATCGACATCGGCACCAAGGCGCAGATCTACCGGTTCGTGGCCGCACTGGCGGCGGAAGGCACCGCGGTGGTGGTCTCGTCCGAGATGGCGGAGCTGATCGGGCTGTGCCACCGGGTGCTGGTGATGCGCCGCGGGCAGATCGTGGCCGAGCTCGCCGGCGCCGAGATGACCGAGGACGGGATCGTGGTGCACGCCACCGGTGTGGGGGAGCAGGCGGCATGAGCGGGTCCGCGGCCCTGTCCGGGCCGGGAGCGTCCGGGCGGCCGCGCCGGCGGCTGCCCGACCCGGCGGCGCTGGCGCCGTTCGCCGCGCTGGCGCTGCTGGTGGTGCTGGGCGTGCTGCTCAACCCGCGCTTCGTCGCGCTGGAGAACATCGTCAACGTGGTCGCGCGGGCGTCCATGATCGCGGTGATCGGCATCGGCGCCGTCGGGCACGAGAACGGGCTCAGGCTGCGCGTGTTCGGGGAGCAGGGCGGGCTGGACTGGTCGCAGGAACATCCGAACCAGCTTCGCCTCACCCGCCTCGGCGAGGCGCCGCGCATCCTGCATCGCGGGCTGGGCGGCCTGTCGGGGGCGTCGGGCCGCGCCACGCGGATCCCGGTCGGGCATCCGGAAGGCTAACCTCGAAGGTTCGCGCAGATCTACGCGGACGCGGCCGACCTGCTGCACGGGCAGGGCGATCCGGACGGGCTGCCCGGGATCGAGGACGGCGTCGAGGGCGTCGCCTTCGTCGAGGCGGTGGTCGCGTCGGGACGGGCCGGAGGGGTCTGGACCGCGCTCGACGCGTGACCGCACCGGCGTCGCCGCGCGCGGGCGCCCGGCGGCCTGCCGACGCGGGTCCGGTGGTCCGGCGATGCGGAGCTCATGCCGGGGCGTCGGCCGGGGGTGGTTGCGGCCAGAGCAGCAGGGCGGTGTCGACCAGCCGGTCCAGCTCGGCGCGGGGCACGCCGTGCCCGGCCTGCAGGCTCATCCCCTGGCTGACCGCCATCAGGAAGCGGGCCAGGACATCCGGCGTGGTTCCCGGCGGCAGGTCGCCGTCGTGCGCGGCGCGTTCGAGGCGGGCCAGCAGGGCGGCCTCCGCGGCGGCGATTCGCGACATCGCCTCGGCGCGCACCGGCTCCGCGTCCGTTCCGCAGGCCACCGAGTGCATCACGGCGAGGCAGCCGGACGGCGCGTCGATCCGGGCATAGCCGTCCAGCGCGCCGCGCAGGACGCGCTCGGCGACGTCGCGTGAGGTGGGCGCGTCCAGGGCCGCGGCGAAGGCGGCGCGCCGCTCGTCCAGGTAAAGGTCGAGCGCCTTGCGGAACAGCGCCTCCTTGTTGCCGAAGGCGGCGTACAGGCTGGGGCGGTTGATGCCCATGGCCGTGGTCAGGTCGCTGAGGGAGGTGCCCTCGTAGCCCTTGCGCCAGAACGCGGCGAGGGCGGCCCGCAGGGCGTTGTCGGTGCAGAACCCGCGTGGACGGCCGGGTGGGGAGCGTGTCGGCATGTCCATGTCCCGGAGATAGGGGAGCCGTCCCGCGGTTGTCGACCCGAAGGCGGCCGCCTTGACGCGGGAGTGACGGCCCCCTAGCTTTCTACCGTTCGGTACAGAATCTTTGGGGGCAGCGGGTTCCCGGGGCCGGACGAGGAGGAACGTCATGCCCAAGCTCGACGGAAAGGTCGCCCTCATCAGCGGCGGCACCAGCGGCATCGGCGCCGCGACGGCGAAGCTGTTCCAGGCCGAAGGCGCCACGGTGATCGTGACCGGCTCCAACCCGCAGACGCTGGACGCGGCGCGGACCGCGCTGCCCGGCATCGAGGTGGTCGCGTCCGACGCCGGCGACGCCGCCGCGAGTGCTGCGCTGGTCGACGGCGTCCGGTCCCGTCACGGCCGGATCGACGTGCTGTTCGTCAATGCCGGCATTGCCCGGTTCACGCCGCTCGGAGCGGTGGACGAGGCGGTGTTCGACGCCCAGTTCGGCATCAACGTGCGCGGCGCCTTCTTCCTGCTCAAGCACGCGGCGCCGGTGCTGTCCGACGGCGGCTCGGTGATCCTGACCGGCTCGGTCGCCGGCGTGCTGGGCGGCGAGGCGCGCACCGTGTATGCGGCCACCAAGGCGGCGCTGCGCTCGTTCGGCCGCACCTTCGCCACCGAGCTGGCGCCGCGCCGCATCCGCGTCAACACCATCAGCCCGGGCCCAATCGAGACGCCCATCTTCGGCAAGATCGGCCTGTCGGCGGAGCAGCTGAGCGGCATGACGGAGGCCATGATTGGCGGCATCCCGTTGCGCCGGATCGGGCAGGCCGACGAGGTGGCGCGGGCGGCGCTGTTCCTCGCGTCCGACGACTCCTCCTACACCACCGGCGCCGAGCTGTTCGTCGATGGCGGCATGGTCAACGCGTAGCGCTCGGCCGGCCTGCCGCTGCCCTGCCGCGTCGCGCCCTTGCGCGGCCGGTTGCGGCCCGCTAGCGTCCGTGCCGCATCAGGAGTCGGGCTGACCCCCGACGCCAACCTGCCTCCCGGGCAAGGTGGCGTCCCGTCCAGGGAGATGCGGCCGTTCCGGCAAACCACGGGATCACGCCG
>CAXTVS010000075.1:7441-13777 GCA_964247735.1 uncultured Acetobacteraceae bacterium
CGTCCCGTCCAGGGAGATGCGGCCGTTCCGGCAAACCACGGGATCACGCCGCCTTCCCTTGTGACGAAGCGGTCGGACCGTTCCATCCGTGTGGAGCCGACCGTGTTCGACGTGCTTGCCTTCCCCGTCCCGTCCTGCCCGATCGAGGCCCGTCTGCGCGCGCCGCCCGGCGTCGGGGTCGGGGACGAGACCGAGTTCGTCTGCCTCGGCCGCACCGAGCACCTGTGCCGCTGGCGCCGCTGCGGCTGGCACCTTGTGCTGCATCGGGACCGCGAGGGCGGGTGCTGGACCCACCTGTACCGGGTCGTGGCCGAGCCCGGCGGCGGGGTGGCGGTGCTGCTCGATCGCGCGGTTCCGGGCGACGAGCGGCGGCGGCTGCGCCTCGCGGCCCGACTGAAAGGGGCCGGGACGGGTTCCGCGCTGCTGCCCCCTTCCGATCCGGGCGCAGGACTGCGAGGCTAGGGGCTCTCGGCACGATCCCGGAAGGACGCTCCCAGATGACCGCCGCCCCCGCCGAACAGCTGCCCGCCCACCTGCCTGCCATCGTCACGGTCACGCTCAACCCGGCGATCGATCACACCATCCGGCTGGACGAGCTGGTGCCGGGCACGGTGCACCGGGCGCGCTCCTCGGTGCGACAGGCCGGCGGCAAGGGCATCAACGTCGCCGGCTGCCTGTCCGACTGGCGGCAGGCGCACGAGCCGCCGATCGTCGCCACCGGCTTCCTGGGCGGCAGCAACGCGGCGACGTTCGAGGACTTCCTCGATTCCAAGGACATCACCGACCGCTTCGTGCGCATCCCCGGCCACACCCGCAACAACATCAAGCTGCTGGACGAGGCGGCCGGCGACACCACCGACATCAACCTCCCCGGGCTGATGCCGCTGCCGGTGCACCTGGCGCAGCTGCGCACGGTGCTGGCGACCGAGGCGGGGCAGGGGGCGATCGTGGTGCTGTCCGGCAGCCTGCCGCCCGGCATGCCGAACAACGCGTACGGCGAGATCATCGCCTCGCTCAACCGGCAGGGCGCGCGGGTGATCCTGGACACCAGCGGCAAGCCGCTGCGCGAGGTGCTGGGCGGCGATCCGGACGCCCTGCCGTGGGCGATCAAGCCGAACCAGGAGGAGCTGGAGGAAAGCTCCGGGCAGAGCTTCTCCGACATCCGGCAGATGGCGGAAGCCGCGCACGCGCTGTGCAACCGCGGCATCGGGCTGGTGGTGATCTCGCGCGGCGCCGAGGGGGCCTTGTTCGTCAGCGAGCGGCACGCCCTGCTCGGCCGGCCGCCGATCCTGCAGGTGCCGGTCACGGTGGGCGCCGGCGACGCGCTGGTGGCGGGGCTGGTGGCAGCACTGGTGGAGAAGTCCGAGCCGGAGCGGGTGGCGCGCATGGCGCTGTCGTTCGCCGCCGCCAAGCTGGGGCAGGAAGGGCCGACCCTGCCAAACCGCGAGGCGGTGCTGGCGCAGTTCGACGCCATGGCGATCGACCGCCTGGGCGCGTCGTTCGCGGCCTGACGGGTCACTCCGGGGGCGGGGCGGCCAGCTCGACCCTGTGCAGCGCCTCCCACGGGCCGCCGAGGTAGCGCCACAGCCGCAGCGCCGCCCCTTCGGTGGCGAACGGCACGAAGCCGGCGGCGAGCCGCTCCAGCGTCGCGCGCGCCTCCTCCGGCGACACCTTGTTCTGCACCGTCACGTGCGGCCGGTAGCCCTGACGGTCCTGCGGCGTCAGCCACGGGGCCCAGTCGCGGGCGAGCCCGCTACGCAGCGCGGACAGGGCCGGGGCGTGCAGCCGGAAGCCGACGCCGCGCCCGAGCGGGAACGGCGCTTCCACCCGCACCGGCGGCCGGGTGGCGGTGATGGCGCGCAGCCGGCGCAGGATCGCGGGCGTCTCGGCGCCGGGCAGGGCGTGGAACAGCGAGACGTGCGCCGGCACCAGGTTGCGTGCGGGCGGGAAGTGCCGGTTGCGCAGCGACTGGAACAGGTCCTGCGCCGGCTGCGCCAGTTCCAGGGTGAGGATCAGCGGCGCCCGTTCGTCGCCCGATGGTGCCGGGCCCACTGGTGCCGGATCGGGTGCGGCGGCGTGTTCGTGTTGCGTGGTCATGGACCCCATGGTAGAGGCGCGCAACGATCTGGGCGGGCCATAATTCCGCGAAAAATCGAAGGAACGCACAAGAGTGAGCCCGGGCGGCACGACAGCTCAGACCGTCAACGCGGCCGGCGGCGTGGCCGGCCGCTATGCGACGGCGCTGTATGAGCTGGCCGACGAGCGCCGCGCGCTGGACGAGGCGGTGGACCAGGCTGATGCTCTCGGCCGGCTGATCGACGCGAGCCCGGAGCTGCGCGCCCTGCTGGCCAACCCGGTGCTCGATGTGGCGCAGGGTCGCGATGCGGTGCTGGCGGCGATGGCGGCGCAGGGCTTCGGTCCGCTGCTGCAGCACTTCGTCGGCGTGGTCGCGAACAACCGGCGCCTGTCCGAGCTGCGCGCGATCCTGAACGGCTTCGCCGCCCTGGTGGCGACGCGGCGCGGCATTGTGGTGGCCGAGGTGGCGAGCGCGCATCCGCTCACCGACCTGCAGCGCACCCAGCTGCTCGCCCGGCTGACCGAGGCCGGCTACGGCCGGGTCGACATCCAGGAGCGGGTGGACCGCGCCCTGCTCGGCGGGCTGGTGGTGCGGGTCGGTGCCCGCCTGTACGACGCGAGCCTGCGCTCGCGCCTGGCCCGCCTGCACTATGCCATGAAGGGAGCTGCGTGATGGAGATCCGTCCCGCCGAGATTTCGGACATCCTGAAGCGGCAGATCGCCAACTTCGACAGCGAGAGCGACATCGCCGAGACCGGCACCGTGCTGTCGGTCGGCGACGGCATCGCGCGCGTGTTCGGGCTGCAGAACGTGATGTCGGGCGAGATGGTCGAGTTCCCGGGTGCCGGCGTGCGTGGCATGGCGCTGAACCTGGAGACCGACAACGTCGGCATCGTCATCTTCGGCGACGACCGCGCGATCCGCGAGGGCGACACCGTCAGCCGCACCGGCACCGTGGTCGACGTGCCGGTGGGGCGCGGCCTGCTCGGGCGCGTGGTGGACGGGCTGGGCAACCCGATCGACGGCAAGGGGCCGCTGGAGAACGTCGAGCGCAGGCGCGCCGAGGTGAAGGCCCCCGGCATCATGCCGCGCCAGTCCGTGTCCGAGCCGATGCAGACCGGGATCAAGTCGATCGACGCCCTGGTGCCGATCGGACGCGGCCAGCGCGAGCTGATCATCGGCGACCGGCAGACCGGCAAGACCGCGATCCTGCTCGACACCTTCATCGCCCAGAAGCCGGTGAACGCGCGCGGCGACGACAAGACGTCGCTGTACTGCATCTACGTCGCCATCGGGCAGAAGCGCTCCACGGTGGCGCAGATCGTGCGCACGCTGGAGGAGAACGGGGCGATGGAGTACTCCATCGTCGTCGCCGCCACCGCGTCGGAGCCGGCGCCGATGCAGTATCTCGCGCCCTACACCGGTGCGGCGATGGGCGAGTTCTTCCGCGACAACGGCATGCACGCGCTGATCGCCTATGACGACCTGAGCAAGCAGGCGGTGGCGTACCGGCAGATGTCGCTGCTGCTGCGCCGCCCGCCGGCGCGCGAGGCGTATCCGGGCGACGTGTTCTACCTCCATTCGCGCCTGCTGGAGCGGGCGGCGAAGATGTCGGACGCGCATGGCGGCGGCTCGCTGACGGCGCTGCCGGTGATCGAGACGCAGGCCGGCGACGTGTCGGCGTACATCCCGACCAACGTGATCTCCATCACCGACGGGCAGATCTTCCTGGAAACCGAGCTGTTCTTCCGCGGCATCCGCCCGGCGGTGAACGTCGGCGGCTCGGTGTCGCGCGTGGGGTCGGCGGCGCAGATCAAGGCGATGAAGCAGGTCGCGGGCAAGATCAAGCTGGAGCTGGCGCAGTACCGCGAGATGGCGGCGTTCTCGCAGTTCGCCTCGGATCTCGACCAGGCGACCCAGAACCAGCTCGGCCGCGGCGCCCGCCTGACCGAGCTGCTGAAGCAGCCGCAGAACACGCCGTATCCGGTGGAGGAGACGGTGGCGGTGCTGTTCGCCGGCACGCGCGGGTTCCTGGACAAGGTGCCGGTGGACAAGGTGGTCGGCTACGAGCGGCAGATGCTGTCCGAGCTGCGTGCCAGCGACACGGGCATCCTTGATGCGATTCGCGACCAGCGCGAGATCAAGAAGGACGTCGAGGAGAAGCTGGGCCAGTTCCTGACCGACTTCACCAAGCGCTTCACCCAGGGCTGAGCGGCCGATGCCGTCGCTGAAGGAGCTGCGGGCGCGGATCACCAGCGTCAAGTCGACGCGCAAGATCACCAGCGCGATGAAGATGGTGGCGGCCGCCAAGCTGCGCCGGGCGCAGAGCCGTGCGGAGGCGGCGCGACCGTATGCGGAAGCGATGCAGCGCATGCTGGCCGAGCTCGCCCGCAACATCGCCGGGCGCGAGGGTGCGCCGAAGCTGCTGGTCGGCACCGGCAGGGAGCAGGTGCACCTCCTGATCCCGGTGACCAGCGACCGCGGCCTGGCCGGCGGCTTCAACGCCAATATCGGCCGCGCCACGCGCCGCCTGGTGCAGCGCCTGGAGGGCGAGGGCAAGACGGTCAAGCTGCTGCCGGTGGGCCGCAAGGGCGCCGACTTCCTGCAGCGCGAGTATCGCGACCGCATCATCGACCGCATCCCGGGCTCCGCCGGCAAGGACGTGGCGTTCCAGGCCGCCGCCGAGCTGGGCGAGCGGGTGACGGCGATGCTGGAGCGGGGCGAGTTCGACGTCGCCACGCTGGTGTTCAACCGCTTCAACAACGTGATGTCGCAGACGCCGACCGAGATCCAGCTGGTGCCGCTGGCGCTGCCGTCGAACGACAACGAGGTCGGCGCGCCGGGCGACGCGTCCTACGAGTTCGAGCCGGACGAGGAGACCATCCTGGCCCGTCTGCTGCCGCGCAACCTCGGCATCCAGCTGTACCGGGCGATGCTGGAGAGTGCGGCCGGCGAGCAGGGGGCGCGCATGACGGCGATGGACAGCGCCACCCGCAACGCCGGCAAGGCGATCGACCGGCTGACGCAGAACTACAACCGCACGCGCCAGGCCAACATCACCACCGAACTCATCGAGATCATCGCCGGCGCCGAAGCCGTCTGATCTCCGCCCGCAGGAGCCTGAACCCATGTCCACCACGCTCGAGGCGCCTGCCGCCGCCCCGGCCCAGAACCCGGGCCGCAACATCGTCGGCCGGGTCATCCAGGTGAAGGGGCCGGTGGTCGACGTGCAGTTCGAGGGCGAGCTGCCGTACATCCAGAACGCGCTCACCTGCCAGGTGGGCGAGCTGAAGCTGGTGCTGGAAGTCGCGCAGGAGATCGGCGAGCGCGAGGTGCGCTGCATCGCCATGGACTCCACCGACGGGCTGGTGCGCGGCACCGAGGTGCGCGACACCGGGGCGGCGATCCAGGTCCCGGTGGGGCCCGGCACGCTGGGGCGGATCCTGAACGTGATCGGCGAGCCGATCGACGAGCGCGGCCCGGTGGTCGCCGCCAAGTACTACGGCATCCACCGCGACGCGCCCTCCTTCGAGGAGCAGGCCGCCTCGTCGGAGATCCTGGTGACGGGCATCAAGGTGGTGGACCTGCTGTGCCCGTACCTGAAGGGCGGCAAGGTCGGCCTGTTCGGTGGTGCCGGCGTCGGCAAGACGGTGCTGATCCAGGAGCTGATCAACAACATCGCCAAGGCGCATGGCGGCGTGTCGGTGTTCGCCGGCGTCGGCGAGCGCACGCGAGAGGGCAACGACCTCTACCACGAGATGATCGACGCCGGCGTGATCAAGCTCGGCGAGAACACCACCGAGGGCTCCAAGGTGGCGCTGGTGTACGGGCAGATGAACGAGCCGCCGGGGGCAAGGGCCCGGGTGGCGCTGAGCGGGCTGAGCCTGGCCGAATACTTCCGCGACGAGGAAGGGCAGGACGTGCTGTTCTTCGTCGACAACATCTTCCGCTTCACCCAGGCCGGCTCCGAGGTGTCGGCGCTGCTCGGCCGCATCCCGTCGGCGGTGGGCTACCAGCCGACGCTGGCCACCGACATGGGACAGCTGCAGGAGCGCATCACCTCGACCAAGAAGGGCTCGATCACCTCGGTGCAGGCGATCTACGTGCCGGCCGACGACCTGACCGACCCGGCGCCGGCGACCTCGTTCGCCCATCTCGACGCCACCACGGTGCTGAACCGCTCGATCGCCGAGCTCGGCATCTATCCGGCGGTGGACCCTCTGGATTCCACCTCGCGCTCGCTCGACCCGAAGATCGTCG
>CAXTVS010000076.1:0-13679 GCA_964247735.1 uncultured Acetobacteraceae bacterium
GAAACGCCTCGCTCTCTAGCCTAAATCCGTTACCAATCCGACAGGCCGCTAGGCGAAAGCCGCCTGCTTGGCGTCCGCCATCCGCTGCAGCATCGCAACCACCCGTTCCACCACGTCGGTCCACTCGCCAAGCCGCTTCTGCCGCACGATCGTCACCGAGGGATACCAGGGGCTGTCGGTGCGGCCGTGGAACCAGCGCCAGCAGTTGTCGTAGCGGTCCATCAGGATCGCCGGCACGCCGAGGCCGCCGGCCAGGTGGATCATCGAGGTGTCCACGCTCACCACGACGTCCAGGGAGCGCATCAGGCTGGCGGTGTCGTCCATGTCGCCCACGGACTCCATCGGGTCCGCCAGCTGCAGCCCAGCCGGCGGATCGTGCAGCGCCCGCGCATAGGGGCCATATTGCAGGCTCACCAGGCTGACGTGGCGCAGGGCAGCGAGGGGCGCCAGCTGGGCCAGGCTCATGCTCCGCCGCCGGTCCACGGCGTTGGCCGGCAGATGGTCCGGCCGCGGCGCTCCACCCCAAACCAGTCCCACACGCAGCTTCGGCCTGCTCCCTCTGGCGCGCGGCAGGAGCTGCGACTTCGATGCCACCTCGGCCGGATCGGTATCGAGATAGGGTGGCGACGCGCCCCAGGGCGTTGACGTGGCGGCAAAGGCGCGCGGCAGGCTGATGAACGGGCAGTGCCAGTCGGCATCGAGCCGCACCTCGTCGGTGGCGATCACCCCGGCGATGCCCTCGACCCGTGCCGTCACCCGCGCCAGGTTCTGCGGCACCCAGGCGAACACCTTTGCCCCCAGCCGCGCCAGCAGCGGCACGTAGCGCAGGAACATCAGCGTGTCGCCGACGCCCTCCTCGTGCGTCAGCAGGACGCTGCGGCCGGCCAGGTCGGTGTGGGGGCCCAGCGTCGGCAGGATCCGGTCGAGCGGCAGGCGGGTATGGCCGGGCAGCCGGAACCGCCATTCGTGCTCCTGCCAGCCCTGCACCATGCGGCCGGCCTTGAGCAGGCAGATCGAGTGGTTGAGGCGCACCTGCGCGTCATCGGGCTTGATCTGGATGCTCTGCCGGTAGGCCGACAGCGCGTCCTCGAACGCGTTCTCGGCGGTGAGGGTGCAGCCGAGGTTGGCCCAGGCGGGTGCGTTGCGCGGGTCGTGCTCGACGACGCGTCGGAACAGTTCCAGCGCGTCCGGCGTCCGCCGCATGCCGGCCAGGATGATGGCCTTCTGGTTCAGCGCCGCCATCAGGTCGGGCGCCAGGCGCAGGCTTTCCTCCACCGCCGCCATCGCCTCGTCGAGCCAGCCCATCTCGGACAACAGCTGCGCGTAGCCGAGGTGCAGCTTGGCATCGCCTGGCGTCATCGCCAGGCAGGCGCGAAAGGCCGGCTCGGCGTCGCGCGCACGGAACTGTCGCTGCAGCAGGGAGACGAGGTCCATGCAGGGATGCAGCGCCTGCGGTCGCGCCGTCGCGATGCCGGTCAGGAAGGGGGCCGCCCCTGCGGCATCGTGGCTGCCGGCCAGCGCCAGCCCGAACAGCAGCCGTGCTTCCAGGTCCGGTTCCTGGACGTATGGCCGTGCCAGGTCCCGTGCCGCCTCGAAGCATCCGGCCTGCAGCGCCTCGAATGCCGCCTTGAGCGTCAGCTGCCGTTCGACCTGGTCCGGCGCGCGCAAGCCCAAGCAGCCGGCCTCAGCCGCCGGTCAGGCGGCGCACCGCGGCCGAGACCGTCGAAGGGAGGTAGGGCTTGTTGATGTGCACATCGAGCGGACCGCCGGCACCGGGATCCGGCCGTCCGCTCATGAAGATCACCGGCAGATCCGGCCGGGCCTCGCGCGCCTTGGCCGCCAGCGCGCGTCCGTCCATGGAGCCGGGGAGCTGGATGTCGGTCAGCATCACCGCGAGCTCGGGCTCGCGCGCAAGGGCCGCCAGCGCCTCGTCCGCGTCGCCGGCTTCCACCACCTCGTAGCCGTCATCGGCCAGGACCTCCGAAAGGGTCATCCGGATGAGGAACTCGTCCTCGACGATCAGCAGCCGGCGTGCCGCCATCCACAAGCCTCCCCCCGTGTTCCGCGTCCGTTCCGGACTGTGGACGAATAAGGCCCGAGCCGCCTGGACTGCGCAAGCCGGGGCGCAACTCGGGTGCGTTCCTCACGGCAGGCTGCACGGCCAGGCGCCGCGTGCTAGCGTGCCGTGGCCGTCGTTGGCCCCAGGGAGGGCCGGCGACCCGTCCCGCCGATCCCGGAGATCGTTCATGACCGACCCGTTCGCCTGGATCGCCGGCTGGATCCACGAAACGGTGCTGCTGCCGCTGCTCTGGCACGCGGGCCTGATGCAATGGGAGGACACCGCCTTCATGTGGGCGCTGTTCGCCACCTACGGCGTACTGCAGGTGGCGATCAACTATGCCATCTGCGTGCCGGCGGAGCGGTTCATGCCGCTGGTGCGCTGGCGGCGTCCCGAGACGGTCGGCATGGACGTGTTCTATACGCTGGTCGCCCGGATCGGCGTGTTCCCGCTGGTGACCTTCTTCGGCTTCTACTGGATCCAGACCGCGCTGAACGGCTGGCTCGCCGACCACGGCTATATCCCGCCGGCCCTGGACACCCTCGTGCCGGCGCTGATGGGCATGCCGGTGCTGACGTTCTTCATCTATGCCGTCCTGCTCGACTTCGCCGACTACTGGCGCCACCGCTTCAGCCACACCTTCGGCTGGTGGTACGGGCTGCATGCGCTGCACCACGCGCAGCGCCAGATGACGTTCTGGTCCGACGACCGCAACCACGTGCTGGACGACGTCATCACCTATGTCTGGTTCATCGCTGCCGGCCTCCTGATCGGCGTGCCGCCGATGCAGTTCCCGCTGCTGGTGCTGGTGCTCCGCCTGGTGGAAAGCTTCAGCCACGCTAACACCCGGATCTCGTTCGGGTGGCTCGGCGAGCGGCTGCTGGTGTCGCCGCAGTTCCACCGCGCGCATCACGGGCTCGACGCCGCCGGACGCAACTCCTGCAACTACGGCGGCGTGTTCCCGTGGTGGGACATGATGCTCGGCACCGCCGACTTCCGCCACGACGTGGTGGAGACCGGCGACAACCGCGCGCCGGAAGCGCTGGCGTCCGGCTCGTGGCTGGCGCAGCAGAAGGCAGGGCTGGCCCTGTCCTGGCGCCTGCTCACCCGCCGGCGGCGCCAGCGCGTGGCTGCCGGATAGGTCAGACGGCCTTGAGGTGCTTGACGCAGGCGCTGTAGTAGCCGCCGCCCTTCTGCAGCCACTTCATGCCGCCGTTGCCGCCGTTCGCCTTGTTGAGCTTGTACTGGTCGTCGCAGGTCTTCATGCGCGCCCGGCCGGGGGTCAGGCTGGCGTATTTCGGGTCGATCTTGCCTGGAAAGGTGGCGGTGCCGGTGGCGACCGGGGCGTCGCCCGACGAGGCGGAGCGCCGGCTCGCAGGCGCGGGCGCAGCGGCCGCCGTGTCTGCCGGCGCGGCCGGCTCGGCGGCGGCGACGGGCAACGTGGAAGCCGGAGCGGCGGGGGCAGCCTTACCGCTGCACTGTGTCGCCCGGAAGGTCTTCCAGTCGGCGCCGTTCAGCGTGCCTGCCTGCTTCGCCGCCTGGAACTTGACGCTGCACTCCTTCATCGACTCGGCCCGCGCCGGCGCCGCCCCGGCAACCAGGGTTCCGACCAGCAGCGCGCCGAAGCACGCCCGTTCCAGATGCCGCATCAACCCGTTCTCCTCGTGTATCGATCCAGATGCCGATGATAGCCGGTCCTGCTTAACCCTGCGTTACCGGCTGCCGCTCATCAGGCGCTGCACCAGGCCACCGAAATCGAATCCCTGGCCTGAACCGCCGCCACTGCTACCGCCCTGGCCGGCTCCCTGGGCCTGGGTGTCGTTGTAGGAGTCGGTGTCCGGCGCGTCCGCCGCCCTGCCATCGGCAAACGGGTCGTCGCCTCCGGACTGCATGCCGTCCTGGCCGCCCAGCTGCCCGTTCGGGGTCTGGCTGTCGACCGCGTGCGGCAGCAGGTGCGCCAGCAGCCCCGCAGCGGCGCCGGCCGGGATGCCATGCTGCGCCGCCCAGGACTCGATCTGCTGCGGCGGGAACACCTTGGTCACCTCCTCGGCGGCCAGCGACATATTGCCGCCCGAGCCGACCCAGGACTGCGCCTTGTCGCCCATCCCGGCCTGCTGGAACTTCGACACGATGCCGGACACGCCGCCGGCCGACTGGAACGCTTCGGACAGGAGGTTGCCGGCGCCGCCGGCGCTGCCGCCACCCTGCATCAGGCCCTCCAGCGAGCCCATGATTCCGCTCATGATACGATCCCCTGCGTCGTTGGTGTTGCGGAGCGGTTCCGGCCGTCCGTTCGCTGACGCAATAAGAGCCGTCCGCGCGCGGGGTTTCGCGGTCACACGCAACCGCGGACGCATCCGGACGGTTTGGCTCCCGCGATGCCGCATCCCGACACCTGGTTGAAGGTCCGCCCCGACGGGCTCTGGTGCGAGCCGGGCGGCTTCTTCATCGATCCGGTCAACCCGGTGGAGCGTGCGGTGATCACCCACGCCCACGCCGACCACGCCAGGCCCGGCCACGGCGCGGTGCTGGCCAGTGCGGAAACGCTGGCGATCATGGAGGTGCGCATGGGCGCCGGCCGCGCCGGGCGGACGCAGCAGGCGCTCCCCCTGGGCGAGGTGCTGACGCTGGGAAGCGTGCGGGTCTGGCTGCAGCCGGCCGGCCACGTGCTGGGCAGCACCCAGGTGGCGATGGAGCACGAGGGCAGCCGTGCCGTGGTGTCCGGTGACTACAAGCGCGTGCCCGACCCGACCTGCCTGCCGTTCGAGCCGATCGCCTGCGACGTGTTCGTGACCGAGGCCACGTTCGGGTTGCCGGTGTTTCGGCACCCGCCGCCGGCGGAGGAGGTGGCGAAGCTGCTGGCCAGCGTGTCCCTGTTTCCCGAGCGCACCCACGTCGTCGGCTGCTATGCGTTCGGCAAGTGCCAGCGGCTGATCCGGCTGATCCGCGACGCCGGCTGGGACGGCCCACTCTACCTGCACGGCGCGCTGCTGCCGGTGTGCCGCGCCTACGAGTCGCTCGGCATCCCGCTCGGCGATCTGCGTCCGGCCACCGTTGCCGTCAAGGCGGAGCTCGCCGGCGCGATCGTGCTGGCGCCGCCCTCGGCGATCGCCGACCGCTGGGCGCGCCGCCTGGCTGACCCGGTGGTGTGCCTGGCGTCCGGCTGGATGCGGGTGCGCCAGCGCGCCAAGGCCAAGGGGATCGAGCTGCCGCTGGTGATCTCCGACCATTGCGACTGGGACGAGCTGTGCCGCACCCTGGCCGACGTCGACGCGCCGGAGGTGTGGGTGACGCACGGGCGGGAGGAGGCGCTGATCCACGCCGCGGAGGCACAAGGGCGCCGCGGCCGTCCGCTGCGCCTGGTCGGCTACGGCGACGAGGAGGAGGGCGAGGACGCACCGCCTCCTGCCGTGTCGGATGCACCCGCGTGATCGCCTTCGCCGAGCTGCTGGAGCGGCTGACCCTCACCCCGGGCCGGCTGGCCAAGGTGGCGCTGCTGCGCCGCTTCTTCGAGACCGAGCCGGACCCCGATCGCGGCATCGGCCTGGCCGCGCTGACCGGCGAGCTCGCCTTCGACGCCGCCAAGCCCGGCCTGATCCGAGCCCTGGCGGAGGAACGCACCGACCCGGTGCTGTTCGCCTGGTCGTACGACTATGTCGGCGACCTGGCCGAGACGGTGGCGCTGATGTGGCCGGAGCGGCGGTCGAACGCCGCGCCGCCGCTGCTGGCCGAGGTGGTGCAGGCGCTCGCTGTCACGCCCAAGGCGGAGCTGCCGCGCCTGGTGGCCGGCTGGCTGGACGCCTCGCCCGCCCCGGTCCGGCTGGCGATCCTGAAGCTCATCACCGGCGCGCTGCGGGTCGGCGCCTCGGTGCGGCTGGCGAAGGTGGCGCTTGCCGAGCTCAGCGGCGGCACCATCGCCGCCGACGACATCGAGGAGGTGTGGCACGGGCTGTCCCCGCCCTACGACCCGCTGTTCGCCTGGGTCGAGGGCAGGGGGGAGCGTCCCGATCCGGCCGACGCGCCGGTGTTCCGGCCGCCGATGCTGGCGCATCCGCTGGAAGCGCCTGACCTGGCGGCGCTCGACTACGCCGCCTTCGCCGCGGAATGGAAGTGGGACGGCATCCGGGTGCAGCTGGTGTCCACTCCGGCCGGGCGTCGGCTGTACTCCCGCGGCGCCGACGACATCTCGGCCGCCTTTCCGGAGATCGTCGAGCACATGAGCTTCGACGCGGTGCTGGATGGCGAGCTGCTGGTGGTGCGGGACGGCGTGGTGGCCCCGTTCGCCGACCTGCAGCAGCGCCTGAACCGCAAGTCGCCGACTGCCAAGATGCTGGGCCAGTTCCCGGTGCTGGTGCGTCTCTACGACATCCTGTTCGAGAACGGCGTGGACCTGCGCCCGCTGCCGTTCACCGAGCGTCGTGGCCGGCTGGAGGCGTTCGTTGCCCGGGTCCGGCCGGGGCGGATGGACCTGTCCGAGCTGGTGGAGGCGCCAGGCCTCGAGGCGCTGTCCGAGCTGCGCGACGGCGCCCGTGCCGCCTCCATCGAGGGGTTGATGCTCAAGCGGCGCGACAGCCCGTACCTGCCCGGGCGGCCGAAGGGCATGTGGTGGAAGTGGAAGCGCGACCCGCTGACCATCGACGCGGTGCTGATGTATGCCCAACGTGGCCACGGCAAGCGCTCGTCGTACTACTCGGACTACACCTTCGGGCTGTGGCGCGAGCTCGCCAACGGCGACGAGGAGCTGGTGCCGGTCGGCAAGGCGTATTCCGGCTTCACCGACGCCGAGCTGGTGATGCTCGATCGCTGGATCCGCAACAACACCACCCAGCGCTTCGGCCCGGTACGCGAGGTCGAGCACAGCACGGCGAAGGGGATCGTGCTGGAGATCGCGTTCGACGCGGCGCAGCGCTCGGCACGGCACAAGTCCGGTGTGGCGCTGCGGTTCCCGCGCGTCGGGCGGCTGCGCCTGGACAAGAAGCCGGAGGATGCCGACCGGCTGGACACCCTGATGCGCGGCATCGCCTGAGCGTCAGACGGCGTCCACCCGCGCCAGCAGCTGCTGCACCGCGCAGAGCAGCGCCGACATCCGGAACGGCTTGGCCAGCAGGCGGTCGTTCTCGGTCGCCTGGTACTCGGCGAGCTTCCACGGCCGCCCGGAAATGAACAGCACAGGCAGGTCGGGCCGGACCTGCCTGGCCCGCTCCGCGACGCCGAACCCGTCGATCTCGCGCACGCCGAGGTCGATGTCGGTCAGCAGCAGGGTGCAGCCGTCGGGCGTCAGCGCGATGTCGAGCGCCTCGCCAGGTGATCCTACGGCGCGGACGTGGAGACCCTGATCCTCCAGCAGGTCCACCAGGACCGAGCGGACGACCTCCTCGTCGTCCAGGATCAGCACATCGCACATCGGGGCGTCATATTCCTCTGATATCTGGAGGACAAAGGACGTCCTGTAGGCTTCCTGTCTAGACCCGGCCGGGAGCCGGGCGGGCATAACAGCGTCGTGAGTGTGACATTTCGTCGCCGTGCCGTGCAGCAACGTTACGCCGCTGCTGCGGCTCAGCCATCCGCGCCGCTGCCGGACCCGGTGATGCCGGCCCGCGACGGTGCGGAGGAGCCGGGCTCGATCGTGCGGCTGATCGCCGCCACCTCGGCGTCGGTGCCGATCTCGGCGGCGTCCAGCTTCGCCCCGACCCGGTTTTCTGCCAGCGCCTCCTCCAGCGCCTGCGGGTCGGTGCGCTGCGCCTCGTCGAGCAGCCGTTCCGCCTCCTCGTGCCGGCCTTCGCGCTGCGCCGTCAGCGCCGCGTCGGCGAGACGCCGCGCCTGCCCGTGCTTGCCTTCGCCGAAGCTGTTCGGCTCCTGGATGTCCGCCATGGCCCGTTCCCCACTCGTGGTGTCCGCAGGAGAACAGCGCGCGGCAGGACGGGTTGCCGAGCCGATGGGGTTCGGCAGCACCGGCCGGTTCCATCGCTGCGACAGGTTGTGCGTGAACGGCGTTCAGAAACTGGCTTCCGTTGCCTGTCTCCCATCCGGTGCGACAGTGCCCAGGAACGCGCCGGATCCTAATTTCATCGAACTGTCGTTAGCCAGGAGGGCCGAACCGTTTCAGAACCTGCGCGGGGCCGGCAGGCATGCGGGCCTGCCAGATCAGTCACGCAACCTCCGGTGGTGAACACGACATGACCTTCAGAAGCTGGTGCAGATCGACCTGCGCCGTCACCATGACCGTTGCGCTGTTCCAGCCGACGATCGTGTTCGCACAGGAAGCGCCCGGCGACGTGACGATCGCGCCGAGAAGCAGTGCGCTGGTGCAGGGCGTCGCCACCGACCTGGCCAAGCAGCCGGCCCTGTCGACTGCGGCCAAGATCGCGCTGCTGCGCCAGAAGGTGAAGTACGTGTTCGTCCTGTTCCAGGAGAACCGGTCGTTCGACTTCTACTTCGGCACCTTCCCCGGCGCGCACGGGCTGTACAGCCAGCCGGCCGCCAGCACCCCGGGCTTCACCCAGGCGATCGTCAACACCGACGGCTCGGTCGGCACGGTGTCGCCGTTCCTGATCCCGCAGACGGTGAAGACCGCCGCCGGCGCTTCGGTCCCGATCTATCCGGCCGATACCGCGTCGGTCGACCATTCCCATGCCGGCGTCGACAACAGCCAGCATTTCGTGAACGGGGTGTCGCAGAACGACCGCTTCGCGCTCGACGAGGAAGGGCTGACCACCAACGCGCAGGGGCAGATCGTGTCCAAGACCACGGGCCTGGCACCCAGCTCCAACCCGTCGCTGATCCAGAAGCAGATGGGCGAGCTGGCGCTGGGCCACGTCGACTGCGACACCGCGCCCTACCTGTGGCAGTTCGCCGACCGCTTCACCCTGTTCGACAACTTCCACATGACGGTGACCGGGCCGTCCACGCCGAACGCGCTGGCGATGATCGCCGGGCAGTCTGGCCTGACCCAGTGGGCGCTGCATCCGGGCGAGGCCAGCAGCAACACCGCCAGCCCGACCGTGGCGGCGACCGGCGGCGTGCCGCTGGTGGGCGACTACCAGCCGTTCCCGGGCTCCACCCTCGACACCTCGCCGATCAAGCCGCCGTCGAACCCGATCGACGAGAACCCGGCCAAGCCGACCCTGAACCAGACCTACGCCACCCTGCCGCTGTCGTTCATGGGCAAGGACATCGCGACCACGGTCAGCACCGACCAGAACCCGGCGCTGGACCTGGCCGACGTGCAGCACGACCTGAAGACCATCGCCGGCAGCGGCCGGCAGCCGACCAACTGGGGCTGGTTCGAGGAGGGCTACGACGCCGAGCCGACCGACTCCGCCGCCACGCCGCTGCACAGCTCCTACATCATCCACCACGACGCGCCGCAGTTCTTCGGCTACATCGGCGACAACCCGCAGGTGGCGCAGAACCACCTGTACGGCCTGCAGGACTTCTTCACCGCGGTGAACGACAAGCTGCTGCCGGCCGCCGGCGGCGTCGCCTATGTGCGCGGCGGCTACGACAACAACGATGGCCTGCTGCCGGTCGACCCGAACCCGGCGGTGCGCTCCGCCTTCCCGGGCAGCGACGACCATCCCGGCTATTCGGACCTGCAGATCAGCGAGCAGCTGCTCGCCGACGAGGTCAACGCGATCGCCGCCAGCCCGTACTGGCCGAACAGCGCCATCATCATCGTCTATGACGAGACCGACGGGCTTTACGACCACGCCGCGGTGACGACCCGGGTGAGCGATCCGGAAGGCAACCCGCTCGAGCCGTCCTCGCGCATTCCGGCGATCGTGATCTCGCCCTATGCCAAGGCGCATGCGATCGTGCACCAGAACGCCGAGCACAGCTCGATCATCAAATTCATCGACACCGTGTTCAACCTGACCCCGCTTGCCGACCTGCCCGACGAGAAGAAGGGCGTGGCCCTCGGCAAGTCGGAGTTCGGTGAGAACTACGTGGGTCCGGCCGACGACAACGTGCCGAACATCGGCGACATGCTGGCCGCGTTCGACAATTCGCGTCTGACCGGCGACACGGCGCCGCTCCCGGCCTCCTATGCCGAGATCCTGCCTGGCACCAGGCCCAGCCTGCCGCAATACGCCGCCGGCGGCTGCTATACCCTGAACATCGTGCCGACCGACTACGTTGGCGACAAGCTGATCGACCCGGCGCCGGCCGACTTCAACCCGCGCCCGTCCACCACCCCTGGCATCCCGACCTCGGGCACCTGGACGCCCTGATCCGCCGCGTCCCGGCGGATCACACTGGAGGGGAGTCGGGTTCGCCCGGCTCCCCTTGTTCCTGTTCATGCGGAGCTGACATCTTGAGAAGCCTGTTCAAGGCGCTGCCGGTCGTGCTGGCGGTGCTGCTGCTTGGCCGCGCGGTCGGTCCCGCGCGTGCGGACGGAACCCTGGACGCGGTCCGCCACGCCGGCGTCCTCGCCTGCGGCGTGGTGGGCGACGAGGACGACTATTCCGAGGCCGACACCCACGGCAACCTGTCCGGGCTCGGTGCCGACTACTGCAGCGCGCTGGCGGCCGAGATCTTCGGAGGGCCTGGCCGGGCCCGGTTCCTGACCCTGCCGGACGAGCCCACCGGCTTGGCGGCGCTGCGCGACCGCAAGGTGGACGTGCTGTTCGGCGCGACGCCCGACCCGCTGGTAGGCAACGTGTACGGGGTCGCGTTCGGGCCGCCGATCTTCTTCGACGGCCAGGGCGTGCTCGCGTCCAACCGCGGCGGCATCCGCACGCTGGCCGACCTGGGCGGGAAGAACGTGTGCTTCATCAACGCGGCGCCGCACGAACGGGTGCTGTACGACCTCGTGGAGCCGCGGCTGAGGACGCCGGAGCACCGGTTCCCGTTCTCCGAGCGCGGCGAGATGGAGGTCGCGCTGCTCGACGGGCATTGCGACGCCATCACCGGCGACGTTTCCTGGCTGGCCAACGTCCGCGCCAGCTTCAACAGGCGCCGGTCCGAGTTCACCGTGCTGCCGGACACGGTGTCGATCGACCCGTTCGCGCCGGCCTTCCGCGCAGGCGACAGGCAGTGGGTGGCGCTGGTGGACTGGACGGTGTGGGCCTCGGTGCAGGCGGAGGCGAACGGGGTGACCCGCGCCAACCTTGCGCAGATGCGCCGGAGCACGGACCCGGTGGTGCGGCGCCTGGTCGGCACCGTGCCGTGGATTGGCAAGGCGCTGGGGGTGCCGGACTCGGCGTTTGCCGCGGCGATCGCGGCGGTCGGCAACTATGGCGAGATCTTCGAGCGCGAGGTCGGCGCGGGATCGGCGCTGATGCTGCCGCGCGGACGCAGCGCGCTCGCCGTCGATGGCGGCCTGCTCTGGGCGCTGCCGGTCGAGCCGCTGCAGTAGGACGGGTTCCGGCGACGTCGCAGCGGAGCGGTCGGATCGGATCGGCCCGGGAACGGTAAGGGAAGTTCTCCAGAGCAGCATCGGGGCAGGTCGAACCGCGTCGCGGTTCCACCTGCCCTACAAGGCTGCTCTTTCCCAGGACAAGGCAGAGCATGATCAAGCGATCATGCTCCAGGGGTCGGACAATCCGGCGCGGAAAACGGCTGAAGCCAGACAGGATGACGAGCTGGAAACGAAATGGATGCGCAACGGAATGGCTACGGCATGTCGGATGATCACGACGCGACGTCAGTCATGGGGCAAGCGAGGATGTCCCGGAACGATGCGGTCGGGACTCGGCGATCGGTCGCCGGGTCACGAGAAGACGTCCCGATCCGCTCGTGATCGGCACCTCGACGAACCGATAGATCAGCAGGGAGGCTACGCTGCTGACGATCAGGCAGCATGGGATCAGCATCATGTCGTCCTCCCTGGGCGGCAGACCGATTTTGAAACGATTACGCCGATCACCGGCAGGAAGAACGTAGGCGTCCGGTCTCCGCACGCTGACTAGGCAGAACGTTCCTGCTTTCACCCTGGCTCCTGTAGTGGAGCGCGGTGTCGGTCGAGTGGGAGCGTGAGGCGTTCTGGCGAGCGCATGTGGATGCCTGCCAGCAGCAGGCGGGTCTGCAGCGGGACTACTGCCGCGAGCACGGACTGTCGCCGCGGGACCTGCGCAAGTGGCGGACGCGCCTGCACGGTCCGATGCGCCGGAGGACGAGCGAGGTGCCGGTCGGGGCGCCTGCGGAGGCGGGCCTAGAGGAATTCTCTTATACCCGCACGGAGGGCAGCCCTCCGGAGGCCGTGGCCGGCATGCCGGTCATCCGTCGTCGCTGGACGCTGGACCAGAAACGCCAACTGGTGTGGGAGGGGCTCAACTCCGGGATGCCCTTGTCGCGCTTTGCCTGGGAGCAGGGCATCACGCCGAGCGCCGCCTATCGCTGGCTGCGTGAGTTCGCCAACCCGGTGCTGGCCAGCACACCGGAGGCATCAGGCCCCGCCTTCGCCAGCGTGCATGTGGCTGCGCCGGCAATGGAGCCTGTCCGACAGGTCGGCAGCCCTCTTGCGCCAGAGATGGTGGAGATCGAGCTGGCCGATGGCTGTCGCCTGCGCGTCGGGCCGGCGGTCGACCTGACGTTCCTGCGCCGGCTGGTGCAGGCGCTGGAGGCACCGGCATGATCACGGTGCCGGCGGGCGTGCGCATCCACCTAGCGCTAGGCGCCACCGACATGCGGAAAGGCTTCGACGGGCTGGCCCTGCTGGGGCAGGAGGTGCTGCGCGCCGATCCGTTCAGCGGCTACCTGTTCGTGTTCCGCGGCAAGCGCGCCGGAATGCTCAAGATCCTGTTCCACGACGGCTCCGGGATGTGCCTGTTCGCCAAGCGGCTGGACCAGGGCGCGTTCACCTGGCCGACGACGCAGCCGCAGGCGGACGGCACCGTCTCGGTGACACTGACGCCGGCACAGTTGTCGATGCTGCTGGAGGGGCTGGAGTGGCGGGCACCCGTGCAGACGCGGCGGCTGATGATTGCGGGCTGAGGCTGTTTTCGATGTACAGGATGCCGCTGGATCGGTAGCCTCCGCTCATGCGGATCGCGCTCGACAGCCTGCCGACAGACGCCGCCCTGCTGCAGCAGCTGGTGCGCGACATGGCAGCGGCCCTGGACGAGGGACAGGTCGAGATCGACCGGCTGCGCCTGATCATCAAGCAGTTCCAGCGCGCGCAGTTCGGACGCAGCGCCGAGCGGCTCGATCCCGACCAGGTGTCCTTCGGCCTTGAGGAGCTGGAGGCCGACTTGGCGCGGGCAAAGGCGCGGCGCGCAGCTTCCATGCCGCCAGCTCCGGCTGATCCCTTCCCGGCGCCGCTTCCCAGGCCCCCGCACCGGACACCGCTGCCGCCCCACCTACCGCGTATTGAGAACCGTCATTTCGGTACCGCACGATAGCTGCCCCAACTGCGGCGGCGTCCTGCATGACGCCGGTGCCACCAGCAGCGAGATGCTGGACTGGATCCCGGCGCAGATCCGCGTGATCCGCATCACCCGGCCCAAGCGGGCCTGCCGTGCATGTTCCACCCTGCATCAGGCGCCAGCCCCCGAGCGGGTGCTGGCCGGTGGTCTGACCACCCCAGCTCTGATCGCCCATGTGTTGGTCAGCCGCTATTGCGACCGAGGCCGTGTGAAAACGTCGTGGCGTCGTTCGCGGATTGTTGGCTGGCCCTGAC